>NZ_DAMCJP010000029.1:0-1229 GCF_032097965.1 Moraxella sp. CTOTU49803 | reverse complement strand
TGAGTGACAAGTTGCATAACAATATCCGCTTTCGCACCTTTAATGTTATTGATGATTGTAACCGAGAGGTGTTAGGCATTGATATTGGTACGAGCATCCCATCTTTACGGGTGATTCGCTATTTGGATCAGTTAGCCGAGTGCCATGGCTATCCCAACAAGATTCGCGTTGATAATGGCAGTGAGTTTACCTCAAGTATCTTCACGGATTGGGCAGCAGCGCATGGTATTTTGGTTGATTACATTAAGCCTGGCTGCCCATACCAAAATGCGTATATTGAGCGATTCAATCGTAGCTATCGAAATGAGGTGTTAGATTGTTATTTGTTCAATAATTTAAATGAGGTTAGACAATTAACCGATGAATGGATCGAGGTTTATAACCACGAACGACCGCATGATTCATTGAATGATATGACGCCTGCTGAGTATAAACAGGTGGCTTAATTATTCTACTTTGATGTTGTTTTAAGTTTGGGGTATTTACACTTACGTATTCCGATAATTAAATATAGCATTTTTCAATAGGATATAATAGTAAAAGGCATGGTATTTGCAATCCCATATTTATGGATTAATTATTAAAAATTGATTCATTTTCAAATATATAAATTGCAGCGAGAATGCCTATGCCATCAATTAATAGTCCAGTTTACCAAGATGTCAGTGCTTTTGATGATATCGGATACACGTTTTATAGACATGGTGCAAAGGATGATAAATTTCGAGCTAAAATAGGGAAAGTGTATCTTGTTGGTGCAGGTACAGGTGACCCAGAATTACTCACAATTAAAGCATATAAAGCTATCTTAAAAGCAGATGTTATTTGTTACGACAATTTGGTTAGTGATGAGATTTTAGCGATTAACCCAACAGCAGAGAAAATTTACGTTGGAAAAAAATGTGCAAAGCACAGTATGCCACAACAAGATATTAATGGCTTGTTAGTAACGCTTGCTAAGCAAGGTAAAATCGTCATTCGGCTAAAATCAGGCGATCCGTTTATCTTTGGTCGTGGTGGTGAAGAAATGCAGACCGTAGTGAGCGCCGGCATTGCATGTGAGTCAATTGCAGGCATTACCACAGCATTAGCGGTTGCCAATAGCGTTAATATCCCATTGACCCACCGCGACTATGCCCAATCCGTTAAGTTTGTGACAGGGTTTTTAAAGACGGATACGCCGAATGAGCAATATGCTGAGTTGTTAGCGGATAATCAAACGGTGATTT
>NZ_DAMCJP010000028.1:0-1841 GCF_032097965.1 Moraxella sp. CTOTU49803 | reverse complement strand
GATACGCCGAATGAGCAATATGCTGAGTTGTTAGCGGATAATCAAACGGTGATTTTTTATATGGGGTTAAATACCTTGCCATCGCTGACACAAGGCTTGTTGCAAGCAGGTAAATCAGCCGATACTCCATTTGCCATTATTTCCAATGTCAGCCGAGAGAATGAACAGGTATTAATCGGGACACTTGATACCATTCAAACGCTACAAAATATTGCCAAACTGCCTTCCCCTGCAGTGATGATCATGGGCGAAGTCGTATCACTATATAATGAGTTAAATGCCAGTCGGCAATATTATCAACAATTAGTGGTGTAGTTTGATTGGGGTAAAGATAAAGGGGCATGATTTCTATACCCCTTTATATATTGTCGGCATTTAGTTAAATAAACACAGCGCCATGATTGACCTTAACTGGATACGATCTTAACGAAACTCGCTCATCATCAAGACACTTACCTGTTGCCAAGTCAAAACGTTGTTTATACATAGGTGACGCGACATAACGCACTTTTTGCCCGTCAATTTCACAGCTACCAAGTAGCCCCCTAGAAATGACGTTAGCCTTGCTAAATGGGTCAAAGTTATGCATGGCATATACTTCGTCATGATGGGTCCGAAAGATGGCAACTTGTTCGCCGTTGACTAGCGCACAAACGCCAGTTTCAGGGATGATATCGTCTAGTTTACAGATTTCATTCATGATTTGATTCCGTATTTTTTACCCGATGAGATGCCCATGGGACATCCCAGTTTGGTGAATGTTATTAACGTTAGGCAGGTGATGCAGTCTGGTCTGAGAATTCGGTTGCGTCTTGGCCAATCACTGACTTCTCATCGGCAGTTGCAGGACGAATTTGGCTCCGTTCTTCGACAAATACCACGTTGTCATCGACTTTGTCACTGTTGATAAAGTGCTTAAAGCGTTTTAAACGTTCTGGGTCAGACAGGGTGGTTTTCCATTCGCATTGGTACGCGTCAATGTCCGCTTGCATTTGGGCTTCGAGCTCTTCGGCAATACCCAGGCTATCATTGATGACCACCTGTTGAATGTACTCAAGCCCGCCTTCCATTTTCTCACGCCATACCGATGTGCGTTGTAAGCGGTCGCCTGTTTTTATGTAGAACATTAAGAAACGGTCTATATATTTAACCAGCGTGGCTGTGTCCAAGTCACTGGCAAACAGCTCAGCGTGACGAGGCCGCATACCGCCATTGCCACAGACATATAGATTCCAGCCATTTTCAGTGGCAATAATACCAACGTCTTTGCCCTGGGCTTCGGCGCACTCTCGGGTACAGCCTGATACACCGAATTTGATTTTATGCGGGGCACGTAAGCCTTTATAGCGGTTTTCCAGTTCGATGGCCAAGCCGACGCTATCATCCACGCCATAGCGACACCATGTGCTACCGACGCAAGATTTGACGGTACGCAAAGACTTGCCATAGGCATGCCCTGTTTCAAAACCTGCGTTGATTAAGCGTTCCCAAATATTGGGCAATTGGTCACTACGTGCACCAAATAAATCCACACGTTGCCCACCAGTGATTTTGGTGTAAAGTCCAAAATCCCGAGCCACTTCGCCCAGTACGATGAGTTTTTCGGCGGTAATTTCGCCGCCCGCAATGCGCGGCACAACTGAATAAGTACCATCTTTTTGGATATTCCCCAAGAAAGCGTCATTGGTGTCTTGCAGCGCAACCAAGGGTTTATCAAGAATATAGTCATTCCAGCAAGACGCCAAAATCGAGCCAACCGTTGGTTTACAGATTTCACAGCCATCACCGTGTCCGTGTCTTTCAATCATCTCTTCAAAGGTGTGGATATTGCCGACACGCAC
>NZ_DAMCJP010000027.1:0-2235 GCF_032097965.1 Moraxella sp. CTOTU49803 | reverse complement strand
GTTTATTTACCCATATCAGTACGTTTATTTACCCATATCAGTACGTTTATTTACCTTTTTAGTACTTGTATATTTATGTACTTATAAGTACAATAAAAAAAACGTACTTATTAAGGTATTCAATATGTCTAAATCTGATTTAGTAGTTAAAACCAACCAATTAAATTCAGCAGTTCAAAACCTTTCTTTGCCCGAATTACGCATTATTCAGCTCGCTATAGTGGACGCTCGTGAAACTGGCAAGGGGCTAGACACTAAAACACCCTTACGCATTGATGCCATGCGCTATGCTGACGCTTTCGACACTACACGGCAAAACGCCTATATTTTGATGAAACAATCAGAAGAAACGCTTTTTAATCGCCGTTTCACCTACTTTGACCGTGAAAAAAAGCCTATAAAATCGCGTTGGCTTCAAGATGTCCGCTATTTAGATGATGAAGGGGCTATTGAAGTATGTTTCACTCGCCTGGTGGTCGAATGTATTACACGGCTAGACGGTGCAGAGCAATTTTTTACCCAATATATGCTTAGCCAAACGGCAAACCTAAACAGCGTGTATTCTGTGCGCCTGTATGAGTTGCTTATCCAATGGAAAACGGCAGGAAAAACGCCTGTGTTTGAATTATCGCTATTTCGGGGGCAAATGGGTCTTGATGATGGCGAATATAGAGATATGAGTAATTTTAAAAAGCGTGTTTTAGATTTGGCGGTAAATGAGATAAACGAAAAAACAGATTTAACCGTTTCATACACTCAAGAAAAGAAAGGGCGGTTAATTCATGGTTTTAAATTCACAGTTAAACAGAAACAGGTTCAAAAACCGTCCAAAAACGCGCGTATTGACGATAAAGACCCTAATACCCTAGATATGTTCCATAAACTCACAGAAAAGCAAATAGGCGTGTTTTCGCGCAAATTAGCAGAATTACCAGAATTAGGTAGTAAAGCACCAATGGGCAAAAGTATGGACGAATATACGCAAATAATCGCTAATGACCTGCGTAACGCTGAAAAACAAGCTTTTTACGCGCCTTACTTGGCTAAACTGGGTTTTAAGGGGTCGTAGGGGTTTACCCATGCCGAAATTGAGTTGTGCTGTTTGCAACTCGAATTCTCGCCCTTTGGGTTTTTCCTAAGGTCGAATTTTTGGACAATGTGGCGCGCCTGGTGTTCCAATTACTGCTTGGTGTATGTCGCCACTTGATCCAAAAATTGACCCAACAAGCCGTTAGGCGCGTTAGTAGAAATTTAGTATTATTATATTAGTAGATTTTTGTTTACTAATAAGCGGGGCGGGGGGCGCATGGCTTGCCCACTGCCGACACACCGCACCGCGAAAAAGTACACATACTTTGGTAGTGTACTTATGCGAAAAAAAATGCGTTTTGATTTTTTCATATTCTTTAAAATCAATAACTTATGGTTTTTATGCGTAATACTTAGTAACAATTAAGTACACATTTTGCAATAAATCAGCATATAATTAGTATATACTAATTATATAAACAGTGTTTAAAAGGTGAATAAATGCAGCATAATGAAGATGATTTTAACTTTGAAGATGATGAAAATATATTAGATGCTTCAATTAATTTAAGGATTAATAGTAAACTGAAGTCAGATTTTGAGAAACTTTGTAAAAAAAATCATTCTTCTATGTCTAGAGAATTGAAGCTTTATATTTCAGCTTGTTTAGAGCGAAAAACATTAAAGTTAGATAAGTATTATTAACAAACGCATGATTAATAATGCCAGTTATTAATCATGCTAACCACAATGAACTAACAAGGAGTTCAAATTATGGCTGTAAACGATAATATCAAATTATTGGGTAAGCGCGTTGGTTACTGGTCAGATGAGTTTAAAGATGATGAAGGATATGTAATTTCACCTTCAGAATTTTTTACTGGTCTTGTCGTTGGCGCTATTGTTCCAATGAAAGGGTATGAGAAAATGGCTGGTAATGATGTTTTGCTTTTACAAGATGGTCAAGATGAGCCTGATTTTGTTAATGGCGAACGTAACTTTGAAATATTAGAAAATTAATCATTTTTCAGTTATTAAAACCTAGTTATTTTGACTAGGTTTTTTTATGCAAAAAAGGTTTTTAATGCTTTTAAATGCTTTTAAATGCTTTTAGCTACTCTGTACGCCTTACTATTACTGGGCTGTAGCTTCCATATCAGTACGTTTATTTACCCATATCAGTACGTTTATTTACCCATATCAGTA
>NZ_DAMCJP010000026.1:0-2361 GCF_032097965.1 Moraxella sp. CTOTU49803 | reverse complement strand
CCTAGACGCTGGCAAAGACAAAGACGGTAAAGAGTTTGGCGAACGCTATAAAGTGCAGTTAATGGGTAATGTTGCGTTACCCAATGGCGATGCTAAATATGATTTGATGGATTTAACCGTTGATGATTTAACAGACTGGGTGGGACTAAAGGGCAAAGTTGTTTCTATTGACGTTGGGGCATTTGCGCCAAGCAAAGGCAACATAGTTTGTTTTGTAAGAAAAGGGGCAAAGCCTAGACAAGCTATGTCTAGCGTTGCATAATCATAGGCAATAAAAAAGCCCCTTGTAGTTTGGCGACTGTAGGGGCTTTTGTTATCACTAAATAACGGGTTAATTATACCATGTTTTCTCAATCAATCTATAGAAAATCTATAGAAAATTCCCAAGCTTCGTTTGTGCCTAATGTCTCCAGTGGGGTCGCTCTTGGTATATATACGAAATCGTCTGCAAAGCAGGCTACGCCTAGCGTTGAAGAAATACGCTTAAAACGTGCTGAACGCTTTACGCTTCAAAATATCGCTTCTCGATTACTTCCAAAAGAAAGAGTTTGTAATTGTCTTAGAAGAAGAATAACCAAAGATAAAAACGTATCTATCCGTTATAACGAAGGTCGAAAAAAGGCACACTATGACAATTTAGTTCGCTGTGGTTCGGTTTGGACTTGTCCTGTCTGCTCTGCAAAAATCAGTGAAGCAAGACGAAGTGAGCTAAAAAAAGCTATGGACAATCTTAAAAAAAATGGTGGTGCGGTTTACTTGATGACGTTAACCAATCGCCACCATGTCGGGGACAATTTAGCTTATCTATTGGATAGACAATCAAAGGCTCTTGAGTTGTTTTGGTCAAGTCGTAGAAAAGGCGGTGCGGTTGAAGTCTTGGGCAAGCTGGGTAAGTTTGGTCATATTATGGCTACTGAAGTAACCTATGGTGAAAATGGGTGGCACCCACATTTTCACATTCTTTTATTCTTTGAAAATCCGATTAATTTTAAAGCTGTTGAAAAGTTGCTTGCTAGTCATTGGCAATATTGCTGTGTGAAAAAAGGCATGAAAGAGCCATCATTGGAACGTGGTTGCCGTATAGATGACGGTGGCAAGGCTCAAGAATATGTTACTAAGTGGGGGCTTGAAGATGAGATGACCAAAGGGCATACAAAAAAAGGTCGTGAAGATAGCTTAACGCCTTTTGACTTGCTTAGGCAATCTGTCGAATGTCCAGAGTATGAAAAGTTATTCCAAGAGTATGCGATTTGCTTCAAGGGTAAAAGACAGCTCGTGTGGTCTAAGGGTTTGAAGGCATTGCTCCAAGTCGAAGAAAAAACAGATGAAGAATTAGCCACAGAAACAGAAAAAGAAAGCGTGATGATTAAAGATATTGATTTTGCCATTTGGACTTTGATTAATGTCTATAACCATAGAGCCGAAATATTAGAAGCCTGTGAGCGTGATTATTTAGAGGGCAATAGTAGGCGATATAATGAACTGGTGATGAAGCTGGCACACTATCACGTTGCAGAATTAAAAAGTATTGCCGATACGGCTTAACGATTGAGTGAGGAGAAGGAGTTCCGACGACGACGAACGAAAGAAGTTAAAAGACAGAAAAATAATTATTTTTTTATCTCGTAAAAAAATAATTATTTTTGTGTGTTTTCCTTACCGTCCTTATGGGCGGTTTTTTTATGAACTTGAGTTATGCCAAAGAATAACTCCTAAGTTCGCACTTTATGTGGTTCCCTTTTAGACGTGGATTAGTGGCATGCAACCCATAGTAGAAAAAAATCATGCAAAGACTAGCTGTCAAGGTGGAGATTTTTGCGCAGCAAAAATACTACCTTGATTGCTAGTATCTGCATGATAGAAATAATAACTATGGGTGCATGTCACGATTAAGTATTGATTGATTTAGAAAATTAGATATGCTTTAATAATAAAACATCAATAAAACACATCAGCATTAACATAGTTTCGAGTATACATTATGAGTAATTTAGACGACCAACTAAGAAACCTTAAATCATCAGTGTTCAAGACAGATAGCACTAACAAAGCGTATTCGCTGCGTTTGTCTTTGGACTTATCGGCTCACATTGAAGCGATTGCAGACGTATCAGGCAAAAGCCGTAATATCATCATGACTGACCTTTTACGCTTGGGTCTTGCTTACTTCTTAGAAAATTTAGACGGCATCGAGTTGCAACAGATTGCTGAAGAATACGAAGAATGGAAATTTACTTTACAGGCTGAAGCAGCAACAGGGGACAACTAATGTTACAGATTACAGGGCAAGTGGTGAACGTATTTACCCTAGACGCTGGCAAAGACAAAGACGGTAAAGAGTTTGGCGAACGCTATAAAGTG
>NZ_DAMCJP010000025.1:0-2593 GCF_032097965.1 Moraxella sp. CTOTU49803 | reverse complement strand
TGGGTGCTTATTGGGGAGACCCCAAACCCCCTTAAACCAAAATCAAGCCTTATAAAAAATGAATAGACACTAAACATGGCACAACAATCAGCCGAAAAAAAGCAAAGCGATGACGACGTACTAATAAAAAAATCATCGAAAAAATTACGAGATAAACGTCTTAACATTCGCTTTAGTGACGAAGAATTTGCTGTGCTTGAAGCAAAAGCTCAAGGTATGAATTTAGCACGCTATGCGCGTGCCATATTAACAAAAGGTACTATACCTAGACGTGAACGCGATTTTCCTACGGTTGACCCAAAACTATTACGACAATTGCATGCCATGGGTAAAAATTTAAATCAATTGGTGCGCTATACGCATCAACAAGCAAACGCAAATCATCCGATTGATACGTTAAATTTAGCACTAGCGATTGATAATATGGCTGAGCAATTGGCTGAATTAAAAGCGCACTATCAAGTTGAAAAAAATTATTTTAATGGGGTGGAAGATGAGGACACTGTCAGTGAAGACAGTGATCCTTTATTAGAAAGTTCAACGCTAGAAAATAGCACGTTTAATAACGATTTAACTGGTTAATGGTATGCTAACCAAATTTTTTAAACGAGGCGGCACGGATGATGACAGACGTACCTTAGGTGGGTCAGCTGTTAAACATTATTTACTGGGAAGTGACGATCAACCGCGTGAAAAAGCGCGTTTGCTATTGGGCGATCCGGATGAGGTCACTGAGATTATTAATGGCTTGCCGTTTGCCAAAGTTTATAGCAGTGGCTGTTTAAGCTTTCATGAAAAAGATCTGTTAACTGACGCCCAAAAATTTGAGATTATCGAAGATTTCGAAGCCATGATGTTTGTTGGCTTACAACCCCATCAGTATACGTCGTACTGGGTGGAGCATACCGATAAAGGTCGGGTCGAGCTTAACTTTGTCTTTCCCAATGTTGAGCTGATCTCGGGTAATCATTTACAGGTGTATTACCATTATCGGGATTTAGCGTTGGTCAATAGTTGGAAAGATTTGACCAATGATAGGTACGGCTTTGTTAATCCCGCGGATTTAAATAACCGTCGAGATGTGACCCCCAGTATGGCCCCAAACATTGTTAAAGATTGGGCAACGTCAGATAAGCAGTCAATCATCGATAAGTTAAAACGCTTTACTGAGGTAGAAGATATCAAAAATGCGCTTACTGATTTGGTGTTAACCCAATCTGAGCTGCGACGACAGCAGGGTAAGCCACTCAAAGGTCAAGATGACATTGCCGATATGCTGACAAAATACGGTTTTGAAATCTCTCGTCAAGGTAAAGACAGTATCAGTATTAAAAACCCTGATCCCACGAAAAAAAATATTAAACTAAAAGGTGTGATTTATGAGCGAGACGCCACCGAATCCGTTATTCGATATGTTGCAGAACGCAAAGGCGCAGACCCAGCAGCAAATCAAATCTCAGCAGATGACCGAGCAAAACAGCTTAGACAAGCAGCAGCAACTTTTTCAAGCGAGCTTGAAAAACGTCGAGAACGACATTATCAGCGGTATGACGAAAATTTGCGCGCTGCTCGAGCGTTATCAAGACAGCAGTCAAAACTTAAGCGACAGCCATCTAAAGCAGCATCAAAGCTGGCTCAATCAGACCTGTCAGACCTTGGAGAGCGCCAAACAGACCTTGCTTGGGGTGTCGACGCAAATCGATCAGCTCAAGCAGCAGACCAGCAACGATTATCAGCGTACCCAAACCCACTTGACGAAGCAGAGCAGTCAATTACGCCAAGCCATAACCCACGAGACACAAACCACCCTACAGCATCACCAACGCCAACAGCAAACCCTGCGTCAGCAGATGGACGAGCGTCACCAAGCGGATATCGAGATGATCGAGTACAGCCAACAGCAAAGCAGGGTGCTGATTGGGCAACTAGCACGCAACAAACTGAGCCTAGGGATCGTCATGGGCAGCCTATTGGGGGGACTGCTACTGCTGATGGGGATATTAGCACTGATCAATCACAGCCAGTACCAGGATTGGCAGGAAACCAAGGTCTTAGTCGACCAAAGTCAAAAAGAACTAAGCTTACTCAATCAACAAATCAATCGTACCCCGATTCAATACCAAGCCCAAGCCCTTACCGATATCCAGCCGGGTTATGGCGGTGGTATCAATATTACCCCCAAATATCCCAACAGCGCCGTATGCCAAAAAAATGGCTTTGGCTATCCGACGCTTTATATCAACCAAAACCCGTATTACCGTCCCAACTAGAGACAAATAACCATGCAACCCATTACCACACAGCAGCTCATTACCAAGCGCTTAAACGAGCTGTCGAGCGATTTGCACAGCCAAGTGAGCCAGATGCTCAACCAACTCCAAGCGCAGCAATCCCAGACAATCGACGAGATGGTACAAAAACATCTGGAATTGATGTTGCCCAACTTGTATCAGCAGCTATCAACCCACCTAAGCGAGCAAGTGAACCAAAAGACCGAGACGCACAACCAGCAGATCACCCAATACTTGGACGAATTAGACAAGCTACAGAAATCCGAGATAGCAACACTGAAAAAAGGACGAGAAGAATTTCA
>NZ_DAMCJP010000024.1:0-3048 GCF_032097965.1 Moraxella sp. CTOTU49803 | reverse complement strand
AATGATACTTTTACATTTAACAATCATCCATAGGGTTTTTTAAGCAACCCTATGATTATTAAGCACATTTTTTCAGCCTAACCGACACGGTTTTAAAGGCAGGCATGCCTGATTTTTTATCAAAATCTGTCATCGCAATCAGTGGATTGGCTTCAGGGTAGTACATGGCTAGATTGCCTTTAGGGATATCATACAAAATGACTTGAAAGCCTGTGACTTTTCGCTCAATACCATCGCCGTATTCACTTTGGATAGTCACCTTATCACCTGCTTTTAAATCCAATCTATCAGCATCATCAGCATTCATAAAAATTACTTGCCGCGTGTCAAAAACGTTGCGATAGCGGTCATCCAACCCATAAATGGTGGTATTGAATTGGTCATGAGAACGGATACTGGTTAGTGTTAATAAATCATCGGGCTGAGCCGTCAATTTATCTGCATAAATCTCGGTTAACGGTGTAAAGGAAAAGGTGGCTTTACCAGATTGGGTCTGCCATTCATAACGGTTGGCAGGATGCGGTAGATGAAAGCCTTGTTTGGTATAGACTTTTTGGTTAAAGTTATCAAAGCCTTCAATGGCTTTAGCAATGTCATTACGAATTCGGTCGTAATCTTCTACATACCAAGCCCAACGAATCGGGCTATGCCTAAGTGTAGCCGCAGCGATACTTGCGATAATCTCAGTTTCAGCGCGCAATTTATGTGAAACAGGCTGACGCGCTCCTTGTGACAACACCACATTACACATGGAATCTTCAATACTAATGTATTGGTTATTGTCGCCTTGCTTATCAATTTCTGTTCGTCCTAAACAAGGTAAAATAATGGCTTCTTTACCATGAATCAAGTGGCTACGATTGAGCTTGGTCTGTATCTGTACCGTTAACTCACAGCCGCGAATACCCGCTTCTGTACGTGCTTTATCGGGGGTTGCCACTGCAAAATTGCCCGCTAGGCTCATAAATACTTTAACCTTGCCTTGTTGCATGGCTTCAAGGGTCTCTACAACGTTATAGCCATGCGCTCTAGGGGACTTAATGCCAAAAACTTTGTCGATTTGATCAAGTAGCTTATCTGAAGGCTTGTCCCATACACCCATGGTACGGTTACCTTGAACATTACTATGCCCACGAATCGGCGCAAGTCCCGTCCCTGTCTTGCCAATATGTCCCATAACCAAGGCTAAATTTGCCAATATATGCACATTGTCCGTACCATGACGATGCTGGGTGATGCCCATACACCATGTTAAAATAGGACGTTTACTCTCTCGATAAAGCTGGGCTAGTTGCTCAATTTGCTGCGCGTCTAACCCTGTAATATGATAAATGGTTTGCCAATCGGTCGCCCTTACCCCTGCAATCATTTCATCAAAGCCTACGGTCTGGGCTTGAATAAAGTCATGATCAAAAATAGCGGCTTTACCGTTATCCCGTGCCTCGCGATCCCAATTATCTAAATGCTTGAGTATGCCCGTCATTAACGCATAGTCTGAGCCAATGTTTAGCTGGAAAAAATAGTGACTAAGTGGCGTGCTACCATTTGTCAGCATTTGGCTTGGGCGTTTTGGATCTTGAAAACGGGTAAGTCCCCGCTCTTTAAGCGGATTAATCACAATGATTTTGCCACCGCGCTCAGCGACATTTGCCAATGTTTCTAGCATACGTGGGTGATTGGTACCTGGATTATGCCCAAAACTCCACACGCTGTCACAATGCTCAAAGTCATCCATTACGATGGTTGCTTTACCTAAGCCGATACTATCTTTTAACCCCACACTGCTTGCTTCATGGCACATATTGGAGCAATCTGGCATATTGTTCGTGCCATAGCATTTGGTAAATAACTGATACAAAAACGACGCTTCATTACTGGCTCGACCAGAGGTATAAAAGACAGCTTCATTCGGGTCATCCAATCGATTGAGATGACTGGCAATCAACTGATAAGCAGCTTCCCATTCGATGGGTTCGTACTTATCAGTCGCCGCATTGTACTGCATAGGCTCAGTCAAGCGTCCTTGGTTTTCCAAGAAATAATCACTTTGCGCGAGCAGTTCAGTGACGGTATATTTGGCAAAAAAATCAGCCGTCACGGTTTTTTTGGTGGTTTCAAATGCCGTTGCTTTAGCCCCATTTTCACAAAAATTAATGGGCTTTTTTTTGCCGTTTGGAAATGCACAACTTGGGCACTTAGTGCCAAATGGCTGATTTAGGTCTAATAATGTGATTGGCGCACGGGTCAATGCCTTCTGCTTTCGCATATTACCTTGCACGGCTATCAACGCACCCCAACCCCCAGCTGGCCTAATAAGCGCATCAAGTTTATTATCGGTTTGGTTCAAATCGGTGGTATGAGTCAAACCATGAGGAAGATTGACATAGTCAAAAATTTGATTCGTCAACGTATGGAAGGGTTGCATTAATCGCATGGCGTTTTCCAAAATATTTGAGGAGAGATAAATTAGAAACCTTTGCACTAAAAAATAAACAAAAGTTTGTAAAATTGATATAATACAGTAAAGTCAAAAAGATAGCAAAAGACACGAATATGGCATGGAAACAAACAGGGTAACTCTCCCTAGCAGACAGTCTCATCAATGGTCATAAAGCCATCGAAGAACTTGATGAACTACATAACCTAATCAACTGGCAAACTATCGAGCAAACCTTACGCCACGTTCATAGCAGTGATCGTGGCGAAAGTGCCTTTCACCCTGTCATCATGTTTAAAATCTTACTACTACAAAAACTCTATAACCTATCCGACCCAGCCATGGAAAAACAACTGGCAAGAGATTTACTATTTCGTCGCTTTGTTGGTCTATCGCTTACCGATAACGTACCCGACCACAGCACCATCTGGCGATACCACAAACACTTAGGTGAACTTGGACTCATAAAACCCTTATTCAACCAAATCAATGAGCAACTAGCCGAGCAAAATATCATCATCAAAGCAGGCAGTGTTAGCATCATTGATGCCAGTATCGTTGAAGCCAAAAACAAACGAGCTAAAAAAGGCAAACATACCGACAATACCCAA
>NZ_DAMCJP010000023.1:0-6234 GCF_032097965.1 Moraxella sp. CTOTU49803 | reverse complement strand
GTACGAGCATTCCATCTTTACGGGTGATTCGCTATTTGGATCAGTTAGCCGAGTGCCATGGCTATCCCAACAAGATTCGCATTGATAATGGCAGTGAGTTTACCTCTAGTGTCTTCACTGATTGGGCGGCATCTCATAGTATTTTGGTTGACTATATTAAGCCTGGCTGTCCGTACCAAAATGCGTATATTGAACGATTCAATCGTAGCTATCGAAATGAGGTGTTAGATTGTTATTTGTTCAATAATTTAAATGAGGTTAGACAATTAACGGATGAATGGATCAATGTTTATAACCACGAACGACCGCATGATTCGCTGGGTAATATGACACCTGCTGAGTTTAAACAGGTGGCTTGATGATTCTACTTTGATGTTGTTTTAAGTTTGGGGTATTTACACTTTATCGCCACCAAGCCTTGCCAAGTGTTTTGTTGGGATATTACCTATTTGCCAAGCACGGTGCGTGGACAGTTTTATTATCTATACCTGATTGAGGATATCTACAGCCGTAAGATTGTGGGATACGAGGTGTATGATAAAGAGGCAGGGGATTTGGCAGCTAAACTCTTAGAACGCACGCTGTTAAACGAAAATGCCATTGGTGCAGGGGTGGTACTGCATTCGGATAATGGGGCGGTTATGAAGTCGCAGACTTTGCGAATGAAGGCGTATGAGCTTGGGGTATTGACCTCTTATAGTCGCCCTCGGGTGAGTAATGATAATCCGTTTGCCGAGTCGGTGTTTCGGTCAGTCAAATATGCGCCAAGTTTCCCTGAGTACGGCTTTGACAGCCTTGAGACGGCTCGTGTGTGGGTGAATGATTTTGTTAGTTGGTATAATAACGAGCATAAACATAGTGGGCTCAACTTTGTGACCCCCAATGAGCGTCATACGCTTAAGGATGCACAGGTCTTAGCCCGTCGTGAGCGGGTGCTACTCAAAGCTAAACAGGCTAATCCTGTTCGCTGGAATGGTAGAAATGTGAGAAATTGTTCACCTGTGCCACCGACTGCGTTAAATCCCGTGCGTCCGTCTAAGCGCGTAGAGGCGAGTGAGATTTTGGTGGCTTAGTTTCGAAAAAGGTGACAACTATCTTGACAAACACCGGCCACAAGAAAAACAAGGTTTGGCTTGTGTATGCCTACGACCCAGATACAAATGAAATCGTCGCCTTTGTTTGGGGTAAGCGCAACTTACAAACAGCTAAGCAACTGCGAGCAAAGCTTAATAAGCTAGGCGTTGACTTTGGCTATGTGTGCTGCGATAACTGGGACAGCTTTTTAACGGCATTCGACTTTGATTTCAAAAAGGTAGGAAAATGCTATACCGTTGATATCGAAGGTAATAACAATCGTTTCAGACATAGGCTTAGACGAGCTTTTAGAAAGACCTGTTGTTTCTCCAAAAAGCTCACTAATCATTTAAAAACCTTTAATTTACTGTTTTACTACGTCAAATATGGCTGGGTCTAGTGAGCATACTTTTTAGACCACAGCCAAAAATTCATTATACCAATAAATTTTTGAAGAATGAGTTCAGAAAAATTTTGAATCTATATACTTATTTTACATGACACCTAAAAATTCGAATAATACAACAATAGAGTATTATTTAAATCTTGGAGATTCCCATTCTTCTTCAATCTCTTGATAATCATCAGGGTCATAACCGCTAGTTATAACAGTCAAGCGTTTTTGGTACTCACCTAAGCTTATATAGATTTCATGCCCTTTAATTTTTGCATCACAATGACACCAAATATCAAGTGAAATAGGTAATTTGGATATCATTGAAGGAGTATGAATAGCTGAACTTTTAGAAGCAATAGGAATTTGAGAATCCTTCATAACTAGCTTACGACCTATTTTAAACATAGGTTTACTATGCTTTGCAAATTTGATAACTCCATCAGTACTAAAAATAACGCTGATTGGGAAATCAGCTAATTCAGCATATCGTATTGCTGTTGCAGTAATAGATGTATTAAAAATTTGGCTGAGAGCTATGATGGCATCCAAACCATCAGGAAATTTTGCCATTTCTGATTTAAATAGTTTTTTTGGCATAAGCAGACAGGTAGCAAAGTAATCTGCTTCAATTTCATACCAAGGCTTATATTTTGAACTGGATATATGCTGACCATCTTTTAATGCTTGCTCAACGTGTTCTGGCAAAAAATAATGTCCAATTTCGTGAGCAATAGTGAAGCGATGCAACCCTAAATTATTAATCCTTGTTGAATAAATAATCTTAAAGTCATTTTTGTTGCGGATAAGCATACCCATGATACCCCCTTCGGCATTAGGGTATGGCTCTAAATTAATTTCTAAAATTTTAGCTAATTGAAAGATATCGACGGGTAATTGATATAAACTATAATCTGTAAGTGTTTGGCTAGCTAAAGCCTCAATCTCAAAATCGGAACTAATTCTGGAACTTCTCATATTAAACTCTAAAACAAGTTACTTTTGTTTCATCAATTTAATCATATTTTCAATCATATCTCTATCAGTTTGATTCAACGAATTAATATCTCTGTAAAGAGCATCTGGAGCATAGTCGTCAATTGAATCAACATTCCCAATTAGATAATCAGTAGATATGTCGAAGAATTTAGCAAGTCGTCTTAAATTGTCAAATGACGGCTTTCTAGACCCAGATTCCAAATGAGAAATCGAAGTTGAAGGAATACCAACCTTTTCAGCGAGTTGCGACTGAGTGAGTCCACGCATTTCCCGCATCGCCCTTAGGCGTTCTTTAAATATATTATCCATGATCTGATTGTACCATAAAATTTTTTGTAAATAAATACTTGTCATTATCGACAAGTTGTGTAATCATATACAAATATAGTCGACAACGACAATTTTATATTGTCAATAATATTATAAGAAGAGTGTATTATGCCGAGTTTACCAATTAATTTTGATCAAAATGCTATTTTTAATGGGATTATTACTGCCTTAGTAATATTTGGATTTTCTAAAAGTTTTACATTTCTTAAAGCACAGTTGATCAAAGTACAAAAATTCTTACGAAAGTTAAGAGCAAAATCATTACAAAAAATGAGACAACATCGCTTTGATCAAAGATACTTCATACACCAAGCAAATAAAGAAAACAGTCTATTCCTAATCTTTATTGTGGTAGCAGTATTTAATCTAATATTAATTATAAAAATTGCTAATATTGGTTGGTACTACCAGTTAGTGCTGATTTTACCAACTCTAGTTTTCGAGTTTAAATGGCTCATGCAAAAAAGTTATGTTGAAGACTTGATCAAATATCAACCAAAGATAAATCAAGCATAATTTATTTGTTGTAGTTAACTATCTATTTATCATTCTTATATTTTTTATAGGGGACTTTATGAATAATCGATTTAATATTTTATCACTGCCAGGTGGGGGTTACAGGGGGCTTTATACTGCTCGAATCATGGCAGATTTCGAAGATCAATTTGGTAAACCCATCGGGCAGAGTTTTGATTTGATAGCAGGTACATCGATAGGTGGGATATTAGCTTTAGCGGCGGCTTATGAAGTACCGATGAGTACTGTTGTAGAATTATTTCAAGATCATGGTAAAAAAATATTCGAAAAGCAACGTTTTAACTTTTTTGGTATAAGAAAGGCAAGCTATAGTAATGAACACTTAAAAAGTCAATTAATTGAGTTTTTTGGTGATTCCAAAATTGGCGATTTAAAACACAATGTCATTATCCCTTCTATCAATTTCTCAGCAGGAAAACCTGTTGTATTTAAAACCCCTCATCATGAATCATTTGTTCGAGACCATAAGTGTCGAATAGTTGATGTTGCTTTGGCTACATCGGCAGCCCCAACTTTTTTCCCGAAATACAATTTTGATAATAGTAACTTTGTCGATGGTGGTCTATTTGCTAATAATCCAGGTATATTGGCAATCCATGAAGCACAACACTTTTTTAATATACCCAAAGATGATATTTACTTGTTGAATATTGGGACTTTATCGTCAAATTTATCAGATGTTGCAAAAAAAGAGCAGAAAGGTGGGATGCTTGACTGGGCCAATGGTTTGGCTTTGCATAAAGCTCCAAAAAATATTATCGAGTTAACGTTGTCGACGCAACAAGAGATGCTCACCCATATGACTCGGCATGTATTGGGAAATCGGTATTTTAGTATTGATGCAAACTTATCCAAAAGTTCATCAGATTACATCGGTTTAGATAGATGCGATGATAAGGCGATTAGTGTCTTAATATCTAATGCTCAACAATGCTCAAAAGAGGCATTGGGGAATGCCGATATTCGAGAGTTATTATCACATAATGCAACCACACCAAATTGGGTTAAATAAATTTTAAGGAATTATCAGTTATGACAGACATTAGTACAAATAATTTGCATCGTGTTTTCAAGAATGACAATAATGGCTTTTTTCACAAGCTGCTTCCAAATATGGAGCAACTTGATGCTTTTAAACATTGCAAAGATAAAGTTCAAGAAAAACTTGAATCTGACCTAAAAGTGATTTACGGCGTTAAACCAAAATTTCGCTTACAAGGCTCATGGGCTTATGGTACTTGCAATGTGCCTGCTTTATCGACTCAAGAAATGGATTTTGACTATGGATGCTATCTTCCAAATGCTTGTTTTGTGGATGACGAGAAAACCGAGGGAGAAAAGATACTGCAACATGTAGAGCAGTCTTTAAAGGTCGTATGTGATGAACAAGGCTGGTCGTTAGATACTTCCAATGCAAGCTGTCTGCGTATTACAGGGTTCTTATCACAAGCCCATTTTGATGTGCCTCTTTATGCGGTTCCTGATGATATGTTTGCTGATTTACAAGACGTTCAAATTAGGACGCAAAAATCTGAAACTATTGCAAATGAGAGAATAGGTTTAGACTCAGCAATCTTAAGCCTTGATTTTAGTGAAAAAAATGGGGATACAAGACCTGATAGCTTATCAGTTTTCTTTGGTGAATCTCAATTTAGTAATGAAATAACTTTTACGACATTATCTAATGAAGCTAGGCATGGTCGCTATGAGCTTGGTTTAGATAGTATCAATGAGAAAAATTCGGTTTCTAAAACTGTAAAAAAATTTAACAACCAAAAAATTCAAAATATTCGTTTAATTAAGCGAGATGAAGATTGGAAACCATCTGACTGTGAAAAAGTGCGAGAATGGTTCGTTGGCACTTGTGATAAATATCCTAATGAAGGGCAACAACTTCGTGCTATTGTTAGATACGTCAAATCATGGCGAGATTTTTTGGGCCCACATTTTAAAAAAGCTCCAAGCTCTATTGCCTTAATGGTATTAGTAACACAATCTTATGAGCATCTACAACAAAGGGATGATAAAGCTTTGAATGCGGTTGTAAAAGATTTGCCAAACGCCCTAACTAAATCAATTAACTGCAAAGATATAGTTGGTCATGAGTCAGAAGACTTTAATAGTCTTGATGCACAAGAAAGAGAGTTTGCTAAATCACTAGCGAGTCAATTTAGTAAGGTTTTAGATGACTGTCTGTCTAAACACACCACTGCTTTTGATTGTCTTGCAGACTTGGAGACACAGTTGGGTTGTCGCATCCCTATGCAACCTGAGTTAGTTACAATTAATATTAAAAATGAAAGTAAATCAAGCTTCATTGAGTCTCAGCCATTAGCTACTGTATCTGCCCCTGCTATTATTACAACACAGATTGGTGGTTAATCATAACTCTATGAATAGGCTAGATATCTTACGCTGTATCCGCCAATCTCATCCAGATTGGCAACGAATTAACGGATCTAATTTTTTAGACGGTTGGATGATTAAAATCAAAGTTGGTAATTACGACTTTGAGATTCTGATGGAAATTGTTGATTGGGATTTTTTAAAACTCCCAACAGTTTGCCTCAAAGAACCTAATTTTAAAAATTTTAAAAAGCTTTTACCTTTACCTCATTTATCAATTTATTCCAAAGAGTTCGATAACAGCTTATTTTACAACCTTTGCTATGCAGTGACTGATAGTCTAGCGTATGATAATTATGATGGTGTTGGTATCATTGAATGGTGTTACAAACAAACGATAAAAGTATTAGGTGATATTTTTATCAATAAAAGTTTTGCTAAACAGGAAGCCTTACGAGAAATTGTACCAATTTGGAATCAAATTTCTACTGTTAATAATTTAACCTGAATTCGACATAAGAAAGGATAAAAAAAAGAAGTCCAACATGCTAAAG
>NZ_DAMCJP010000022.1:0-7445 GCF_032097965.1 Moraxella sp. CTOTU49803 | reverse complement strand
CGTGTTGCCTTGGTTGCTAAAGCCAAAGCCGCAGGATTAACTGACGCCCAAGCTAATGCCTATGCAGCAGCTAACAAAGAAGCAACCGCTGCTGCTGCTCAAAAGGCATTAGATAATTTAGTTGCTGAAAAATTAGCCGCTGAAAAAGCTGCCGCCGAAAAAGCCGAAGCAGAACGTTTAGCGAAGATCGAAGCCAACCGTGTTGCCTTGGTTGCTAAAGCCAAAGCCGCAGGATTAACTGACGCCCAAGCTAATGCCTATGCAGCAGCTAATAAAGAAGCTAGCGTAGAAGCTGCACAAACTGCCCTTGATGGTATCGTGGCGGAAAACAAGCGCATTGCTGATAAAAAAGCTGACTTGACTGCTAAAGCGCAAACTGCTGGCTTAAATGCTGATCGCGCTAAAGCATTTGCGGATAGTAATGTCAATACGGCAGATGGTGATGTGGCTGGTGCATTGACTGCTGCTGTGGCTAATGCGGTAGTTGCGGATAAGGGTGGTAATTATACAGGTAGTGGCTTAACCAATGACACGAAAGTTACCTCACAAGAAGCAGGTTATGGGCAAATTACCACGCCTTATGGTACAACCTACACAAGTTACACTAAAACCGAGAAATCGGTTGATAAGACCTATAATCAACCTTATTCGGTAGTGGTAGGTAAGGGTACAATCAGTACAACTACAGATAATTATAGTAGCTCTAACTCATCGACTTCGAGTACGTTTAAGATTGATAAAGTCGCTGGTCTAGCTACTCTTGACCAAAATATACCAACTACTGGTAAAGCCGTATACACCGGCGGTGCATTCTCAGCTGCATCTGATAATGGCAAGTTAAATTATCTGATTGATTTTGATAAGCGCAAAGGTTCAGGCGATATTCAAGGCTTAAATGAATTTGGTGATATTAAATTAAAAGAAGCTAATCTGACTAAAGTCAATCTCAATGGCAAATCAGTTACTGGTGTAAGTGGTAGTGCGCAAGCGAATGCAGCAGGCTCCTATACGCTGGGTCTGTTCGGTCCACAGGCTGATGAAGTGGCAGGTAAAGCCACGATTGGTCAAAAAGAAATCGGCTTTGCAGGTCAAAAAGATGCTAATGCTACCTTGAAAAAGGTCGCAACTGATGCAGGTTTATCTGTCACACGTGCCCAAGCTTATGCTGATGCCTATGTTGGTAAAGATAATGCCGCTGATGCGTTAAAAGCAGCATTGCAAACCCAAACTGATGACTTAGCTAAGTTAGTTGCACAGGGTACTACTATCGGTTTAACTGATAGTCATGCACAAACCTATGCTAAAGCTAACTTAGATACTGCTGAAGCTAATTTGAAGGCTGGTTTGGAAACAGAAGCAAAAGCGCAAGCACTTGAAATGAAGCAGACTTTAGCGAAACAGAGTGAATTGGATAATTCATATGCTAGCCTAAATGGCTCAGCAATAAAGAACATTGATGAAAATACAGTTAATTCTCAGGGAGCTGTAACAATTCGTCAGGGTGATCGAAGTATATATGCTCAGCCATATTCTATGGTTATTGGTACAAATATTTATAAATATGTTAAAGACGATGTTACTCAGCCTACCAGTAGTATTAGCTTTGATTTGACAGGATTGGTTACCCAATCAGCCATGCTACCATCTGAAGGTAGAGCAACTTATACAGGTAAAGCCTCTCATGAACGTTGGCAGAATATATACGACATGGATTTAACCTATAATGTTGATTTTACAAAACGTACTGGTTCAGGGTATGCAATCAAAGGATACTCAACTGACCACTTGGGTGGAAAAGTAACTCTTAATGAAGGCAGTATCACTAAAATGAACTTATTAGGTAATGAGGTCATGGGGATAAGCAGTTCAGCCAAAGGACTTAACGGAATATCAGGAAATTATGAAATTGGTTTCTTTGGTCCAGAAGCCCAAGAAATTAGTGGTACTTTGAAAATGAATAGTACTTGGGGTAACTTTGGTTTAGGCGCAACACGCGGCGACATTACCAAATAACCCACCCATCTAAAAACCCTTTATAGCCGTCTGAATTAGTCCACTAGTTCAGACGGTTTATCATATCTGACGGTATCTTATTCATGAATACAAAGCACCTCTTAGTCTATAGCCTACTCGCTACGCTCACCACACCCGCCTTTGCCGATATCACCACCACCCCCGACCCGACGGTGTTTTTTGACAAAGACCCCCAAGTCAAACCGGATTTACTGCTGAACCAGCCCAAAATCGCCACCCCGACCGTCGCACCGGTTGCATCAGATAACACTCTGGAAACACGTATCAACGCCGCCATCATGGGCAAAGACTGGGTACAACTAGAACAACTGCTCAAGCAATACCAACAGGTGGCTGACAAAGACCAAACCCTTTATGACTATGGTTTGGGCGCACTGTATCGCCATCAGGGCAAACAAAAACAAGCAATTGCTTTATACCGTCAGATTTTAGCACGGCAACCGGATTTGCATTACCCACGTTTTGACTTAGCCATGATGCTGTTTGAAGACAAACAATATCAAGCTGCCAAGACTGAATTAGAGCTTGCTCAACCGCATTTAGCCCTGCCACTACAGCGATTAGTCGATCAAATTCTAGCCAACATGCAAAAGGCACAACGTTGGCAACCGAGCCTAAATTTAAGTTATGAATCCACCGATAACGTCAATCAGGCTTCCGATCTCAAAGAAATTAGATTGGGTAATGCCACTTTTGTCCGTAGCGGCGATTCCTTACCTCAGTCGGCACACGGTATCGACTATACGTTGGGTGCATCACGTGAACTAAACTTAAGCAGTAATCATTATTTATATAGCAACTTCGAGGTCGATGGCGTCGATTATTGGGATAACCATGACTATAGCGAGATCACCGCAAGAGCCAATTTAGGCTACCGCTATAAGGATATTCACCAATCATGGGGTATTATTCCACTGTTTGAACAAAACTGGTTAGGTGGCGATCGCTACAACCAAAACTATGGCGCCACCCTTGAATATAATCGTCAGCTTAATCAACAATGGCAACTCTCAGGCAATGTTGGGCATATTCAAAAACGCTATCAAGATAGCAGTATCGCCGATCGTTATAATGGTCATAGCAACAGTATTGCTGGGCTTGTATTGTATCAACCAAAGCCAAATTGGTTAGTGTATGGTGGGGCTGACTATATGCGCGATGACTTATCTGATGAAGCAGAATCTTCGAACCGAAAAGGTATTCGATTAGGTGGCGTGTATTCTACTGAACAACTTGTCTGGCGTGGCAGTATGCGCTATGCCAAGCGAGATTTTTGGGCAGATAATTTCTGGTATAACAAAAAACGCCATGATGACGAATATCAGTTCAATGCCAGCTTGTCGCATAAAAAATTACAATGGCATGGATTTAAACCAAAGTTAAACTATAGCTATCAAAAAATTGCGAGTAATTTAGATTTATATGACCGCCAAAATAATAATTGGTTTATCTCTTTTGATAAGAATTTTTAATTAAATAAGGTCAGCACAGAATTCGGAAAAAATAGTACGTTAAGTATTTTATATTGAATTTAAGTTACTGGAATTTAAATAATTTTGTTATTTTCCAGAAAATGGCAGTTTATTCAAAAAGCTATAATTTACAGTTTTATATTTTTGAATATTAAATAAGTATCTAAGTTCACAATTTAATACCTTGGTCTTGGCGAGGAATACTTCGGTTTTTCAGGCTCAGGCGGTTTAGGCTTAATATCTATCGGTTTTGCAACCCAATCCATCTCATCTGCTCCAATGTGATACTTTTTAGCGTGTTGCTCGGCTTTGTGGGCATAAATGCCTTTGAAGTCAGCTTGGGCTTGTTTGGTTCGCTCATTTTTGGAGGCAATGGTCTCTTTTTTGGCATTGGGGGTTGTGGTGTTGCTAGGGTCGGCAATTTGTTTGGCTTGATAATTGGTAAAGTCAAAGCCTTCATCAAACACAAAGCCTTTCAATCGTATCGGTTTTTGCGCATTGGCAGGGGTCACGCTGATAAATTTGGTACTTTGCCGTGTGACCGTTAGCCCAATCTCAGGCATCGCCTCCAGCTCTTTGATAACATCCTCACGCTTTTTGAGTTTGCCACTCATGAGTTTAAAGCGTAGGTATGCTTCGATTTGCGTTTTAAGGCTCTTATAGCTCATTTTAGGGCTTTGGTTGCTGTCATAAGGGTTTATTAGCCTAGCATGGCTTACATCGTCAGGATCGCTTAATTTAAAGCGATTATTGGTCAGTGTTTGCCAGGCTCGAAAATACTTGGCATCTTGACCATGATAGTAAGGTTGCAACCGTTTACCTGTGTAAAGTTCAGTATTGGGTATCAGAAAGTTTAACTCTAGGCGTGGTTTGCCTGTTTTAGGGTCTTTCTTGTCAGTATGCTCGACCCAAAGTACGTTATACCTATCATGTGCCATTCCTGCAAACATGGCTTTCTCAAAGTCTTGAATGATTGCCTGTTTATCTGCCTCACTAATCGCATCAGGGGCTTCTTCAAACGATAACACCCCTGCGGTATATCTTCGAGCAAAGTTACTGCTGTTAATCATCGCTTGAGTTACCACAGGGTTACCACTGAATATCCTTGCCCCAGCTCTTAATTGACCTTCACTCATATAATCGTTACCCAGCAGATAATTGATAGGGGCATTACCTGAGCCTTTGCCTCGGCTAAAAATTTTCAACAGCATACCAATTCCCCTTTAATCCTGTTCCGATTGGGCGACAAGTTGGTCAAGCAAGGCATTGGCTTTAACCAATTCCTGCAATACTTGGATGTCTAGCTGTTTTTCGGTATTGGCGTGCCTGGCGATTTGATTCAGATTACTACCAATGCGAGCAAGGTGGCGGATGAGATCAGGGTCAGCCTGGCGAATCGGTACAGCGCCCAACCCTAAGTCTCGAAGCCACCCTGCTAGACTTTTGGTTTTACGTTGTTGTAGTTCGTTCCATTCAGTTTCGGTTAGACGTATTTTGACCTCTAGGGTGCGTTTTGTGCCTTTGATTTTGGGCATGGCAGTTCTCTTATTGGGTCAGTTGTTACAAGCCCAACGTAGTCAGACAGATGCCCTTTTGGCGGTCTGACTCGTTGGGATTGTTCGGGGTCTTGGGGTGTCCCCAAGCCAGTATCACTATACCACATTTTAGCGATAGCATAAAAAGGGGTATTAGTGTGTACTGGCTTTATTAGATTGAAATGAGGTGTATGTAGTTAGTTTGAATGGAGTGTGTGTATAGGGTATAGTTGAAGCGTTTGTAGTGAGTTATGTTAGGTGTTTGTAGATAGATTTTCTAAGTGTCTGTAGTTGGTATATTTTGGAGATATAGTTATGGAATCTGGTGATGTAAAGGCAGTTAAGTCCGTGAAGGTTGGTCAGTCGAAAGGGGCTAGTCGTTCTAATGAAGTACGAAAAGCTAAGACCAAGGGGGTGATTTTTTTCTTAAGATGCTTGAATGCTCGTGCGAATACGTCCGAGTTTCTGCGGTATTATCATTTTAAGCATTTGCCGTATAACTATCGCCTCCAGTTGGTGAGAGATTTTGATGAGCTACCGCATTTTAATGATCAGTTCTTTGAGATGATGAATAGTTATCGTGCGATGAAAATTATGCAGATTCTAGGTATGAATGTGAATCGGGGTCATTTGACGTGTTTTAGTGGTGCTCCGTATGGTAATGCTAAGGTTGAGCAAAATCACCAAGAATGTGAGTTTATGTTGTCTTTGATTCAAGAGAATAAGAAAGTTTATAAAAAGATGCTAAATCGGTTTATTGAGGCTTTTGTGTATGATTTAAAACTGGGTTGGAATATTGATGATAAGACTGAAAAGTGATGTTCAAAATTGCTATTTTTTAGCTTTTAATTTTTAAAAATAAAAAATCTCTTTTTTATAGTTTTATAGTTTTATAGTTTTATAGGGGGTCGGAAAGCCGCTAGGGTTAAGGGTTTTTAGCGTTATATAAATACGTTTGGTCGGCAATATAAATACGTTTGGTCGGCAATATAAATACGTTTGGTCGGCAATATAAATACGTTTGGTCGGCAATATAAATACAGAAATATATTTTGTATTTATAAATTAAAAATATTAAGATGTATTTATATTTATAAGGATGTTTTAGCATGGGAAATTTAGTGGTTAAAGACAATGCGTTAATCGAAGCTAGTCACAAATTGAGTGAAGTTGAGCAACGTTTAATTTTATTGGCAATTTTAAAGGCTCGTGAAGTTGGTGATAAAGTTGAAGAATTAAAAGATAAAGAATTGGTCATCCATGCTAGTGATTACATGAATGCGTTTGGTGTTGATAGGGATGCAGGGTATAAGAGCCTTAAAAAAGCGGTAATGGGTTTATATCAAGCTGAATGGGGCTATCACTATATCAATTCTAAAGGCAATGTGGTTGTGCGTTATGAACGCTTTACCCAATCTGCGGTTTATATCGAAAATGAAGCGACAGTGAAATTTATGTTTGCCAATGCCATTATTCCCATGCTCGTTGAGTTGGAACGTAACTTTACCAGTTATGAGATTGAGCAAGTGGCACATCTACGAAGTCGCTATGCCATGCGGTTGTATGAGTGCTTGATTCGCTTTAAAGCCAGTAAAACACTGACCATTACCTTAGATGAGTTGCGCTTTCGCTTTGGTTTGTTGCCTGATGAATATATTTTAATGAGTAATTTTAAAAATAGGGTTTTAGACTTAGCAGTCAGAGAAATTAATGCTAATACCGATATTACCGTCAGTTACGACCAGCACAAACAAGGTCGTACCATTACAGGCTTTACCTTTAAGTTTAAAACCACCAAAGCCAAAACTGCTAAAGCGGACAAAGCCGATCGTGACCCCAATACGCTTGATTTGTTTGTGACGATGACAGATAAACAGAGATTTGCTTTTGCTAACAAAATTTCTCGACTACCTGAAGCCTCTCATTTGGCGAAAGGGCAAGCGAATACCAGTTATGATGCCTTTGCCGAACAAATCGCTAAGGATTTATTGAATAACGACAAGCAAAAGGTTTACTTACCTTTTTTGCAGAAGGTGGGATTTAAAAACCTCTTAGATCCTGTCTGATTTTAGTTTACCAGTACAGAAATACAATAGAAAAATTTATAGACAAAAATAAATATTTAGATACAATAATGAAATATAGTTGATTATATCTAATTAATTGAAACTTCAATAATATTTAATTTGGATTCTTAAAATGCTTTCTCGTTTACCTAAAATTGGTGCTTTTACTCTTTTATCACTAAGCATAGCTGCGTGTAGTAGTAATAATCATAATAATAATTCTATAAAACCTACACCTATTCCAAACTCATCAAGTACAGATGCTGAAAAAGCTGCTGCCATTGAAGCCAACCGTGTTGCCTTGGTTGCTAAAGCCAAAGCCGCAGGATTGACCGATG
>NZ_DAMCJP010000021.1:0-14309 GCF_032097965.1 Moraxella sp. CTOTU49803 | reverse complement strand
TCATAGGGTTGCTTAAAAAACCCTATGGATGATTGTTAAATGTAAAAGTATCATTAAATAAAAAAGTATCATTAAATAAAAAAGTATCATTGAATAAAAAAGTGATGATTGAAAAAACAGGCTGAAAAATTGAATATTTACGCGTTTTTTAAGATGAGTAATAAACTTACTGTCGAAAATTAAACCCATAAATAAATGTTATAGATTTTCTTTAAATATTAATTCAACAAAAACACCTGTTATTATTGAATAAATCAAGGCGAGCAATTTTAGTTGTTTTTTCCCTAATTTTATTCAATAATATTGCCTATTATTTATTTCAATGAAAACCTATCAATAATATTAGGCTATTCAGTTTTTTTGTGTTTTATTGTAATTTATATATTGACAATAATATTTTTATTCTAAATTTTGATTGATGCTTTTTAGATATTATCTTGTATATTTTGATAACTTTTATTTATGTTTATAAGGTGAGTTAAAATTAGTCGATATTTTTTAGAGGGTGGGTATTTGTTGATTATTTCGTTACTGCGTCGTTGGTTATTTTTTTAGGAGGGTATTTTGACGGTTCAGGTAATTGGTTATGCTCGGGTGTCAACCAAGGAGCAAGATTTGTCTTTGCAGTTGGATGCTTTGAGTAAATACGGTTGTGATCGAATTTTTACTGATAAGCTAAGTAGTGTGAAAGAACGCCAAGGGTTAACGGATGCGTTAGGGTATTTACGTGAAGGTGATACCTTGGTGGTTTGGAAGCTCGATCGGTTGTGTCGTTCCCTACCCGATTTGATTAAGATTAGTGAGCAAATTCGGATGACGGGTGCACAGCTTGTGAGTATTACTGAGAGTATTGATACGAGTACGCCTGCCGGTCGGTTGTATTTTAATATTTTAGGAGCACTGGGTCAGATGGAGCGTGAGCTGATTCAAGAACGGGTAAAGGCGGGTCTTGCGGCAGCGCGTCGCCGTGGTAAAGTCCCGGGTAAGCCTAGGGTGAGTGAGGAGAAGCTTGAACTCGCTCGTCGGGAGTTGTCTGCTGGACGGACTTATCCTGAGGTGGCAAGAATTCTAGGGGTGCATCCGCAGACGTTGTATCGGTTGGTGCCGGTGAAAAGTTTAGAGATCCAATGACTAGGCCTTTCCAAGTAGGTCTAATACTAATATTGATGTATGCTGAAAAAAATAGAGAAGAAGACCTAATAAAGCCACATCACTAACTCAACACTTTCTGTATTGCTAATAAGACGCCTACCACCACGGCAAATAAAATAATTAGACTTAAAAGGTGGTTATGTTTGGCTAACAGCCCTCTACCCTGAACATTTTCTTTATGATCAAGCTTGACCATTTCCAGACATTGTGAGATGAAAGCTAAGCTAGCAGCGGTAGCTTTTTTAGAATGATAAGGTTTTGGCTGATTGGCAAACCCAGGTAATTCTTCTTGGGTTGGTCTTACTTGTTTTTTAAATGATTGCCAATATTGTCCGTTGGCATTGAGCTGATAAAAGGCAGGACTGGTTTCAATATCATTGTCACCGTAATAAAGCCACTGCTGGTATAAATAACTGCCCTCCCAAAATCTAGCTGGTAGTATGGTGACAATGCCTTCGCAATCATCATGTACCAAAATAGGAATGATATTCATGGATAATTTGCCATTGGGCAGATGTGGGCGCCATAGAAAAGTACCTGTTGTTATGAGTGGTAATGCGCTTAATGCGGATGGGACTCGCTGTATATGGCGCTCTTGTTCATCGGTCACATGTTCCGCATAGCGTCTTAGCTCAGGGTCATCAGGGGTGGTATGTTTTAGGGCGTACAGTTGACTTGCTACATTAGTTAGTTGATAGGAAGGGGTGCGCCTAGTTGGGTCATATACGATATCAGCCGGACAGGAAAAAGCTTTATCTTCATCAAACAGAAATTTGTTAGCTTGTACAATGGCTGCCCAGACAAGACGTCCCTCACTGTAGAGTTTACCAAGATGATTGATTTGTTCGATAAGCGGGTCATTATTGAGCATCCAGCTAGGTGGCACAATCTGTAGGTACGCAAGCTCTTTTTCTTGCATGTGTGCCAGTGTTTCAGCTAAGTTAATATTTAAGACTTGTGATAGTTTAATTTCTTCTTGAAGTTCTTTGCTCATGCTGGTCTCAAAAGATACAAATTAGATTATTGCAATAATTTATAATAAACAATTTTCTAATCTTAGCGTATCCAGCTTTCTTATGACAAATCCATTGCTATTTCTTTTTTCATATTTTGTTTTTTTATTGGTTTATTTGGAGTGTGAATAGTAGCTTTAAGCGATAGTAAGCAAGGAAAATTAAATCTATGAAAAACAATAGGTTTTCGTGAGTTTGTATTTATAATATTATTTGTGGACAATATTTTATATATTAATTTTATTTATGTTACGTATATAAAATTAATATTTTTCTTATAAACAGACATTTTTTAATTTTTATATGACTGTTGAAACCTTATCATTTATCTTGACAAGGTTTTATCATAAGCTTCTCGTTTTTCAAGAACTTTATCCAGTAACGCAATACCTGCAGTAATATCGCCTTTAGCGGCTCGAGCTTTGAAGCGAGTTTCAATATCTTGTTTAGCAATCATTATGGTCATGGCTTCATCAATCAGTTTATTAACACTAACCCCACGAGATACTGCAAGGCTTTTGATACGCTCATGTTTTTCTTCAGTTACTCTAAGTGTGATAACGGACATTATGTATCTCCAATAATTGTTTAGGGGTGATGACTTTAAAACTATCAAAGATTAATTCGCTTTGGCGAAAGTCTTTTAAATTCTTCGTAATGATATAATCAGCATTTCCCGCTACAGCCAATTCAACAATAAAATTATCCCCTTCGTCTTTGAGATTGGGTCGCCATAGATAGCTGACATCAATCAAGCGACATACTGAATATAACGCATTAAATAGGACTTCTCGCTCTGTAAAGATTAATGCCACAGGGTGGTCGAATACGGACTCACGTCCAATTAGGTCTTCATACTCAAACAATAGCGCATGACTGACTAAAGGCGTAAAGTTCCCCGTTAGGCAACCACGAATGACTAAATTGTCATATCGGGAGCCTAAACAAGCCCCGACGATGATATTAGTATCTAAAATAATTTTCATAAAAATGCTATCGTATGTGATAGCACTTAGTATACAAGATAACGATTTAATAATCAAATTTTCTTTTTTTACTTGAGCATAGTTCGCCTATCAATTTCCGCTCGCAACTTACTGGATAATGCTCTTAATTTAATAGAAGTGAATACCAGCGCTTTTTTCTGTTGTATTGTATATTGCAACCATTGATAATTTATATTTCGCCTCTCCTTATACTTAGTGGGCGGCAATTCATTCATTTGCTGATGGCATTTTAGGTTTTAATATTCTTTTTAGTACATTGAATAAAAGTTGCTTAGGCTAAAATTGTCCGAATTCGGACAATTAAAATTTATTCCTTTACACATTCCAAAACAATATTCTTGAATCTAGCATTTACTTATATTAGTATAACAATCAACATAAATCTTCCTTTCATTCAAGAATAATATCCTTATGAATCAAAAAAACACCAAAGTAGTAACAATTGCCAACCATAAAGGCGGCTGTGGTAAAACAGCAACCGTTGTCCATCTTGCTGCTGAATTAGCTCAACTAGACTTATCAGTTCTAGTAATTGATCTTGACCCGCAGGGTAATGCAAGCACTCATATCGGTATAAAACATCCCAGTGAAGTGTCTGTAACTATCAAAGATTTGTTATTGGGTGGATATTCTAAATTAGTAGAAGCCGTTCAAGAAGAAACTAACTTTAAAGGGGTACATTTGATAAGTTCTTCCCTATCTTTGACAACCGAGGAAGACAAAATCAAAGACAATGAGCCTCGACCCTTAGAAGTTTTAGGGCGAATTATCAAGCCACTATTAGGGGTTTACGATGTGATCTTAATTGATACGCCACCAAGCTTACGCACATTGACCGGTAATGCTCTGTCCTGTGCCACAGATTATATTATTCCTATTTTTAGTGGTTCTCAATACGGTATGTATGGCGTATTAGATTTGCAGGCTTATATTGAGAAAATTCGATACATTAATCCAAACTTGAATTTATTAGGTGCATTACTCATTCGGCATGATGAAAGACAGCTCATGTGCCGGGCTATCAAAGAATCCGCGAAAGAACAAATTGGTAAGGTTATTCCGATTGATATTTCTTCGAGTAATAATATTGACAAATCTGCAGCACTCAAGGTTAGTATCCGAGAAGTCGATGCAACTGCAAAGATTGCAAGGAAATTTCGTCAATTAGCAATATGGGTAGCGAAAGAAACTGGATTAAAACCAGAATTACAACTGACTACTGTAATTGAAGGAGAGGAAGAAAATGACTAGTCAGCTTCAATCTTTGTTGAAAGAAAAAATCAATGCCAATATCAAAGCACATGGGCTTGCAGACAAAGAGTTTGTGGAATTTGACAGTTATCAGTCAGGAAAAATTGAACAAATTCCCGTTGATAAAATTAAACCCAACAATGCTCAACCTCGTTTAGAATTTACTGATGAATCGTTAGATAAGCTTGCTGATTCAATCAATGAACTGGGTTTGCTTCAACCTATCAGCGTGCAAAAGAAAGGGGATTTCTACAACATTGTAGCGGGAGAAAGACGTTTTCGAGCGGTTAAAAAGCTTGGCAAACAATTTATTGATTGTATTATAATTACAGTAACTAATGAGAACAACGCTCTATTGGCGTTAGCAGAAAATTTAAGCCGTGAAAACTTATCAGATTATGAAATAGCTAAAGCAATTATATCTTTTAAATCGAATTTTCCTTCCAAGACCGAATATGCGAAAGCTTTAGGTATTTCTAGACAGAAACTTTACAAATTATTTGCTTTTGAAATTTTAGATAATGATTTACTAGCTAAATTAGATAATCATCCTAACATCATCTCGGCCGATACTATTGAGCAATTAGCCACACTAAGAAAACATCTTAATATTCCTCATGATGAATTTTTACCGCTTCTTTCCGAAGGGTTTGATTTAATTATCAGTAGCCACTTGAAGCAAAGTAAGTTACCAGACTTTATAAAAAATAAAGCTAATAACTCTCTATCAAATCAACATCCTACTAATACCAAGGTAAGGAAATCTTACAAGAAAGAAGGTAAGACTATTGGAAAAATCATTCAAACTGATAAGAAATTTATTGTTGAGCTTGAAAGTCTTAATTTGAATGAAGCCGATTTAGAAAAAGTTGAAGTATTTTTTGATAACTTACTTTCTAATAGTTGATTTACACTTGAACATCCAAGTGTGCGAATCAAACAATTTAATTGATATTTTATTTTTTAATTTTTTGCAAAATACTCGAAAAACGTATTTATATTAAATTTGGAAGTTTTAGTAAATCATATAAAAGTGTCCGAATTCGGACACTTTTTTGTTTCCATAGTATTCAGAAAATAAGTCAGATCTTAATACCAATATCTTTCATTGCATTTTTAAAATATATTCTAAACATAATATCCTTATGGGCGGTATTATTTTTTCTCTGTACTATAAATTGTTTTCCTACGATCGGTATAGAAGATATTTGAACTTGTACGCTATCAAGAATCAATTCTTGTTGCATAGAGGTCAGTTGTTCATAAAAAGAAATGAAATTCTCATTATGTTTTCTTATATTCTCTTGAGTTATTTTATTTTTATTTTCAATTATTTTTTCTTGATTGATTTTACTTTCAATCTCTTTATTTTTTAAAGATGAGAATTCCTGTGATTTCCTATATTCATCCAATCCCCAGCCTTGAGATTTTGCTATTTTAAGGATATTTTTTTTATGTGTCGGGTCAGTAATCTTTTTTTGGGCAATATAGTCTTTTGCTTTAGACGTGATAATCAATAACTCTTCTTTATTATAATTTTTTGATCCTTCAGAATGTTTACCTTCAAGAGGCATAGCTTTCTTAAATTGTTTACTTGATTTATTGTTCTCACTTTCCTTGATAGTAAAGTAAAATTCAAAGCCGACTATTTTTCTTCCTTCTTTCTTTTGAATATAGTTAGTCGTAATATCCGTGAATTTATTAACTTGTTGGACTGCTAAATCTAATACTCTATTTTTAAAATTGCTCATTAAAATATATTCTGTTTTTTTAATGCCTAAACAGAACCGCAATTCTTCTAAGGAAATTTTAAGAATCTTAGTATCTCGCCACCGAATTAATAATTCATAAAGTCTAACCGCATAACGACTTTGTAGATTCACAATTTGTTGTAATTCATAACTGGTAAATTTTTTATTTAATCCAACAATCAGTGGAACTACATCTGGTGAAAATTTAACACTTACGCAAGCTTCTTTATCGACATATTCGATCCAGCTAGTCAGGTTATACCCGCGATGTGCGATATTGTTATTCTTATTTTCATACCTATATATGAATTTGGCGTCTAAAAGTCCCTCGACACCATTCTTAAGGCATTCATAAGCAGTATGACGTTCAACATTAAAAGCCTCCATATATTCGCTAGCATGAATAACAAACTCATTTAACAATGTTTCTTCAACCTTATCGCTATTTTTTCTTGCTTTAATAATCGCTAAAAATATGATTCTTTGTTCGACTAAATCTAGACTATGACTTGCTTCAATAAAGTCATTATCTTTAACTATTAAATCAGTTTTTGAAATATTAGGATTTGCCATAGAATTAAGATGAAGCATTTGTAATTAGATATAAATTCTAAATTAAACTTTATATAAATACAATATAAATATATTGTATTTATAATGCTCGGAAAACGTATTTATAATGCTCGGAAAACGTATTTATAATGCTCGGAAAACGTATTTATAATGCTCGGAAAACGTATTTATATAATAAAAAATCCTTGTATAAATAATTGATTATAAATACAAAAAAAATTGATTTTATCGCTATAAAACAATAAAAATATATAAAACAATAAAAAGATTCTTAATTAGATTAATGTCAAAATATAGAAAAGCTAGCAATATAACTTTATATTTGATACCCCCCATTTAACTCGAAATAAGCAACTCAACCTGAAGTGGCGGATTGCCTAACTGTCTATTGATTACAAAGCAGAAGTTATGAGCCAAGATTTTACGCATAAATCTGTGGGATAAATGCTATAAATCTCTAGCTCTCACCTTTTGCGTATTAGACCACTGTGATAACTGACCAATCAGCGTCTCAATATTTCGACAAGCATTTTTAAGACGATTTATAACACTAAGCGGTCTTTTATCGGACATATTTTTTCTAAGCGGCTTTTGCAAATCAACACACCACTTAAAGCAATACTCGTATAAATCAGGACTTATATAACCCATATCTGCACCTAATAAGCCTTTGATATTATCAAGCATATCAGGTGCAAATACACTTTCATTTATCTTAGTAGAGGCAAAGGTAAAATTGGTTATCATGCCTGATAGATTGATAAGTAAGAAGCACAGCATGGTGACATCATCGTGATCCGACTATTTAGTGAGTTTACCGTCAAAGAGCTCCATCTCTGATACGGTGGTGATGATTCAAGCGGTGCGTGAGGTGTTAGATAAAACCTATAAAGACGGCTTGAAATACGCCAAAGCCGGAGTGATGCTATCGGGGATTTGTGAGTATGCTGAGACCATGAGTGATTTATTTGAGATGCCGGATGAAAAAGCGCAGGTGGAGTCTGAGAAGTTAATAGCGGTGATGGATGAGATTAATCAGCAGTTAGCACATGCTCTACCGGGTAGGGCAACCACCAAATTGTTTCTTACCAGTACCGCTATTGAGAAAAACCAAACTTGGCAGATGAGCCGAGCATTGTTAAATCCGTGCTATACCACTAAATTATCTGATTTATTAGGCATCGATTAAGGGATTAGACCATGTGTGCCAACTTTCAACCGATTACCCAAGCGCAAGCTTCACGCTTTACCAATCAGCAGTTAAGCTTTGACTTTAAAGACGATATCTATTCAGGCTATGAAGCCCCCTTGCTGTTTGCTAACCTCTTATCAAATACGAGTGGCGATCTGCGATGTTTGGGATGATTCCTAAATGGGCCAAAGACACCAGCTTTGCTAAACACACCTACAATGCCCGTAGTGAAACGGTGATGGACAAACCGAGTTTTAAACGCGCTTGGTACAACAACCAGTTTGCGTTAATCTCGGTACAAACCATCTTTGAACCCAAATATATTGAGGGTAAGGCCCATCGCTATGGCATTGAACGCGAGGATGGTGAGCGGTTTACCGTAGCCGCTTTAGATGAAATTGTGAAGATAGGTGAGCAAATCATTCGTTCGATGACCATGCTGACCATCAATGCCGATAATCATCCTTTCATGTCACAATTTCACAAGCCTGAAAATGAAAAACGCTCGATTGTGGTGATTGAACCTGAACATCGCCAGGATTGGCTCAATATGCATCATAAGGACGCGTTTGAGCTACTTAAACCGATGGGTACTGGGTATGTAGCAGAACATTGGCCAAAGCCGAAAAAACCGCTTAAAACGGCGCAAATGGATGTGTTTAATGGCTAGGGTAGCGGTTATATGACTGACTTACACCCATGATTGATTAATTTAATGACTTCAACCCCAATGACAGCAGATACGCAATCTCAAATAGATGCCATCTTTAACCAAGTTGCTCAGTACAACCAACAGCACGATACCAGCAAACCATTATTCTTTGATACCGAAACGACCGGAGGCGGCAGGAATGATCAAATCATCGAAATTGCGTTTTGTGATAGTGATCGAAATCTGATTATCGATACGCTAATCTACACAGATAGACCGTCTAGCCCAGGCGCATTTAAGGTGCATGGTATTTATCCTCATGAGCTGATAGGTAAGCCTACCTTTATTGATATTCAACCCGCGATTGTACAGTTGCTCAAAGGAAGAACCCTGTATGCTTACAATGCCAGCTTCGATGTGCGTATGATGCGGCAATCAGGTCATAAGCTTCGCTTGCAACAAGTAGATGTCAAATGCCTAGCCAAGCAGTTTGCTGATTTTATCGGGCAATACTCAGCGTATTTTAAAGCCAATCGCTATTTTAGCCTAAGCAAGGCTATGGCTCACTTTGGAGTAGAACATAGCAATGCGCACCGAGCTGCGGCCGATGCACTCGCGTGTGTGACGGTGTGGGAGGGGATGGTGAAAAGTCATCATTGGGATTATTAGTGAATGACCGATTTAGATGACTAAATACATTAAAACGCAAACTGACTACTCAGTTTGCGTTTTTTCTTGCAACTTTGAAGTCTCAGTTACGGTTTCTTTTACAAACAAATCACCTGGGCTGCAATCAAGTAAATCACACAACTTGTCAATCGTATCAAATTCAATTCGTGTTACATCATTGTTATAAAGCCGATATAACGTTGCTCTTCCTAAGTTAGACATCCGATCAGCATCAGCGACCCGAATACCACGTTGAGCGAACAAGACAGGCAAATTAAGCTTAATCATAAAAAAGTTATCTCTGGTGATAAAAAGTTATTGCAGACGATAAAATAATATCGTATATTATTATCACCTAAGATAATTTTTTAGTCTTTGGTGATAAATTAATAGCTAATATTATCGCATAGTTTAGTAATTTATACCAAAACCAATAATATAGGAGAAATCTAGATGATTAATCAGCCGACTATCGAACAATTAATAGATGAAATCACCCTTCAAAAACAAACCAAAATGCGAATTGATAGCCTTTCCCGAGCGCTTATTCAAAACCTTTATATCCCATACTGTGGTGACCTCTATTTTCATCTTAAATTGACTAAAGCCTGTGACAATCACACAGCTATCAAGCGTTGGGTCAATGAAAAATTTACTGAAATAGATACAGGTGACTTTGACAGTAACTATCGTACTTTAAAACAACAGCTATTAGCTATTGATCCTGCCTATGCATAACCAAATGGAGCACAAAATGAATTTACATTATGTCAAGAAAACCGATTTAACTGACTGTGAATTAATGATTTGTCGGGACTATTTTGAACTGCCATTAGATCAATTCAATAACCGACTCGATCACATTTGTCACATCTGTCACTATTACAATATAGACATCAATCAGCTAGTAACTATCACACAAAAAGTGAACGTTTATGATAAAAATATTGTTTGTCAGGAATGCAATATCGGTAGAAAAGTGACAGGCCCCAGATATCAAGTTGAACGCCGATTATTTAATTACATCTGTGATCATTGTCATCATTTTATGCATGATAATTCAATCGTAGGCAATTTATTAAGTGATGATGATTGTCCGTTTTAATTAGCAATCATCTTTATTAGCTTTCAAGCCTATACTCAATACGCACTAAAATACATCGTTAGATTGTGAATTTACAATACGAAACAGTGCACTTATCCTATTAATAGAATTAATTAGCTAACCCATCTCACACTACTAAAAAATATTGAGCATTGCTTTTTCTAGAAAATTTTCTGAGAATTAGTATTAATTTCAACCTGGTTCATTAGCGAGTTTTGAGTTTCATCAGAAACAAAATTAGATAACCACTTTTTCTCACTTTCTTGAAACGCTTCGTTCTCTTTTAGCAGCGATATGAACGCTAGCAACGAAATGTCCAAATGCTGTTCAGACAATTTTTTTAACTCTTCAATGAAAACCATGCCGAATCTTTTATGACGATTTTCGATATAGGATTGTCTTTCTTGTTGATCAAGCTTGACGGCTGCTTTTGCTTTTCGTTTATTTTCTTTCGCTAGTATTTTTGATTTTTCTGCTGCTAATAGCAACTTTAATTTTCTTACATCTGAATCAGACAAACTCGATTTTTTCGAAAGTGCCTTAATTAAAGTATGCTCATCATTAAGTTTGTCCTTGTCTTTAAAAGAATCTATAAGCTTAGCTAACAACTTGCTTTCATTAATAGTAAGTGCGACAGACATAAATAAAATACTCCATATTGTGTACGTAAATAAAATAATAACAATATATAGAATAAAAATAAAGTAGAAGGGTATTGAAATTATTAATTACACCTGTATAATCAAATCAATGATAAATGTAATGGATTAAGGCTTTTCTCAGCCAGCAATGACAGCGTTACCATTTCACTACGTTACATGCCAATCTGTCGCTGACAAAAGTGGGAATGCTTCCCCCTCTTGACACCCCCTAAGTCGCTTCTTTTTAAAATTTATCTTGGATTAAATTTTAAAAAGAAGCGATTTTAAAAGAAATCTAAGTTACGCAATGATGGTTACTGTGATGATAGTCTTTGGATGTTGATTAATGATTTCAATTCATAATAAAAAATCTAACGATGCTGATAAAAGAAAAACTCGTTTAAATCTTCGATTAGATGATAAAGAGTTTGAGTTATTAAAAGCTAAAGCCGAGGGCTTTGGCTTACCACTTGCTAAATTTGTGCGTGTTTCTTTATTGGGATTACCTGAACCGGCAAAGCGTATTCATGATTTACCTGTAATTGACGCTGCCTTGTTAAGGCAATTGGTTAGTATGGGTAATAATGTCAATCAATTAACGCGTTATGCCCATACGGTGTCGTTAGATCCGAAGCAAACGTTAAATACCTTAGCGTTGGCATTTGCATTGCAAAAAATCGGCGATGAGTTACAGCAGTTGCGTGAACTGTATTCACTTAAAAACGTTGAGGAAAATGATTTAAGTATAACAAGTACACATGTCACAGCTGATCAATTTGACTCGCCAAATCTATCAGAATTTGATGAGAACTATTAATGTTAGTGCGATTTTTTGATCATGGCAAAGTAAAAAAAGGCGAACTAACGCGCACCGGTGGCGGCGGTGCAGTACGCAATTATTTGCTCTTTGATAAGAATGATAAAACTAAACCTCGCGTTGGCGCCCGATTAATCTATGGTAATGATAGTGATACGACAGAAGTCATTAACGGCATTAAAAATTCCAAAATTTATACGTCCGGTGTCTTGTCATTTGCGCCTGAAGAATCGATAACTGATGCGCAAAAAGTCGAAATAATTGAGTCGTTTGAACGAAATCTTTTTCCCGGTCTAATGAAAGGTGAGTATTCAGGATATTGGGTGGAACACAAGGATAAGGACCGACAGGAATTACATTTTGTGTTTGCCGAGATTCATCTGCCGACGGGTAAAGCATTGCCTGTGTACTATGTCGGCAAAGATTTTGATCTTGTCGATTCATGGAAAGATTTAATCAATATCGATTATGGGTTAGAAGACCCCAACGATCCAAAACGGAAACGGGCTTATCGATTAAAAGGGTATGAGTATAATCAACAAAAGCAACAAGAAATTGATGCTCAAGCAAATTTGGCGGGACAAAAAGAAAAGAAGGTTTTTATCGAAGAGCAAATTGCGTTGCATTTAATCGAAGCAATTGCCAAAGATGAAAGCATACAGACACAAGCCGATGTGATTGAGCTTATCGGGAGTATGTTTGAGATTACTCGAATCGCAAAAGATGGTAAATCTATCAGCATTAAACATCCCGATGGCGGCAGAAATATCAAATTAAAAGGCATGATTTATGAGCGAGACTTCAAACGCCAAGACCTTGAAACTCTTGGCAGAGAGCAAACAAAAAAGCCAGCAAATCGAAGAGAGCTTCAAGCAGTCAATCAACGAGAGCGTGACAAACGCCAGCATCGATTGGCGCAACGCTTTGCAAAACGTCGTGGCTCAGATAGACAGCTTGATAAAAGACTTCGTTCAGAACTCACAGAATTTAAGCAGCGAACAGATCAAACAAGCCCAGAGCCAGATCAACTTATTGATTCAGCAATTGAACGTGCTGAGTCAAAGCGTAGCGCAGCAATCGCAAGCGATATCAAATCAGATAGAGATCACCAAAACGACAGTGATAAGCGATCTGCAAGCACTTGGTCAAACGGTGAGCCACGAGAGCGAAAAAAGCGCTCAGCATCATCAGAATCGACAGGAACAACTCCGCGACGACATCGACCAGCAACACCATCAAACCTGCGAGCTAGTCGAGACGACTATCCAGCAGGAGCAGATGCTGATACAAAAAATGGTCAAACGTTACTCGAGGATTGGAATGCAAATGGGAGTGATGCTGGGCGCACTGATAATGGTGCTATTTATTCTAGCGCTTTTCAATTATCATCAATACAACCAATTACAACAGACCCGTCAACAGATCGCGCAAAGTCAAAGTCAATTAAAGACACTCAATCAGCTCAATTACCGTACGCCTATTCAAAATCAAGTTCTCTCGCTGATCGATATCCAAGCGCTGGCAAATGGTGGTATCAGTATCGCCAGCAAAATTCCCAAGAACGCCTCGTGTCAGCAGAGCGGCTTCGGTTATCAGACGCTTTATATTATCCAAAACCCTTATTATCATCCTTAGAGAATGTCAACCATGCAGCCTATTTCTATCCAACAACTGGTTATCGACAGCTTAGCGACATTATCGAACGATTTGCACAACAAAGTGGACCGGACACTCAGTCAGCTAGAAACACAGCAATCCCAGACCATCGACTCTCTCATTCAAAAGCAGCTGGCATTGATGTTACCGAACTTGTATCAACAGCTGTTAACGCATCTCAATCAGCAGATAAACCAGAAGACCCAGCAGCACAATCAGCAAATCACAGACTACTTGGACGAATTAGACAAGCTTCAGACCGCCGAGATAGCAACACTGAAACAAGGACGAAAAGAATTTCAAAACTTACAAGACAAAATCCAATCAACCTTGAGCCACTTGGATTCTATACAGCCCGTCGACGAAAGCAAGTTCGAAAGTTCACTGACCGATTTAAAGAATTCGATTCAGACGTTAAAGATCAGTACTTCCGAGAGCAACAGCGAACAGCAAAGCTTAGAAAGCTTAATCAGCGAGCTAGAAACATTAAAAACGGATATGACGAAGACGCTCGCGAGTTTAAAACAGCAGCAGCAAGCTTTGGCAGACTCGTTGTTACAGTTTCAGCCGTTGTTAAAGCCGTAGTTGACTTATTCAGAAAGTTATTTAATGCGATTAAACAACAAGCATATGGCTATGCCAGTGAAGGAGTGTTATATCACCAAAATCCAGATGGCTCAAAAGGAAAACAGGCAACTACGCAAGAAACTCGAGATTATATCGATGCGCATCCTTATGATTTATCGGGTTATGCAAAGCTTAAATTAACTATTAATAACCCCAGTTCGACATAAGCTATACCCTAAGGCTTTGAATTAGCAAGCAATCTT
>NZ_DAMCJP010000020.1:0-15249 GCF_032097965.1 Moraxella sp. CTOTU49803 | reverse complement strand
TAGCATGTTGGACTTCTTTTTTTTATCCTTTCTTATGTCGAATTCAGGTTAATTATTAAAATCAGATGCGTTCATGAATGCGTAGTCATTGTCATAAAAATTTGCAAAATTTATGCTATAGTCGAACTATAGTCAAACCATCAAACCGATTTTGCAATCGTGGTTTTTATGAAATTAATCAACAAAAATAAAAGGAAGGACAATGACAACTTTTAGTAATTTTACCTATGAGGAATTAACTATCGGGCAAACTGCCAGCATGACCCGCCAAGTGACCGCAGATGATGTCAAAGCATTTGCGCTTGTTACCCATGACTACAACCCTGCGCATCTCGATAATGAGTATGCCGAGCAGAGCCAGTTTAAAGGCGTGATTGCGCATGGTATGTGGACAGCAGGTCTATTATCAGCCTTGATTGGCACCAAATTCCCAGGCTTGGGGACAATTTATCTGAACCAAAGTTTGTCTTTCCGTCGTCCTGTGCATATCGATGATACCTTAACCGCGACCTTGACGGTGAAAAGTAAAGACGATAGCAAAAAATGGGTGGTGTTAGATTGCCAAGTGACCAATCAAGACGGGAAAGCGGTAGTGACAGGCGAAGCACAAGTAATTCCCCCTACTGAAAAAAGCAGCCGTGAAGCGGTAAAATTAGACGATTTTACCCTGCGTCAAACCTTCACAGAATAATCAGTCGGTACAAAATAGACAGCATCAAAGTGTTCCACTTATTGACGACAATTATTTGCTACAATAAAGCCAAGAGATTCTTTGGCTTTTTTTATAATTTTTTGATAGCAGATAAACCATGAAAACATTAACGCCTGAACAACAACAAATTTTAGCCAATGTCAAAATGCCGGACGACTGGAAGCAGGCCTTGGCGACAGAGCTAACGAGCAGTAATATGGATAAGATTCGCCAGTTTTTGCGAGATCAATATCATGCGCAAAAAGTGATTTATCCCTCGGGTAGTCAGATGTTCAATGCGTTTAATTTGACGCCTTTGTCGCAGGTTAAAGTAGTGATTTTGGGTCAAGACCCGTACCATGGCGCGGGACAAGCGATGGGGTTATCTTTTTCTGTGCCCAAAGCCATCCCCAAACCCCCGAGTCTACAAAATATTTTACGAGAGCTCGCCGCCGATTTGGGTATCGCCCCGTCAAAACATGGCGATTTGACCCATTGGGCAACCCAAGGGGTGCTGCTACTCAATAGTATGTTATCTGTAGAAGCAGGGCAGGCGGGCAGTCATCAGCGTATTGGCTGGGAAACGTTCACTGATGCGGTGATTGAGGCAGTCAATCAGCACTGTGAGCACTGTGTCTTTATCTTATGGGGGAGTTACGCACAGAAAAAAGGCCGTTTTATCGATACATCCAAGCATTTAATCATTACAGGCACGCATCCATCACCGCTTGGTGCCAATCGGGGTGGTTTTTTTGGTACGCGTCCTTTTTCCAAAGCCAATGATTATCTGATAGCGCATGGCAAAAGCCCGATAGATTGGCAGTTGCCACAGTAGTTTGGGTGGTATCATAATGAGTGCAAGTGAGCATGACTATTATAAAAGCGGCTTTTGTGACAGCGATGACGTCTTTATGCAAGCGGCGCTTGATGTTGCAGCCGAGGGCGGACAGCTGGGGGAAGTGCCAGTGGGTGCCGTGATTGTGCATCAAGGCACCATCATAGCCAAAGGCTACAATCAACCGATTTTAAGTCATGATGCCACTGCCCACGCCGAAATAGTGGCAATAAGGCAGGCGTGTCAATATTTTGATAATTACCGTCTGCCAGCGGATTGTGAACTGTTTGTCACGCTTGAGCCTTGCACCATGTGTCTAGGAGCGATTATTCATGCCAGAGTATCGCGCTTGGTGTTTGCAGCGACAGAGCCGAAAGCAGGCATGATTGTCAGCCAGCAGGATTTTAGCCAAGTGACGTTCTATAATCATTGTTTGAAAGTAGAACAGGGGCTAATGGCAGAGCAAAGTCGCGCGTTGTTGCAGGATTTTTTTCGCCATCGTCGTGAGCAAAAAAAACAAATGCGCGAGCAGTTAAGGGCAAACCAATAACCAATGAGTCTCTCAAAACCATTCTTTAAAATCAAAACTAGGCTTTAAAATAAAAACCATTGCATAAAAAAAGGCAACCCATCGGCTGCCTTGTTTGACAAAAAAAACGGTTAGATTTTAAGAATTAAGTATTAAGTATTTTCAATGAGGTTATGACGCTTTTGGCGTTAAACAGTTACGCTGCATCAAAAAGCCTTGCCAGCCAAAAAAGCTAAAGTTACGGATGTTGGCATGGTTTGTACCTTTTGGCTCTGCTTTAACACTGTCATAGTGCTCAGCAAACAGTTTTAGCGTATCTTCTTGGATCAAATGGTTAAGTAGTGCAAACCCAAACACTTTCGCACTGCCTTCATTTTCGCCCGCCGCATTGTGCACTTCGCCATTGACAAACTCAGTTGGGCGATAGTCATAGTAACTATCGATGATAGCTAACACGGAAGCAAAATCTAGCGATTTGTTTTCTAATTTAGCTAATAGTTTTGATACTTCTAGCTTATCAATAGCGCTCATAGTTACTCCAAAAGTCAAAATAGCGACCGTCATTAACGATTAAAATAATCGTCCTCAAACGGATCAAACGCTGGGTTAAAATTATTGTTGGTCTGACCAAAACCGCGGTTTTCCATACGGTTTTCTAAATGACGCATTTGCTGACCGCTGTTGCGCGGTTGAGAGGGTTTACTGCGCTCTTGGGGAAAGGCCTCATGACTGGCTGCCCCAAAACCACTGCGGTCTTGACCCATTCTATCATGGGCGGCAAAATCGACTGGGTGATTATCATAACCCATGCGTTCATGCCCAGTTCGTTCATGCCCAGTCCGTTCGTGTAGAATTCTTTGATAAATCTCTTCACGGTGTACGGCAATGTCTTTTGGCGCATTGACGCCCAGTCTGACTTGGTTACCTTTTACACCCAGTACGGTGACACTCACTTCGTCACCGATCATTAACGTTTCGCCAACACGGCGAGTCAAAATTAACATGCGTCACACTCCTTATGTCGCAACAAGTACCATCAATGTCCTATGATGATTCAACGATAAATTAGCTAAATTCGTCAAATATATTATCATGTATCATTGCCCAATGATACGTTAAAGACAGACTGCAAGGGCATAATTTAAGCTTAAGCGAACTCATCATGCACGGCGGCTATTTGCCAACAGTCAAAATAGGCATTGAGGGGTTAGTTGCGTTTGTGCCCAATAAACGAGATACCATTATAAACGAAATGCGGAAGTAAAAAAAAGGTTAACACCCGCAAAACGCAGATATTAACCTTGTTTTTGTGGAGAATTACAAATTTCTTATAATCCAGCAACCTTGCTTTCACCGTCTTCACGGTCAAGACCAAAAGCGGTATGTAACGCTTTAACCGCTTTTTCCAGTTGTTCTTCTTGAATCAGTACCGAGATTTTGATTTCGCTGGTAGAAATCATTTGGATATTGATGTTGTTTTCTGCCAGTGTTTCAAACATTTTGCTTGCTACGCCTGCATGTGAACGCATCCCCACACCCACCAGTGATACTTTAACCACTTTGTTATTGCTCACGATTTCTTTGCCACCAATCTCAGCAAGATTGTCACCCAAAATCGCTAGGGTTTTATCAAAATCCCCACGGTTAACGGTAAAGGTAAAGTCGGTCAATCCGTTTTCTGCGATGTTTTGGATAATCATATCAATTTCGATATTGGCAGCACTGATCGGGCTTAAAATCGATGACGCAATACCAGGGCGATCAGGCACTGCTAAGATAGATACTTTAGCTTCGTCACGGTTAAAGGCGATGCCCGAAATAATTGGTTGTTCCATGCTGTCTCCCTCATCGGTGGTAATTAATGTACCTACATTCTTTTTAAAATCATCATCGAATTTACCATCGGCGTTTTCATCAAAACTGGATAAAACACGCAGTGGTACTTGGTATTTTCCGGCAAATTCAACCGAGCGAATTTGCAACACTTTTGAGCCAAGGCTTGCCATTTCTAGCATTTCTTCAAAGGTAATTTTTGATAATTTTTTGGCTTTTGGTGTCACCCGTGGATCCGTAGTATACACGCCGTCAACATCGGTATAGATTTGACATTCATCGGCAGATAGGGCAGCAGCCAATGCAACCCCGGTGGTGTCCGAGCCACCCCGACCTAAGGTGTTGATGTCACCTTTTTCATCCACCCCTTGGAAACCCGCCACTACAACGACCATGCCAGCATCGAGTGCGGCGCGAAGCTGACTATCATCGATATGTTGAATACGGGCTTTGGTATGACTATCATCGGTACGAATCGCCACTTGTCCGCCCGTCATTGACTTGGCGCTCACACCGATTTCATTTAATGCCATGGCAAGTAAAGAAATCGAGACTTGCTCGCCGGTTGATACCATTTGGTCGTATTCACGAGCGTTCGGTTCTTTGCTGATTTGACGTGCCAAATCAATCAAGCGATTGGTCTCACCACTCATGGCAGAGACGACAACCACCACTTGATGACCATTGTCATGCCAACGTTTGACGCGCTGTGCCACATTTTTGATACGTTCGACACTACCCATCGACGTACCACCGTATTTTTGTACGATTAAAGCCATTGTCAATACACCCTATAATATCGCGCACGTTGTTTACAATTGCTATCCAAGACTTGTTTAGCAGTCGGTGGTGGATTATTTGGCAGATTGTTTACAATGTCACGAAACGTAAATTAAACGGTACTTTATACCATATTTCCCAATTTTGGGGCAAGGCAAAATTGCCAAAAATCCCCAAATGACTGGCTGAAAATTGGATGGGTATCATGAACCAAAAGTTATCAGTTTAGGCAATCGGTTGTAGCGGTAGGGTTAAAGCGCGTTGCACGGCAGGACGGTCATCCAGGTTTTTTGCCCAGCGTTGTAGGTGGGTGTAGTTTTGCACTTGTAAAAACTCGCCAGCGTTATACAATTTGCCCAGTGCTAACTGACCATACCATGCCCAAATCGCGATATCCGCGATACTGTAGTCATTACCTACCATAAACGTGCGAGTCGCTAAATGTCGGTCGAGTAAATCCAATTGGCGTTTGGTTTCCATGGTAAAGCGATTGATGGCATATTCAAACTTCTCTGGGGCATACGCATAAAAATGCCCAAAGCCGCCACCGACATACGGCGCAGCGCCCATTTGCCAAAACAACCATGACAAACATTCGGCACGTTTGGCGGTGTCTGTTGGGATAAACTGCTCAAATTTTTCGGCAAGGTATAACAAAATAGCCCCTGATTCAAACAGTTTAATCGGTGGATTAACGCTGTTATCCACCAGTGCGGGGATTTTAGAATTGGGATTGATGGCAACAAAATCTGAGCCAAATTGGTCGCCATTCATGATGTCGATTTTGTAGGCGTCATACTGTGCGCCTTCAATACCGAGCTCTGCCAATTCTTCAAGTAACATATTGATTTTGATGCCATTTGGGGTGTTAAGGCTGTAAAGCTGCAAAGGATTTTTACCAATCGGTAAGTGTTGCTCGTGGGTCGCTCCTGCGGTAGGGCGGTTGGTACTGGCAAATTTGCCGCCGTTAGCTTGGTTATTTATCCATATTTTTGGGGGTTGGTAATGATTGTCCATGATTTTTCCTTTTTGATTATAAGTTTTTTAAAGGTATAAGTGTGTTTTAAAGCTTTTTTGGTTGATAAGATGTTAGATATGATTATAGAAACGATTATACACAATGTGCTTTAGGCTTTATGATACCGAATGTTTGGCTAAAGTAAATAACGCTTTGATTAAGCCTGATTAAACGCATGCCTTATATAGCCGCATAAATATAGCCGCATAAAAAAATAGCCGCATAAAAAACGCCGAATAAGTCATTCGGCGTTTTTTTAGGTGTAGTTTTAATTAGGCAAGTCGCTCAGCCAACCAATTTGGTAGTGCTTCTAATACGGCTGGCAATCCTGCCACATCAGTTGCGCCGCCTTGGGCAAAGTCAGGTTTACCACCGCCTTTACCGCCAAGCTGCTCGCTTAAGTGTTTGATGATATCGCCCGCTTTGATTTTGCTGGTTAAATCTTTGCCAACACTGGCAGTCAAGGCAATTTTATCGTCAGCCACGCCTGCGAGCACCACGATGCCATCATGCAATTTTGACTTCATGTCATCGGCAATCGTGCGTAATGCTTTACCATCCATGCCTGGTAAGCTTGCAATCAGCACTTTTTGCCCGTTGATATCTTGCACGTTGTTGATTAAGTCTTTGGCTTGGCTGCTGGCGAGTTTTTGCTGCAAACGTTCAAGTTGTTTTTCAAGGTCGCGTGTTTTGTCGGTCAGTTGATTGACACGGTCGGCGATTTCGTCGCGCTTCGCTTTGAGCTGACTGGCAAGTTGATTGAGCTGTTTTTCACCTTGCTGCACATATTTGACTGCGCCCATGCCTGTCACCGCTTCGATACGGCGAATACCTGCCGCGATACCTTGCTCACTGACGATTTTGAATAAGCCGATATCACCCGTGCGTTGTACATGCAGACCACCACATAGCTCGATGGAGAAAGGCTTGCCGTCTTTATCTACCGTACCCATCGACAATACGCGAACCGTGTCACCATATTTTTCACCAAACAGTGCCATCGCGCCTTTGTCTTGCGCTTGCGTCATGCTGAGCATTTCTACAGTGGCAGGTTGGTTGGCAAGGATTTGTTGGTTGACAATGTTTTCAATGGTGATGATGTCTTGCTCAGTCAAGGCTTTGTCATACGAGAAGTCAAAACGCAACACCTCACTATTGACCAATGACCCTTTTTGGGTGACGCCTGTGCCAAGATGCTCACGAAGGGCGGCGTGCAGTAGGTGAGTGGCGGAGTGGTTTTTGGCACTCATGGCGCGTACTTGGCTTGCGACGCGTGCTTCGCTTGACTGACCCTGGCGAATACTGCCCATTTTGACCACGCCATGATGAATGATGGCTTGACCAGATTTTTTGGTGTCTTGGACTTCAAATACGCCGGTCTCGGTTTGGATGTCACCCAATTCACCCGCTTGGCCACCGCCTTCAGCATAAAAAGGCGTTGCCGATAATACGATGACGCCTTCATCACCTTCATGCAATTGTTCAGCAGATTTGCCCTCAAAGTATAAATGGGTGATAGTGCTGCTGTGTTCTGCTTTGTCATACCCCAAAAATTCAGTGGCACTGTCAACTTGAATCAATTGGTTATAATCAACGCCAAATTTACCTGCTTCACGGGCGCGGGCGCGTTGCTGCGCCATGCCTTGCTCAAAACCAGCTTCATCAATGCTGATGTCGCGTTCGCGCACGATGTCGGCCGTCAAATCGGCAGGAAAACCGTAAGTGTCATACAGTTTAAACACCGTTGCACCCGATAAAGTATCGCCAGATTTTAAGCTATCTAATTCTTGTGATAGCAGTTTGAGACCTTGTGATAAGGTTTTGGCAAATTGTTCTTCTTCTTTTAAGATAGCTTGCTCAATGTTGGCTTGCTGTTCACGAAGCTGTGGGTAGGCATCGCCCATGATTTGGGCCAGTGGCGCGACGAGCTTATAAAAGAAGTTGTCATTAGCGCCTAATTTGTTGCCATGACGAACCGCGCGGCGGATGATACGACGCAGCACATAACCACGACCTTCATTGCTTGGCAATACGCCATCTGCAATTAAGAAGGAAACCGAGCGGATATGGTCAGCAAGCACTTTGAGTGATGGCTCAGACTGTAAGTCGATATCGTTTGGCAAGCCAATCACTTGCGCCGCGTGCTGCATGAGATGGGTAAATATATCGATTTCATAGTTGCTATGCACGCCTTGCATGATGGCACTAATACGCTCTAAACCCATTCCGGTATCGACACTTGGCGCAGGCAGTTTTTCAAGTGTGCCATCTTTTTGGCGGTTAAACTGCATAAAGACGTTGTTCCAAATCTCGACAAAACGGTCGCCGTCTTCTTCAGGCGTACCTGGCAGACCGCCCCAAATATGCTCACCGTGGTCATAAAATACTTCGGTACAAGGACCACAAGGACCTGTGTCACCCATTGCCCAGAAGTTATCCGATTGGTATTGACCGCCTTTATTATCCCCAATGCGGATGATGCGTTCGGCAGGCAAGCCCACTACGTTATGCCAAATATCAAAGGCTTCATCATCGGTGTGATACACCGTCACGTAAAGTTTATCTTTGGGTAGTCCAAGCCATTCATCCGATGTCAAAAACTCCCAACAAAATGGGATGGCTTGTTGTTTAAAATAATCGCCAAACGAAAAATTACCGAGCATCTCAAAAAACGTATGGTGACGGGCGGTATAGCCGACATTGTCAAGGTCATTGTGTTTACCGCCTGCGCGCACACATTTTTGCGACGATACCGCACGTTTATAATCGCGTTTGTCTATCCCTAAGAACACATCTTTAAATTGGTTCATACCGGCATTGGTGAATAGCAGGGTAGGGTCATTGTGGGGAACAAGGCTCGATGATGCCACTGGGGTATGACCATTTTCGGCAAAATAATTGATAAAAGCTTGACGTATATCGGCTGAAGAAAACGGACGGCTCACAGCGGCTCCTTAAGAGTTTTCAAAATTAAATTTGGCATGTATTATCAAAAAATGTAAACATTGTATTTTAGCAGAATTCATCCGATGTGGATAATGCTTTTATTTACCATGCCAAAGACTGCGGCAGACATCATGGATTATCGCATATTTGATAGTGCCAAGAAAAAAGATATTGGTTTTTGGGATAAAGTCACAGAATCGATTGATGAGCATTGTCAAAAAGCGGATATTCTACCGATGGACATGCGTAATTTAAGCTATAGGGTGTCTACAAAAATTATTGCCTACGTGCTATCATTGCCTAAAGAATATCAACAAAAAATCGTATTTATCACAGGTCAATAAAATGAGCTTAGTTATTAGTTTTGAGCATGACTTTACCAAAGCTAGAAGTTTTCGCCATTATGTAGCATTTGCACAAACTTTTTATGATGCCTGCAGTGCGGTAAGCAAGGCTATATTTTCATAGTGTACCGCTCAAATATTTGATAGAACCCACTTTTTAAAAGGGGTTTCTATCAAATTTCTATGCCATTGCTTTATTCTACACGCAAATAAATACAGATTACTTACAATGCACTACTCTATTTTTTCAGAAACTGCCCCTAATGGAAATAACTCTGTAAATTGCCCATATTCTTTTGGGTTTTTCTGATTGTCAGTAAAAAAAGGCAAGCCAATCAAACGATAATGCGGTGTGTCTTTTTGCAGAATCTTATCCTTGCCATATTCTGCTGTAATGGCTTCCAAAAAAGCTTCTTTCCATTTATCGTGTTCTGCTAAATGCTCGCCTTTGGGTTCAATGAAAATTTGATAATGCAAGAAGTCATCAATGCCATTAGAAGCCGATTTTTGTTTATCTTTTAATAACAAAATAAAATCAGGCATAAAGCCCTCACCATCAGCAAAGTTATTCAATTTAAACACTTCTTCATTGCGGATTAAATGAACGTCATATTGTGATTTCAAATTACCCAAACGCTCTGCAATAAATTGAATTAACGCTTCTTCTACACTCGTTCCAGCAAAATTATCCATCACATACCAATCATTTTGCGTGGCAATGGTGGTTTTTACATCATCTTTTTTAACCCATTTTTGTTTTGGTGTGCCAAAAATTTCCCACAATTTTTTAGGCGTAAATTCTTTTGTGCCGATAAATGGCGTATCACTTTCATTTAAATGTTTTTCAACCATTTCTAAGATTTTTAAACATCCAGCAAGTTTATCATCTGGGCGAATCTGTTTATCTTGCTCTAATCCTAAAAATTCAATTTGCCAATCTTTTAACAATTTATTTTGCAAGTCATTGCGATTTTGAATATTGAGTTTGCTTTGCAAGCGGTCAAAATGGAATAAAGATTGGCTATTTTTCCCTTTGACGTGCAATGCTTTATTGAAAATGTGCCGTTCCATTTCACTCATTTTTATGGTTTGAGTAAAATTATTTTGTGTGCCAATTTGTTGTGCTATTTCATCATTTTCATCGGCTGTAAATTGCGTTTCTTGCAACAGTTGATTGCCGTGAATTTGGAATGAAAGCGTTTGCGGATTGGTTTTTAAACTCTCTGCATTATTGGCTTTGGCATTAGGATTTTTTACTTTTTTATTTGCCCAAATCAATAAGTTTTTAAAATGTTCATTATCCGCAAATTCAGATTTTAGTTTGAATGTGGTTAAAACTTTATCTTTATCGTTTTCGGGAATAAAGCCATCTTTGCGAAGTTCGGCTTTTAATTCTGAAATATAGCGAGATTGCTCATCGTGCGTGTAATAAAACAACTCTTCCAAAATACGCAATTCGTGTTGCATGTCGTTGTCAAATTTGCGTTTATTCGGCTGTTTATCTTCAAACGCAAATGGAAAATAACGCACGCCACGCCCAATCAACTGCTTTTCTGATACGGTAGCAGCAGCCGTTTTGCCCGATTTTTTATTTGAACCGCCACCATTTTGCCCTTCATACAAACGCACAATATCAAACAAATTCAGAACGTCCCAACCCTCGGTTAATCTGTCCACTGTAAAAATGGAACGGATTGGATTATCAGCCGCCTCCAAATTGTTTAGCAGTTTTTCGGTTTCGCTGTCGGTTTTTTCGGTTTTGGTTTTGTTGGTTTCGGAGTTGGTAATAATGACATTGTGTTTTTGATAATTTTGTTTTACCCAATTTGCTAAATGCACAAACTCAAAGCCATTTTCCTGCATGAATTTTAGGGCTTGTTCGGTGCGGGTTTTGCCTTGTTCGTTGGCGTTATCGCTATCGTTTAAGCTTGCTGAAAAAGTCTTTAAAAACGAAAAATCATCCGCTTGCACATTTTCTACCCAATTTAAAAATGCCAAATAATCCGCTTTTGATTCATCAATCGTCTTACTTCTAAACAACATCACAGGCTTGAAATTGGCAATGCCATATTTCAACGCAATTTGATGACGATACCAAGCAAACAATAAAGCGTGCAACACCCGCTCTTTCTTGCCCAGTGTACTGGATACCAAATTGATTTCTTTGGTATAACCTTTTTGCAAAAATTCTTTTAAACCAAATTTTGTGATGATTTTATCAGCGTATTTTTGTTGCACTTCGGCATTTTCAGGCAGTGTGGCGGTAAATTCTAACAGCACATTTTCGCTAGGATTGCCATTTTTATTGAGCAGCAATTGCAAAACCATATGTTCCCAGCCTTTGCGTTCAATTTCGGCACTGCTAGTGCGGTCGTTAATTTCCTTTTCTAAATCCAATTCGCCTTGTTTTTTACCTTTGGTTTGCGCGTTTAAATGGTGTGCTTCATCGCCCAGCATCACAAGGTTTAAATTGTGCAAATCCGCCAATGTGGTTTGGTTTTCTCGCTCGGTGTGAATGTCATTATACAGTTTTTGAATACTGGTAAATTTAATTTCAATACCGTCTGAATGTGGGCTGAACGTTTCCACTTTGCGAATGGGAATTACCGTATCGCCCTGCAAAACCTTCTCGGTAAATAAAAATTTTGCGTGCGTCGGGTCAATAAAATTATTTTCCGTTTTATCCACGATATTATTTTGATTCACAAAAAACAGAAAATGCCGATATCCTTTTTCAAAATAATACAAAATCAACGCCGCCATCATCATTGTTTTACCAGCACCTGTTGCCATATTGAACAGCAAATGCGTTGGCTTATTTTTTAAATCAGGGAAATCGTCTAGCTCTGACATGCGGTCAAAAATCAAAAAGTTTTCAAGGGCGGATTTTTGCCATTCAAAAAAATCATATTTTAAGTTTTTGGTAATAAATTCAGGTATTTCCAGTAATTCAGGCTTGTATCTTTTAACCGCTTTACGTTCATTTTCAATCACTTCAAACAAAGTTTTATCATTCGCCATCTTTTTTCTCCGCTTGATTTTTTGCTGATTGATAGAATTCACGGCTTAACGCTTTATCGTCATCATTTAAGCAACCTGCAAATTGCTCATCATCCATTTCGGATAATGAAACATACATTTGATTTAAATCCAGCATTTCAAGCACCATTTGTTTTTGTTGGTCTAATGGTAAAGATTGAAATTCAGGCTCTTCAATAATTTGACTAAATTCATTTACGCTGACGTTGTATTTTAGGAAATAGCGTTCGCATAATTCATTAAACAGCGTTTTGATGCCGTCTGAATTTTCGCACGCCAAAATTTGTTGTTTTGCGGTTTCGTTAAATGGGGCAAGTTCGGCATAAACAAACTCGCCACCACCTTGCCAATTCACGGCTTTTGAAATACCGCCTTGCTCGCCGTCAATCACTTTTTTTAAGCGTTCAACGGCAAGTGTTTCAATATAATCCATTTGTTCAATGCCGATATATTGGCGGTTCATTTTGTGAGCAACGGCAGCGGTTGTGCCACTACCAAGATGGTAGTCTAGGACGAGGTCGTTTTCGTTGGTTGCAAGTTCGATAATTCGTTTTATCAGTTTTTCAGGTTTTTTCCCTTTTTTAAATGTAACTCCGCCTTCTGATGAACTGGTTTGAAAGACTTCATCAATCCATAAATCTGAAATTAGTAATCCATAAAAATTTTTATTTTCTTCCGTTAAGATGCGCTCTTGCAAAGGAATGAAAACACCACCATCATAGACAAGAATGGTTTTTCCAAAACTGTTTTCAAATTCAATAACTTCTTTATTATTAGTTTTACTGATTTCAATAACTTGTTTAATTTTTTCCCCCGCTTTTGAATTGTTTTTTTCTAATGAAAAAATATTTTTTGGATTATTTAAACAATATTCTTCTAACTCTGTATTATTCATTTTTGATTTTAAATCAGTAATTACATATTCCCCGTTTTCAAAAATAACTTCGTATTTGTAGTTAGAATTAAAAGATGATTTTATTAGTAATGGGTTGAATCTAAATTTTGGGGATTTTGAGTAAAATAAAATGTATTCTTTTAATTTAAACATTTGCTCCCCACGTTTGACATTGACAGCATTCACTCCGCTTGCTGTACTCGTTAAAGCAACTATTGTTTCTCTATGATGAAATAATTCGTCCATTAAAATTTTCAAATAGGCTTGTTCATTATCATCACATTGAACAAAAATCACGCCATCATCAGCCAACAATGTTTTTGCAATTTCCAGCCGATTTTTCATAAAAGTCAGCCAAGTGGAATGATTAAATTTGTCGTTGTATTTAAAACCGTCATTGCCCGTGTTATATGGCGGGTCAATATAAATCAACTTCACTTTGCCTTTAAACTGCTTGGCAAGCGAATGCAGGGCTATTAGATTATTGCCCTTGATAATGAGATTTTCAGCGATTGTGCCATCAGCATGGCGTTTGATTTCGCCAACCGCTTGTTTGCCGTCTGCGGTATAACGAGTGAATTTTGAGAATGCTTTTGCATCAAAAAGTCGGTCAATTTCATCAAAAGCAAGCGTTTGATTAAAAAAGATTTCTTGTCTTTTTCGGGTTAATTTGGTGTATAACTGACTATCTGACTGGTCATTATTACGTTTAAAATAAATCTCTTCGCCTTCTTCGGTGCTTTGTCCACCATTTAACACACAATCTTTAAACGGAAAATCCAACACAATATCACTGCTGTCTTTCAAAAAGCGGTTGCCGTCCGTCAAACCAATGCGGTTGGCATATTTTGTGTAGGAATTATTGACGCTATGTTTGTCCAAGAAAAAACGAAAATCCTGCAATTTAAACACCAAAACACCATTTATTTCCACAAAAAAATGGCGTTTTAAATCATCATTTCCCAATAGCAAACCAATAATGGTCGGGTCGGTTTTTTCCACCAAATCCAACAGAATGTTTTTTGCTAAAACGGTTTTTTCTTCGTTTGCCCATACTTTGTCGTGTGATAGCAGGGCTTGGGTTAATGCGGCTTGAAGGTCTGTATTCATAGGTTTAAATCCCGATAGGTAATTATCTTAGGTATTTTATCATCCGTTGCCGTAAAACCACCGACTTTAGGCGGTGGTTTTACGGCAACTCATACACTATAACGCTTGCATAAATTTTGCTAAAATAATTTGCATGAAAACACTCAAGCTACGCATACGAGATAAACACACAGCAAAGCTTAACCGCCTAAGTGGTTTGGTTAATTTCGTATGGAACTATGTCAATGCGTTAAGCTACGAGCATCTTAAGCGTACTGGCAAATTCTTTAGTGCGTATGATTTAAACGAATATACCAAAGGTAGTGGTGAACTGCTAGGCTTACACAGTCAGACTATCCAAGCCATCAATGAAACCCACGCCAAATCGCGTCGCCAATTCAAAAAAGCCAAACTAAACTGGCGAACCAGTAACCCACAATCAAAGCGTAAATCATTAGGCTGGCTACCCTTTAAACAATCCGCCATTAAACACATCGCCACCCATGCCACAGGTAAAAAGGGTCTAAAATCCACCTTACAACTTAGCCTAGCCAAAGGGCAAAAGCTAGTCATCGACCTATGGGACAGCTACAATCTATCGCTGTATCAAATCAACACACTAGAAATTGTCCAAGACAGCCGTAACCGTTGGTATGCCTGTATTACCGTCAAAGACTACCCCAAGACACAATGCGGTACAGGCAGTGTAGGCATTGACTTAGGGCTTAAAGACAGTGCCACCGCCTCAAATGGCGACAAACTCACCATCAAGCAAACGCTAAAATATGCAAAACAATTAGCTATAGCCCAACGCTCAAACAACAAAAAACGTATCAAGGCTATCCATGCCAAAATCAAAAATACACGCCAAGACCTCATCCATAAATTCACCACCCAATTAGTCAAAGACAATGCCCTAATCGTGGTCGGTGATGTGAAAACCACCCAATTTAACAGTAAAAAAGGCAAACTCGCCAAATCGGTTTACGATGCAGGTTGGTTTGAACTCAAAAGGCAACTGACTTACAAATGCGAGAACGCAGGTTGCCGTTTTGAAATCGTATCAGAGAAATACACTACCCAAACTTGCTCGTGTTGCGGTCAAATTGACCGCAATAGTCCGAAAGGTAGAGCAGGCTTGCGAATAAGAGAATGGACTTGTGCAATGTGTGGCACACGGCATGATAGAGATATTAATGCCAGTAAGAACATTCTTGCGGTCGGGCTTGACCGTCTTGTAGAAGGAATCC
>NZ_DAMCJP010000019.1:0-19039 GCF_032097965.1 Moraxella sp. CTOTU49803 | reverse complement strand
TTCGCCCATGTGAGAGTAGGTCATCGTCAGCTCCCTATTCCAAAATCACCCCCTTTATTCGTTTAAAGGGGGTTTTTGTATTGTAGTTTAGCAACAATCTAAGTTATGAATATTGGTAATTAAAAAATTGGGATGAAAGCCTTCTAATAAAGGCTTCCATTTCAAACATCTATGCCAAAATTAATCGATTTTTTCTACATTAACTTTCATATCTTTTAACTCAAATGGCGCGAAGAAAGTCGCAAAAGCAACATCCGCAGCATCCCTTCCATAACCTAAAATCACACGACCGCCTTTTGGCGCAGATTGCGTGGCGTCAAATGTGTACCATCGATCGCCAATAAAAACCTCATACCATGCATGTAAGTCCATTGGGTCAAGTTGATATAAGTAGCCAACTACCATGCGAGCGGGCATATCTAATGCCCGTGACAGGCTAATACCCAAATGGGCAAAATCACGACAGACGCCTTTTTTATGTTGCCAAGTGTCTAGTGCTGTGGTCTCTGCTGTACTACTCCCATATTGGTAAGTAAAGTTTTGGTGAATATAGGCGCAAATTGCCGCCGCTTTGTCATAACCGTCGGCAAAATCTTGGGTTATCATTTGGGCTTCTTGAAGTAGAAATTCTGGCAGACAATAGCGACTGGGTAACAAATATACCATTGTATCTGAAGGCAGCTGCTCAATCGGTGTTTTTGGTATACCGGGTGCGACGTCTATCCATTCGCTGGTACATAGCTCAACTGTTAGGCGAACTTGGTAATCCCCCATCGGAAATAAAACCCTGTCACATAAGTTACCAAAATTGTCGTTATAGCTTGTAACTGGTAAGGGTGGCGTGACTTGCCATTCTTCTTGAGTGATGTGCTGTGCTAACCCTGATTGCGGTCGTAGTAGAAACACCGCAGGGGTTGGCTGAGAAAAGTGATAATCGAGTTGGCAAGTGGCGCGTAATTTCATCATAGATTTTTCATCAAATAAGGTGACAACACTAACTAAAAATTGCAAGGTGGAGTGGTTGCTGCAAAAAAAATAGCAGAAGGCTTAGAATTTATGCCATTATCATTAAAATGGCAATCAATATTTATAGATTTTATTTGCACTTAAATTCGCATGATTCAAAGCTTGTTCATCAACGGCTATCAATGCTCGCGGCAGTATATATTGTGAAAATTCTAGGATTAATCTATGGTAGAATGAGAAAATTTTTTAAAAACCATTACCACCATGACATCACCTAGTTCAAATCAGCGCTCTGATAAATTTGCTAGCCACTTAGCCAACCATTTAGATGGATATGCCGCGCAGACCAAGGGAAAAACGGGTCTCAAACGTATCATCAATGCCGCAGGTTACTCTAAAGATGGTTTAGTTGCGGCATATCAAAATGAAGCGGCTTTTCGACAGGTTGCATGGCTCAATAGCATTTTATTAATTGCGCTGATTTTTTTACCTTTTATAATGCCGATTAAAATGATACTGGTATTTTCATCGTTTTTTTCTCTCATCGTTGAGTTGTTTAATACCGGTATTGAAGCGTCAATTGACCATACATCGACAGAACATCATCCGTTGGCAAAAATTGGTAAAGATGTAGGTTCTGCCGCGCAACTATTAGCCTTGACGATGCTGTTTTTGTTATGGATGATGGCGTTATATACAACTTTTATTAATTTCTATTAATCAATGATGGGCTAAGTTTGCAATTGAGTAGACCAATTTTCTATGAGCATCTATATCGGAACCGGGGGATACAGTGATACGGATTTTTTGGGAATCCTATATCCTGCTGACACCAAAAAAACCGAATTTTTAACCGAGTATAGTCGTCATTATGCCACTGTTGAAATCAATAGTAGCTTCTATGCGCCTTTAGGTCGAAAAGCGTATGAAGGTATGCTCAAAAAATCCAACGGAAAGCTAAAATTTTCGATTAAGATTCACCAAGATTTTACCCACCGATTAACCGCCACTGGAGAGACCGCGCAAGCTTTTTTGCAGGCGATTGAACCTATTTTAGCGGCAGATTGCTTGGCTGCGTTATTAATTCAATTTCCGCATGGTTTTGATAGAACGGTGGCACATCGTCAGTATTTGGCAACCTTGACCAGTTGGTTTGATGGGTTACCATTGGCGATAGAATTTCGCCACCAAAGCTGGCATATCCCGCAAGTTTACGCCAGTTTTCAGCAGCAAAATTTGATTTGGTGTAGTGTGGACTATCCAAATATCCATGGTTTACCGCCCAGTCGGCTGTTGTTTACTAGCCGCATCGGTTATTTACGCATGCATGGGCAAAACTTAGACTGGTGGGATGCCCATTCGGCGGCTGAGCGGCATGATTATCGATACAATGATGCAGAAATGCAGGCTTGGGCAAAGACGATTGCCAATCAACAGGCCAATTTTGATACTTTGTATATTTACTTTGAAAATACGGTAAAAGGTCACGCGGTGTATAATATTGAGATGCTCACACAAGCGCTCATGACCGAAGGTATGCCAGTCGTCAGTCCGTTGGTAGTGAATGATGAATAAGTAAACAGCCACTATCAACAAAATCATTCACTTGAAAATGTAATTTTTGCTATCATAAACAGTTTTACTTTTCATCATTTAAATTTCTAATTTGGAAGCATGGTTAAGCGGTATGACTGATTTTGCGATTGGACAACGTTATCTGTCGGATACAGAGAATGAATTGGGGCTGGGCGTCGTCGTGCTCGTTGATGAACGCTGCGTGCATATTTTGTTCCCGCAAAGTGAAGAAACGCGTGTGTATGCCAAGACATCGGCGCCTTTGTCGCGTGTGACCTTCAAAGCAGGAGATACCATACACGACCAAGATGGCGCATCGTATGTGGTCAGCGATTTTGAAGAGACCAATGGCGTTTATAAATATTCGGTTGAAGGTCATGACCGTGCGATTATGGAAACGCGCCTTGCGGCTAACATTAATTTGGCAAAACCACTTGAGCGCTTGCTCGCTAGTCGTATCCACCAAAATGATTGGTACGAACTGCGCCAAGAGCTACTGCGTACCCAAACCTATTTGGCGTCTCATCCACTAAGAGGCTTGATGGGCGCACGTGTCGATATTATTGAGCATCAGCTGTATATCGCCCATGAAGTAGGTAAACGTATCGCGCCGCGCGTTCTACTTGCCGATGAGGTAGGGCTTGGCAAGACGATTGAAGCGGGTCTGATTATTCATCAGCAATTAATCACCGGCAAATCTGAGCGTGTTTTGATTTTGGTACCTGATAGTTTGCAGTACCAATGGATGATTGAAATGCGTCGCCGTTTTAATCTTGAGTTTGCGATTTTTGATTTGGTCAGAACCGCAGCGATTGCAGAGCATGACCCTGAGCAAAATCCTTTTACCACTGAGCAGTTGATTATTGCCAGTATCGATTTGCTACTTGATCATGAAGATTTGCATGAAAAAGCCTTGGAAGCGGGGTTTGATTTGCTGGTTGTGGATGAAGCGCACCATCTGCATTGGGACAGTGAGCAAGGTGGCAATGACAAATACGATTTGGTTGAAGATTTGGCCGAACAAACCGCAGGTGTGTTGTTACTCACAGCAACCCCTGAGCAGTTAGGTTTAGAAAGCCATTTTGCGCGGTTACGATTGTTAGATCCCAATCGTTTTAATGATTTAGACGACTTTATCGATGCAGAAGAAAATTTTGCGCAAACCGCCGCAATTGCTGAGGTGTTATTGAGTGACCAATCGCTGTCAGATAAGCAAAAATCAGCATTAGCGCAGTTATTAGGTCATGATATCAGTGATGACGAGCAAGGTCGTGCGCGCGCCATCAATGAATTGTTAGATCGTCATGGTACTGGTCGTGTGCTATTTCGCAATACCCGTGAGAGCGTGTCTGAGCTTATTTCTGGCTTCAAAGGTCGGCGCTCAATGGCGTACCCACTGACGCTCCCGATAAGTTGGCAAGACAGTTATCACACGCAAGGTAAATTGCGCGAACAATTATGGCCAGAGGAGTTACAGCCCGATGGTAGTTGGCTAGAACAAGACCCGCGGGTACCTTGGCTAGTTGATTTGCTTAAAAACACCTTAAAACATCAAAAGGTGCTGCTGATTGCGCGCAGTGGGGCAACGGTTGAGAGTTTAGAGGCGGTATTGCGATTGCATGCGGGCATTAAAACCGCGATTTTTACTGAGCAAATGACCCTACTGGAGCGTGACCAAGCGGCTGCATATTTTGCCGATATTGAAGGCGCGCAAGTATTGTTGGCGTCTGAAATTGGCTCTGAAGGGCGTAATTTTCAATTTGCCAGTGATTTGGTCTTGTTTGATTTGCCCGCCAATCCTGATACATTAGAACAGCGGATTGGTCGCCTCGATCGGATTGGTCAGCAAAACGAGATTACCATTCATGTGCCTTTTGTCGAAGGCACGGCAACTGAACGTATGTACCGCTGGTATAACGAAGCGCTAAATATTTTTAACCAAATCTCACCCACGGCGCAAACCGTTCAAGAGCAGTTTATTGTAGATTTAAAACCGCTGCTTGAAGGGCAAAAAGTCGAAGATGAGGGTCAAGAAATTACTTTAGATCAGTTGATTGTGGAAGGCAACGCCCAGCGCCTCGCACTAGAAGCAGCCATGCAAGCAGGGCGTGACAGACTGCTTGAATATAATTCTTGTCGCCCGCGTGTCGCTAGTAAAATCGCTTACACCATGCGTGATTTTGATGATACCCACATGTTGCCACGTTTGTTTGAACGCTTTATGTCGTCCATCAATATGGAATATAGTGGACAGCGTGATGGCTCATTGATGCTACATCCGAGTGATGAAGTGCAAGTGCAAGGACTGGCTGTCCCTGAAGATGGTATGACCTTGACCTTTGAGCGTGACCAAGCGTTACTACGCGAAGACATGGAATTTATGACTTATGAGCATCCTTTGATGCAAAGTATCTTTGAAACGGTCAACGCAGGCACGTTTGGTAATACCACGGTTGCCACTTTACAAAGTAATGCCATGCCTGAAGGACTGGTATTGGTCGAAGTTAATTTTCGTGTTGAAGCGATTGCGCCAAAGCTACTTAATTTACCCGCATTTTTGCCAAAGCCGCTCATTCGGGTGTTTTTAAGCCAGCAAGGGACTGATTTTAGCGATAAAATTGCGCCTGATATGATTGTGTCGCATATTCATCGTTTGGATAAAACCCGTGCGCGTCAAGTTATCAAAGCGCGTAAAGACATCATCGAAGTGCGCTATGAGCAAGCAGTTGAGCTGGCAAACCAGCAATTACCTGCGATAAGTGAGCAAGCCAAAGAGGTATTTAATCAGCGCTATGAGCGTGAAGTTGAGCGCCTGCAATATTTGCAATCCATCAATCCGAATGTACGGGACGCAGAAATCAATCAATTAAAACGTTTGCAAGAACAGGGCTTACATGCCCTAGGTCATTTATCCTTAATCCCTGATAGTATCCGTGTGCTAGTCGCTGTCAAGCCCGCTTAATTGTTTTGAATTTAGGTTAAAGGTCAGCTTATATTAGGCTGACCTTTATTATATGTTTGCATTTTTCATTTTGTGGTTAAGACCAGTTTCCAGGTCTAGTTATCAGGCTTAGTTAGCAAAGCTAGTTATTTACACCTCAGGATTCACTACACTCATACTGAATTTGAGTCCGATACTAATCAGTACAATCGCCAGTGGCAACAGCACCATCGCAATGCGTTGGGTTTTGTACCTGATAGGCGGCTCCTTACTGACTTTAGATAATAAAAAACATAGCATACCCGCGACCAATGTCAAAATCCCTAAACCTAAACAAAGAAAACCAAAATAATTCATCTGTTTACTCACTACCCATACATATATGTTTGACGGGTGTAAATTACATACCACCACGACCCATCTATATTTGTTGAAACATGATTGTTGCCTCAGACAACTTTGATTATAATCTAACAAGACTCATAGGACATGAGATTTATTTTTAGCCGCAATACAAGGATGGTGAGATGAGTGGCTCAACGATACAGACTTTGGACATACAACATCTACACCAGCCCCCGTTTGATACACTAAGCGTTCAGCAGCGAACCCATCTGCAGCAGCACAGTAAAATCGTCTATTTGGACAACTTACAGCCTATACCCACTGCATGGCAAGGGGATTTTTTTATTATCCTTAAAGGCTTTGTTCATCAATTACAAGGCGATGCGTTGATTTCTACCTTAAATGCAGGCGATTGGTTTGATACCAAGGTCAGGCAGAGCGGCGTGTTCAACTTTATCACCCAGCAGCAAAGTCTGATGTACCGTATCGATGGCCAAGTACTAAGTGCTATCACCGAGCAAAATCTCACCTTAAAAAACGCCTTGTTTGCCGATGTCGCTGCCCGTCTCAACCATCACCAAGCCCGCCTTGCCCAAAGTGAAAGTCAAAAACTGCTATATCAACCGATTGCCAATTTGGGGCAGCATATCAAACCGCCGCATTTTGTCGATGATACGGCAACCCTATACGATGCCACGATGGCGATGAACCAATTTGACATCAAGCATATTTTGGTTAAGTCACAAGCGCGAATGAGCGAAGCAGAGCGTGACAAACTCATCGCACAAGGCGTTGAAAAATCTACCATTGCAGCGTATGTCGAGCGCATCGGTATTTTTACCCAAACCGATGTGTGCCGAGCGATTGGACAAAAAGTTGATTTTGCTACTACGCCTGTGCTGGACTTTACCAATTTTAAAATCCATACGGTGCATCAATCGCAAGATGTGAGTGAAGCCTTGCTGACCATGTTACAAACTCGTACCCACCGTTTGCCCATTATTGATAGTCAAGGTCAAATCATTGGGATTTTGGGACAAACCGAATTACTGAGCTTTTTAACCAACCATTCCAATCTTATTGTTGCTCGTATTGAGCAAGCGCAGAGCCTAGAGGATGTTGCGGTGGCGGTGGAATTGATTGGGAAATTTATCCGTGAGCAGCACGCCAGCGGCATCAAAATCCATGTTATCAGCCGTATGGTGCAAAGCTTGAATTTACAAGTGTTCGCCAAGGTATGGCAGCTAATTGTACCTGCTATCACCTTCTACAATACCTGTCTGTTTGTAATGGGCTCAGAAGGGCGTGGTGAACAAATCTTGCGTACTGACCAAGACAATGCGCTGATTATCCGCAATGGTTTTAAAGATGACAATCTGCCCAGCTATGCCGCGCAGTTCAATGAGGCATTGGCGAACATGGGTTATCCTTATTGTGATGGCAAGATTATGCTTAGCAACGAGCGTTGGCGAAAAACTTCAACCGCCTTTGAAAGACAAATCACGGCATGGTACGTGAGTGGCAGTAGTGAAGATATGATGTGGATTGCGACCTTAATCGATGCGCATTTTGTTTGCGGCGATATTAAGCTCTTTGAGCAGCTGCAAAAACATTGGCAAGTCAGCGCGCAAAATGTGGCGACTAGTAACTTTATCAACCGTTTCGCCAAACCAATTCTACAATTTGGCGATAGCAGTGGTTGGTGGCAAAAGTTTGTTGGCGGTAGCGATACCGATATTGACTTAAAAAAAGCAGGGATATTCCCGATTGTCCATGGCGTGCGAGCATTGTCATTGGAATATCATATCACTGAGACCAATACCAGAAGCCGACTGCAGCAGCTAGCACAGCAAAACGTGCTAGATGACACCATGGCGCAAAATCTGGCAGAAGCACTGGATTTTTTTATGGCAAAACGACTGGATGTGGCATTGACCACCCAGGATAGAACAGCGCGAGCGGTAAATCCCAATCACTTATCAGCACTGGAAAAAGATTTGTTAAAAGAATGTTTGGCGATGGTCAAAGATTTTAAAACCTTTATTACCCATCATTATCGTCTAGATATTTTTTAATTGAAGATATTTTTTGACTAAATAGATAGTGTTAATTGCTTAGAGAAAAGCCATGTTTCATCGCATCAAAAATCTGTTCGGCGGTCAAAAACTTGAGCGACAAAAACAGCGGCTCAGCAAGCCGGAGTACGCTTATCTGTTTGATACTCAGCTATCTAAAGTCCCCAATGAGTGGGTGAGCCTAGACCTAGAAATGACCGGGCTTAATGCCAAACAAGATTATATTTTAAGTGTCGGTGCAGTACAGGTACGCAAAGAAAGTAACGGGTTTGTGATTGATACCGATAGCGCGCTGTCCTTGGTATGCCGTCCGCCTGTGATGCCCACCCACGACACCATTGTGATTCATGGGTTAAGACCGATAGATGTCGACAATGGCTTATCGTATGACGAGATGCTCACCCAATTATTGCCAATGCTTAAAAACCGTCCGATAATTGGGTTTTGTGTGGACATGGATATGGCGTTTTTAAATGCCATTGCCAAACCGTTTTTGGGCGTGGAACTGGCTAATAAACTTGTCGATGTCAGTCGCTTGTATCAACAAAATCAGTATCGACATGACCCCAGCCAAGTTGGGCAACTACCACACCTCAATAAGCTGCTAGAGGAATACCAAATCCCGCGATTACCTGCCCATAATGCCCTTAATGATGCCATCATGACTGCCATGTTGTTCACTCACCTGATGCAGTCATAAAAGCTAACCGACATAAAAAAACTCTCATCATGAGAGTTTTTTATTTAAAGATGACTTTATTTTTTACTGGGAGCGGCGTCTGCGCCTTTTGGCTTGATGCCTGCTTCTTGGGTTAATTGCATCAACATGGTACGGGCTTCTTCAGCGGATTTTTGCGCTTTTTCCATTGACTTAGCAATTTCTGGATTGGTCTCTGGGGTTGCCGTTGGTTTTTTGATTAAAGCCGCCGTACCGGCACGGCTATTGGTAATACTTTCAACCATTTTATCGCGGGTTTGTGCGACACGGGGGTCATTAAATTTTAATTTGTTGAGCGTGGCTTTTTGCAAATCTAACTGTGCCACCACTTCTTTAAAGAAAGCTTGTTGGTCAGCAGGCGTTTTGGCGTTTTGCATTTTTTTTGCCATGTCTGCTTGTTTGGCTTGGGTATTGCGGTCAAGCTCGTTTAAGGTTTTAAATAACTGCGTCAAATCCGCTTTTAGGGCAAGATTAGGGGTCGCAGCTGCAGCATTATTGGCGGCAACTGTAGGGGCGCTGCTAACGTTGGCGGTTTTTTCTGCAGTTGCTGGCGTGGTGACAGTTGTTGTGGTTGACGAAGCAGTGGTGGTAACAGCAGCACTAGCAGGCGCGCTAGAGATGGCTTGGGATGCTGCCACAGGGGTAGTAGTTGTAGAGGTTGACGTGGTGGTGGTAGTCGTTGCAGAAGCGGTAGTGGTTGCGGCTTTATCATCTTTTTTTGAGCATGCAGATAACGCTAGTACAAGACTCATAGCGCCTATAGTCATGGCAGAGGTGGCGATAGATTTGTTTAACATAGAGTTTTTTTAACCTAAATAATTTTTTAATCTAAATAGCTTTAAACCAAATAACTTTAATATAAATCACTTGTTAACCTAAATGATTTTAATCTAAATAATTTTTTCACCCAAGTCAAAGGGGTAAGAATCCTCAACTGAAGTTTGAGTCGGCAATAGTAGTGGCTGCAATGTGGCAATTAGGCGACAGTTTAGCAAATATCTAAAAATTGAAATGTAGAGAATTGCAACAGAAGGCTACGGCAGTTTTTCTAAATGCGTTAATTTTAGCCGATTTGCTATGAAATCAGGTGGATTTTTATGGCAAAAAGCGCTAAGGTGGCAGCTTATTTTTGCCTAATTTATTTTTGCCTAATAAGATTCGATACCTAGTATAGATTCGTCACATTGTTGCTGTTGTTATGAAAAATTCACGCCAATCCGTGGGTCTGCAAACCCGCGCTACTCAATTATTGTCTTTAAAAACGGGTTTATTGCTAGGGATGGCTTGTTTATCCTTGGTGGGTCATACGTCAGATACCACACAAGTCCAGCCGCCAATACCCACTGATTCAGTGACCAAGCAAAGCCATGCAGTCATGGGGCAGCGCGATCCAGTCAGTAAGCTACCTGAAGCGATTCAAGCCAAACTTGCCCAAGCCAATATTCCGACCGATAGCCTGAGCATGGTGGTACAACCGCTAACGGACAATGCGCAAAATGCAGCGTCGACTGCGCCCCAAACGCCTTTGTTTAGTTATAACGCTGATGTGCCACGTACCCCTGCATCTACGCAGAAACTGATTCCCACTTATGTGGCGCTCGATAGTTTGGGCAAAGACTTTGTTTGGCAAACCAAATTATATCAGCATGGTTTTGTGTGGAAAGGCACGCTTTATGGCGATGTGATTGTGCAGGGTAGTGGCGACCCAAAACTGGAAAACGAGCGCTTGTACCAGCTGCTTGCCATGATCAAAGCACAGGGTATTAAGCAAGTACAAGGCAATTTAATCATCGACAATCAGCAGTTTCAAGGGGTGGATTTTGATGTTAATGCGTTTGATGGTAAAGGGTTACGCCCTTATAATGCCCAGCCCAATGCTTTGTTGACCAATTTTGGTACGGTGGAAGTGGATTTAGTGCCACTGCCAAAACCCAATGCCACACCCGTTGTAAAGCCTAATACCAGCAGCGTCACGCAACCTACAACCACGTCGGCTTCGACAGATATCGACAATCCCGCGGCAAATCTTGAGCAAATCCAAAGCAAACCTTCGATTAATCCCAAAGACGTAGCGGCGTATCAAGTCAGCCTAAAGCCTGCGCTGGCAAACTTTACTATGCCTACAACACTTAAAGCCAGTCAAGCGCCTTGTAATAGCAACCAAGATGATTGGATTGGGACATTGACGTCCACAGGATTGCGCTTTCATCAAACCGCATCCGCCTTCTGTGGTGAGCAAAAGCGCTATCTGACGTTTCCTGATGGGGATGTGCTGGTCAAACAACAAATCATCGCCGATTGGCAAAAAATCTTGCCAAACTTTACAGGGAATGTTGAATTTGCCAACCCTGCAGTGCCCTATATGCAGCAAGCCAAGGCGATACCGCAAGCGCTACCTTGGTATATTCGCTTATACCTAAAATACTTTGGCAAACCCTTGACCCCAAAATTGGTTGGCTATGTCGCCTCCAATCCATTGCACGAGCAAATCAAAGACATCAATCAGCACTCCAACAATGTGATGACAGAACAAATCGCCTTGTCGCTACCGCTGTATGCCGACAAGCAGCACATCAGCACTTATCCAAAAACCTTTGCCTACATTCACCAGTGGTGGCAACAAAAGCTGCCCCAAGTACAGCCCCCTGTGATGACTAGAGCCTCAGGCTTATGCCGTGATTGCCGCGTGGCGCCCAATAGTATGTTGGCGCTGCTAACTCTCGCTTATCATTCACCCAATTTTACCGTATATCGTGATTCGTTGGGCGTGGCAGGCGAGTCGGGTACCATCAAAGCGCTCAAACTGCGCCAGCCAAATAACCCTGCCATTGGGCATGCTTGGATCAAAACAGGCACGCTCGATAATGTCACCAGCATGGCAGGCTATGTTCAAGGCAAATCAGGAAAATGGTATGCAGTGGTTGGGATGATTAATGCCGACAATGTCAAAAATAATAGCAATGCCAAAGCCGTGCTGGATGAAATGCTAGCGTGGACAGCGCTGCAGTAATTGGTTTGTGGTTGATTGGCTATTTATCGTGAACATTAAAATACCAATCAATCTGGCGGTCAAATCCCATTTCCAGTAGGCTTGCGGTGATGCGTCCAGTCAAGCCCCACACGGTCTCGCCATCAATGATAAAGCTTGGTGATACCAGTACTTGACTCCCCAAATCATACGCATAATCGATGGTCGGCTGGTGAATAAGCGTGGCTAAATCTGCCCAAAATAGCCTTGCAATTTCGCACATCTCTGGCACAAGGTTAACACTGGGTGGTATCACTCCTACAATCGGCTTGACAGGTCTTCCGCTTTTGGCAAATTGTAATGGCAATTCGCCCAACACAGTCACTTGACTGGGATGAATACCTGTTTCCTCATGCGTTTCTCGTAACGCGGTAGCTTGGTTGCTATCGTCCGTATCTTCGCGTCTGCCCCCTGCAAATGATACTTCGCCGGCATGTTCTCGCATATCCGAAGCGCGCAACGAGTACAAAATTTTTGGCTCAGCTTCATTGGTAATGGCGATGAGTACCGAATACGGCTGCGGCGTGGGGTCGAATGGCAGTTTTGCGATTCGCTCTGCCAGTTGGGTCAGTAAGGGACTTTGAAATCTAGTTGTGGACATATTTTTTAATTCATCAAAATTTAATGGGCAATTTCGCAATGTTTATACGGCGCTTTGAGTTGACCGAATTTATCTAAAACTCATTGTCTATTGTCGATATCACTATCAAGCGGTAAAGCTGGCATAGCTGAAATAGTTTTTTGCATACTAGGCTGGGTATGCGGCGCGCTACAACCTGCTAATAATCCTAAACTTAATACCCAGCTAAACACCTAAGCTAGATACCAAGTTAAATACTAAGCTAAACTTTCTCATAATCAGCTGCTCAAATCATTTTTATCATGTAAAAACCTGCAATCAATGCTACCATACTTAAAACGACTTTCACCTTACAAAACATAAAAATAATAGGAAAATACCATGCCTTACTGCCTACAATGCGGTCATCTAGCCGAAACCAAAATCCCGCCGATGGACAGTCGTCCGCGCATCGTGTGTCCGTCTTGTGGCTACATCCATTACGAAAATCCCAAAGTCATCAATGGCTGTTTACTCATTCATGAAGGTAAGGTTTTGCTCTGTCGCCGCGCGATTGAACCGCGTCATGGTTATTGGACGTTGCCCGCAGGCTTTATGGAGCTTGGCGAGACCATGAAAGATGGGGGCAATCGTGAGTGTTTTGAAGAAGCCGAAGCTATCGGTAGTGCATTAGAGTTATATTGTCTATACGACATACCCGATATCGGACAGATTCATATGATATTTATCGGCTCGCTCAAAGATGGCAAATTTGGCGTGGGCATCGAGAGCCTAGAATGTGCGTTGTTTGCCGAAGAAGATATCCCTTGGGAAGACTTGGCGTTCCAAAATGTCATTGAAACGCTGCAACATTATTTTGCTGACCGTAAAGCAGGGGCAACGCTAGGTAATTTTCCCATCCATCAGCAAGTGATTGCTAAATACGTACATTTGGGCGATTAAGTGTCCATTTAAAAAGTGAATTTTAAACGGCAAATTGCAAATTGTTAGCTAAAAAGACGGGCGTGGCGCATACGCCCTAAATATCTACGTTCTGAACACCCAGATTGTAATCTTCACTCAATGACCGCATTTACCGCAGCCGCCACAACTATTATTTTTGGCAGTTAAGCGCTTTTTGGCTTTGATTGCGACATATATTAGCGCCATCAATACCATCAACATCACGATAAAAGTCTGCATTTGCGCGTTCATAGTGACTCCTTCCAATCAATTAATTAACGAGTATATCTGTCACACGATAAGTAATAAAAGCTGCGATATAGGCCAATACAAATAAAAACGCCACAATCATCGCCGTATATTTGCCGGAATTGCTCTCTCGTTTGATGGTGGCAATCGTTGCCATACACATGGGTGCATAGATATACCACGCCAAAAACGCAAACGCCGTTGGGAGTCCCCAATGATTGCGGATAATCGGGATTAAGCCTTCACTCACCGCCGCTTCATCACCATTCACCGCATACACAGTACCCATCGCAGCGACCACCACTTCACGGGCAGCAATGCCAGGAATCATGGCGATACAGGTTTGCCAATCAAACCCAATCGGTGCGAAAAGCGGATGAATCCAATGCCCAAGATGACCGGCAATACTATAATCAATCGCAGGACCTGTGGCGTTGGCAGGCGGTTTTGGGAAAGTCACCAATACCCATAACAATACGGACAACGAAAAAATAATCGTGCCTGCGCGTGTCAAGAACGCTTTAACTTTATCCCAAAGGCTAATCGCAATATGGCGCACATTGGGCAAGCGATAAGTCGGTAGCTCCATCATCAGCGCCGTCAAGCTCGTGCGCCCTTGTACTTTAGCTATCCATTTAAGCCCCAATGCGACCAAAGCCGCCGACACAATCCCAGCAAGATAGAGCGCAAACAAAGTCAGACCTTGCAGATTAAACAGTCCCAATACTTTGGTATCGGGAATCACGGCGGCGATAATTAACGCATAAATCGGCAAGCGTGCTGAACAGGTCAACATCGGTGCCAGTGCCATGGTGACAAGGCGCTCGCGGGCATTGGGAATGGTGCGAGTCGCCATGACCGAAGGTACGGCACAGGCAAAACTTGAAAGCAGCGGGATAAACGCCCGACCTGACAAGCCTGTTTTTGCCAATAAATTATCCAGTAAAAAAGCGGCGCGTGGCAAATAGCCCGAATCTTCTAACACCAAAATAAATAAAAACAAAATCGTAATCTGCGGCAAAAAAACAATCACCCCGCCGACACCCGCAAGCACGCCATCGACCAATAGACTTTGTAACAGTCCGGAACCTAAATGAGCGGTAATCCAAGTCCCTAGCGTATTGACTAGGCTATCTAAGCCATCCATCAACGGGGCAGCCCATGAATACACCGCTTGGAACATCACAAACAGCACAATCAGCAAAATCACCATGCCCCAAAATGGATGCAATAACAGACTGTCTAAACGCTCATGCCAATTGGGTAGAGCGCCTTTTTCGCGTACCGCATGGGCGATAATCGTGTCAGCTTCTTGATATAAGACAGTGGCATCTAAGTTATCAATGGTGTCAGCGACTTGGGTAAAATATTGCGCATTACGCAGTGCGATAGCGGATTGGTTGGCTTGCTGCGCCACAAACTCACCGAGTAGTTGGTGCAATTTGGCAGTGCCGTCACGTTTGATGGCGATGGTTTTGACCACGGGCATACCCAAGACTTCGGCTAGTGCATTTTCATCAATCACCACCCCGCGTGAAGCCGCGACATCGGATAAATTGAGCGCGACCATCATGGGCAAGCCCAGTTGTTTGAGCTCCAGTAGCATCCGCAAGCTTAGACGCAAATTCGTCGCATCGGCGACCGCGATAATGCCATCAAGCGGTTTTTCACCTGCCTGTTGACCAAGCAATACCTCACGGGTGACTTGCTCATCAGGGCTGGTGGTGCGCAAACTATAAGTACCGGGTAAATCTAAGATAGTGACCGCTGGATCGCCCAACCACGTGGCAAATTTTTTGTCCACTGTGACGCCAGAGTAGTTGGCAATTTTTGCTTTTGCCCCCGTCAAGGCATTAAAGGTAGCCGTTTTACCGCAGTTTGGTGCCCCGACCAATGCCAACGTGATTGCCATAATGACCCTCTAACTTAACACTATCTATACCCTAAAAAAACAAAAAGCGTAGCCACTCATCTGCTACGCCTGCCATCTCTCAACCTAACATCTATTAAACAGTGACAAAAATCGTTACACCCTACGGCACTTAATCTTAGCAAGCTCATCACGGCGTAAACTAAACTGCGCACCACCTGCTAATTGAATAGCAAAGGGGGGACGCCCAAACAAGCCTTTTGCCACGATTTTAATCGCTGTATTTGGCAAAAATCCCAAATCATGCAGGCGGCGGCTTACCAAATTGTCTTGCAAACCAAATGCTGGATTGGCAATGACTTCTTCCACATAAGCGATGGTATGTTTTGGCAGGTCTAACAAAGGCTGAGCCGCTGCTTTTGGGGGGATTGACTCTAGCACGGGTGCCATGTCATTAGAAAATGTCAATACGGTCATCTTGCTGCCTTTCGCGAACGGTTTAGCTTTAAAATAGAAAATAAAGCACTCGATGAAAGTGAGTAAATACGAACTAAAGTATAAATGAGATACATTATCTTTTAGTGATAATTATTATTATGCTAACGTCTTAAAAAATCAAGCGGCGATTCAATTTTTTTAATATAGCATTGAGTTTTTTTAAAAATTGCGCGTATTCACCTTGATACAACATAGATATTTAAGAAACAATGTTGATGTTTAATCGAAGGCTCATGAATGACAAAATCCTAAAAAAAGTCACGCATATATCATTTTGTCGCTATAAAATCTTGCTACAATACTTGAGTGATATATCTTCTATACTAGATAAAAAAACAATATATTTATGGATGATGAGATTACTATGTCGACTAGAAAAACCATTTCCACACCTGCGCAACCACCCCAGCCGGTAACTGATACTTCATCACCAATCACGGCGATAGAACCGCCAAACCCAAACCCCAATCAGCCCACACCACAAGGCACGCCACCACTCAAAGAATTGGTCAAACAATACGATAGCGTGTCATTGCTGCTGCAAGGTGGCGGTGCGCTTGGTGCCTATCAAGCAGGGATTTATGAAGGGCTGCATAAACAAGGCATCAAAATCGACCGTATCTCAGGTATTTCAATCGGCGCGCTCAATACCGCCATCATCGCAGGTAACCGTCCAGAGAACCGCTTGGCGGCGCTACAAGGGTTTTGGAACACCATCACCCATCGTAACTACACCCCTGCAGGGCTGAATGTCTACCGTCAAACGGCCAATGAGTTAGATAAACTCAGCAAGATTGACATGGTAAGCCATTTTATGCCGTGGATATTTGAAAATGGCTTTTTAAAGCAGCAACTGCGGGTAATGGAATCTACCGCTGAGGCTTGGCAAACCATGATTGAAGGACAGCGTGGCTTTTTTAAACCGCGTTATTTTGTGCCGTATGACACCACCCCCAATCACTTAAGCTATTATACCACCGACAAGCTGCGCGAAACCCTGGAGCGTTATTGTGATTTAAAACTGGTCAATGACGTCAATCGGATGAAAGTATCGGTGTCTGCGGTCAATGTGCGTAACGGTAACTTTGCCATTTTTAGCAATGAAAATGAAGAACTGCACTACGATCACTTTATTGCATCGGGTGCACTGCCGCCAGGTTTTCCAGCGGTTGAGATTGATGGGGAGTATTATTGGGATGGCGGATTGGTGTCCAACACGCCGCTCAATGAAATCTTAAGCCATGAAGAGCACCTCAAGCAATTGATTTTCCAAGTGGATTTGTGGAATGCCAAGGGCACGGTACCAGAAAATATGATGGAGATTGACGAGCGCATCAAAGACATTCAATACTCTAGCAAAACCCGCATGGTTACTGACTTTATGGCGCAAAAATTGCGTTATACGCGCCTTATCAAAGAGTTACTCAAAATCATCGATGACGATGCTAAAGTTGATAAAGTTGAAGAACTGTGCGTCAACAAAGCTCGCGAAATGACGGAAGTCGGTGTCAAAAACGTGATTCATCTGATTTATCACAAAAAGACTTATGAGCGTGGCTATAAAGACTATGAGTTTAGCGCCTCGACCATGCAAGAGCACTGGGAAAGTGGCTTACAAGATATTGAGAACACGTTTCGCCATCCAGATTGGTTTATGCTACCTGAAACCGATGATATCTTTGTCACCCATGATATCCACCAAAAACGCAAGAAATTGGCACAGGTCAGTACCCTGCTAAAAAATCTTGAAGACTAGCCGTCGTTGCACATTGAATCTTTACAGAAAAGTCAAAAAAAGTGATGGTATCTATGTATCTATCTAGCCATCACTTTTTTTATGAAAAATTACACCAAATTTGATAAGTCTAAAGTCAGCAATCGGTCAATCGCCTCGCTGCTTTGTGCGATATCTGCGACCAATGCCATGCGCACATGGTTTTTGCCAGCGTTACCGCTGTTGTTTTGGTATGGGGGCGTATCACGAGATAGGTAACGCCCTGCAAGCGCATGGATATTTAGCTGCTCATAAATCACTTTGACAAACTGCTCATCATCTTGTACCGGCAACCAAAAATAAAAACCGGCATCAGGACGGCGTAGGGGTAATTTGTCTGACAGCTTGTCCATCCATAAATCAAACTTTTGGCGATATAGTTTGCGGTTTTCTTCCACATGGGCTTCATCTTGCCACGCGGTAATCGAAGCCATCTGATGATGAATCGGCATCGCACAGCCTTGATAAGTGCGGTACTGGGCATACGGCGCTAGTAGCTTGGCATCACCTGCCACAAATCCTGAGCGCATGCCTGGTAGATTGGAGCGCTTTGACAGCGAATGAAACACCACGCAATTGGCAAAATCATCGCGTCCGAGTTTGGCGCAGACTTCAAGTAGTCCAATTGGCGGCGTATCAAAGTACAGCTCACTGTAGCACTCGTCACTGGCTAGGATAAAGCCGTATTTATCCGATAGCTCAACCAGACGTTGCCACTGCGCCATATCCATCACCGAGCCAGTTGGGTTGTTTGGACTACACACAAAGACCAGTTGGGTTTTTTCCCAAACCTCGCTTGGCACGCTGTCATAGTCACCGACAAAATTATTGTCCGCGGTACAATTGACAAAATACGGCTGTCCCCCAGCGAGCAGCGTCGCCCCTTCATAAATCTGATAAAACGGATTTGGCATCACTACGTAAGGTCGTTTGCTATCCTCACGGTCAAACGCCGCTTGCACAAAACTAAATAGCGCCTCACGTGTACCCATCACCGGTAACACTTGGGTGTCGGCATTTAATTGTTTGACCTGAAAACGGCGCTGTACCCAATCGGCAATCGCTTGGCGCAGCTCTGGCAAACCGTTGGTGGTTGGGTAATTTTGGATTTTAGCCAGACTGTCTTTGATGACGTCTAACACAAACTGTGGCGGCGTGTGCTGCGGCTCACCGATACCCAGTTTAATCGGGGCATAGTCTGGGTTTGGCGTGATGCCTTGTAGCAAGGTTGCCATCTTGGCAAACGGATAAGGATGCAAAAGCTGTAATTGCGGATTCATAAGGGGTTGGCTGTCCATATATGCGAGAGAGCTGATTTTAAAAGTACTGTGATGTTAAAAATACTGTGAAAAATGAGGTTACTTTACCCCGAATCGCTGAGTTTGCCAAGATTGAACCAAAAGTTTGCTAAAAGTTGATACCCAATTAACCCCAGTTCGACATAAGCTATACCCTAAGGCTTTGAATTAGCAAGCAAT
>NZ_DAMCJP010000018.1:0-25340 GCF_032097965.1 Moraxella sp. CTOTU49803 | reverse complement strand
GTCGTTTAATGGGTAAATGGTTGTCGTTTAATGGGTAAATGGTTGTCGTTTAATGTGGCTTGAATGCCTTTACCAGAGCGGCATAGAGAGAGCGGAAAAGCATTTAAAAGCATTTAAAAACATTTAAAAGCATTTAAAAGCTTTTTTACTTAAAAAATTGAAGTGATCTTTCCTGCAAAGACTTCAAAATTTAATTGTATATTAAAGGTGATTCATCTGACCTTATTTAGTAGCCAAGTAATATTTTACCAATTACAATCTAGCAGTAATCACAAATAAACTTAGGTTAGTAAAAATATAATCATAAGGTTTCTATGAAAAATCAAACACCAGAACAATTAGCTAGAGATCAAATTGATAAACAACTTACTCAATCAGGATGGGTAATTCAAGATTACAGGAAGTATAATCCTAATGCAGGGTTAGGAGTGGCAGTACGAGAATATCCGACTAGTACAGGTCCAATTGATTATTTACTGATCGTTGACAGAGAACCTGTAGGTATCATTGAGGCTAAGCCTGAAAACTTTGGTCACAGGATAACGACTGTTGAAGAACAAACCAAACGTTATGCTGATAGCGATATCAAGAATTTAGATGAAGCCGAAGTACCCTTTTTATTTGAATCCACAGGCGTTGTAACACACTTTACCAATCGCTATGACCCAAATCCAAGAGCAAGGGAAATATTTAGTTTTTTTCGTCCGGAAACTTTACAAAAATGGTTCGAAGATGGAAAAAATACATTACGATATCAGTTGCAGCATATCCCTAAACTAAACCCTAATAATTTGCCTTCGGATGAACTAGGCTTACGTGATTGCCAAGAACGAGCCATTACCAATATGGAAAAATCGCTAGCTGATGCAAAGCCACGGGCGTTGATTCAAATGGCAACAGGAGCAGGGAAAACCTATACTGCAATTAGTATCATGTACCGATTGCTAAAATATACAGGTAAACGACGTATTTTATTTCTTGTAGATACCGTCAACCTTGGTGAGCAAGCTGAGCAAGAAATGTTAGTTTTTCACCCATTGGATGATAACCGTAAGTTTACAGAACTTCATAGCACTCAACTAATTAAATCTAGTTCTATTCCCAACGGTGTTGAAGTCTATATCACTACCATACAGCGAATGTATTCAATGTTAAAAGCCGATGGTGTGGAAGCTCCTGTCGATGATTTAAGCGAAGAGGAAATGGAAGAATGGCAAAGTAAGCAAAAACAGCCATTACCTGTTACTTATCATGAAAATTTACCCCCCGAATTCTTTGATTTTATCTTTATTGATGAATGTCATCGCTCAATTTACAATGTTTGGAAACAGGTTTTAGATTATTTCGATGCGTTTTTAATTGGATTGACTGCTACTCCTGATGACCGCACTTTTGGCTTCTTTAATCAAAATGTGGTGAGCGAATATACCCATGAACAAGCGGTTGCTGATGGTGTCAATGTGGGCAATGATGTTTATCTGATTAATACGAAAGTGTCGCAAGAAGGTGGTGGTTTTAAAGCGCAGGAGTTAGTTGAACATCGAGAGCGATTGACTCGTAAGCGTCGTTGGCAACAACAGGACGAAGATGAGGTATATAGCAAGAAAAAGCTGGATACCGAGGTCGTTAACCCAAGCCAAATACGATTGATTATACAGACTTTCCGTGATAGCCTGCCAACTATATTCCCTAATCGTGAAGAAGTGCCTAAAACGCTTATTTTCGCAAAGAATGATAGCCATGCGGATGATATTATCAAAGTCGTGCGTGAAGAGTTTGGCAAAGACAATGAATTTTGCAAAAAAATAACCTATCGAGCAGGGAATGATCATATTCAGGAAAATGGTGAAGTGATCAAAGGGGAAGCCCCAAGAACGGTGTTATCTGACTTTAGGAATAGCTATAACCCTAGAATTGCAGTAACCGTTGATATGATTGCCACAGGGACGGATGTTCGTCCGCTTGAATGTTTGTTATTTATGCGTGATGTCAAAAGCCGAAACTATTTTGAGCAGATGAAAGGACGTGGTACACGTACACTAGATAAAGAACGCTTGCAAAAAGTTACCCCAAGTGCTCCCACTGCTAAGACCCGCTATGTCATTGTTGATGCGATTGGTGTAACCAAGTCAGTTAAGACAGCAAGTAGTCAGTTAGATACTAAAAAGACAGTAAGTTTTAAGGAATTAGGCGAGGCAATATTTTACGGTAAGGCTTACGATACCGACAGCATTAGTTCATTTGCCAGTCGTCTAAGTCGGATTAATATTATCTTAGAGCCTGAACAGCAGAAAGTCATAGAAGGCATTGCAGGTGGCGTTAAGCTTCAGGATGTCGTCAAGGGCTTATTTAACGCAATTAATCCAGATGCGGTACATGAGGATGCTTGTCAGATTGAAGGGATAGGCATCGATGAAACCCCTACCGAGGCTTCAATTAACCAGGCTCAAAAGAAAAGAGTTAAAGAAGCCACTAAACCATTATCACCTGAGCTAATCAATTTGCTTGAAGAATTTCGTAGGAAGTCCGAACAAAAAATAGATCATACCCGTGATACCTTGGTTGATAGCACTTGGGATACTAACCAAACCGATAGGGCAAACGCGCTGGTACAGGATTTTCGAAACTATATCGAAAGCCATAAGGACACAATCACTGCTTTACAGATTTTTTATAACCAACCATTCCAACGGCGTGCGATTAGCTATGCGATGATAAAGGAGCTTTTGACGACTATCCAAATGGAACGCCCAAATCTATCGGTATACGAAGTTTGGCAAGCGTATTCATTCCTAGATAACGTCGCAGACAACGTAGGAGATGAATTAACCGCTTTAGTGAGCTTACTGAGGCGTGTGGTAGGGATTGATGACAAGTTAACGCCATTTGCAAATGTGGTGCGTAAAAACTTCCAAGACTGGGTATTTGCACATAATGCCCGTAGTAAACAGGCATTTACGGATGCACAAATGGACTGGTTACGCATGATTCGTGACCATATCATCAGCTCCTTTGAAATTCGTGAGGATGATTTTGAGCTAACGCCATTTAATAAATACGGCGGCATTGGTGAGGCGTATGATGTGTTAAACGATGGGCAGGATTTTTATGAACTGCTCAATGAAATGAATGTGGAATTGGTAGCGTAATTGATGAGAGATAAAGTTGTATATCCTAACTCATGGGAAGTGGTGAAGTTAGGGGAAATTGCTGAAAGTGAAAAAGGCAAAAAACCGAAAAATGAAAACAATGAATTAACAGAAACTTTCTGCTATCCATACATTGATATTGAGGCTTTTGAAAAGCTGAATTTTAAAACTTACACGGATGGAGAAAAGTGCGTATTTTGCGATGAAAATGATTTCTTGATGGTATGGGATGGATCACGTTCTGGACTAGTCGGTAAAGGCGTTAAAGGTGCGTTAGGTAGTACGCTTGTCCGTATCAAGTTGCCAAAAATGAATAACCGTTATGCCTATTATTTTTTGCAATCTAAATATTTACAAATTAATACGAGAGCTAAGGGAAGCGGAACACCACACGTTGACCCTGATTTGCTATGGAATTATGACTTTCCAATACCGCCATTAAATGAGCAAAATCGCATTGTTACCAAGATTGAAGCATTATTCAGTGAGATTGATAACGGTATTGATAGCCTAAGCAAAGCTAAGTTTCAACTTGAGCAGTATCGCCAATCTTTGCTTAAATCAGCGTTTGAAGGCAAATTAACTGAACAATGGCGAGCCGACTACGAAAAAAACAATGGTAAGCCTTTACCAACTGCCGATGAATTGCTTAAACAGATTCAAGATACAAGGCAGGCTCACTATGACCAACAGTTAGCCAAATGGGAGCTTGCAGTTAAGACATGGGAGGAAAATGGCAAAGAAGGTAAAAAACCGACTAAGCCTTCAAAAATAGACGATATATCACCTTTGTCAAATACAGATAATTTACCCAAAGTTTGGCGAGATTTTTACCTGTCTGACCTTTCGGAAATAACAGGTGGATTAACAAAAAATGGCAAGCGGAACGATTTTGAAGAAAAAGCACCTTATTTAAGGGTTGCAAATGTTTATGCCAATAAATTGTTATTAGATGAAATTAGTTATATAGGCATACAGGAGGCTGAAAAGGCGAGAACTGCATTAAAAAAAGGTGATTTATTAGTCGTAGAAGGTAACGGCAGTATTGAGCAAATTGGACGTGTAGCAATGTGGGATGGGTCAATTGAACCATGTTACCACCAAAACCATTTGATAAAATCTAGGACTTATGCAAAGGTTAATTCAAAATACATTTTATATTTCCTAATGTCTGCTACAGGGCGTAAAAGAATTGTTGAAGTAGCAAGCTCTACCACTGGACTTCATACACTAAGTTTGACAAAAGTTAGCAATTTAGTAATTCCTTATCCAAGTGAAGAGGAGCAAGTCGAAATCGTTAGTATTTTAGATCAAAAACTTTCCGAAACTGAAAATGTTTTAAATGAACTTAATATACAAACCAAAAAGGCGGAAATATTAAAGTCATCCATTTTGCAAAAAGCTTTCCAAGGCAAACTTGTACCCCAAGACGACAACGATCCACCTGCAAGCAACCTGCTAGAACAAATCAAACAGGAGCGAGAACAAGCACTTGCCCTTATCCAAGAAGCCAAGCAAGCCAAAAAAGCCGATAAGCCAAAAACCACCAAACGCACCAAAAAAGCAAAAACGACCGAGAATCAATAATGACCGAGAATACCCCAGTCACTACAGCCACCACAAAACCTACCAATAACACAGCCGATATTGTCAAAAAAGTATGGAGCTTTTGCAACATGCTACGTGACGATGGTGTCAGCTACAGTGACTACTTAGAGCAAATAACTTACCTTATTTTCTTAAAAATGGCATACGAATATACCTTGCCACCTTACAAAAAAAATATCGGTGTTGAAGAAAAATACAATTGGCAGAGTTTGACCAGTCGAACAGGTTCAGACCTTGAAGCACATTACCTCGAACTATTAAGAGCGTTAGCCCAAAAAAAAGGCTTACTAGGTCAAATCTTTGCCAAGGCACAAAACAAAATCCAAGATCCAGCCAAACTAGCACGTCTAATCAGCATGATAGACGAAACTAATTGGACCAGACTAGGCACCGATGTCAAAGGCGATATCTACGAGGGCATCCTTGAGAAGAATGCTGAAGACACTAAATCGGGGGCAGGGCAATATTTCACGCCACGTGCTTTAATTCAGGCAATTGTAGCGTGTATGCAACCCAAGGTAGGAAATACCATTGCTGACCCTGCTTGTGGCACAGGTGGCTTCCTATTGGCTGCTTACGACTATATGGAATCGCATGGTGCACTTGATACCGAACAAAAGCGCAAACTCAAAGACGAAACATTCTCAGGCAATGAAATTGTTGCTAATACGCTTAGGCTATGCTTGATGAATCTATTTTTACATGGGATTGGTGAGATGGATGGTGAAAGCCCAATCAGCTCAAATGATGCTCTTGTATCACCACCAAGCAAAAAAGTAGATATGGTATTGGCTAATCCCCCATTTGGTAGAAAAAGTAGCATGACCTTTACCAATGATGAGGGTGAAGCCGATTCAGAGGAATTGGTCTATAATCGCCAAGATTTTTGGGCTACCACATCAAACAAACAGGTTAATTTTCTACAGCATATCTATACCATGCTAAAAACATCGGGTAGAGCGGCGGTTGTTGTTCCTGACAACGTGCTGTTCGAAGGTGGCCCAGGCGAAACCGTCCGTAAGAAATTGATGGAAGTCACTGACCTACACACTATCCTACGTTTGCCTACGGGTATTTTCTATGCCAATGGCGTTAAAGCAAATGTATTGTTTTTTGATAACCATGTAGGGCAAGAAAAAGCCGTTACCAAAGATATTTGGATATATGACTATCGAACTAACGTACACCATACGCTTAAGAAGAAACCGATGTCAGTGGAGCATCTGCGAGATTTTATCGACTGCTACAAGCCTAATAACCGCTATGAGCGTACTGAAACCTATGATGCTGAAACCAATACTGATGGGCGTTGGCGTAAATTTACCCGTGAGGAGGTGCTAAAGCGTGATAAAACAAGTTTAGATATCTTTTGGATTAAAGATAAATCTTTGATGGATTTAGATAATTTGCCTGAGCCTGATGAGTTAGTCAATGATATTATTGAAAATATCGAGGCAGGTTTAGCGAGTTTTAGAGCCGTTGCTAGCGAGCTCTCATAGGGTAAGTTCAACTGTAAATTCCTAGTAAAAACCTTAAATTTGCACATTTAAGGTTTTTATAAATAATATATAGCTCAAATATCTTAAACTTGTTATTTTTATGAATAATCAACCTTGCGGTTTATTTTTCTAGGTCTACCTGGTTTCACTTTAACCTTATCATTTCCCATACCAAGTGAACGATCAGTCGTACTGGTCAAATTAAAGTAGTAGTCAGTCTTAGCAATATAAGTCAGCACATATTTTTTCAAGTTTTCAATCATCTGAGTATTTCTAGCATTGAGTTTGCCGATAGCCAAATACTTGTAGCTTGACTTGTTAGCATTACAATTCCAATATAAACCTTTGTAGGTATTCGTGGATGGATCAATCGTTAAGGCTTTCCAAAGCTCTCCCATCTCTCTAGCAATAGTAATATCCTCTTGATGCTTGTCACCGTTTAAAAAAATCAGACAGTGATAGTGATAAGATTTTTCACCCCCATACTCTAATTTCCAAACAAATCCCTCCAAATGGTACTTACGCTTAATAATTCTAAAGAACCTTCTGCGATACTCTTTTATTTCTTGCAGTTGTGAATCTAAAAAACGATTGCTTAGCTGAGTTCGTTCGTAATCACGTATGGATAGAGACTCCTTTCCAAACTGCTGATAATCTGCATGGGTGTCTAGGCTTAATAATTGCTGTTGCAAGCTAACTGCACATTGTTCCAAATATTCCTTGGAAAAAGCTAGATCTAAGCGTAGCACCAACAGATTAGCTTTGTAACTAAGTAAATCTGACAGATAGCGATTTAAGTTACGCTTAGTGCGATTAAATGCTTTTGAAGCCTTATTCTCTTCCTCAACCGTTGTCTCATCTTGCAACGTCGATATTAATGACTCAAGCATCAAATCCTCATTTTTAATTGAATTTGCACTTTTGGCTAAATTATTAGCGTTAAAAACCAGATCTAAATTCAAATTGCCAATCTGATTAGACCAACGTAGATAAGCGTTAACATAGGGTGAATAACAATTGCCTGAATAGGGTAATAGCTCACTCAGAGATTTACTCAAAAACGGTAAAGTTGGACCAGTGACTCTGTTAAAGTAATACCATAAGAATATATTTTTGGTATGTAGATAATTTCGAAAGATAGTTTTCTTTTTCCCATAATCAAGTTTTTTACTTGCTAGCTGCTGTAGCACATCATCAAGCTTGATATAATTTCTAATATCATCATAAGAGGTTGCAGAGATGAAGCTATCTGTTTTATTCTCTATTTGAGAATAAATAATCAAACTAGCATTTAACTCATTGATAAAATCATTATTTTTTGTCATTGTTACTCATCCTATCTTAATTAAATCAATTAATGATAATTGATTTAATTCATAAATAATCGTTATTAATTAAATAATATTTATTAATAACATAAATACCGAAAGTGGTTTTTACAGATAGTCCTTGGAAAACTCAAATATATAAACTATATAGCGAGGAACTTTCTGGACTTAAAACGTCTGTTTTTTCTCATAATATACGTGTCAAGTTAAGTAGTATTTTTGGTACATAATATGACTAAAAAAAGCTTGCCGATTTTGTTGATTACATACAGATTGTGAAGTCAGTAATTTTCTAGATAAAAAAAATAAGAAGCCCAACTTTCTGGGCTTCTTAAACATGATTTGTATTGTAGTATGTAAGATACTCAGATCACCTTTCTCACACTCTGCCGAAGCTCATCCTCAAGCGACTGCCACTGTCCATCGGATGAATGACTATCACTCCCCACTGACCGAACAATCGCATCGCTATCCGCATCAGCATTGTAAAACTCTTCGGCTATTGCCAATCCCTCCTCTGAATCCACCTCAAACGCTGAATTGGCATAGCCAAGCTTAGCCACCTCCTCTAACGCCTGCTGATTGAAGCCAGACTGTAGTTGCTGGGCATGAATCGCCTGGGCATTTTCCACCGCATCCTTTAAGCTCACATTATCCTGCAAGGTCAAATCCACGTAGTAGATGGGTGTGCGATAGCTTTGTGTTGTACTCTTCCCACGAATCGTCAGCTGTAACGGTAAGCAAGACAACAACCCACCCGATACCGCATTAAAGTAACTTAAGCGAGCCATCAGCGTTCTGATTGAATTGTAGCCTGTGGTACGAAAGATAAATGAGCCTAACTCGTCTGAATCATCTAAATTGGCATACAACCGACCAAATACTTTACAGTTACCGTTTTGTCCGATTGGACATAATTCTGGACTCGGGCAAGGCAATTGCTCAACGCCGTTTTGGGTACGTCGTTGGCACAGCTCACCATTACCCACACAGATGGGTCTGCCTGTTTGTCGGTCAAACAGCGTGTACTCAGCCCGTAGATTTAACTCAGGCGTATTAAACAGCATCCGTACAGGAATATGGCGTAATTTACCATTACTGGTTAATTTGGCATTATCCCTAAGCTTGTCATCAAGTGGGTGCTTAATCCAACCATCCTTGCTTTGCACTTGGCTGGTAATGGTGAATTGGTCATCTTTCTCCGGTAAGCGTTTACCATTTTTCTCAACGACTTTACCGATGGTGATTCTGCCTAAAATAGGCGGTGTGATAGTTAACCCTTTAATCATGGGTGTTCTCCTTGGTTTAATTTAATAGATTGGTTTAAAAGGCTTGCTTAATTGGCTGATTGAATAAAATAAAAAGCCCATGCTTGACCGGCAAACATGGGCGATATAGTGATTGGAATAATGGGATGCTTGTTAGCTTGAATTACGCCTTGGTATTCACCAGAAAACGACGACTCCCTTGCCTTACCTGTGGATATTGATTAAGTAGCTCGGGTTGGTCTTTGAGCAGTGCCTTCGTATCTAAGCTCACGCTATCTTTAGCTTTCTTCCAGCTAACGGAGCCTAGACTAAATACCGCTTTTTCAGCATCTTGGATATGCATCTGTATCCGCTGTTTGAGCGATTCATAGTTGTCTGCATGGACTTCCATTAAGTTCTTTTCAGCCAGTAGCTGACCAAATAGCATATTCATGTCCTCGTTTTGGCTAAAGTCGAGGGTTTTATCCGCGGTGGACTGCGAATACAGTTGAGTAATTGCTTTCGCTGCTGATTCGCTCCCATCGGCAGGGGGTGGCACATCCTGTTGCACGTACTCCCAGAACCGCCGCTCTTGGTTAATCAATTGGTTAATGATTAACTCATCGCGTTTGATTTCATACACCCGAGCTTCATGACCACAGATGAGTACACAGACATGGGCTAAGCTTTTACCTGTCACCGCTAACTGGTGCTGGACTTGGCAAGTGACATACAGCGGTACGCCATGTTTCCATAGCTTTGCGCCATGCTCCCCTGTGGTCTTAATCTCTAGTACGCCCACTTCTGACTTATTGACGGCATAGTCAAGATTCGCCAGCATAAAAGATTTATCGGGGTCGGGATGTTGCAGGACTGCGTTAACACGGCGAACTTTATTGCCTGTTTTAGCGGTGTAGTACTTGGCAATGAGTGGCTCAAGCTCTTTACCCCAATACAGCGGTGAATAGGCATTTTCTATTAGTCCTTCGGATAGATCAGGATTTTGTCGTCCTGTCTTGATAAGCCATAGCTCAAGCATAGACATGTAAGGATTAAGCCCACAGGCTGCGGCGGCATCACTGCCACCAATGCCTGTGTTTCGCACCGCTAACCAGTCTTGATGGGTTAACTCTTTGATTTCAGCTAGGCGTTTAGCAGCTTTGGCTTTGGTGGGTTTAACGTGAGTAGTGATTTTAGTTAAGCGATTGTCTTGATTGGGTTGCATCGGTAGGGTTAAATCATTCATGGAATATCTCCTTGGTGGGGTTAAAAAATGAATTATTGAATTTGGTAAAAACTAAACGGCATAAAAAAACCACGCCTTATTGCTAAAGCGTGGTTGTTAGAGTGGATAAGTTACTGTTAGGCAATCAGTCGCATCGCTTCCTCAAGCCCCTTTTGCTTTAAGTTAGCGCCTGTTCCAAACCAAGCTGAGTCTAACCGATGGTCGGTAGACATAGCCCTGCGTTCATGGTCAACAAATTCAGTCACGGCACACAATAAGCCATAAGCGGTATCCCGTGCTGAATCAAGATCAGCACCCCGACCTTGACCGTTAAACATGGTCATGATTTGGTTCATGGCTTTGGCATTGGGGACTGCCTTTTGGGTTTTGTTATTGGTTGGGAACATAATCAAAGTATCATCGACATCGTTAAACAAGCGATTAAGATAGTTGGTGGCTTGTGCTTGAGTTATCCGCCGTTCAGTGAGCTGCTTCATTTGGTACATATGTTCATTCCACTGATTGATGGAAATGCCGAGTTGGTTTTTCACCTTATCGGCATCAAATACGGTTGAGTGTGGCACTTTGACCACGCCTCCGCTTTTATCCGCTAATGAAATAGCCAGTGTGTTATTACACACCACCCGAATACTGGTAAATTGGGCAGTCGTAGCAAGCGTACCATCACAAGCGGTTGCCAGTAATATATAGCCATTACTAACATCTTTGCCTTTTAATGCAGTCGATTGCCCTGTTTTCGCCAGTGCCCAGAACTTACGACCGCCTTTTAACACACCTGCGGTTTCAAGCTCAAAGTCGGCTTGCTCGGTTAAGTCACGGTAAAACTCCAAGATTTCACGTGGCTGGACTTCTTGATAGCGTTGTGAGACGACGGATAGCGGTTCAAGCGTATCTGAGCGATACAGTACCTTGTTATCAGCAAATGGCATAATGAGCTTACCACCTGCGGCATGATTGGCATAGTAGCTGACATCGGATGATTCGATTGTCCAGTCCATGCCTGCTTGTTCTGCCCAAACTTCGATAGGCTGATTGGGGGTAAGCTCGTTACCTAAACCGTGCCAAGGGGTTTCGCCAACATATGCCATTGTTTGTACTTCGTGTGCCATGATAATTACTCCTTTGATGAATGGGTTTAAAAATCGAGAGGTTAGTTTGATATTACACGTGGACACTGACAGGACTTGTCCCATCAAATACCCGATTACAGTTGCGACAGTAAAGGCTCGGCTTGCTATTGCTTGGTGCTAAGTGCTGCTGGCTAACGCTTAACATTAGACTTGCCATCGTGCCTAGTAGCATGCCAAAGCTTGGTGGGATATTGCGCTCACGGCATAGGCTTGCTCCGATACCGGCTAGTACCGCTGGTGATAGCAAGGTAGACTCTAGTGATTGAGGAAATTGCAAACTTGGGCCTATGACTGGATAGGTATCATTGCTAAAGCAGTTGGGACATAGGGTTTTCATAATGGTTCTCCTTGTGAAATTAACGACATAAAAAAGGCCTGCTCGAAAGCAGGCCTTATGTTCAACGCAGATTACATGGCGCATCGATTAAGCTAGATGGCTATGTCATATAAGTAATATATATCTGAAGATTTTTTGAAATTGATTAGGAGTTGATATAAAATACAATTTGTTAATCGAATTAAACTATTGGCTAAAAAATTATTTTTTTACAAAAAATAACAAATATTTTATTGTGAATTTTATTTTTTTTATGTATTGAATAAAAATATATATTTTTATTACCTTATAACTTTCTCACTAAGAATCTTTGAAGAAATAAAAAAATATAAAAAATTATATTTAATAATTTCATGTAGTTAGAAAAATAAATTAGTTTTTAATTAAAAAATAATTAGTTTTTTATTGCATAATTTTTTCTAGATGTGTATAGTTTAAATCAACGGATTTAACTTCACTTAGGAAAATTTTATGTACCCATTACTTGTCGCTAACAATGGCGATAACCAGAACATCAGTTTAAAATCGATACAGCTGATCAATGAGCATCGTATAAAACAGCATCTTTGGCAAGAGAACGTCCAACGAGAATATTGGGAGTATTATTTAGAAAAATTAAAAAACATGAGCTATGCTGAAGCCAAGCAACTGCTCTATATCCAATGCTGTTTTACCAATAAACCGATTAGTTTTAATTATTCAAACTACAATGATATATTATTAGAATTAACATCAGAGCTGAATAAATATCCTTCTCCTCAGCAACATTTTGATCTGCTTCAGCAATACAGAATTCAATGGTTGTTACCAATGGATTTGCATGATTGGATAAAAGATGATTTAAGTGCGATGTTGTATTACACCGCAAACCTTGATAGTGATTTATTTTTTGAAGGATCGTTTTATGGCGGAGATGAGTTTAAGAAAGCATTTATGGATTTTATCCAATTAAGCTATTTTATTATTAATCCTCAAAATCAAAGACTAGGATTGACTAAAATTAATTTCTCTCAGGGCTATGACAAAATCCTTGCTATTAAGAATTTTAATGATTTTAGGCATCAATATCTCACAAATCGATTAAAGCCTTCCAAGCTCAAGTGGCTTAATGATTGTTCAGATGAAATGCTAGATAAACTCTTAGAAGATTTGGATGAAGATGGTAATTTAATTCTCAAAGATGTTTTCTTACCTAAAACCCGAGATGATAAGTTGTGCCTAATACAGGCAAGCCTGAACAATTTGCCTGCTGAAGACCTATATTTACCTAAAAAAATTGATGACATTACTACAAGCATCTGTTTGCTTGATGGAAAATATGATGTTTGTATTAATAATGGCTTTATAAGTTTTGGAGCTGATCAAATCAACTTCAATCAAGACCTTTATTACAATCCATTTTTCTATAGTGAGAAATATATTCAATGCTCTAATGAAGAGTGGGAATTCCAATTCTCAAATAGTGAACTTAATCTAACTTTTACAGGGAAGATCATTCAAGAACTTGTCAAGCAGAACCGACAGCATTATATTGATAAATATAAGAATCGTGTGGCAGTAAGTAAAAACAGAGAGTCTAAAAAAAGAACTTTGGAAGACCGAACGGTTGAGATTCTACAGAAAAATATGCCGTATCTAGAAGAGATGGCTAAAGTAAATCGAATGTCGATCAAACTACTCGTCAATCAATGGGTGGAAATTGAGTACAAAAAATTTAAGTCTGGGTTTGATGATCAAAAAAAAGCAGATCTGTGAACAATGGCAAGCATGAGGATATTGATGTTATGTTTGCCAAATTGTCAGTGGGTTCTGTTCATAATGAGTACAACTTTACCTGTAGCCAATCTTTTTAAGAAACGCTCAAAGGTTCACTCGATAAATTGTTTACCTATTTGTTCAGAATTAAGACTTAGCCATTTCAACTTCTTTAGTCACACTATAAATCGTTGCCCGGCTCACCCCAAAGCGTTTGGCAATGTCAGTTGGTGAGTTACTTCGGTCACTCATCAGCTGACGAATCATGACTTTCTCTGTATCGGTAAGTTTCTGAGGTCGTCCGCCCATACGCCCTCTAGCCCTTGCTGACAATAGCCCTGCTTGAGTACGTTCTCGAATCAGTTCACGTTCAAACTCTGCCAATGACGCAAATAAATGAAAGGCAAGCTTACCAGTTGGTGTACTGGTATCGATATTCTCTTTAATCGATACCAACTCACAGCCCATCTCTTGTAGCTGATTAACCAGACTGATTAATTCTTTTAGGCTACGGCCCAAGCGGTCTAGCCGCCAAATATATAATGTATCGCCTTCACGCAAGGCCTTAAGGCAGTTCTCTAGTTCAGATCGATGATCGTTAACAGAGGATATTTTTTCTTGGTAGACCTTCTCACAGCCCAATTGGGTGAGTGCATCCAGTTGCAAATCTAAGTTTTGGTCAATGGTGGATGTTCGAGCGTAACCGATTTTCATATAGCTGAGATTAATCCTATTGTAATTTGGTCATACCTGCTTTATTCACCGCCCCTTTATCAAAGGTGACCGTATACACACAACCTTGTTGTTGATTGATCTTGTGAATTAGAAGATCAGAAAAATCTGATGACATGGTGTGATAAATAGCCAGTGCTTGTAACACCAATGCCTGATGTTCAAACACCAATGTATCAATTGCCAATAACTCATCCAAGATCATCGCCACTTGACTGCGAGATTGGTTATAGACACGTCTTAGTAACCAAATCAGCTCTATCAACACAATAACGGAGATATAGCCCTTTTTATGCGCATTTAGGCTTTCAAGAAATGCACTGGCTTGCTCAGCTTGTTCTTGATCATCCTGAACAAGATAACGGGCCAGTACGTTGGTATCAATACCAATAAGCTCAGCACTACTCTCCATGAATAGCACCCATTGCAATGCCGTCATTCATCTCATCAATGCTAGCTATTATGTTAGTTTTCACCAACCCTTTGAGACGACGAATATCACCTTTGCTGTGTTCGGACACAGGCACAAGTTCAATAACTCCATTATCGTGCTTCACGATAGACAACTTTGTATTGTTAGCCAGATTAAGCTCTGCTAATAGACTATCAGTCAGCACAAGGACATTCGGCCGATCTGGGTAGTGGTTGCTCACCGTTAATATATCTAACATAACTTCTCCTGTTTGACAGTGAGAACAAAAAGTATAAGGTTAGTATGAGCCAGAACTATATAAAAAGCAATTTCTAGAGGGTTATTTTAACGTTGTTTTTTAGACGAGTTTTTATTCAAAAAACTGTAGAAAAGGGGGCGTTTTTTGAGGGTAAAAAAAATGTCCAAAAAACCTTCGTTTTTTGGACAAGTAAAAGATACTTAAAAATACTCGACAAATGTATTTAAGGATCTATAATTTCCGTTTTCTGTGCTCACCCCTAAATGAATAAAAAACGGCATTTTTTATAAAAAATGCCGTTCGTATTAATATATTTTCTATATTAAAATCAATATACTATTGTGGTGTATTAGTATCTGGTGCATTTAAGAATGGTTCAAAAACTATATACCCATTTGTTTTGAGAGATTGATTACGGTCATACAATCTTTTTCTAATTTCATTAGCATCAGTAGTTCCCCAATAATTATTAGGCATTGCTAATCTTGCAGAATCATAACCGTCTGGCAACTTAGCAATATATTTACCAGAATTATCACTGAATGTATTTAATTCAATTTTGGCTTGACTTGGTGTTCCTGTATAATCCGCCCAATTTTCTATTGCATAATTTGTAGTCCAATTTTCAAATTTATTATTTACAATTATTAGTTTGCCTTGCGGGTCTATGCCAAAAGAAATTCCGCCAGAATTTATAAATTTATTTTTTACAATTTTAGTTTCACCTTGTGGATACCAAAGGTACATATACTCTTTTAAATCTCTAATAGTAGAATTTTGAAGGGTAAGTCGACCATATATAGCATTTCCTCTTGGTGCATATAAAGTTCCACCATTAATGTTAGCTTGGTCAATAGAAATATGATAACCTTTGTTTATAGGAGTAATATTAGCGTTATTAATAGTAACTTTGTCTGTATTTACCCCTTGAGCATTTAATAAACCTTCGACATTAATTGCGTTTCCATTACCTTCTAAGACAACACCTTCTTTAATATACAAGGTTGTCCCAGTTGGTATTGAAAGGTCATTCATTAAAACATAATGTTTCGACTGGTCATCTAAAATCAAATCCTTTGTCATTATTTTATCAGTAATAATGCTACTAGCAGCAACCATAACATTGATAATGTATTCTTGATTACCTGTACTTGAACTTGTTTTATACTTAAGTTTGTAAGCCCCTGCTTTATCGAAGATAATATAATGTTCGCCATTATAATAAGTGTTTAGATTTTGAACAGTTCCATTGACTGGTGAAGATATTAGTTCAAAATAACCATTGGTCGGAATATTTGGCAAAGGTTTAACATAGACTTTTACTTGCTCTGCAATACCGCCTGTTACTTGGAAAAATTGCTCTAGGTTGCCTTCGATAACAGGTGTAGTGGGTGTAGTGGGTGTAGTGGGTGTAGTAGGTGTAGTAGGTGTAGTAGGTGTAGTAGGTGTAGTAGGTGTAGTGGGTGTAGTAGGTGTAGTGGGTGTAGTGGGTGTAGTGGGTGTAGTGGGTGTAGAGTTAGAATTGTCGCTACTTCCACCACCACAACCAGTTAATAATGAAGATAATAATATAAATGCAATTGTCTTTTTCATCTCTTACTTTTCCTTAGCTTACCTACTTATTACTTAAAATAAGTATAACAGAATTGTTTCTAAATTTAGGCTTAATTGTTGCTATTTAATTAGAATAGCACATAAAATCATAGTTCAACTAGCTTTTGTTGAGAATTCAAAGCTTCAGCCAATAATATAATCTGTATAGAGTCTAAAAAACTTCGTTTTCTAGACAAGTAAAAGATACTTAAAAATATTCGACAAATGTACTTACCGCCCTATATGCATGGTTCATTTTACTAATGACTAATCATCCAAGGCCTTTGGTTTGGAATTGTTTTGGTGCCATCCGGATGAATTAAAGTATTTTTACTTTTACTCATTGACGAATCAGGTCTGAGAAGCTGTGAGCTTTTTAAAGGAGCATGCTGAGCTCGTTCATTACATGCACAGGCTTTTTTCTTATCCGCATCCATATCTAGGTACACAGGGGGCATCATAATTATTTGAGGACTGAGGGTCTGGCATTGAGGGCACTGTTTTGGTGTACCTGCTAACTTTATTTCACCAAGTTCGTGAAATATTCCATGTTTTGGACATTTATAATCATATACCGGCATGATAAATTACCTTTCAAAATAATATTATTAATAGCAAAAGATCTAAATTAATATTACTAATCATTCGAAAAAGAATGCTATTCAATAACATTTATTAAATAGCATAATAAGGAAATATAAATTTTATTTAATACTCATAGCATTAGCTTATAAGTTTATGATTTAATTTGTGGCGGATTTATTGCTAACGGTAGATCAGAAATATCTTTTGGATTTTTCTCAGGTTTATTCGCACCAGGATTAATATCAAAGTCAAATATTTCTGTAGGTAGCCATAACGTCGCACAAGCATTTGGCACATCCACTACGCCACTAATATGTGCTTGAATTGGTGCACACCCCAATAAAGAATAAGCTTGTGCACCGCTATAACCAAATTTCTTCAAGTATTCGATGGCATTTAATACGGCTTGACGGTAAGCAACTTGTACATCTAGGTAATGCTGTTTACCTTGCTCATCAACAGAAACACCTTCAAAAATCAAATAATCATTGTAATTTGGCGTTAAGGGACTTGGTTTAAAGATTGGGTTTTTAATAGCATATTTTTCCATACCATTTTTGACCAAATTAACTCTTAAATGAATCCAACCTGCCATCTCAATTGCACCGCAAAAGGTAATCTCTCCATCACCTTGGCTAAAGTGCAAGTCGCCTACTGATAAGCCTGCGCCCTTCACATAAACCGGAAAATAGATCTTCGCCCCTTTTGTAAGATCTTTAATGTCACAGTTGCCACCATTTTCACGAGGGGGAACAGTACGAGCTGCCGTTGCAGCTGCAGATTCTTTCTCTGATCCCTGCAATTTTCCCATGTGAGCAGTTTTAGCAAACGGAAGATTTACTAACCCTGGAACGCGATTAGGATCAGTATCGTATAATTCCTTTTCACGGTCATTCCACTCTTTTAACATCTCATGAGACGGCATAGTACCAATTAACCCAGGATGAATAATACCTGCAAATTCAACACCAGGAATATGACGAGATTTAGTATAAATACCATTAAAATCCCAAATAGATTTTTGTGCTTCTGGATAATGTTCGGTTAGAAAACCACCGCCGTTCTCTTTAGAAAAGAATCCATTAAACCCCCATTGGCTTTCTGCTAATGTACCAATGTCCATAATATCAACTTCTAACAAATCACCTGGCTCAGCACCTTCTACTTCAATTGGACCAGATAAGAAATGGACTTTCGTAAGATCAACGTCTCTTACATCTTCTGCACTGTCATTATTCTGGATTTGTCCACCCGTCCATTCATAACATTCTACGATAAAATCGTCGCCTGGTTTAACACTTACAGCCATAGGAATGTCTGGGTGCCAACGATTATGGATATTTTCATTTTCATAAGGAGATTGGTTAATATCAATTTTAATTAACGTTTTTGCCATTTCGTACCTCTTCTGTTATTGGTGAATTTACAGAATAGGTTATTCAAAAATAATGCCAACTTTAAGTTGGCATTATTTTTGAATATTCTTTTTTGCTATATCAACCATAATTATCATAAGGGCATATAAAATGAAAGATTATAGTTATCCCCCTGCTATAAGACCTTCAGATGAGTTAAATGCTAACTCTGAAGAAGCTGATGCAACCAGAGCAGTTAATGAAACTTTAGAAGACTATACTTTAAGATACGCTCCTTATAGTTTTCGCAAATGGACGCCCCAAGTAGTTGCGATTACCGCTCTTGGCGGTATTGCATATTTGGCCGATTTTTCTATCGGCGCAAGTATCGGTATCTCTTACGGAACTATCAATGCGGTTTTCGCCATCTTGTTCGCAGCAATTATCATCTTTTTGACAGGTATACCTTTGTCATTCTATGCAGCTCGCTACAATATTGATTTAGATTTGATCTCTCGTGGTGCAGGCTTTGGTTATTATGGCACAGTCATAACCAGTATCATTTTTGCAAGCTTTACCTTTATTTTTTTCGCGCTTGAAGGGGCGATTATGGCACAAGGGTTATTGCTTGGTTTAGGTATCCCTTTATGGCTTGGTTATATTCTTTCAAGTGTGTTAATTATTCCGTTAGTTATTTATGGCATGAAAGTCCTGAGCAAACTTCAAGTTTGGACGACCCCCTTTTGGTTAGTTTTAATGGTGGGACCCGTTGTATATTTGGTGTTAAAAAATCCTGGCCTAATAGATCAATGGTTTCAATTCAATGGGAATAGTAAGACAACAGGTTTTAGTTTACCTTTGATTATGCTAGGTGCAGGTGTCTGTCTTTCATTGATTATGCAAATTGGTGAACAAATTGATTACTTACGTTTTATGCCTGCTAAAACTAAAGAAAATAATAAATCTTGGTGGATAGCAATGCTATCTGCAGGTCCGGGTTGGGTTATTTTAGGTGCTTTAAAGCAAATTACAGGTGCTTTCTTAGCATTTTACTTAATGACTAAAGCAATGCCTAATAATGTATTAACTGAGCCTGTGCATCAATTTACTGGCATGTATAGCGATATGATTAACGGAAAGTTAGCAATTGTGCTAGCAGTATTATTAGTTATTTTGTCTCAGGTTAAAATTAATGTGACAAATGCTTACTCTGGTTCTTTATCTTGGACCAGTGGGTACACAAGGGTGACTAAACATTATCCAGGTCGCATCATTTTTGTGATATTTAATGTTGGTATTGCACTATTAATGATGGAAATGGATATGTTTGCTTTTTTAAATAAAATTTTAGGATTTTATTCAAATTTTGCAATTGCCTGGGTGGTAGTTGTAGCTACCGATATTGCGATTAATAAATATCTACTAAAACTTTCACCAAAATTACCAGAATATCGTCGAGGCATGTTATACGATTTTAACCCTGTCGGTATGGTTGCATTTGGTTTATCTGCAATATTATCGATTGCCGCTTTCTTCGGGCTTTTAGGTGACACTTTAGCTCCGTACTCACCAATTATTGCTCTGGTTGTAGGTTTTGTTTTAACGCCAATTATGGCCATTATTACTAAAGGAAAATATTATCTTAAGTCGACTGATGATGGGATTAGTGAACCAAGATATGATGCTGAAGGTGCGCCAGTTGCGACACTCTACCATTGTGTGACCTGCAATGAGCATTATGAACGCCCTGATGTGATGTACTCTCATAAACACAATGGTGTCGTTTGTTCATTATGCAAAACTTTGGAAAGATAAAGCTTATGATAATCCATTTTTAACAAACCTTTTGTTAAATATAAATATGATTGTCGCGATTTTTTACAAAACTAAATTAATTATTTATGGAGATAAATATGAGACACGGTGATATTTCTAGTAGTCCAAATACCGTTGGTGTAGCTGTAGTAAATTATAAAATACCAAGACTGCATACAAGATCAGAAGTCATTGATAATTGTCATAAAATCGCTCAAATGCTTAAAGGTATTAAACAAGGCTTGCCGGGATTAGATCTAATCGTTTTTCCTGAATATAGCACAATGGGTATTATGTATGATCACAATGAAATGATGGAAACGGCTGCTCAAATACCTGGAGAAGAAACCAGTATTTTTTCCAAAGCATGTAAAGATGCAAATGTGTGGGGTGTCTTTTCCATTACTGGAGAATGTCATGAACAACATCCTAAAAAGACTCCTTACAACACACTTGTTCTAATCAATAATCAAGGGGAAATAGTTCAAAAATACCGAAAAATTTTACCCTGGTGCCCAATTGAAGGGTGGTATCCTGGTGATTGCACATATGTTACTGAAGGTCCAAAGGGTATAAAAATGTCATTAATCATTTGTGATGATGGTAACTATCCAGAAATTTGGCGTGACTGTGCAATGAAGGGCGCAGAACTAATCGTAAGATGTCAAGGCTATATGTATCCTGCTTGCGAACAGCAGGTACAAATGTCTAAATCAATGGCTTGGGCAAATAATGTTTATGTCGCTGTAGCAAATTGCACGGGTTTTGACGGTGTATACAGCTATTTTGGTAATTCATCAATTATTGGATTCGATGGGCGTACATTAGGTCAATGTGGTACAGAAGAAATGGGTATTCAATATGCTCAACTCTCTTTAAATGAAATTCGTGATGCACGTAAATACGATCAATCTCAAAACCACTTATTTAAATTACTTCATCGTGGATACACCGGTATTTACAATGATGGCGATGGAGATAAAGGTATAGCTGACTGTCCATTTGAGTTTTATCGTAGCTGGGTGTTAGATGCTAAAAAAACTCAAGAAGATGTAGAAAAATTAACACGTTCTACAATAGGGGTCGCAGAATGCCCTGTCGGAAACTTACCGCATGAAGGTATTGAAAGGGAAGCTTAATTTTATATAACAGTAGATATGTTCTAATGCCTCACCTTATAAAACCTATCACAATTGATTAGTATTATTTGGTGAGGATTATTTTTCCTGCGAGAAAAAAATGACCTTTATTAATGATAAACTCCAAGAAAATCAAAAATTAATGAATGATAAAGTTGCTTCAGAGTATAGAAATAACCGAGATTTCGCAAGATTTAAATTTGATCCATCTGAGATAATGAAGTTGTTAAGACAGCGGATAATAGGACAGAATGATGCTTTAAACAGCATTGAAGACATGTTAAAAGTCATAAAAGCTGATTTTAACAATCCTACAAGACCATTATCAGTTACCTTTATGGTTGGACCAACAGGTGTTGGGAAAACAGAAACTGTTAGAATTATTAGTGAATGTATTTATGGTCGATCTAATGCATTTTGCCATATAGATATGAATACACTTGCTCAAGAGCATTATGCCGCTTCCATTACAGGAGCTCCTCCTGGGTATGTTGGGAGCAAGGAAGGTCATACGTTATTTGATATAGATGCAATTAATGGTTCCTTTTCTCAGCCCGGTATCGTTCTTTTCGATGAAATAGAAAAAGCCGATAAAACAGTTATTCGATCTCTGATGAATATTCTTGAAACAGGAAAACTTAAACTTACTTCTGGAACTAAAGAATTAGATTTCAGGAATAGTATGATATTTATGACTAGCAATATAGGAGCTACAAAAAGCCAAACTCGCTTAATCTATCTGGAAAAACTACCAAATCTTTTTTCCAAACTAGCTATAAAATTTAAGCAAGATGAGAATAGTATTATCGAAAGAGCGATGATGCAATACTTTGATCCCGAATTTCTTAATCGAATTGATAGAATTCTGTATTACAAACGTATTGAATTCAATATAACTCCACAGTTAGTAATAATTGAACTTAATAAACTGAATCAAAGAATGAAAAAGCAAAATAGATTAGTAAGTTTAAGCGATAGTGCTTTAAACGCTTTAAGCAAAGGTTATGATTTAAAATACGGAGCACGTGGCATTGAAAGAAATTTAAGAGTCAAATTAGAGCCAATAATTGCAGACTTTCTCCTTACTAACTCTAATACGAAGGAAATTGAGATTGATTTTAATGACAACACTAATAGTTTTTTTGCAAGTGAGAGAAAAAATAATAATGGTTCATTGCGAGATTGCAAATAATATCGAGGGCGTTCAAAATTCTATGTCAGGATAAATTAAATTAGAGGCTCATTACAGCATCTAATCGACCAGGGAAATGGATAGACACTATCAAGTGGTCTTGATTGCCATGCTTTAAGCTGTGGGATAAGCTGGTCAGTGATACTACTGATGGTGGCTTCGGATACCTCAAGCTGATAAATCTCAGCAATGTGGTCTTTGATAGCGGTATAGCTCACCCCATGCGAAAACAGCGATAGGATACGGTTGTCAATCTCAGGGGTGAGTTTGGTTTGGTGCTTTTTAACCAAAACAGGCTCAAATTCGCCATTGCGGTCTCGTGGGGTTTCAAGTTCAAACCTACCAACCGCTGATTTGACCGTCTTTTTGCTGTAGCCATTACGGCGGTTGCCAGTAGGATTTTGCTCAAGGTAGCTGTCTATCTCAGCCGATAAGGCAGCTTCGGTAAGTTGTTTGATGAGTGGGGCTAGCACCCCATCACTGCCTGTAATAGGCTTTCCTGATTGAATGGCTTTTAGGGCTTCGTTAAAGTCAAAGTTTTGCATGGTGTCATTCCTTTTTCTCTGAACAGTTTATGGGAATGACACAGTTTTTTGAACACTACCTATATAAATCAAAAATCTATCTTCTAATTAAAAATAAATACATATTTATGTTTTTATGTAAATATATATTTATTCATAACTGGATTTTATCGTTCATCGAGGCTATCAATAAGATTGGATACCACTTCTGTCATAGACTTCCGATTATGAGCTGCATAAAGTTTAAGCTTCATATAGCGCTCTTCGGTGAGCATAAAATTTACACGAGATTGAGCAACTTGCTCACCTGTTACATCTTCTAATTTAGTTTGATTATCTGGGTTAATTTGAGTTGGTCGTTTGCTAGTAAGTGCCATCAATATATCTCTTTAATAAAATAGGTATTTAATGATTTTAATTATTCATCATAGACTGTATTTCTTCTGCAAGGCTCTGAATTTCCAATATTGCTTCACTATTACTCCTCTCTGTCTCAAAAACCGTTTTCCCCAAACTTGCCGAGTTGGGGTAGCAAATTCTTTGTACAATTCTGCTATGCAAGACAGGTAAATCAAATTCATTAAGAACATTTGCAACCTCCTCACCAATTTTAGTATTCTTGATAAGTCGAGATATTACAAACGCTGCTTTTAATTTTCCTTCAGTTACACCGATTCTTTGATGAATTAATTCAATCAAATTTGCTGTCGCCCATAAGTCATATGGCGAAGGTTGAACAGGTATTAAAATAAAATCAGATGCTCGAATCGCTGCTAATGCAATCTCCGTAGCCTGTGGCGCTCCATCAATAATGATGTAATCATGCTTACCAAGACTTTTTATATCTTTATCTAGACTCGTTCTATCAAGCCCTATTACAGGTGTGGTATTGTTTTCATCAGCAGCTCTCCAATCTCTTGCAGAGCCCTGTTTATCGCTATCAATCAGCAATACACTATGACCTTGTAATTGATATGCTCTCGCTAAATGAGTGGCAATGGTAGTTTTACCACTTCCCCCTTTTTGATTAAGGACTGCTATCGTTGGCATAATAATCTCTAATTTTTAAATAGTTTATTACATAAAAGCATAAATACATATTAGCATAAATACATTTTTACGTTTTATCTCAATTACATTTTTACATAAATACACTTTTAATTAAAAACATAAATAAGTGTTTATGTATAGAAATTTTAATAATTAAAAACGTTTGGCTTGCTCATCATCTAGGTACTCATGCATCGAGCGTTTTTTAAAGCGTTCTGGATTTCTCTTAAGCTGTTCCACCATGTGAGCTACCCATGCATCACTAGATTGATTAAAAGGGCTACTAGAACTAACCATTGAGCCATAATCAGCTATAAATTTTTTACTGTGTACGATTCTAGCTAATTGTTTATCGGTAAGCGTTTTTTTAACTATATTATCCTGACTTTCTTTATCAGTTTTACCATTTACCCAATCAATCGTATTTAGGTCGCTTTTTGAATCAATTTGGCTGTCTTTTTTAGCATTATTTTTTAGCTTGACTGAGAATTTAAATCCTGTGATGATGCGCCCTTTTTTCTCTTGAGTATAATTAACCTTTAAATCAGTTTTTTCATTAATCTCATTGACTGCTAAATCCAATACTCGTCTCTTAAAATCACACATCCGAGTATATTCATTATTTAATAATCCAATTTGTCCACGAATTAGCTCTAGCTCGATAACAGGTGTTTTACCTGCTGATTTCCATTGCACAAGCAATTCATAAAGTCGAACTGAATATACGCTCTTGAGCTGTGCGGTTTGCTCTAAGAGGTAAGAAGTAAAAAACTCTTCAAAGCCATCAATACGGCTAATTGCCTTAACCACATGATAGGTGAACGCCAATTCAATAGCACCTTCATCATCTAAATATCTGATGAACTGTATCCAACGAGATTTTACTAATTTATCCTCTTCGTCATAAAAGCTAAATCGGCGGTTAAATAAGGTATCTTCCGCCTGTTTCATCAGTATGTAGCCATTCTGACGTGATGTATTAAATACATTAGCATATCGTTTTGCATCGATAGTCAATGGTGTGTCTGTACTTAACCCTTTACCAGTCTCTCTTGCATCCACAATAGCTAATTGAATGATTCTCAACTCAGGTAAGGTTAGATATTGAAGAGCCATATTCAAACGATTAGCTTTCACTACAAGATCGGACTTAGACATCAAAAATCTCAAATAATTTCCATAAACAACATCATTCTATACTTGCACCAATAAAACGTCAAAAATAAATCTGACGTTAAAAGGTAAATGGTTGTCGTTATATAAATTTTTTGGAACTTATTCGAAGTAAATAGAAGTCGTTTTAAAGACAAAAAATTATTTGTCGTTAAAAGGTAAATGGTTGTCGTTTAATGGGTAAATGGTTGTCGTTTAATGGGTAAATGGTT
>NZ_DAMCJP010000017.1:0-30060 GCF_032097965.1 Moraxella sp. CTOTU49803 | reverse complement strand
TAGTTTATAAGAAATTCTACGTCTGAGCTGTTTTATTTTAGGGGAGAGTTACATTCCGACCATCTGTTTTAGATTTAACAGCAGATGAAGCACACCAATTTTTTTTAGAAAATGAGAGTTACTGTAACCTACCATTGCCACTTTATTTTTCTTTTAAAGACTTATTAATTAAATTATCAGTTGAATTATCAGGTAAATCTTTATCAAGTCAACTAGGATTATCTACTTTAAAAAATATGTCTGATACACTTGACTTAAATCACACTATTTATGCAAATAAAAATGGTAATTTATCTTGGAGACCAATTCAGCTTATTCATCCTTTAGCATATTTAGCATTAGTTAATTGTATAACAGAAAAACAAAACTGGGCAAGAATACAACACAGATTTAAAAGAGTTAAACATCACTCTAAAGTTTCTTGTTTTAGTATTCCCGTTCAATCACTTAATAATAGTACATCAAATAAATCTGAACAAATATTGCAATGGTGGGAAGCGATTGAGCAAAAATCTATATTATTATCTTTAGAATATGACCATATTTTTCACGCCGATGTTGCTGATTGTTATAGTTCAATATATACACATTCAATTGCTTGGGCAATAGATGGTAAAAAACTAGCTAAAACGGCAAACTATAGAAATGACAAAGATGTAGTAGGTAATCAGAAAAACTATTTAGGTAATAAAGTTGATAAATGTATTCAACAAATGCAGAATAGACAAACTAATGGTATTCCACAGGGTTCTGTCTTAATGGATTTTATTGCAGAAATACTATTTAGCTATTTAGATTTAATTTTGACATCAAACTTAAAGCAGAAAAATATTTTTGAATATCAAATTTTAAGATACAGAGATGATTACCGTATTTTTGTTAAAAATAAAAGTGATGGTGAAAATATAATTAGGATATTATCAGAACTATTGCAACCATTTGGATTAAAGTTGAACCCTCATAAGACGTTAGCAAGTAATGATGTAATTTCTAACTCTATTAAAACGGATAAACTCTCTTCAATAGAAATAGTGTTTCATGACAAAGTGAGCTTACAAAAAAAGCTGTTACTGATACGTGAGCATGGAAAAAATCACCCAAACTCTGGAAGCTTAGTTAGGCTAATTACACAACTGAGAGACATCGCAAATTTTCAAGAGTCTTACCTTAATCCAAATGTAAATATAAGTATTTTGATAGATATTGCGATTAAAAATCCAAAGTCATTACCAATTTGCTGTGCATTTATCAGTGATTTACTTAATATCTCACCTAATAGAGATGAAATGGAAAAATTGCTGTTCAATAAATTTTCCGATATGCCAAACTCTGGATTTTCTCAAATTTGGTTACAGAGAGTATTAAAAGGTAAATTAAATGAATATTCATTTAGTGAAAAATTATGTAAGCAGGTTGATAAACATAAGTTTGCCTCAGATTTTTGGGATACTTCTTGGCTATCAAATTCTAATAAATGTTTGAAAATTCAGCAAATAATGAATACGACACCAATTATTTCTTGGGAAATATTGAATAAGTTACCAGAAAGTATTTCCGAAGATGAAGTAAAAATATTTAACTTAAATTCGGGATAGGGTTTTTCAATAATCCAGAAGATAATAATTTAAATAAAAAATAAAAATATTCCTATGACCTCGATACCGCTCCTATATACATGCGAAGTGGCAAAAAAATAGAAAATTATTTAATCAATATAAAGCCTAAATATCAGTAAATAAAGCTTTTTAAGTAAAAAATAGCCAGTCAAGAAACTGGCTGTTTTTTCAATTTTACCACTAACCAATCACATCAACACCCATATACGGACGTAACACTTCAGGCACCGTAATCGTACCATCCGCATTTTGGTAATTTTCCATGATGGCTAGCAAAGTCCGACCCACCGCAAGACCTGAGCCATTTAAGGTATGCACCAGCTCAGTTTTTTTGCCATCTTTGACACGGGCTTGCATACGGCGCGCTTGGAAGTCACCACAGTTTGAGCAGCTAGAGATTTCACGGTAGGTAGTCTGAGACGGTAGCCACACCTCGATATCATAGGTTTTCACCGCGCCAAAGCCCATATCACCGCCACACAGCACAATCACCCGATACGGCAAACCAAGCTGCTGCAAGATATATTCCGCTTGTCCTGTCATGTCCTCTAAGGCTTGCATTGAACTCTCAGGATGGACGATTTGCACCATTTCCACCTTTTCAAACTGGTGCTGACGAATCAAGCCGCGCGTATCTCGTCCTGCACTGCCCGCTTCACTACGAAAGCAGGGGGTATGGGCAGTGACTTTTATTGGCAGAGCTTCGGGGTCTAGGATTTTGTCACGCACACTGTTGGTAAGTGGCACCTCTGAAGTCGGAATTAAGTAATACTCTTTTTCACCGCGCAGTTTGAACAAATCTTCTTCAAACTTTGGTAGCTGCCCTGTACCAAGTAGGCTGTCGGCATTGACCATATACGGCACATACATTTCCGTATAACCGTATTTGTCGGTATGGGTAGTAAGCATAAAGGCAATCAAAGCGCGGTTGAGTTTGGCGAGTTGACCTTTTAGCACGCTAAACCGTGAGCCAGTGAGTTTTGCCGCCATTTCAAAGTCAAGTAGCCCCAAGTCTTCGCCCAAGTCGCTATGGTCTTTGACCTCAAAATCAAATTGGCGCGGCTCACCCCATCGACGCATTTCGACATTGTCGTTTTCATCTTTACCTGCCGGCACGCTGTCATCAGGCAAGTTTGGGATGGTTAAAGCTGCCGCTTGAATTTTATCTTGCAGGGCTTTGAGCGCGTCTTCTGCTTGTTTCATGTCGCTACTGATGGTTGCCATTTCTGCCATCAAGGCGTCAGTATTTTCGCCATTGCGTTTCATCAAGCCGACTTGTTTGGCGCCCGCATTTTTTTTGGCTTGTAGCTCTTCGGTTTTGACTTGAATGGATTTGCGCTGTTCTTCGACTTGCTGCCAAAATGCTTTATCAAGCTCATAGCCGCGTTTGGCAAGTTTTTCGGCGACCGTGTCTAGTTCTGTACGCAGTAATTTTGGGTCGATCATGGCGATAAGTTCCTTAAATTGTTCAAACTTGAGTTAAAGCAGCAAAATGGCTGTTGATATCAGCGTGTATGATACCAAGATTGCAGCGATTTTTCACGGTAGCGACTAGAAATACACGGCAAATTGACGATTTAGCGGTATGCGCTTATCGGCGTTCGCCCCTCGCTATACTTGCGGTAAAACAAAAATTTATCAAAAAGTGCGTTGTCAGGTTTATTTTTGGGTCAAGGTTGGGTAAGATAAGCCTTCTTTTATCGTTTTGTAACTATCGTTTGATAGCGAGTGAATTGTTTATGGCGCTGTACCCTTACACCCTACAACCTGTGGATTTGAATCTGACCGAGGACGAGTTTCGTCAAGCACAGCTACAGCTGTTTGATGCCAACAACCAAACTTTGACCAAAATCACCCCAAAAACTTGGGCAATTTTGGCAGTCATCGTGGTGCTAGCGATTTTAGGTCTGATTTTTGTGCACGGTTATTCCACCATTGTTTTTTGGTTGATGCTCGTGGGTGTGGTGATTTATTTGCTGGCGCGTACCTACGGTCTTAAATGGTATGTCAAACGAGAATTTGAAAAACAAATGGCAAGCCAAAGCATGCCGCCAGAGATGCAACAAATCAAACTTGGCGTACAGCAGCACGGGGTAGTGATGTCCATGCCTGCACCCAACATGCCTGCCATGCCACGCGGCTACAATCAGCCTTTGGTGCGTAGTAGCGGTATGCAGCAAGCGGTCATCAAATGGGACAATGTCACCAACTGGCAAGAAACGCCTGATTATATTTTTATGATGTTTGATGTCAAAAATCCAAAAACGGGTGAAAGCCAACAAGGCAGCCAAATCGTACCCAAACGCCTTGCCAACCAAAAATTCCCAATAGATACCCTACGTCATCATTTACAGCAAAACATCGGACAACCAGGTTTTGATTTAACCGATAAACCGACTGATAAATATTTTCCAGAAAACAATTAAGACTAAGACAACAATTAAGAAAAAACTACTTATTGATGACCACAAAAACTGCAGCTAAAAAACTGCAGTTTTTTTATGGCAGCAAGCAAAACTATTTACCAAATTTGCACACAGCTGCGCCAAATGTTTGATATTATTTTTAGGGTAATACCGTATATTTTAATTGATAAAATTAAACGTACTGATAAAAACGATTAATTTTAATAACATATTGTTTAGGCTTACAATTAAGTCCTAAACAAATAAAAATCATCATTTTAGGAGATAATAACATGGCAAAACAAGCCACTACAAAACAATCAGCAACCAAACAAGACTCAGAACAATTAGACAATAACGATAAATCAGGTGAAAAAGTGACTACCGCCAAATCTACCGCTTCAAAATCTGCCTCAAGTAAAACACGCGATATCAGTCTAGCCGCTGCCGACATGAGCGCCATTGTTGAGCAATTAAATACCTTATTGGCCAACTATCATGTGTTCTATACCAATGTTCGTGGTTATCACTGGAATGTGCGTGGCTCAGATTTCTTTACCCTCCATGTGAAGTTTGAAGAGTTATATACTGCGCTACAAATCCAGATTGATGAAATTGCTGAACGCATTTTGACCTTACAAGGTACACCACTACATGCTTATAGCGATTTCTTAAAAATCTCAAGCATCAAAGAAGACAAAAACGTCTCTGACGGTGTGGCATGTGTGAAAGGTATTTTAACGGGTCTGACTATGACCATCGCTAAAGAACGTGAAATCATTGATTTAGCGGATGAAGATGACGATCAAGGTACTGCCGACCAATTGACTGCCTATGTGCAAGAACAAGAAAAATTGGTGTGGATGTACAATGCTTATCTTGGCTAATCGTCCCATCTGACCAAAAAGACGGCTTTGACAGTCGTCTTTTTTATTGCGTAGTAAAATAAAAACACAATATATAGATTCTCAAATGTCAATGAATTTAATTAGTTATTTTTTGATATAAGAATATGTATATATTTCAATATGTTATAAATTTTATCCTTAAAAATCAAATCCTTGGGTGGATTGCAATTTCTATATGTTGTTATCTATAATAGCCAAGCACACTAGCCAATTGCTTATTTGTTAGCTGATTTACTTGTTAAGTGATACTGCTACGCCACTTGTCTTGAACTTTGATTGAAGAAGATTCACCGCTATGTCATATTCCATCTTTTGCCAAACCAAAAATGACCCATTGCTTGAGCCGATGTTTTTTGGTCAGCCTGTCAATGTGGCACGTTACGACCAACAAAAATTCCCTGTTTTTGAGCAGTTGATTGAAAAGCAATTATCGTTTTTTTGGCGTCCAGAAGAAATTGACGTTTCCAAAGACCGTTTGGATTTTAGCAACTTGTCAGTGCATGAACAGCATATCTTCTTAAGCAACTTAAAATACCAAACCTTGCTTGATTCGATTCAAGGTCGTAGCCCCAATGTCGTGCTGCTGCCGCTGGTGTCGATCCCTGAATTAGAAACTTGGATTGAAACATGGTCATTTTCTGAGACCATCCATTCTCGTAGCTATACCCACATTATTCGTAACGTGGTCAACGACCCAAGCAAAGTATTCGACGATATCGTTGACAATCCTTTTATCCTAGAGCGCGCGACAGGGATTGCCAAGTTCTATGACGAGCTGTACCAACTATCTCAGCTATATAACCTATACGGTGAAGGTCGTCATGTCATTGATGGCAAGCCCGTTGAGGTTAATTTACGCCTGCTTAAAACGAAATTGTACCTATGTTTGGTGGCTATCAATGTGCTAGAAGCGATTCGTTTTTATGTGTCGTTTGCTTGTTCATTTGCCTTTGCTGAGCGCAAACTGATGGAAGGCAATGCCAAAATCATCAAAATGATTGCCCGTGACGAAGCGCTGCATCTAAACGGCACCCAGCATATGATTAATTTGATGCAATCGGGCAAAGATGACCCTGACATGGTAGAAATCGCGCAAGATTGCCAACAGCAAGCCATTGAAATTTTCAAAGACGCGGCTGAACAAGAAAAAGCATGGGCAAAATACTTGTTTAAAGATGGCTCAATGATTGGCTTGAATGAAAATATCTTGGTGCAATACGTTGAGTACATTACCAATCTACGTATGGATGCGATTGGCTTACCGCCTATTTTTGCGGCAATTAAAAACAACCCAATTCCATGGATCAATGCTTGGCTGTCCTCAGACAACGTGCAAGTCGCGCCCCAAGAGTCAGAAATCACCTCTTACTTAGTCGGTCAAATTGACGCAGAGCTCAGCGATGATGCGTTTGATGATTTTGAATTGTAATTCGTCATACGCTTATTTTATTTAGGCAATATAATCGATTATGGCATGGATTTTTACCAACAACACGCAGTTTTATCTGCATGACGCCGAGACGTTGCTACAAGGCATGCTTCGCTCAAAAATCCCTGCCAATCACCAATGCCTTGAAGGTTATTGCGGTACTTGTAAGCTCAAATACCGCCGTCGCCACCATGACACCCGCATCGACTATATTTACCCGCCGCTCGTGATGTTAGACGATGACGAAATCCTACCCTGCTGTTGTCAAGTCAGAGGGGCAATCGAGCTTGATATCGATTGATTTACCAAAATAACCCGCCAAAAACTGCGCGAAATGCCGCATAAAGCGAAAACTTACCCGCTTTGCCTTTAATTTTCTCCCCGCGAACCTCATATAATCCGTTATAATAATAGGTTGACTACCGCTTTTTAATCATACTAAATCTTTATTTAGTCCTCGACTGTCATTTGCAGGGTGTATCCCTTGATAAAAATGAAGAAATACAGTCATTAGCTTATTTGTCGTGCTATTACATTATTTATTTTTTTAACCAATATCAAAGCGAGCCCTCATGAGCGAACATTCAACTTCTCAATTAGCCACGCTGATTCAATTAGGTAAAGAGCAAGGTTATCTCACCTATGCTGAGATTAACGACCAACTCCCCGAATCGGTAACTGAAAGTGACCAAATTGATGATATTATTCAAATGCTCACAGACGTTGGCATCAAGATTTTTGAGACCGCGCCTGATGAAGACGACATTATGCTTAGCGATGATGCGGATGATGACGAAATTGCTGTCGATGAAGCCGCTGCGGTACTTGCCTCAGTAGAATCTGAGCCAGGTCGCACCACTGACCCTGTGCGTATGTACATGCGTGAGATGGGTACGGTTGACCTACTCACCCGTGAAGGCGAGATTGCGATTGCTAAGCGTATCGAAGATGGTATTCGAGATGTACAACATGCCATGACCTTTTGGCCAGGTACGGTTGCCATGCTCATTAATGAATACCACCAAACCTTTGAAGGTGAAAAGAAAGTCTCGGATATTATTACAGGTTTTCTTGACCCTGAAGCCGCTGATGTCATCCCGCTTGCCGATGACGAAGAGGTGGAAATCGCGTTACCGATTATCAAACCTAAAGTCAAAGACGACAAAGCCGAGGATGAACTCGACGATGAAGCTGAAAACGCCGATGAAATCGAAGAAGCCGATGGCGAAGTCAGTGAAGATGCCGATACCGAAGAAGCGAGCGGTCTTGACCCTGAAGAAGTGCGTCTGCGCTTTGAAGAATTAGAGCAATTGTTCACCAAGGTCAAAGATTTATTAGCCACTCATGACCGTGATAGCGACGTCGTCAAAGCGGCGATGAATGAGCTTGCCAACTGCTTTATGCTATTTAAGCTCAATAGCCGCGTCTCTGACAATATCATGGATATGATGCGTGAAGTGTATGAAGACGTGCGTAAAAACGAACGTCACATCATGAAACTAGTGATTCGCCGCGGTAAAATGCCAAAAGATGAGTTTCGCAAAACCTTTCCGCATAATGAAACCAACCTTGACTGGCTCCCTAACCGTATCGCAGGCAAACCTGCCTTTGCTGACACGTTAGAGCGGGTACTTGACGAAGTATTACAGTATCAAGGGCGTATCCAGCAGCATGAGCAAAATCTTGGTATGAACATCGACCAAATGAAAGTGGTTGCACGTAACATGTCTGTGGGGGAAGCCAAAGCCCGCCGCGCCAAAAAAGAAATGGTTGAGGCGAACTTACGTCTGGTCATCTCGATTGCTAAAAAATACACCAACCGCGGTTTGCAGTTCCTTGATTTGATTCAAGAAGGTAACATTGGCTTGATGAAAGCGGTAGATAAATTTGAATATCGCCGTGGTTATAAATTCTCCACTTATGCCACTTGGTGGATTCGTCAAGCCATCACCCGTTCGATTGCTGACCAAGCGCGTACCATCCGTATTCCTGTGCACATGATTGAAACCATCAATAAAATCAACCGTGTATCGCGCCAGCTATTACAAGAAATGGGACGTGAGCCTACCCCTGAGGAATTGGGCGAACGCTTAGAGATGGACGAAGTCAAAGTCCGTAAAGTACTCAAAATCGCCAAAGAGCCAATCTCAATGGAAACCCCAATTGGGGACGACGAAGACAGTCACTTGGGTGATTTTATTGAGGATTCGAGCATCTCAAGCCCAGTGGATGAAGCAACCGCACAAGGGTTAAAAGAAGCTACCCGTGAAGTGTTAGCCAACCTCACTGAACGTGAAGCCAAAGTGCTTAAAATGCGTTTTGGTATTGATATGTCTACCGACCATACCTTAGAAGAAGTGGGTAAACAATTTGATGTCACCCGTGAGCGTATTCGTCAGATTGAAGCCAAAGCGCTGCGTAAACTGCGCCACCCTTCTCGCTCTGAACATTTACGTTCATTCCTAGAGAATGATTAATGTTATATCCATCCAAAAAAGCCGAGACAATGTTCTCGGTTTTTTTATGGGCGAGTTTGTGAATGTGGTTTTTCTATAAATGTGGCTTTTTATGAATTGGGTTATGAATGGGGTTATGAATAGATTTATGAATGGCGCTTTTTTCAACGCCAAACTCTAATGTCTTGAAATTATCGGTTTTACCCTCATTTAGACCCTAAAGAAATTTATACAACCTTAGGTGATGCTATGAACGATAAAACAATTACACTCAATAACTTGGAAGCCGCTGCATGTAGTACGCGAGCGGCGAAACCTACGGATATCCAGCACCCAGAATTGTGGAATTTTCCTATGGATTATCCGCTTAGCATCATCGGTCATGAGGGTCACAAAGACACGCTACTCGATGAAGTAAAATTAATTTTGGGTAGTTTATTTCCTGAATTTGATTTAGCAAGTTTGACTATCAATCCATCGCGTACCGGCCGTTTCCACTCCGTACGCGCTAATGTATATTTGACAGAAGCCGAGCAAGTCAATAGCTTGTATAAAATGCTCGATGAAGCGGCAAGTATTCGTACTGTATTATAAACCTGTCATGGTTAAAAATGGCACGAGTGATTGACGTACAAAAAGCGGGATACATCAGTTATCCCGCTTTTTTTATCTGTTTTATATGGGTCATCAGCAGTTGATGCTTCGTTTGTCCGCTTATTGGCTCAAAAGCAACAACTGATAGGTAGCCTTGTAGGCATCATAATTAAAATCATAGCTCGCCTCAAAATGAGGTTTGAGTTTTTCAATTAACTCATCATCTTCATCAGATAGGCTGATATGCTTGGCTTGGGTCTGCATATCTTCGATAGCGATTTCGCCCAGTAATTGATTAAACTTATCGCGCGCCTGCGTTTGCTTGGCGATATCGGCAGCCGTCATGCGGACGGATGCAGCGGCGTCGCTTGATGCAGTATCAGCGCTGCCAGATCGTTGGCTGGCTGCCTGTTCCTGGGCGGTGGCTTTGTCGATTTTTGCACAGATTTTGGCAAGGCGGGTGCGTGATGTTTTATCAAGTTTATCTGTGTCCAACAATAGCGAACATGCTTGTTGTTCTTCGCTTTCTTCAACAACATCTACTGCCGCTGCAGCTTCCGCCGCCACTGCAGCTGCGCTTTCTACATCGCTGGGTTTGTCGCTGATAGTTTGATACAACTGGCTAAAAATCTGGGCGTCAGATTTGCCTTGCGCTTTAAGTTTGGCAATCTGTTGCAAGTATTGTTGATTACGATAGGTTTTATCAACAATCCCTGCGATATGTTCGGCAAGCTCATCATCGACATACGCATCAACATCTGTAATCGCTTTTTGCTGACGGCTATCGGTATTCATGACCGCATAATTATCGGCCTGTATTTTTGCAAGTTTGGTTGCAGCGGCGTTTAGCGCCGCCATATCTATTTCATTGAGGCTGGCTTCATCTTTTTGCAACACAAACTGGTAGGTATAAAGGGTGACAAAGGTCTCGACAAACCCTTTGTTTTGTTTGAGTAGGCTATAAGACAAGGCTTCTAAATTTTTATCACTGTCAAAGGTTTTGGATTGTTTTGTCGCCGCCAATAGATTGTTATCTTTTGATGCTTGTTGCCAAGTGATTGCCTTGTTGAAGATATCAGGATTGACGCGGGCTTTGCCATAATCATAAAAGTTAACCACTGTGCGCATTTGGGTCTTAGGCTGATTGGTTGTCGGCATGGTTTTTTCAAATGATGGCAAATCACTCATTGCCACCATATTGAGTAGTTGATTTTGGCGGTTGAGTCCGTAGCTGATACGGATGTCATCATCCATTGAGATAAAACTGCTATTTGCCTCTTTGCTTATTTCAGCTTGCAGCGCTTTAAACGCTTGCGGATTGGCCTCAATGATTTTTGCCAGTGCAGCGGCACTGACCAATTTGTCTGATTGGTATTTGTCAAAGGCTGCTAAGGCTTTTGCAGTTTGACCCAATTCGTCACTGGTTGATTCGTCTGTGGTTGGCTCATCAGTGGTTGACTCGTCAGTGGCTGTTTGAGTCTCTAAACTGTCCATTGCCTCTGCAGCATCGGCACTGGCTGGGTCAGCAGCGCTGTCATCTGATTGCGCGCGCATTTTATCAATAGCTTCATACAGGCGCATGGCAGATTCATACGCTTTTTCCTCAACGCTTGCCAACTCATGGCTGTCAAAGGCTTTTTTCATCAGATACCGTGGGCTAACGGCAAGGCTGCCAAGCTGCTTTAGCTCATCATCTTTGACAAAATCGGCTGGATTGATGAATGATTTTAGGTAGCGCTTATTGACGTGAAAGAACAACAAATACTCCGCTAGCATTTGATTGTAGCTAATGCGGTAGCCAATGCGCTGGCTCACACCTTTGGCTTTATCTTCATTAGTCAAAGCTAATGACTGATAGTCGCTTTCTTTGGCAAGGGTGGCATTTAGCAGTGACATCTGTTCAAATACCTTGAATAAGGCTCTTTTATCTATCTTTTTATCTTTTAGCAGTTTGCTATAGTCATACTCAATGTACCGTCCATCATATTGCGGGTCGGTGGCAAACTCAGAGAGTCCCGACAAGTCAGCATATACTTTGGAGCGCGCAAAATCAGCCGCAAGCGGCACTTTAATAAACGCCCCTGCATTGTTCTGCACATAGCGAAATTCAGGCACGATTGACATTTGCCCTCGGCGAAGATCTACCACACCTGTGGAGGCAAACTCAAAGCGCTTGGTTAAAATATCCATCACTTGCCCCACTTCGCTTTGTTCACGGGTTTGGTGATTGACCCCTTCTGTGACCAAGGCTTGTTGGCGAGCATCAAGGTGCTGTGCTTTGCTCAGCTGCCCGATAAGTTTTAAACGATTAGGGCTTGCAGCTAACGCTTGTGCGCTACGTAAGGGCGGGCGCACCACATTGACTCGATAGTCATAAGCATAGCTTTGGCGACTGAGCAAATTTTGGTTGGCTTGCAACACACGTTGAGACAGCGGTTGACTTGCACTAGGCTGCGTGGCACAGCCGTGAATCCCCAGCATGACGATAGCAAAAGTGAGAGGCTTGATACTAAAGGCGATGGCTTGTTGCGCATTCATTGATCTTCCTTAACAAATTTTATCATAAAGCCTAACTTTATAACTGAATTGAATTTTTTTGTAAACAAAAAGCCAGTGTTATGCGGCAATGTTTACAAAGATAATGGGTAATCTAACGGAGTTTTGCTATCATACGGATTAAATACCGCAAAAACGCTTAAAAACCCCTCATTTAAAAACCAATTACTTAAAAAACAACTCAGAAGAACCCTTGTATGTCGCAACTCACTCTACCCGCTAACCTTAGTTTACCCGCTAATTTAGAACACTTAATCACCCAATTTTTACAGACGCAGCTGCCCAAGCCCATACAACTTGACCCCAGCGTGCTTGCCTACCGATGGCAATCCAATAGCCGCACGGGCAGCGGTGAATTGGTGCCTTTAACCGTAGATTTGCGATTGACGTTGGATGATTTGCTTGGCATTGATGGGCAAAAAAATAAACTGATTCAAAACACGCGCCAGTATTTATCAGGCTTACCTGCCAATCATGTACTCATGACAGGCACACGCGGCGCAGGTAAATCGTCGCTCATTCGGGCATTGCTCAATCAATATAAAGCCGATGGTCTTCGTATTATCGAAGTGTCACGAGATGATTTGGTGATGTTAGAGCCGATTCGCCAAGCGGTACGATATCTTCATACAACCCAGCCCAATCATGGCTGTCATTATGTGGTGTATTGTGATGACTTAGCGTTCAATGGGCAAGATGAGAATTATCGCACGCTCAAAAGCGTGCTCGATGGCGCGCTAGATAGCGAGCAAGACAAACTACTCGTCTATGCGACCAGTAACCGCCGTCATCTACTACCGCAACTGATGAAAGACAATGTGAGTATTTATAATGGGCAAACCGATGAAGTCAATCCGTACGAGACGATTGATGAAACCGTGTCGTTGTCTGACCGCTTTGGGCTATGGCTGTCGTTTCATCCGATGACCCAGCCTGTGTATTTGGATATTTGTGCGCATTATTTGGCGCAAGCAAGTTTGCCCTTTGATGAGGAAGCAAAAGCCGCTGCCTTGCGCTTTGCCAGTGAACGCGGTGGACGCTCTGGGCGCGTGGCGTATCAGTTTAGTCGGAATTTTATTGGGATGAAAGGATTAAATCAGGTCTAGTATGTTTAATGAAGAAGAATGTTTGCAAAACTATTTGCATGATTTAAACGTCAATAATAATTTACCGAATGAAATAGTTGCAATTAATTTTGGAATTTTTGAAAGTGGACAATATGAGGTAGGCTATCAACTTTATGTTATGGGTTCAAAAAGATACGATTCTCATAATGATGACTGGGCATGTTTTATAGATTATACACCAGAATATCCCGATTATCCTTTAGGCTTTTATGGTATGAGTCGGGAAGTTATACAAGATTTTGTCCAACTTGTGTTAAGCGATTATCTTAAAAACATGGACTTTTCACAAAAACTTTTCTCGCAAGTACCGCATATTACCATAGGCTTTGATGATGGTAATTTAATCGTGATTAAATAACTACCTATAAAAAAAGAAACTTAAAAATGTACACACCCCAAGACCAACTCACCGAACTCATTCGCCGCCTTGAAGAAAAACAGCATATTTTTGCCGCTGACCCTATCCTTATCACGGAAAAACTGCAACATGAACCGGGCGAACCGCTGACCAAATTGCGCCGCCGTGCCACACGCATTGATAATGACGGCAAACTTGCGCAGCTACTCACCACCATTGACACCCGCGTCAATGGCATGATTTGGGGATTGACTGTCCTGTGGTTTATTTTGGGCTTTGTCGCGTTATTTGGCTTGATGCAAGCGCAGGTGGTGAACTTTTTTTATGTGCTAGCCAGTTTATTAGGGTTTAATACCATTATTTTACTGGTTTGGCTCGGTTGGATGCTGTTCTCACCGCGCAATAAACCCAGTTTTTTTGGTACTTTTTTTACCCCGGCAACCCTAGTGCGTGGCAAAGATGTTGTTACCCAAACAGCGGTTGAACTGTATCAAGATCAGCTCAATCAAGCTGGCACCAAATGGTACGTCAGTCGTATCAGCCACCAGTTTTGGTTAGCCAGCCTATCGGGGATGTTGGTCTCATTAGTTCTATTGTTATTGGTCAAAAATTATAATTTTGTGTGGGAATCAACCTTACTGCAAGACAGCAACGTGGTAGAAGTGGTCAAGCTGATGTCTTGGCTCCCCCATTGGGTAGGCTTTCCTACCCCAACGGCGCAAGATATTATCACCGCGCAGATGAATCCTGAAACCACGCCACAGATGATTTCGTTTCGCTGGGCGATGTTATTAATCGGTAGCCTACTGATGTACGGTATCGTGCCACGTTTGCTCGCATGGCTATGTTGTCTGATGATGGTACGCTCAAGCCGTATGAAACTTGATATCAAACAGCCGTATTATCAAAAAATTATCGACTTTTGGCAGCGCAAAGTGATTGACCCCGATGACAGCCCTGCTGAGCAAAAACCTATCGCGCCCACTGCGCAAATCAGCCTAGCCAATAAACTTGCCGTGTTGCTCGAATACCCGCAAGCCAACCCGCACTGGTATGCCAAAACCGTCGGCATGGCTGCGCAAAACTTTGGTCGTATCGATGATCGTGATGACTTGGAAAAACTGATTGCCTACCTTCAAAGCAACCCTGTTCAAGTGCTCGTCGGTATCTCCAATCTCGCACTCCCCGACCGTGGCACCCTGCGAAAACTCGATAATATCGCAAGCGCGGCAAAAGGCGGTATGATTGTACAACTGCTCGATGCCAATCAAGGCTACCTGCCAAGTCCGAGCGAAATTGAAACCATCAAAGCCCGTCAACTACAATGGGAAACCGCGTTGGCAGAACGCCAGATTGCCCTAGTAAGAGAAAATTAACCATGAATGCCACGACAAGCTATGCCGATGTGATTAATAGCATTGCCCAAACTGCTGCACAGCTTACGCTCGCAGCGCAAAGCGCTTTTGTGCAAAATCTACTGCGTCAATTTGTGCAAAATTTACCAGCCGATTGGCTTGACAACGAACTCGACAGTGAAAAACTCCACTATCAAGCCCTGTTTGACATCATAAACAGGCAAACTTGGCAAACCGATAGCATCGAACAGGCGCTAAGTGCGCTCGATGACATCATGTTTGCTATGGGCGATAGCTATCCACACAGCACCAGTGACGCTATTTTGCTGATGCTTGATATGCTGGGGTTTTATCTATCTTTGTCAGCCATGGAAGAAAAATCCGCAGTGAGTGATGGTTGGGTGATTTTAACTGCTGAAGGCTATTTGGATTATTATGACCAACTGGCAGAAGATAGTATGGAAAATACCGACGATATTGCCCATAGTTTTGATGATTGGCTGGCACATCCACTGACCCAAACTGCCTTCAATCATGTCAACCATGCCCTAGAACTTGCCAAAAGAACTTGCCAAAAATAGCTCGCGCTGAATATATAAAGGTTAACAAAATAATGGATAACAGAGACATAACCACCCAAGAAAAATTGACAATTGATTTAACCAAAGATTATTTGCCAGCAAATACCACCTTGCCAGAGACGGCTACTGACAGCGCGACCCATCCAAGCACCGACATCGCCATGCAATCGCCCAACCATCCATTAGCCCAAGCTGAACAAAACCCCTATCCAAGCCGCAAAATCAGCATTGGTGAAAATGAAGCGTTAAAATTGGCGGTGGTAGGACATACCAATACTGGTAAAACTTCGCTACTACGCACCCTGTTGCGTGATATGTACTTTGGCGAAGTCAAAAATGCGCCTGCCACTACCCGACATGTGGAAAAAGCCATGATCAATGACAGCCAAACGGGGCAAGGCTTGGTGGCACTGTATGATACGCCCGGTCTAGAAGATGCGTCAGGGCTACTTGATTGGTTAGAAGACAACACCGCTGCCCGCCGTGACGGTGTGGAGCGGTTACAGCAATTTTTGGCAAGCGCACCTGCGCAAGATGAGTTTAGCCAAGAAGCCAAGGTCATTCGTCAGCTGATTGCCAGTGACATGGCCGTTTATGTGATTGATGCGCGTGAGCCTGTGCTCGGCAAATATAAAGATGAGTTGACGGTGCTGTCATGGTCAGCCATCCCCGTCATGCCCGTATTTAACTTTACCAAGGGTCAAGATAGCAATATCAATGAGTGGCAGCAGATGCTCGCGCGCCGCAACTTACATGTTTCCACGCGGTTTGACTCAGTGGCGTTTGAATTTGATGATGAAATCAAACTGTGGCAAAACTTAGAAACCATGCTAATACAACCTGAAATTATCAAACAGCTGATTGAGCGTCGTAAAGCCGATTGGGATAATTTGTACGATGATGCCAATATTATCATTGCGCATTTTTTATTAAACGTTGCCGCCTTTGTTGAAACCATTCATGAGGAGGATGATCCGCTACCTACCTTGCAAAAAATGCAAGAAAAAGTGCGCCAAGCTGAACGCAGTATGCAAGATGAACTGCTAAACCTCTATAAGTTTTATGACAATACCGTTACCACCACACCGCTTGAACTGACTGAATATCGCCGCGATCCGTTTGATAAAGAGGTACTAGCCAGTTATGGGATTCGTACCACAGGCGGTGCAGCGGCAGGCGCGCTGATTGGACTGGGTATCGATGTCGCCACCCTTGGCACGTCACTGGGGCTAGGTACGGCGCTTGGTGGTTTGGCAGGTGGCTTACTGTCAAATACCAGCGTGATTGCCGACAAAATCAGCGGTGTCAAACGGCTGCACATAGACCCTGCTACTCTGACCTTACTGGCGACTCGAGCGATGGATTTGCTGACTGCGCTACGCCATCGTGGTCATGCGGCGACTGATAGCATTATGGCGAGCCAATCGCTCGCGCCTTGGTCAGTTGATAGATTGCCAAGTTTGCTCAAAAAAGCGCGTGGTAAGCCCGAATGGTCATCGCTTAACACAGGCAGACAAGCCACTGTGTCTGCCAAGCAGTCGCATGAGCTGCGCGATGAGGCAGCTTGGCAACTATCACGCCAACTAAGACGCTGACTTATCAACCTACAATCATGATAAAAAACTTGGCTAAAAACTATCTAGCCTTGTTAAGGCTATTATTTGTTAAGCCCATTATAAGAATTTATTAAGCCAGTTTTGTTATTTTTACCTTTTCATCTATCTTTTTTAATCTATGTCAATTTTTTGTTTTTGAGGGCAATACCATGTATTCAGCACATCATGAACCGCATTTTAGTAATCGCAACAACTGGCTACGCGCAACCGTGCTTGGCGCCAACGATGGTTTGATTTCTACTGCCAGTCTATTGATGGGGGTTGCGGCAGCGCAAGTGGACAGTCACACCTTGCTGTTGACAGGGGTGGCATCGCTGATTGCTGGCGCAATTAGTATGGCAGCGGGTGAATATGTCTCCGTCTCTTCGCAAGCCGACACCGAAAAAGCCGACTTGGCAAAAGAAGCCTATGAACTTGAGCATAATTCAGACCGCGAGCTAAAAGAACTGACGCATATTTATGTTCAGCGCGGCTTAACGCCTGCTATGGCACATGATGTTGCGGTAGCACTCACCGCTCACAATGCCCTAGAAGCGCATGCGCGCGATGAAATTGGACTTACCGATACCGCATCCGCCAATCCACTACAGGCAGCCGTGGCGTCGGCTTTATCCTTTATCACAGGGGCGCTGCTACCGGTGCTGTGTATTTGGCTATTACCAAAACAATATTTGGTCGGCGGTTTGGGCACAGTAACCTTGATAGGATTGGCAGTTTTGGGGTGGTTATCGGCGTATTTGGGGGGTGCCAAAATTTTCCCTGCCATTGTGCGGGTGGTAATTTGGGGCGTGGTCGCGTTGGTTACTACCAACCTTATCGGTGAAATGTTTGGGGTAAAAACAGGTTAGTCAATCACTTTTTCTCGCATTATTTATCGCCAATTTTTATCATTACCATTTGCAAAACCAATTTTTTCTTATAAGATAAGGAAACTGTAATAATTCAGCAAGTTTATAGAAACTATTATTGGGTGGTAGAGTAGCGTTTCTATAAATTAAACAGTTGGCAAATAGCGAAAAATCCTATGGGGTTTTAGCTTTCTACGGTAGTGGGAGATAACGTTATGCAAGATTTTGTCAATGCGATTAATGATTGGGTATGGAGTCCCGCATTAATCTATTTATGTTTGTTGGTTGGTTTATATTTTTCGATTCGTAGTCGTTTCTTGCAATTGCGTCATTTTGGTCGCATGATTCGATTGCTGATGGATGGCAAAAGCAGCGAACAAGGTGTGTCTTCATTCCAAGCACTCGCTATGTCACTCGCAGGTCGTGTGGGTACAGGTAATATTGCCGGTGTCGCAACAGCGATTACGTTTGGTGGTCCTGGTGCATTGTTTTGGATGTGGATGGTAGCTTTCTTGGGTGCCAGTACCGCATTCGTTGAGTCAACGCTTGCGCAGATTTATAAAGAGCGTGATGATAAAGGCTTTTTTATCGGTGGTCCAGCCTATTATTTTGAAAAAGCGCTGGGTCAAAAATGGTACGCGGTGTTATTTGCGATATCGGCAATCGCGGCTTGTGGTTTATTGTTACCAGGCGTACAGGCCAATTCGATTGCTGAAGCGATGAACAATTCACTGGGTGTCGCACCTAGCGTTTCAGCCGCGGTAATTGCGGCACTACTTGGCTTTATTATCTTTGGTGGCGTCAAGCGTATTGCCTCCTCGGCTGAGTTGATTGTACCTTTTATGGCACTCGCCTATATCATCGTGGCGATTGTTATCATCATCATGCATATTGGTCAGTTACCTGATGTGCTAGCGTTGATTTTCCGCTCTGCGTTTGGTATGGATTCTACATTTGGCGCTGTGTTGGGTCTTGCCGTTCAATGGGGGGTGAAACGTGGCGTTTACTCCAATGAAGCTGGCCAAGGTACAGGTCCTCACCCATCGGCAGCCGCTGATGTGTCACACCCAGCCAAACAAGGGTTAGTACAGGCGTTTTCAGTATATGTCGATACGCTATTTGTTTGTTCGGCGACAGGTTTCATGCTAATCATTACCGGTATGTATAACGTACAAGACCCAGCCAATAAAGAAGCCTTCTTGTATCAAGGTGTTAAAGGCGTTTCGGCAGGTCCAGGTTATGTGCAAACTGCGATGGAAAACATCATGCCAGGCTTTGGCTCAGTGTTTGTAGCGATTGCTTTATTCTTCTTTGCCTTCACCACCATCATGGCGTACTACTATATTGCAGAAACCAATATCCGTTATCTCACTCGTAGCGTGAAGCTAAATTGGGCCATCCCTTTACTCAAAGTAGTGATTTTATTCGTGGTAATTTATAGCTGCTTAAAAACCGCCGACTTGGCGTGGGCACTAGGCGACTTGGGCGTTGGTTTGATGGCATGGCTAAATATCATTGGTATCTTATTCTTGCAAAAACCTGCGTTTGCCGCACTGCGCGATTATGAAGCACAGATCAAACAAGGCAAAGATCCAATCTATGATGCGCGCGCCAATGGCGTACACAATGCGCCTATTTGGGATGAAATTTCAGCCAAATACCGTAAAGAATTTGGTGAACATCCTGACCGTGATCGCTTTGTACCCTAATTTTAATCTCTAAATGCTTAAATGCTTTCACTTAACAGCCGTTAAAAAAAATAAGCCCCATTGACTGGGGTTTATTTTTGTGATGAATGATTATCTTTTGACTGGGATTTTAATTAGCCCAAAAAATGCAATCAGTAAGGCGATGACCTGTACAGCCAGCAGCGTATAGACTGTATATAGCCATTTGCCTTGTACATATGCCAGACCACACGCCCACGCCCCGATACTACCACCGATGTAGTACGCCATATAATATAAACCTGACGCCAGCGACCGCCCTTCTTTGACATTCACCGCGATATAAGTAATGGTCGCCGATTGGGTAATAAATACCCCAGTTGACATCACCGCAAGCGCCACAATCACCAAAGAGATAGGCGCAGCCAATGTCATTAGCACGCCCATCATCGAAATCATCACTGCCACGCGCACCATACGGGCAGCACCGTATTTGGCAATTAAACTACTTGCAATCGGTGTGACCACCACCCCAATCAAATACACAGCAAAAATATTGGCAAGCCCAGCACTCGATAGATGATAGGGTGCGTCTGCCAAGTGCAAATTGACATAGGTAAAACAGCCTACTAGTGAAAACAACACGCACGCACCAAGAAGTCCTGCTGTCACCACATAACGGTTGCGCAGATGTTTACTTAGCATGTGCAGCGCCGATGTAAAATTTGGGTTGGCATGAAAATGACGTGAGCGCGGTAATAACCAAGCCACCAAGCCAGCGCCTAACACCGTTAACACGCCCATGAACAAAAAGCCTTTTTCCCAGCCGATAAGCTCTTCTAAATGCCCCAAGATAAAGCGCCCTAAAAATCCCCCAAATACTGTACCTGAGACATAATAGGACATCATTTTTGCCATCTCTTTGCCGGCGTACTCTTCCCCGACATAGGCAATCGTCACCACTGTAATGCCAGGTACCGCCAACCCTTGCATAAATCGCCAAATAACGATGCTAGAGAGTGAGTCAGACAGCCCAATCATCATCGTGGGTATTGCCATAAAGGCAATGGATGCCACAATGATATTTTTACGACCCACGGCATCAGACAACATCCCCATAAACGGTGACATCATGGCAATGGCAATCACCGTCGCCCCAACTGTCATGCCCACTTGCGTTTCGGTCGCTGAGAACGCTTGCATCATAATCGGCAAAATCGCTTGAATCGAATAAACCTGCAAAAATGCAAACGCGCCAATCATGCCAATCATGATTTTGACTATCAATGAGGGTGGCATTGTCGGTGGTTTGGCATTCGGTTGTTGAGAGGGCGGTTGTTGAAAAGGCGGTTGATTTTGCGGTTGGCTATGGGGTGGATTGCGGCTAGTTAAGTTAATGGATGTTAGTGTGTGAGTATCAGTATCAGTGAAATGATTGGAAGAATCTAAATGCCCAGTGGCATGTTGTGCTTGAGAAGTCATAGGTGACCTTTTTACAAAGTATTGCCTGTCATAAAAATGCCTATACTAGCACTAAAGCGCGGTATTTATTGTTAAAAGAAGTTTAACCCTAAGCCGTACTTTGCAAGCCCTTCACGTTAATTAAAGGTATTTAAAGGCCTTCAATGACAAATTTGGCGTCCTAGAGCGTAATATTTTTAACACATGGCTGTTTGTCAAAACATCAGTATTTTTCAAAACATGACTATCCAGCCATGACAAAACTGCAGTAATATTTAGCACATTGTGGAAGTTAACCTTAAAATCAATAGGATTGAATTATGCCGGAGAATTTAAAACAGCCAATGCCCGCTGCCATGCAAGCGTATTTGACACAGCTGCATCAAGTGATTGTTCCGTATCTGTTAGCGCAAGGCGTTCAGCCCAATGCCATCAACGCACGTGAGGCGTTAGCCAATTTGACAACCGCATTTGTCACTGACGCACCCAACATGGCAAAAATCATCGATACGGTGCTGGTGACGCCAAGCAATTTTCGTGGTTATAACGTATCACTTAGGCTATTTGTACCGAGCAACTGCCCCCTGCCAAATGAACAAGCAGCGGCTGACGTGCCGGTAATGGTGTATTTTCATGGTGGTGGTGGCATGACAGGCAGTGTCACTGTGTATGATAAACTCTATAAAAAATTGGCTGAAGCGACAGGCTGTGTGGTGGTAGCGCCCGAATATCGCCTTGCGCCGGAAAACCGCTACCCTGCCGCGATTGATGACGCCCACGCGATTTTAACCTATTTAACAGCGACCCTACAGCAAGTCGGTTATGCCTGTAACGGCAAGCTTATCATAGCGGGTGATAGCGGTGGCGGAGCGATTACTGCCACCTTGGTGCAAGATTGGCTTGCCAACCGTGTGAGCACAGACTTAGCTATCACCCATCAAATTTTGATTTATGCCAGTCTAGACTACACCATGTCACAACCCTCGATTGAGGAAAATGGCACGGGTTATTTACTGGAATCCAGCAAAATCCGCTGGTATTTTGACAATTATTTTTCAGCATATGATGACCGTGAGCTGAGCTCACCGTTTTGGACCGATATGGCTACCCTACTACATCATTCGCCGTATCAAGCCCCAAAGACACTGCACCTAACGTCTGGTTATTGTCCGCTGCGTGATGAAGATATCGGCTATCATGATGTATTACAAGCCGCAGGCGCGCCATCCCAACTCGTCCATTTTGCAGATATGCCGCACGCGTTTTTGAATATGGAAAATCTGTGCCCTGAGCAATGCAAACAACTGTATCAAACCGTTGGCGAATTTTGCCAATAACACAACGACCCAAACACCCACACAACGGGATAAAATTTGCCCAGGCTGATAACAAGTCAAAATAAGCGACCCAAAAAAAAGCACCCAATTAGGTGCTTTTTTTACTGATCATAGCTTATAGCGGTTTGCCCGTGCTATTGCGACGGCTACGTTTTGGCGCATCCCAACCATCTTGTTTGCCAGCCGGTTTAGCTGATGGCTTGCTTGATGAGGCATAACGGTCAGACGATGACTTAAATCCTTCCGATCTTGACGATTTACCTGCAAATGGTTTATCTGATTTTTTGAAACCCTCAGATTTAAACCCATTTGAGCGTGAATCACCCGCACGTTGACCCTCTTTTGCCGGATACGGTCTGTCGCTACGTTTTTTAAGCGGTTGACCGAATGTTTCTTCTACGATTGGACGTGGCTTGCGAGCGCGGTCATCGCCACGAAACTCGCTAGAGCGTTCGGTTTTTTTGGCAAAAGGTTTGTCACCAAAACGGTCATTTTTTTCAAAGCGGTTAGGACGCTCGCCATGACGCTCACTGCTGTTACGGTCAGTGTTGTAACGTGGTTTATCACCTTGATAACCTTTAAAGCCATCTTTGTTAAAGCTACGGTTATCATCGCGGCGACGATCTGCATACTCACCTTGGCGAGGCTCACGATTGCCTTGGCGTGAATCACGGTCAAAGTTTGGTTTGTCCGATGATTTAGCAGCGCGGTGAAAATCGCCCTGACTGTTGCCATGACGGTTATCTGAATCACGATGACGACGCGGCACACTCGCATCATCACGACCAAAACGACTATCGCTGTTGCCTTGGTGACCTTTGTCAAAACGCTCGCGTTTTTCAAAACTTGCCGAACTATCGTTGCTCGCTGATTTGCCATAGCGTTCTTGGTTGTCAAAACGTGGCTTGTCCGCAAAACGACGCTCGCTTGAACCACCAAAACGTTGTGAGCGACTGCCACGGTCATCACGACCGCCACGGCTATCACTGCCGCTGCGACCACGACCGCGACCATCACGACCATTAGGCTTACCACGACCTTCAAATTTTTCCACAAAACGCGGTTCTAAGCCTTCAACTTGCGCTTCATTGATATCACGTTTTAGGTAACGGGCGATATTGCCAAATTGACGACGGTCATCGCGGCTACATAGGTTGATGGCAATACCAGTACGACCGGCACGACCTGAGCGACCGATACGATGCACATAATCTTCTACTTGGCGCGGTAAATCATAGTTGAATACATGGGTAATATTAGGTAAATCAAGACCACGTGCAGCCACGTCTGTTGCTACCACGATGTCAAATTTGCCACTGCGTAGATCTGAGACGATACGATTACGTTTGCTTTGTGGCAAGTCACCATGTAGATAACAGGCTTTGTGTTCCCATTGTTGTAGGCGCTCAGCGACTTCTTCACTACTGCGTTTGGTCGCGGTAAAGATAATCGCTTGACCACGCTCTGGGTCACAGATCAGGTGCTCTAATAATTTATTTTTGTGGTCAAAGTTGTCACAGAAGTACACTTTTTCATCGATGTGTGCGGTTTCAACTTTGATGTTGATACGCTCTGGGTCTTTGGTAAAGCTTTCAGCGATTTTACCGACTGGACCATCCCATGTCGCAGATGACATGATGGTTTGGCGATGCGCGGGTGTGGCTTCCAAAATCGCATTGATATCATCGGCAAAGCCCATGTCTAGCATACGGTCTGCTTCATCAAGTACCAACATGGTCAAATCAGAGAGATTTACACGCTGGGCGTTGATATGATCTAGCAAACGACCCGGCGTCGCTACGATGATTTGTACGCCTTTTTTTAGCGCACGGATTTGACCACTGTATGCCGCACCACCCACAAGTGGCACACTGTACAAATCTTTCATGGCTGAGCCATATTTGCGGATACTGTCTTGTACTTGGTTAGCCAGCTCACGCGTCGGTGTCAAAATCAACGCTTGTACGACTTTTGGCTGTTGGCGACCACGTTTGCCACTTGCGGTCTTTTCTGCCGCTTTTTCTTTAGCTTGTAGTTCGTTTAATTGATGCAAAATTGGTAATACAAACGCGGCAGTTTTACCACTACCTGTTTGTGCGGATAATAGCAAATCACGACCCGCTAATGCAGCAGGAATCGCGCGCGCTTGGATAGGCGTTGGTGTGGTATAACCCGTTGCCACAATACTTTTTAGTAATGAACCTGAAATACCCAATGCGGTAAAACCATTTTCGCTAGGGTTAGCATCATCAGACGTTGGCGCATCTGTTGCTACAGTATCAGTCGCGACAACATCCGTTGTCGCAGTTGCTTCTGTGTCATCAACTGGGGTGTTGCCAGTAGGCTGATTGCTGTTGGCTTGGCTGTGGCTAAAAAAATTATCGATTGAGTTATCAGCAAAATCTGTGGTTGAATTAAAATCAGTCATGTAAGTCCTTAAAAAATAAGTTAATCAAAGTGTCGGTGGTAACCTTGATTGAAAACACGCAACAAGCAAAAGCCCTCAAGCTGACTGCACTTTCAAAATGGATAAGCAAAATGAATAGGCAAAATTATCAGCTATCATTAATCACAAATATCGTGTTAATCGCTTTAAAGCATTGTAATCGTGTCTGTAAGACTTATTTTCACTATAAAAATAGTGACAAAACCTACTGTCAGACTTATCAAAACTTTTGAAACAGTAAAACCATCAAAAAGTTCGTATCGCGGCATTCACAAGAATGCTTAAAAAAATACAATGCTAAATATTAGGTTATCATCGGAAGATTATCAGCGCTTACAATGGCGCGCGTGATATATAGGCAGATGGATAAGCTAGATTAATTGGAAAATTGACGTTGCTCTTAGCGTTTAGGTAGCGTATATGAGTCATTATTGGTCAGTTTTCTTTCGCAATTAAAAAACTTACCAAGTGAAATAGGCATCAAAAACACCTACTTAAAAAAGTGATAACCCCACTAGCACATCTTCGGCACACTGGCTGGCTGCTACCGTTGCTACCTTCCGGTCCTGGCGGGGTTCACAGCAGCTAGTTGCGAAGCTACCAATGGGGTTACCGAAGCGGTATTCTAGAGAATTTGGCGACCAAATGCAAACTCTTTTTATCATATACACCAAATTTTTGTATTTATTTCACTTTTACGCACGCTAACCCATCACCAAGCAACATTCGGGTAAATTTTTGTCGAACTTCTTACCCTTTTTCTACAATTCTTTCGCTGCAAATGTTACAAAATATTTTATAATGCCCATTCAACGACATATTGAATGAGCTAAATAGCAGTTTAATCAGCAACAGATTCATGCCAACCCATATAAAAAAGTACTAGAAAAACTAGGAAAAAAACAATAGGAAACACTATGACACACTTAAGCACCGCAACTAACAATCATCCCAATCATACAATGACCAAACGTATTGCAGCCAGCTTGCTTGCTATGGCGACGCTATTACCTTTTACCAGTGTTTCAGCCGCTACCTACCCTGTAAACCCATCCCCTGCGAACTCATCAATGACCAATACTTTAAACTATGGCTTGCTTAACTTTGCTGCCTCTGCAAGTAAAAAAGTCAGCAATGACCAAATCAATGCTACCCTTAGCAAAACTGTGCAAAACAAATCAAGCAGTGAGGTGGCTAATCAAATCGCTACCACCTTGAACCAAGCGGTTGCCATTGCCAAAAAATACCCACAAGTGCAAGTCAGTACGGGCAATCAAGCGACCTATCCGCAATATGACAAAAACCAAAAAATCATTGGTTGGACGGGAACTGCAAGCTTGAATTTAAAAAGCACCGACACAGTTGCCGCGAGCAAATTAATTGCTGAATTGCAAAGTTTTATGACCCTTGATGGATTAGACTTTAGCGTGTCTGATGCCGCGCGCAAAGCCACCGAGCAAGAATTGATGATGGAAGCTTCCAAAAACTTCCAGCGCCAAGCGCAAACGCTGCTACCTGTGTGGGGCGCAAAAGGCTATCAATTAGTCTCGTTGGATTTTAGTCAAGGGGGCGATTATCGTGCACCGCGCGCGTATGGCAGTGTAATGATGCTAGAAGCCAGCAGTGCCAAAGTCGCTGACCAAAACTTCCAAGCGGGCGATAGCACCATTACGGTCACTGCCAATGGTACCGTTCAACTGGTCAAATAAACCGATTTTAACCACAAAAAAACCTGTTGAATCAACAGGTTTTTTTGTCTTTTACTCACTAAGAAATGCTTAGTAACAAATACTTAGTAGATAATACTTAGTAAGAAATTTCTGCACGGCGGTTTTTTGCCCATGCTGATTCGTCATGACCGGGATCGGCAGGTTGGTCTTCACCGTAGCTGATGGCTTCCATACGTGAAGCTGATACCCCTGACGTAGCTAAATAGGCTTGTGCGGCTTGGGCACGGCGCTCACCCAATGCCAGATTATATTCACGGCTACCACGCTCATCGGTGTGACCAGCAATGGCGACACGGGCACTTGGGTTGGCTTGTAAGAATTGCGCTTGTTGATTTAACACGGCTTGACCTTGAGCGTCGATTTCACTGCTATCAAAGCCGAAATACACGGCATTTGGGTTAGCACCCGCGGCGGTGATAACTGACGTTGAGTTTGTTACCACAGCGCCCCCGTTATAGTAGCCTACGCCACCGGGAACGCCCATCGGCGCAACCACTACTTCAGATGTGTCGGTACGTTTGGCAGAACACCCTGTTAAGGCGATGGTTGCCATCATTGCAGCAGTGCTTACTACTTTTAGCATCGTTAATTTCATAGTCTTTCCTCAAAAATTATTATTTAACGCGTTTACCTATTTTGTTACTTTTCGATAGAGTAAATCAATCTCGCGCTTTTTGTAAACAGTGTTACTGTAAATTTTAGCCAACTTTTTCTCAAAGTTCTCAAAGCAGTTTAATTTTTGGATTAAACAAGTAGCTCAAAAAAATTTACCGCTTATAAGATAAGTGATAACAACAAAAACTGTCTAAAACAGTGATATCTAAAACCGCTACCAACGAAATTTATTCCATAGTTCAGGGTTTGCCCAAAACTTGCTATTAAACCAATCTGGCAAATGTTTATAGTCAAACAGATTAAATTGCCATACTTGGTAGCTTGTATGGTGATCTTGGTCATTCTCTACAATCGGCTGCTCATGTAATCGGCTAAAGCCAAAGCTCACCACATCCACACCTGTTGCTGGCTCGGATAAGTTTTGCACCACCAAACAATGCTTGGCAAACAAGTCGCGACAGCGCTGAATGATTTGGGTATCGATAGCGCTATCGTTTGATAAAATTATCACTGCCAAGTCATAGCGTTTGGCAAACCGATGCGCGATAAACTCTTGATAATCAAACGCTTCCCAACTCACGGCTTGATCAATAGCTTGAATTTGGCTAAAAACCGACTGCGTGTCATTACCAATAATCAGCCCGGTGAAGGGTTGATTTGTTGATGCGGTATTTTTATCTTTGCTCAAATCATGTTTGCTTAAACTATCTTTACTTAAAAATGCCAGACTTTGTCGGATGACATCGGTAATGCTTAAGGTGGGATTGGTCAAAATAAAATCCTTTTGATGAGTTTTTACCAGATACGATTGAATGATAGCCGTAATATAGCAATGATAAGGGTAGCTAATATGCCATTCTTTAAAACCAATTATAACTATCTATCATGAGCCATGACTAGCCCTTTTGGTCGAGACAGAGTACACTAAGTGCTAAATTTATCACTTGTATTGACTGTTAGAAATAAGGAACAACCATGCCACAATATCGCTCAAAAACCTCCACGTCTGGCCGCAATATGGCGGGTGCACGCGCACTTTGGCGTGCAACAGGTATGACAGATGAGGACTTTAACAAACCGATTATCGCGATTGCCAACTCATTTACCCAGTTTGTACCCGGTCACGTACACCTAAAAGACTTGGGTCAGTTGGTTGCCCGCGAGATTGAAACGGCAGGTGGTGTTGCCAAAGAATTTAACACCATTGCGGTGGATGATGGTATCGCCATGGGTCACTTGGGTATGCTCTATAGCTTGCCAAGCCGTGATTTAATTGCCGATAGCGTGGAGTATATGGTCAATGCCCACTGCGCCGATGCGCTAGTTTGTATCTCCAACTGCGACAAAATCACCCCGGGTATGCTGATGGCAGCGATGCGCCTCAATATCCCAACGATTTTTGTGTCGGGCGGCCCAATGGAAGCGGGCAAAGTATTGGCATCTACGTTAGGCGATGGACATACCACCCATGAAACCGTGATGAATGAATTGGGTGAAAAAATTCGCAAACTTGACCTAGTCGACGCCATGATTGATGCGGCAGATGACTTGATTAGTGACGAAGATGTGGCACAAACTGAGCGTTCTGCTTGCCCAACTTGTGGCTCATGCTCAGGTATGTTCACAGCCAACTCGATGAACTGTTTGACCGAAGCCTTGGGCTTATCACTGCCTGGTAATGGCTCGTTACTTGCCACTCACGCCAAACGTAAAGATTTATTCTTAGAAGCAGGTCGCCGTATCGTGGCACTTGCCAAACGTTATTATGAGCAAGATGACGCCAGCGTATTGCCACGCTCAATTGCGACCAAAGCGGCATTTGAAAACGCCATGAGCCTTGATATCGCCATGGGTGGCTCAACCAACACGATTCTACATTTGCTTGCCGCTGCCCATGAAGCCCAAGTAGATTTTAAAATGGCGGATATTGACCGTCTAAGCCGCCGTGTGCCTTGCCTATCGAAAGTTGCCCCTGCGACGCAAAAATACCATATGGAAGACGTGCACCGCGCTGGGGGTGTGATGGCAATTTTAGCCGAGCTTGATCGCGCAAACCTGCTGCAAACCGATGTTCCCACCGTGCATAGTGCCTCACTCAAAGCGGCGCTGAGCCAATGGGATATCATGAATCCTGATAATGCTGAGGCACGTGAGCGGTATATTGCAGCCCCAGGTGGGGTACGCACCACGCAAGCCTTTAGCCAAAACAATGAATGGTCAAATCTTGATGTCAACCGCGAATCTGGCTGTATCCGCAGCAAAGAATTTGCCTACTCACAAGACGGTGGTTTGGCAGTATTGTTTGGTAATATCGCTGAACGTGGCTGTGTCGTCAAAACAGCGGGCGTGGATGACAGCATCCTAAAATTTACCGGTCGTGCCCGTGTGTTTGAGAGCCAAGATGACGCCGTTGCAGCGATTTTGGCAGACCAAATTGTCGCAGGTGATGTCGTGGTGATTCGCTATGAAGGTCCAAAAGGCGGTCCTGGTATGCAAGAGATGTTGTATCCGACGTCTTACCTAAAATCAAAAGGTCTAGGTAAAGCCTGTGCGCTACTTACCGATGGTCGTTTTTCAGGGGGTACGTCGGGTTTATCCATCGGTCACGTCAGCCCAGAAGCCGCTGAAGGCGGTACCATCGGTTTGGTCAATGAAGGTGATATTATCGAGATTGATATCCCTAATCGCTCGATTCATTTGGCGGTTGATTTTGCCGAACTGGAAAAACGCCGAGAAGCGATGGTGAGCCGTGGCAACCAAGCTTGGAAACCTGTCAATCGTGAACGCCAAGTGTCAGCCGCCTTGCGGGCGTATGCAGCGATGACTACTAGCGCGGATACCGGCGCGGTGCGTGATGTCAGTCAAGTAGAGCGGTAATTTTTTACTCCAAACTACATTGCTTTGACTTCCTCCCCTTGCTAAAGCAAGGGGATTCCTTCTACAAGACGGTCAAGC
>NZ_DAMCJP010000016.1:0-38597 GCF_032097965.1 Moraxella sp. CTOTU49803 | reverse complement strand
AGGTGGCCGTACTGTAGGTGCGGGTGTTGTTGCTAAAGTTAACGACTAATCGTTAATTAGCATACAAAAGAGTCACTTCGGTGGCTCTTTTTTTATGCCTAAGCTTTTGTTAACAGGTTAATTTGCCACCAAAATTTACTATTGGTTAATATTGGTTTAGGTGGTTTTAGACAATAAAAAAGCCAAGCGCTATGCTTGGCTAAATAATATATCGCTAAACACTAGTGTAGACCGCTGATATAGTCAGACAATACTTTGATATCATTATCTGATAATTTTGATGCCACGATTTGCATCATGCCTTTATCGCCTTTTTTAGCTGCATCATTCATACGCGTTTGTGATGGGTCTGTCACATCGTCTTCACGACCCGCTGCACGGAACAGTTTTAATTGGGTTGCGATATAAGCTGAATGCTGACCCCCAATACGCGGAAAAGCGGCTAAATCGTTACCATTGGCTTTACCGCCGTGACAGCCTGCACAAGGAATCACACCGCGTGTGCTATTACCACCATAATACAATTTTTGTGCCACGGGAGCGTAAGCAGGATTGGCATAACCTACCCCCCAACGTGGTTGGCTTGCATAATAACCTGCCACATTCGCCAGGTCTTGGTCATTTAATTTTGCCACTTGCGCTGACATAATAGGATTGACACGCGCGCCTGATTTGAATTCGGTTAGCTGTTTATAGAGATACTTAACGTTTTGTCCGCCAAGGTTAGGCTGTGCAGGAACAGTACTAACACCATTGACGCCATGACAAGCACCACAAACTGATTCAGCAATAACCTTACCTTTGGCAATGTCATATTTTGGTACGGTAACAGCTGCAGAACCGCTTACGCTGGCAATTAAAAGGCTTGCGGCAGTGAGTATTTTTTTCATCGGTAACAATTCCTACTAAAGCGTGTTGGTTATGACTCACAATGAGCTAGCGACAAAGGCATTGCTTACAATATCAAAGCAACACCCAGTTATCATCATACATATTTATTGCTTTAACACTGGTGAATGTATCTACTAAGTTACAATATTATAGCAAGACAACCATGCGCTTGTCTGCAAAATTTGTAGGCTACCCTATTAATGAACGCTAATCATATGGCTAATACGACATTTAAGTTAGCTTAATGACTTTGAAACACCGAGGGTTTTGTCGATTACAGTGACAGTCATGATTAAAACCATAATCGAATAATTGATATGGCTGATTATTATGCCATAACTCGATAATCATGTAAAAGTCATTTGCAGGTTGGCAAGCGAGTTTCACTACAAAAAATATCTTATAAAACAGCGGTAGCAATTGCTCAAAATTTTGGGTTATGGGTATTTGCTGATACAATAGCGCTTTAACATTAAGATTATGTGCTGATGATGGATTCTACTAACACACCCGCGCCAACTGCGATTACTGACGATAGTGATGCAGCAAAACGCTGGTTACATCAAACCCAATTTATGCTGTCTGCCCCTACCTTTAAACTGTGTCCTGCCGATACGGGTCGCGAAGTTGCTTTTGCTGGCCGCTCAAATGCTGGTAAGTCCTCTTGCATTAATGCATTGACCCAGCAGCGCCAGTTAGCCCGTTCCTCCAAAACCCCAGGTCGCACCCAAATGATTAACTTTTTTAATATGGGCAATTTGGATCAGCGGTTGGTGGATTTGCCAGGGTATGGCTATGCCGCCGTGCCCGAGGCGATGAAAAAAGAATGGCAGTCAGAGCTTGAAAAATACCTAATTTCGCGTAAAAGTCTCGCCGGTTTAGTGCTACTCACAGACATTCGCCATCCACTAAAATTCTTTGATGAGCAAATGCTACACTGGGCAAAGGACGGTGAGCTTGAGGTTCATGTGCTATTAACCAAAGCCGATAAGCTCAAATATGGTGCTGCCAAAAACACACTACAGCAAACCCGCAATCAGCTTAATAAATTAAAATTGCCGTTTAGTATTCAATTATTTTCCGCCCAAGATAGAATTGGGCTTGAAGAACTGTCATTGAAACTTGCCAGTTGGCTGGCGCTACCCGAGCAGGATGAGCCAGATAATGAACCTACGTTAGCCGTCTAATCATTAAGATGGTTTAAACTGATTGGCGTCTTGTACTTGGTTGATTTGCTGGTTCAGCAGTGCCAGCAAAGATTGATTACTAGGTAGCTGCTTTGCTAACGATTTGGCTTGGGTCAGTGATGTCACAGCATCTTTTAGCTCATTGCGCCATAACTCGCCATACGCGCGATAGCGTAACGTATTGATGCGATGAATCAGTTGCTCATCACCGCTACGGTGTTTGGCCAGTAGTTGACTGGCTTGTTGCAATCGATCCCACAGCATGACGTCACGGGGATTTTGCTTGGATAAGGGTTGAAGCAGCGCTAATACTTTTTGACCACTCTCTGCAGTAGGTCGATATTTTAAATAAATGTCACTTAGATAGCGTGGCACATCTGTGCGCTCAGGATACACAGAGACGAGTTGCTGCAATTTAGCGATTGCCACATCGACATTGCCTTGCTGCGCAGCTAACTGACTAAATGTCACGACTGCCAGCGGATTGGCGAGCGTGTTGATGTCCTTATCAAAATCCTGCATTAAACTTTGTGCCGCTTTGGGTTGTCCGTTATCGAGATAATAATTAATCAGCGCAAGTTTGGCACCTTTACTGGTTTTTGCCCCTTGTTCCAAATCGGCTTTGTTGACTAGATAGCCATAGTAGCGAGCACGCCACTGGATTTGTTCAAACAGTTGCGCACGCTGCTGTTGAATAGATTGATAACGGTTTGACGCCATATTAGCCTGACTATCACGCTTGTAAGTTGCGACTCGCGCCCTTGCTTCACTGATTCTATCTGCGGTGAGCGGATGGCTTAAAATAAAACTGGGAATCAAGGTGTTACTTTTGACAGGGTTTTGTTGGTCTAGGGTGGCAAAGAAACTGGGCATGGCATTGACATCATAGCCTGCTTGGTTCATGATTTGCATGCCAATACGGTCGGCTTCTCGCTCTTGCCCACGGCTATAGGAGGCAGCAGCGTTGGCCGACATCGCCTGAGAGCCTAGCATGACAGCGGCAGCGGCATCACCATCCCCGACTTTGGATGCTGCGACGCCCGCCAAAAGACCGCCTGCCTGCATCAGTAGCTGTTTGGTTTTTTCATCATTGCGATGTTGATAATGGCGCTGGCTGACATGGGCAATCTCATGCGCGACGACGCTCACTATTTCATCTAGACTTTTAGCTTTATCCAACAAACCGACATTGATGCCGATAAGCCCAGACGGTACCGCAAAGGCATTGATTTGCTTGTCATTGATAATCACTAGCCCCATGGGTGCGTTGAGACCTGCTACCGCATTGATTTGCCACACAATTTGTTCAAGCGATTGCTGCAACCAAGGGTCTTTTATCAGCGCTGCATTGCCGTTGATTTGTCGAAGCGCCCACTCACCGACTTGGCGATTTTGCTCGGTATCGATGAGCGCTTGTCCATTGTCCATAGAGGCTAATTGGCCATTGACTTGGGTAGGCTCAGCACTTGCAATCATGACTGGATTAAAAGCAGGCGCACTTTGATAGGAGAAGTTATCGACAGCAAGCACGCCAGTTGATAGTGTACTTAATACAGCCACTACAGGCGTTTTTCTAAATAAATAACTAGCAAGTGGATTGATGGGCATGCGCGACCTTTGACAGCGAATTAGCTTAGAATGATGTTTAAAAAAATGGTGTTTAAAAAAAGGTAAATGCTAAATAATACTGCTCAATATACAAATTTCAGCAGCTTTAAAAAGCCAAATTTTGTAATGATATCTTGCTACAATCTACCGACTACTGAATGCAGGATAAAGGTTAAATTTTCAAAAATATAATGCTAACTTTGATTTATCTCAATCGTCTACACTTGTAATTTATCCTATAATAACCATCTAACACACTTGCAATTTTCGAGTAGCGATTTTATTACCATGACGGATTCTTCTCAGATTACGCTAAATCCTGCCTTACTATCGGATGACGCCTTTTGCCAAGATTGGGGGTTGTTTCTGTCAGGCGAACATAACGACCTGCACATCGATGCTCAAATTGAGCATTATGTGGATGGCAAAGGACTCGCCTGCCCGATGCCGCTGCTTAAACTGAAAATGGCACTAAAAAAGACTGCGTTGGGTCATGCGGTGTATGTAACCGCAACCGATCCTAACAGCAAGCGTGACATCGCAGCTTTTTGTCAGCATGCCGGATATACCCTGGTACAGCAGACATCAATCACACCGTCTGAAAATACAACAGACACAATCTTTCACTCGATCATAACCAAAAATTGCTAAACGCCTCTTACAAAAAAGCTGGCTTTAAGGCATACTAAATAACAGAAATTAAAAGACAATTGACAGGCTATTTCATGGCTACAAAGACCAAAACAACGACAATAAAAAAGACTGCCAACGCAAAAAAATCGACCAAGCTTGATGATAAGCTGGGTGGCGACCCACACGCTGCATTTGATGACATCGACGATGACGAACTCGATGAATTTGACGAGCCAGACTTTGATAGCTTAGATGACGACGATATTGACCTTGCACAGCTCCCTGATAGTTATGATGACTATGATGAGTTGGTGGACGAGGCTGATGACGACTATGATGATGAGTTTGTTGAAAAACCACGAAAGACTGCATCGCGATCCCGTCAAAAGAAAGCCATGACCAATGCGCTTGTTCCTACCATGCCGACTGCGTTATCTGCACCTGGGGTAAATTTAGGCGCGTATATCAATGCGGTTCATCAAATTCCTATTTTGACGGCAGAGCAAGAACAGGAGCTAGCGCATCGCTATACTGACGAAGGGGATGTAGAAGCAGCACGGCTGCTGGTTATGTCGCATCTGCGATTTGTGATTCACATTGCGCGCAGCTACTCTGGCTATGGCTTGCCACAAGGCGATTTGATTCAAGAAGGCAATGTCGGTTTGATGAAAGCAGTGAAACGTTTTGACCCAAACAAAGGTGTGCGTTTGGTGTCTTTTGCCGTGCATTGGATCAAAGCTGAAATCCATGAATTTGTGATTCGTAACTGGCGTATCGTCAAAGTCGCAACCACCAAAGCGCACCGCAAGCTATTTTTTAACTTGCGCTCACTGAAAAAAACCAACAACCAGTTAACGCTCGAAGAAGCCGAAGCGATTGCCAAAGACTTAAATGTTACCGTCAAACAAGTGCTAGAGATGGAAAGCCGTCTGACTTCGTATGATGCATCGTTTGAAGCACAAAGTGATGATGAAGACGAAGGTCGCTATGCACCGCAGTATTTTTTAGAAGATGCGGCTGACCCTGCCGATATGGTAGAAGATGCTGATTGGGAAGAAAATAACAATTCGGCCCTGATGGAAGCGATGGAGGACTTAGACGATCGTTCGCGGGATATCGTACAGCAGCGCTGGCTCAATGAGCAAAAAGCGACCTTGCACGAGTTGGCGGCGGAGTATAATATCTCAGCGGAACGGGTACGCCAAATTGAAAAAAATGCCATGGATAAAATCAAAGAAGCCATGTTAGCCAATACCCATTTGCAGTTGGATTAACCTTCATGAATTGGATAAGTATTGGCGCGATAAATATGGCAGTGGCGGTCGCCTGTGGGGCGTTTGCCGCACATGGGCTTAAACCGTGTTTATCAGCCGAGCAGATGGCTTGGTGGCAGACAGGTACGCAATACTTTTTTTATCACGCGCTTGGGTTATTGATTGTTGGTATGTTATTGCGTATAAACCTCACCTCCCCTACTATCGCGTGGGTGATGCAGCTGGGTATTGTGCTTTTTACAGGTTCGCTGTACTTGATGGCTTTGGGTATGCCACGTTGGTTGGGGGCCATTACCCCGATTGGCGGCACGCTATTTATTATTGCATGGATTTGGCTTGCTATCAGTGTTGCTAAGCACACTTCATCAGTTTAACCCTATTTAACCCCATTTAACCATAACAGAAAGCGTAACAAAACAGGAAGCGAAATAATGCCACAAGTGACTTTAAATGGTGACGTCAAACAAACGTTACATCAAAATCTCTTACTACTATTGGATGAAATGGGGCAAACCCAAGGTCGTTTTGCTGTTGAAATCAATGGTGAATTGATTCCAAAAAGCCAATTGGCAAATGTCACCTTGCAAGATGGTATGAACATTGAAGTGGTGCAAGCGGTGGGTGGTGGCTAATCTTAGTAGCGTAAAAAAAGCGGGTAAATCACCCGCTTCTTTATTTTTAAATTGGACTAATTTTTGGTCATGGCTAATAGCCGATTAGCGGTTAGCCCGTGTAAAAACACCGACATTGCAATCGTTACCACACAAATCACCCAAATTTTTAGCGCTTCATCACTGGTAAATACGCCTTTATTCATCGCATAGGCGATATAATACAATGTACCAATCCCGCGAATGCCCAGTCCTGCCGTTACCCAGCGTTCATTGCGACTCATCCCCAGTTTACCTAGACTAAAATAACCCACGATGGGACGTATCAAAAATATAAACGCCAAACATACCACATACACTTGCCAGCTAAGGGTAACATCACTCGCTAATGCTTGACCCACTAGCAGTCCCAAAAATACCATCACAAGCGACATCAACAAACCTTCAATTTGCTCAGCAAAATCATGCAAGCCTTGATGATATTCATGTTCACATTCTGAACGCCGAAGGGTTAACGCGGCGACAAATACCGCAATAAAACCATAACCATGCACGAACTCTGTAATGCTATAAGCCAGTAACATCAAGGCTAACACCATATAACTTTGCTCGACTTTATCGGGATATGCCTTGGTAAATAGCCAGTTTGCCAAAAATTTACCAACACAGTAACCCGCCGCCACCCCTGCAATGATTCGCCATAACACATCATAGCCCAACCAATGCAGCCAATCCTCTGCACCAAAACCCTGATTGAGTGAGGCAGCCGTAGCAATCGCTATCGCTAAATACACAAACGGAAATGCCAGTCCATCATTGAGACCCGCCTCAGAGGTGAGGGTAAATCGGGTCACATCTTCCTGTCGTTCGGAGTTGGGTGGACCGACTTGGATGCTTGCCGCTAATACAGGGTCGGTTGGCGCTAGCACCGCACCGAGCAAAATAGCCGCCGCCATACTGAGTCCAAAAATGTAATGCCCCATCAATGCCATCGCGGCGATACCCACTGGCATCACAATCACCAACAGCCTTAAGGTCGGTTGCCAAGTTTTCCAATTGAGCGGAGTATCGAGCTTGATACCACAACCAACCAATGAAATCAGCACCACCACTTCTGTAACTTTTTCTATAGGAACGCCATAATTAAGCGGATTAATTCTAGGCAGCCCCATAAAAAAATACCCTAGCAGTGCGCCAAAGGTAATTTGTATCATAGGCAGGGATATCGAAAGCTTGCGCGGTAGCACAGGAAAGAATGCCCCGATTAAAAACGCCAACCCTAAAAAAAGTAAAATCAAATTATAGTGTTCAAGCATACCCGTGTACCAAGATAAGTTGCTAAAAGAGCTTTGCAACTTGGTTTATATCATTTTGATTTATATCACTTCAAATAACTGCGAGTAAAAATAGTTGCTATTGAGCAATTATTGCTAAGCCACGTTACTGCGTCAAAGGTTTATCCCTTATGAATCCATTATGCAAAAAGGTAGGCATGCCATCAACCATTGCTGTTTAGCAAAATACCAAGAGATTTGTTAACAGTTCGAGAGTTGAGTTAAATTTGAAAGTTGAGTTATATTTGAAAATTTAGTTACATTTGAAAATTTACTTACATTTAAAAGTTCAGCTAGAAAAGATTTTGACTGACTATCTAATCACAACATTGCGGTCAAAACCGCACTTTACGCTGCGTAGAAGAACCGATGTTCATACCTTCTCGGTATTTGGTCACGGTACGACGGGCAATATCAATACCTTTATCTTGTAGATGCTTCATAATACTACTATCAGATAGCGGTTTTTTGGGGTCTTCTGCCTCAATCATTTGCTTGATCATCGCGCTGATAGCGGTTGAAGAAACGCCTTCGCCCTCATCACTACTGACTTGACTGGAAAAGAAATATTTCAGGCTAAATAGCCCTTTGGGGGTAACGATGGTTTTGCTGGTAGTAATACGAGAAACGGTTGACTCATGCAAGCCGACTTCATCTGCCACATCTTTAAGTACCATCGGCTGCATTGCCATGACGCCTTGCTCAAAGAAAGCCTGCTGACGTTTGACGATACAAGTTGCAACTTTTAGTAGATTTTGATTACGCTCTTCGATGCTACGGATAAACAGCCGCGCATCATACAGCTGCTCTTTTAGATAGACGCCTTGTTCGCTGTTGTCATTGCGACTAACAAGTTTGGCATAGACTTGGTTAATACGCAGTTTTGGCAAGGTTTCTGGGTTTAAGCTGACTTCCCAATGCTGTCCACGCTGCACCACAATGACATCAGGAATGTCATAGCTTTCAATGCCATTATCTAGCTGGCGCTGTGATTTTTCATAAGACAGTGCAGGATTGGGGTTTAATGTGCGCAATAAAGCAAGCGCAGGCTGAATCTCAGAGACGTCAAGATTGGATGATTTAAGCAGTGCATTGATGTTATTGTTGGCAAAAAATTCTGAATGCATCAAAATTTGCTTGGCTGCTTGCCAAGAGGGGGTATCACTCGGCAATTTATTGAGCTGAATCAGCAAGCATTCTGCCAAATTTCTCGCACCAACGCCCAGTGGCTCGCAGTTTTGTATTTGCTTAACCACAAGCTCAATGTCTTCAAGCGCCAAGTCCACATTTTCAACTTGATAAAATGACAACATGGTATCAAAACTTTGAAATAGCTCATCATTCGATAACGTGATAAAACCACGCTCGTCCATGCTATCAATCAGATACTCCGCCATCAGCATATCAATGGTGGAGAGCCGTCTTAAATTCAGTTGCCAACGGACATAATCTTGAATATTTCCTTGCGTAGCAAGCTTATAATCATCCTGACTGTCTTCGCTATCAATGCCCGTGGCTGCCGAAGATTCATAGCTATAGATATCATCCCACTGCGCATCCACCGGCATGTCGATTTGCTGGCTGCTAAGATGCTCGCTACTATCAATGCCGTCTAAGCCAAATTCCTCATCATAGCGATAATCGCTGTCTGCATAACTGTCCCTATTGTTGTCATCATAGCTGTCACTGTCACTATCACTTGGGCTATGACTTGCATACTCATGCACTGCCGAGGGTTCACTGTGCTCGGGATAATCTTGGCTAGCAGAAGCAGGATAAAAATCATCCGACGCTAGATAATCTTCCAACCCCTCAGCTTCATGGCGGTTATAGTCATCCAAATCAGCTTCAGACAACTCAACACCTTCTACTTGATAGTCATCATCGTCATAGTCATAGTCGTTATCCATGTCTTGTTCTGGATAGTTTTCGCCATCGGCAGTATTATCAGCGTCTTCATAAGACGTCTCCCACTCTTCTTCACGCTCAAGCAGGGGGTTACTATCGAGTTTAAGCTGCACTTCTTGTTCAAGCTCAAGACTCGATAATTGCAGCAAGCGAATTGCCTGCTGCATTTGCGGGGTGAGTGTCATCCCCGTCGTTAGCTTTGCCCCAATACCAATTTTCATAACGCGTTTTTTTAAGCCTTACTCTAATGAGGTTAGTTTAGATGGTGTGTCCATGCTCTGCTAGGTTGCTAGTTTAGTATTGTTTCAACAAGATATGCTAGTATTTTTTGACATTCAGCCGTATATTAATTATATGAACTTAGTTTAACTATGCTTAGCTTTACTTAGCTGCAGCAACCACAAATTTCCCTAAATTTTTTGCTTACGAAATCACACCATGACAAAACTGACAAAATTTGCGATTGTTGAACTCAATAGCCAGACCGACATCTTAGCAAATCTTCAATCTATTGAATTAGGTATTAAAATTGCCAGTGAACGCGGCACCCGCATGGTGATTTTGCCAGAAAACGCTTTTTGTTTTGGCAAACAGGGTTTTGCCAGTCAATATTTTGATGCCTTGAAAGCTTGGTCAGCACAGGCTGCCCGACACTATGGTGTGTATCTGCTGGCAGGAACCTTGCCCTGCCCGTATCGACCTGATGGTACGCCTGTGGCTGACGGCAAACTTCGGCAGAGCTCACTATTATTTGACCCTGCTGGCGACTGCTTAGCGCGCTATGACAAAATTCATTTGTTCAAAGCCACCGTCAATGATAGCACAGGCAACTATGATGAAGGTAGAACCTTCGAAGCTGGTAATGAGCTCATTTTGGCGGATAGCGAGTTTGGCAAAGTCGGCATGATGGTATGTTTTGATATTCGTTTCCCCACCCTTGCAGTCAAACTACGCGAACTAGGCGCAGATATACTCACCGCGCCTTCGGCGTTTACCTACCAAACAGGGAAAGCACATTGGCATGCGCTACTCACCGCAAGAGCGCTCGATAGTCAATGCATGGTCATTGGTGCAGGTCAGACGGGTGACCATGTCGTCAATCACTCAGCGCCTAGCAAAGTACGCAGCACTTGGGGGCATAGTGAATTTATCAGCAGTGATGGCGAGAATGTTTTGACCCAAAAAATCGACGCAGCAATTGATGCAGTAACCCGAGATTCCGATATCACCAACAATTCAGCTAATTTACCTTTATCCGACAAAGCAGCAAGCTGGCTGCCTAAGCCAAATAGTCGCCAACAGCTTGACCAAACTGCGGTTAAAACAACCACATCACAGCAAGCGCCGAGCGTGATTTTTGCCGACTTTGATGCGGATGCACAGCAAATAACTCGGCAGAATATTGCGTTGCTCGAATGTCAAAAATTGACTATCATAGCAAATAATACCTAATGACCCTTAAGCGAAAAATGGATAATCCACTTTTTGAATATTTAAAGAATAGTCCAATCTTTAGCCGTCTTGATCCTTATATGTTTCAAGTGGTCGAAAACTCATTGCACTTTAAACAGTTGAGTCCGCAAGAAGTGTTATTTACGGAAGGCGAGCATGGCGATTTTATGGCGTTTTTGCTGATTGGGGAGCTATCAGTCATTAAATACAGCCCTTCAGGGGCAGAAATTAAAGTCGGTGAAATTCGGGCGGGCGAAAGTACGGGTGAAATGGCACTGTTAGATTTATTAACTCGCTCCGCTACCATTAAAGCCGCCAGCCTATGTGCGCTTGTCACCTTGTCCCGAGCTGATTTTGAGCGACTTTTGTCAGATTATCCTCGTATCGGTGTTGAGATGCTGCGTGGCTTAGCGATTATCTTGAGCCTTAATCTTCGCCGTACTTCTGAGCATTTGACCCGCGCGGTAAATGCATAAGATGGCTACGGCTGATGTGGCTAGGCTTAATATTTTCTTCATGCCTAATATTACTGCTTAACCTGCCTATTATGGTCGTGAGCTATCGTCGTGAGCGGGGATGCGCTTTGTCATATACTTGCGATAAATGCCCAAAATCCAAATGGGTATAAATTTGTGTGGTACTGATATCACTATGTCCTAGCAATTCTTGAACGCCACGCAAATCACCACTATCACTTAAAATATGTGAGGCAAAACAGTGCCTTAGCAAATGCGGGTATAAATCTTGTGCGATACCGGCACGTTTGGCTTGTAGTTTGATACGTAGCTGCACGGTACGCGTTGAGATACGCGTCCCATAACGCTCACTGACAAATACCGCAGGATCTTGCTCTTCCACCCACAGCGAGCGATGCGGCAAATAGTTGATGAGTGCCTGCCAGGCTTTTTCGCCAATCGGTACGATGCGCGTTTTTCCACCTTTACCCAGTACTCGCAACAGCCGCTGTGATTTGTCGATATCAGACATATTAAGTCCTACTAGCTCGCCGACCCGTAAACCACTGCCATACAGCAATTCTAGCATGGCTTTATCGCGAATCCATAACCGCGCTTCATGGCTATCTTCTGGCGCAGCTTGGTCTAATAACTGGGATAATACATCGATATCAAGTAACGTAGGCAAGGGTCTCGGGGCGCGTTTGAGACGGATGGTTGTGGTGGGATTTAGTGTCATCAGCTGCTGAGCAATCAACCATTTATAAAGTTGACGCAACACAGTCAGTTCATATTGACTGCTGGATTTGGATATTTTATCAACATCCAATCGTTGAATTAGGAAGTCTGATAATTGCTGACGGGTGATGTGACAAAGCTCGGTATGTTGCTCATAGCAATACGCCAAAAAAGGCTGTAGCGCTTGGCGATAACTTTTGATAGTCGCCGCGCTATAACGCTTACTGCTTAGCTCAGCAAGCCAGCGATCTACCAAAGCTTGGTCATATGTATTGAGCACAGTTTCTGCCTCATGCGGCATTAAGTGCGTGGGCAAATCATCGATTGCTGATTTGCCTACACGGTTGCGCTGATTTTTACCTTGACTATTTTTCCCTTGACTCGGGCTACGGCTAGTTGGCATAGTGTCGGTTAGCGAGGTTGGGGTCTATTCATGGTAAGGATGTCCCTCATCTGAGCGATGTTCCTCACTTGATTGTGCCGGCGCAAATTTCAGCCCCGCACCTGCCATCAAACCCTCAGGACTAAACACCCCTTCGTACACAAAGGTCGCAGGACCCGTCATATACACAGGATAGCCTTCTTGCCACCGAATCACCAAACTGCCACCATACAACTGGGCTCGAATATCCACGCCTTCATCTAGCCAACCTTCACGCACCCCTGTGGCAACGGCAGCACACGCGCCCGTACCACAAGCTTGTGTTTCGCCGACGCCGCGCTCATAGACGCGTAGCCTGATATGGCGATTATTCATCACCTGCATAAACCCAACATTGACACGCTCAGGAAATGCAGGGTGGCTCTCAATCGCTTTACCGAGTTTTTCCACCTCGGCGGTCAATACATCATCCACTTTGATGACGGCATGAGGATTGCCCATATTGGCGACATAGAGTGTCACAGGCGTACCATCCACATTGAGCCGGTATGAGTTTTGAACTTTAGTAATGGTTTTGGGGGTAAAAGGAATCTCATCAGGCTCGAATTTTGGTTTGCCCATATCCACTTTTACCCAGCCATAATCATCGGTGCTTAGGGTGATAATACCGCTGGCGGTTTCTACTCGAATACGTTGTTTAAATGACAATTTACGCGCCTGCACAAAGCGGGCAAAACATCTAGCACCATTGCCGCATTGCTGCACTTCACTGCCATCTTTGTTAAAAATACGATAACGAAAATCGACATCAGGGCGGCTTGGCGGCTCAACAATCAGCAACTGGTCAAAGCCAATGCCTAAGTGTCTATCCCCTAACAACGCTACCAACTCTTTGGTCAAGTGAAGTCGCTGTGTGACTAGGTCAATGACCATAAAGTCATTCCCCAGTCCATGCATTTTGGTAAATTCAATTAACATTGTTATTCCTTAAAATTATTTTGATTTATACACGCTATCTTATCATGATAGCTGATTTTTTATAAGGTAATTGGGGAACAAAAAAACCTTAGCAAGTCAAGCAAATTTGGGCTCTATTGCTAAGGTTTTGAGTTCAGCTGCTAAGGTTTTGGTTTCAGTTGCTAAGGTTTTGGGCTCAGAGCAATCAATAAGGTTTAGCGTTGCTAGCAAACCTTACAGGATAGATTTAATCTATTAATTTTTCATTTTGCCAAAGGCTCTCAACCGTTTCACGCTCGCGAATGACATGGGCGTGACCATCTTTGACTAAAATTTCACAAGCACGTGGGCGGCTATTGTAATTGCTCGACATCACAAACCCATACGCCCCTGCGCCTGTGATGGCTAGAATATCATTGTCAGCCAATGCTAACACACGGTTTTTTGCCAAAAAATCGCCCGTCTCACAAATCGCCCCGACCATATCCCAAACTTTGGGTTCAACCGGTGAGTTCAACTGTGTGGGGATGACCGCCATCTCTGACTGATAAAGTGCCGGACGAATTAAATCATTCATCGCCGCATCGACAATGGCAAAATTTTTGTGTTCGGTAGGTTTTAAAATATCCACGCGGGTCAATAATACACCTGCATTGGCAACGATACTACGACCTGGTTCTAGATACAGTGTTAAGCCTAAAGTTTTCAGTTTTGGTAAGAGTAACTGCGCAAACTGTTGAATACTTGCAACGTCTTCGTCAATATACTGCACACCCAAGCCACCGCCCAAATCAATATGCTCAAGCGCAATACCTTGCTTGGCAAGTGCGTGAATCATCTCAATGACTTTATCCAATGCATCCATAAAAGGCTGAACTTGGGTCAACTGCGAGCCAATATGGCAATCAATACCGACGACTTTTAGGTGCGGTAGGTCATGGGCAATTTGGTAAATACGGGGCGCATCTTCATGGGTAATACCGAATTTATTTTCTTTGAGCCCTGTGGAGATATACGGATGGGTTTGCGCGTCGACATTAGGGTTGACGCGTAGCGAAATTGGCGCTTGCTGCTGTAGTTTGCCTGCCACTGCATTGATACGGTACAGCTCAGCTTCTGATTCAACATTAAAGCAAGCAATCCCTACTTCAAGGGCACTGCGGATATCTTCGGCGGTTTTGCCAAGTCCTGAAAATACGATTTTTTTGGGGTCGCCACCTGCCGCCAAAACCCGCGCAAGCTCGCCCCCGGTGACAATATCAAACCCTGCCCCTGCTTTGGCAAGTTCGTTTAATACAGCAAGGTTACTATTAGCTTTTACCGCATAACAAATCTGATGCTCAATCTCAGCAAAACTATCATCATAAGCTTTATAGGCTGCCAAAATCGCCTGCTGACTATACACATAGGTCGGGGTGCCGAAGGTCTTTGCGATATCTGCAAGACTGACGCCATCCATCATCAAGCCATTGCCATCATAACTCAGACAGTTGCTTGACTTGACGTGTTCGGTCGGGTTGATTGCTAAGCTTGCGGCTGTATCATTAGTAATCATTTTTACCTCCAACCGATGGCGTAGTCGCTGAGTGAGGCGCTGATTGCGGTGCTTGGGTTGCATTATTGTCAATCATGACGTTGGGATCTTGGGTGTTGATATCAACTTTGGTATCAGAGGCATTGGCAGTGGTGCTAGTCGGTTTGGCGGCCGCATCGACTACTTGTTGGCTATTATTGCTGGGTAGGTACAATGCCCCTTTTTGCCCACATCCTGTCAGCACATTGGTTGCCAACATCACCGTCAGCACGGCGATTGTTGGGGATAGTTTTGAAATTTGCATGAATGCCCTTAATTTTAAGAATAAAATAAGTGTAAAAATAAAATTTGCGATGGGGTTATTGTAGCTGTTTTTGCGTTTTATAAGCAATTATCTCACCTTACTAAAGATGAGCGTTAAATCGATGATTTTTGTTAATTTTTCATTTTGTTGACACCCTCATTGTTGTGGTATGCTTTTTCGCTATAATGATGACAACAAAAATTTGGCAAAAAATTACCACAATACATTTTTTTTAATCTACAATAAATTACTGAAGGCAAGGATAGCTTAAAATTTAATCCAGTTAGGAAGGGGCTTGTTGCAAGGAATGCACAAGATCTTGTCTAAAGGAACAGCCATGCAAAATCCGATCTTAGTACTTAATTGTGGGTCTTCATCAATCAAATACGCGTTATTAAGCAATGACAACAGCGAGCGCGTTGCCGGTCTTGCTGAGAACTTGGGCTTAGATACAGCGCGTATCAAACACACCGACCTCAATGGGGAAAAAGTCGAAATCTCTTTGGCAGGTGCCAATCACCAATGGGCGCTGCAAAAAATATTAGGTTTATTAGCCGCTTACAAACCCGTTGCCGTGGGTCACCGTGTGGTGCATGGGGGACGTGAGTTTTCTCATGCCGAAAAAGTCAATGACCATGTTTTGGCGGAAGTTAAACGGCTAAAAGTATTGGCGCCCCTGCACAACCCCGCCCATGCCTTAGGTATTGAAGCGGTGGAAAAAATCTACCCAAATTTACCGCAAGTGGTCGTGTTTGATACCGCCTTTCACCAAACCATGCCCGCCAAAGCCTACCGCTACGCTATTCCAAAAGATTTTTACAATGAGCATTATATCCGTCGCTATGGCTTTCATGGTAGCTCGCACGCCTATGTCAGCCACCGCGCTGACAGCCTAGCCCCTCATCACCAAGCCAATGGTTGGATTACAGTGCATTTGGGCAATGGTTGCTCGTTAACCGCTGTGTATGATGGCAAAAGTCTAGACACCAGCATGGGTCTGACCCCGCTTGAAGGTGTGGTCATGGGTACGCGCAGTGGTGATGTTGACCCAAGTTTGCATATTCATTTACACCGTATTTTGGGCTATAGCCTTGACCAAATTGATACAATTTTAAATAAACACAGCGGGTTGTTGGGCATTTCAGGTATCTCAAGTGATATGCGTACGGTGGAGCAAGCCGCCAACGAAGGCAACGAAGATGCCAAACTTGCCATCGAAATTTTCTGTTATAAGGCAGCCCGTTATATCGCCTCACTCAGCTGTGCGTTACCGATTTTTACTGGCTTGGTATTTACCGGTGGTATCGGTGAAAACAGCGCCTCAATTCGCCAAAAAATTTTACAAAACTTGCCGCATTTTGGCATCAAAGCGAACCTTGACAAAAATGCCGAGCTCTCTCGTGGCGTAGAAGGCAGTTTCCACCAAGCCGACAGCCAACTGCAATTGTGGGTGATTCCGACCGATGAAGAATACCAAATCGCCAAAGAAACCAAAGAAGTCTTAGGTTTATAAACCCTCTCACCCTGATGCCTCATCAGGGTTTTTAGTTTGAATAAAATAACAAATAGGAACTATCATGCAAACTATTTTATTTGTGCCTACCAGTAGCGGCATTGGCTTGACCTCAGCTTGTTTGGGTTTTATCCGTGCACTCGATTATATCGGGCTAAAAGCAGGATTTTTAAAACCCTTTAGCCAAAATACCACCGCCAATCATGAGAGTGATGACAGCTCAAGCGTGCTTGCAAAACATGCCTTTAACTTAAACCCGCCACCCTCCATTGATCGTAGCCGCTTAGAGCGTGTGATTGGGGATGGTCAGTTAGATGATTTGATGGAAGAAGTGGTTGCCAAACACCAAGCATTGGCTGAGCAATATGACGTTATCGTCTGTGAAGGTCTGGCTGCCGACAATGATTCAAGTTATGCGGAATTGGTGAATTTAGCCATCGTCAACGCGCTAGATGCCAAAGTCATCTTGGTCAGTAGTGGCGATATTGCAAACCCTGATAGTTTGGTAGACAAGCTAGATATTTTTGCCCGTGATTTTGGCGGTATGGCAAGCGAGCGTACGCTAGGCACGATTTTGATGCGCGTCAAAAACGTGGACAACCACTATGACGAAGCACCCGTCGCCCCTGGTAAAGCCAAAGTTGATTTGGCAGCTGAGCAGTTACAGGCGATTAAATCCCACTCCCCTTATTTTGACTCTGATAAATTTCGCTTGATTGGGGTAGTACCTTTTAGCAATACCTTAAGTGTACCCCGTACCTGGGATGTGGCTCGTGAACTTGATGCCAAATGGCTCAATGAAGGTGACGCCAAAAACCGCCGTGTGCTCAATACCTTACTGGTTGCGCGTACCGTTGCCAATATTGAAGATTCTTTCACCCGTGGCAACTTACTGGTGACGGCAGGCGACCGTGATGATTTAATTTTGGCAACTGCGCTTAGCACCATGAATGGTGTGCCGTTAGCAGGCCTTATTCTGACAGGCGGCATCATGCCAAACCAAAAAATTATCAACCTGTGTCGCCCGGCGCTAAAAACAGGAATTCCTGTGATGCTGGTTGACACTGACAGCTTTGATACCGTCACCAAACTTAACCATATCAGCCATGAAATCCCCGCAGATGATACCACTCGCGCCAGTGAAGTCACCGATTTTGTCGCCGCGCATTTGGATTTGGACTGGATCAAAACCACTTTTAGTCAAGGCAATAACAACCGCAAACTCTCGCCTTCGGCTTTTCGTCATACCTTGGTCAAAAAAGCCCAAGCTGCCAAAAAAACCATCGTACTGCCTGAAGGCAATGAGCCCCGTACCGTTGAAGCGGCGGTCATCTGTCAAACTCGTGGTATTGCCCATTGTATCTTACTTGCCAAACGCAGTGAGGTCGAAGAGGTTGCCAAGAACTTGGGACTCACCCTACCTGAAGGTCTGCAGATTCTTGACCCAGAAAGCTTGATTGACAAGTACGTCAAACCTATGGTTGAGCGCCGTAAAGGCAAACTCGATGAACTGCAAGCCCATGAACAGCTCAAAGACACCGTCGTGCTGGGTACGATGATGCTGCACTTGGGTGAAGTCGATGGTCTGGTATCTGGCGCCGTGCATACCACCGCCAATACTGTCCGCCCGGCGTTTCAGTTAATTAAAACAGCGCCGCAGTATTCACTGGTTTCGTCAATTTTCTTTATGCTACTGCCTGAGCAAGTGGTGGTGTATGGTGACTGTGCCATCAACCCAGACCCTAGCGCAGAACAGTTGGCTGAAATCGCCCTACAATCCGCCCAATCTGCCAAAGCGTTTGGTATCGAACCCAAAGTTGCCATGATTAGTTACTCGACAGGGTCATCAGGTGAAGGCGCGGACGTGGATAAAGTGCGTCAAGCCACCGAAATCGCCAAAGCCAAAGCGCCTGATTTGCTCATTGATGGGCCGTTACAATATGACGCTGCCAGTGTGGCAAGCGTGGCAAAATCAAAAGCGCCAAACTCGCTGGTGGCAGGTCAAGCCAATGTGTTTATCTTCCCAGATTTGAACACTGGTAATACCACTTATAAAGCGGTGCAGCGCTCTGCCAACGTGGTGAGCGTCGGTCCTATGCTACAAGGTCTCAACAAGCCTGTAAATGACTTGTCGCGTGGCGCCTTGGTTGAAGATATTGTCTATACCATTGCGCTCACAGCGGTTCAAGCTGATAGCGGTGAGTTTTAAGCGTTTATGTTTAAAAAAAGGTGAGTTTGACACTCACCTTTTTGTTGTCTGTCACACAGGATATCGGCTTAAATTCAATGCAAGGCTACTGTTCCACCACTAGGCTAGTGCGCCACAATCTGTTATGCCCAAAAATTGCTTTATGGTAAAATTCTGCACAAAGTGATTTTTGTGCGCAATTTACCAACCGATGAACCGCTAAACCAACAGTAAGATGTGTCAGTGATTATGAAGGATTTTAGTTTTCTTTACCCTAAATTTATATTGGGTTTGTGGTTATGACAATGCCTCGCTGTATTCGTGTCTGGTTGGGTGGCTCATTTGATCCGATACATTTGGCGCATTTACAGATGATTGCGCATGTGTACCATGAACTCATGCACGCTTTCCCCAACGTTGATATCGTCGCCAAATTACTGCCCACGGCGGGTTCGCCCTTAAAAACCAAGCCAACTTCCAACCAGCAGCGCCTTGAAATGCTTGCGCTTGCGATTGGCGATGTGCCTTTTTTGTCGATTGATGAAACTGAGCTGCAGTGTCAGCCACCTGTGTATAGCTTTCATACCTTGAGTGAGTTTAAACAGTGTTACCCCAATGACCTACTAATTTTTGTCCTCGGACAAGACAGTGTTGAACAACTTGATAAATGGTATCGCGGCTTTGATCTACTTTCGCTGACCAATCTATGGGTGCTACCCCGTCCCGCCTTGGGCAGCCTTAGCCACAATTTAAGCCAAACTTTACACCAAAATGCTTTAGCAACTAAAGATAAACCCCCTAGTATAAATATTGATAATCGGTTAGTGCCTTTTATCATTCATTCGCCAAAAGACTTGATAAATCAAACCACTAACCATATTTATATTGATAAGTTTGTCGTGCCCGATATTGCCAGTCGTGATATCAGAGCTTGGCTATACAGCACAGAAGCTCGGCAACGACAGCAAGCGCGGCTAAGTTTACCGAGTCAAGTTTATCGGTATATTGTTGAGCATCAGTTATATGCCCCAGACGTTTAGCCTGATATTGATTTACATTTTTTGATAACCTGTGCGTTAGATTTTTGTTAAAATAGCGCACTTTTTTTAGGATTGTCATGATCCTATTTTAAGCTATCCTTATAACCCAATCATTATGACCCAATTCATGGAACCCACGCATTTATGACCCAGACCCAATTTGCTAGTTTAGTCAATCAACACCCTGCCCACCAACAGTTAACCACTTGTCTTGATATCGTTCAAGATGCTTTGGATGATTTAAAAGCCAAAAACATTACCGTACTCGATGTTGCTGATATGACTGAAGTCATGGAGCGTATCGTGATTGCCGAAGGGACATCTACCCGCCACCTTAAAGCGGTTGCCGACCATGTCGCGATGAAATCGAAGCAAGCAGGATTTAATCCGATTGGTGTGGAAGGTCAAGGCACCAGTGATTGGACCTTGATTGATTTGGGCGCTGTGGTGGTGCATGTGATGATGCCACAAGCCCGCACGTTTTATGACCTAGAAGGCTTATGGCAAGGTCAAGCGCAGCGCGAGCGTATGGAAAAAACGGCGTAGTGTAGTCTATAGCTTAGTTTAGACTATGTTATGCAAACTATGCGTTATAAACTAGACGCCAAAACCAAATGGGTAAACAAGTTTTACCCATTTTTTTATGGCGTTAATTATCTTTGATTAAAGGTTATGCCAATGCAGCCGTTTGCTGACGTTGATGGTTTTTCATCCAAAGATTGATACCAATAAGGATAATAATATAGCCGATTTGTGCCAAAAATGTCTGTAGTGTTGGGTAAAATCCTAGCCATTCAATCGCTGGCAAGCCGCTCATGGCGGTCATCGGCAGATACCCTGTCAATTGCAGCGCGTGCAAACTAACGCCTAAAATCTTAAAGCCCAATAGGTAAATCACCCAAGTTAAGACTTTAAACAACTGTGGAATTGGTAATTTAACCGAGGTTCTTAGCATCACCCAAGCCACTGCTGCCAGTGCTACGAGCGCCAAACCAATCCCGGTTAAAAAATTACTCATGCTGATATTGGGTAATATACCGACATAAAACAATATGGTCTCTGCGCCTTCTCGAAACACGGATAGAAAGCTCAATCCAAATAACGACACAAAGCTACCTGCCGTCATGGCTTGTCCCATATGACGCTTGATATAAGCGTTCCATGATTGGACGGATGATTTGCTATGCAACCACGCCCCGATGCCAATCATCATAATGACCGCAACGATGCCTATCACCCCTTCAAACATCTCACGATTGGCGGCAGAAGTCACTGCAGGGAATAATAGCTGTAATGCCATCGCGCCTGCGATACTGGCAAGTAAGCCAAAAGCGACACCAGCATACACCCATTTTTTGGCTTTGACTTGTTTGGCAGCGGTTAAAGCCGATAACAGCGAGATGACAATCAATAAGGCTTCCAACCCTTCTCGAAGCAAAATCAGCATCGAGTCAACCGCGGTATATTGGGCTGTTGGATTGATTGCCGCCAATTCATTGATAATCGATTGCAGTGTTTGCTGCTGTTTAGGGTCTTGCCCCTTCGCCATCGCTAGCGGAATTTGACTTTCCACCCGATTATATAGGCTGGGGTTACGCGTACTAACATCGCCTTCGACCATTGGCCAAATACTAATAAACTCGCCTAATTTTGCTTGACCAATCGCTGCGTCGTTTGTTTTAAACGCCTGTAAACCATCGCGCAGTAACTGGATACTATCCGCCAGAGTGACAGTTTGTGTGGTTTGTACAGCGGCTACGTCACCTTTGTTATAACTGTCGATGGCGTCTTTTAGCGCAGCAGATTGGGTTTTGATTTGCGCCATATTGATGGGTTGGGTTTCAATCGCCACTCGCATCAGCGCCATGGATGTTTCGATTTTGCCATAGTGTCCCATACTGGTATTGCGTACGACCCGCTCATTACCTAGCCAAACTGCATTAAACTGGTTGTAAGCCGTCCGTAACGCTTCGACATCTGTCGCTGCTGCCCGTTGTATGACTTGATTAAGATTGTCATACGCAGGTACCATTTTTTTGGCAAACTCTTTTCGCTTCGCACTGTAATCTACAGGATTTTGTTCTTTTTCAAAGGCATATAACGCATTTGACACGGCTGATAAATTGGTTTCTGTGGGATTACTGATGGCTTGCCCAATCGCTTGGCTTGTCTGTTGCCCAAGCGTGGAATTTTTTGCCGTTGCATCTATGGCATCAAAGGCTGTTTGAATTTGCGCAAGGGTGTCCTTGGCTTTTAGCGTATCATTGGCTTTAATTGCCGCCATCGCGTCTGATAGCTTGATAAAAATAGGGCTTAAATTCAGCTTTTTGCTGGCTGGTTGACTGGCTTGCGTCGCTATCTGTGCACTTGCAGGCGTTGGTTGCTGCGCTTGTAAGCCTTGACTGGTGATGAGCAGCGAACTTGCTAGGCCAAAATTTAGCAAGGTTTTTTGGGTGATATTTATCATGAGTAACTTTTTAACCGTCTGTTTTTAACTGATGCAGGTTGCATTTTAACCTTAAGCTTCAAATAATGCTTGTCCAATATAGCCACCTTGCGGGATACCACCGAAGCAAGCAAATAAGCCACTGCCAATGTGGGTGGTGTATTCATTCATTTTATCAAGACGACCTAGGGCATTTTGGATGATGGTAAATTGCTCGGGCGATTTCTGAAATGAAATAAACAGCAGTCCTGAATCAAACTGCCCAGTGGCTGGGTTAATGCCGCTACTGTAAGAATACGAACGGCGTAGCATTTCCACGCCTGTGCGTTTTGCCAGTCCCACGTGGGAATTTTCAGGTATCACTGCTTTACCCTGCGCGTCTTTGGCATTCACATCAAAGGTGTCAAATTCGCCTTTTTGTCCAATCGCCGCGCCGCTATCACGATGTCGACCAAAGGTGTCTTCTTGACCCTTAAGTGAGGTGCGATCCCAAGTTTCAAGATGCATTTGGATGACACGGGTGACCAAATAAGTGCCGCCTTTCATCCAATCAGGCGCATCCGCCCATAAGTTTTTGTCCACAGCTTTGATGGTGCTTTGGTTGGCAGTGCCGTCTTTAAAACCGAATAAATTACGCGGCGTTTGATTGCCGGTATCAAACCCAACAAAACCTGACTGACTCCAACGCATGGTGATATTAGAACGCGCTTGGCGAACCAGTTGCCGTACTGCGTGGAACGCCACTTGCGCATCTTCGGCGCAGGCTTGAATACAGATATCACCCCCGGTCAAATTTTCTCGTAATTGATCGCGCGGGAACTTGGGCAAGTCTTGGAATTCTTTGGGCTGCTTATGAGTCAGTCCCATTTTTTTTAGAAAACTTGGGCTAATGCCAAAGGTCAACGTCAATCCGTACGCGCCCATGCTGTCTGCTTCGCCTGTGTCGGTTGGGGGCACAAACGGGTTCTTTTCATACGCTTTGATGTTTTTACCTTGCGTCAAATTGGCCGCATAGGTTGTCCAGTCTTTGAACATCTGTTTGACATCATCAAGCTTATCGGTATGTAAATCCATCACCAAAAAATAAATATTACGCTGTGACGGCGTGGTAATGCCTGCTTGGTGTTCGCCATAAAAATCATATTTGACATCCGCAAAACTATTTTTGGTAGTATTGGCATCACTACCAGCATGTTTAGGATTTTCGTTTTTATCGCTATCTTTGGACTGATTACTATCCAAAGCTTGCAAGTTAGGTAAGTTTTCGCTTGGTTTTTGCTGACAGGCCGACACGGCTAAACCTGCGCCTGCGACACTGAGCGCACCAAATTGGCGTAAAAAACTGCGACGATTTGACATTTTTAATCCCACCCCTGTTTCTTGCGCTTGCTTATCTAATTTACTATGTTTCATACTGCCCCTAACTTGATACTTACCTTTTTATGCCACCCTAAAACCGTCAAGTGAAGCAGTTTTTTGCTTCACCTTTGACTTATTGCAATACAATGCCCATCTGCGCTAAGGATTCGCCAAGTCTATTCACCGCTTCGGCTAGCGCTTTGGTATCTGCAGGGGTTAACTCTTTATAGGATTTATAGTCTTGTTGCCCGACTTGGTGTTTGGCAAGTAGTTGGTTGACTGCGTCAAATTTTTGCTCAAGCTCCGTGACTAACGCCGGGTTTTTGGCTTGGATTTTTGGTTTTAAAATGGCAAATATTTTCTCTGCGCCTTCAATATTGGCTTTAAAATCATACAAGTCTGTGTGCGAGAAAATTTCTTCTTCGCCGGTGATTTTGCTTGTTGATACTTCATTGAGCAAATCTACTGAACCTTGTACCATCAAGTCGCCTGTGACCTCTGCCGTTGGAATTTTGGCGTGCAATTCTTTGACATCTGCAATCAGTTGTTTACCCAGTTTTTCAGTGCCTTTGGTGGTATTTTGTGTCCACAAGATTTTTTCAATCGCATGGAACCCTGTCCATACTTCATTGGGCTCAAGGTCGGCTTCACGGTTGTCGATACGTGGGTCAAGGTCGCCAAAACTTTCAGCAATCGGCTCTGAGCGCTCATAATACATGCGTACTTTTGGGTATAACGCCTTCGCCTCTTCTAATTTACCCGCTTCGAGCAGTGCGACAAATTTTTGGGTATCGGTAAGCAAGCTATCAATTTGGGTTTGTACCCAAGCTTTATATTCCGCCGTTTCTTTACTCATATCAACTGAGCTCTGCGCTGACGCTGTGACTGCAGAAGCGTTAGTCGTTGCACTTGCAGCAGGTGCTACGTCGGTTTTTTGTTCGGTTTTTTGGCAAGCCGTCAATAGTAATGCAGATATCGCTAGAGGTAATATTGATAAGGTAAAAGTACGGCTCAACATAAAACATCCTTAAAAGTAAAAAGTGATAAAAAATAAAAAAATAATGACAATTGGCGAATTATAGGGTAAATGAGAATCGTTATCAATATTTATTTTGCTCTGATTGAGCTTAGAAGTTTAGGCAAAAAAATACCCCGCACCAGCGAGGTATTGTGATTGACTATGACGCGCAGATCGCCTAATAACAAAATAACCTAGCCGAATTTACCCGTAATGTATTCTTCAGTTTCTTTACGGTCTGGGTTGGTGAACATTTTATCGGTATCCCCCATTTCCATCATTTCGCCTAAGTACATAAACGCGGTATAGTCAGACACACGTGCCGCTTGCTGCATGTTGTGGGTGACGATGGCGATGGTGTAATCATTTTTTAGGTCTGAAATCAAATCTTCAATTGAGCCTGTTGAAATAGGGTCAAGGGCCGAGGTGGGTTCATCTAGTAGCAATACTTCAGGACGGGTTGCCACACCGCGTGCGATACACAGACGCTGCTGCTGACCACCGGACAATGACAGGCCTGATGCTTTAAGTTTATCTTTAACTTCAGTCCATAGTGCCGATTTTTTGAGCGCCCATTCAACGCGCTCGTCTAGCTCAGCGCGGCTTAAGCTCTCGTACAGACGCACACCGAATGCCACGTTGTCATAGATTGACATCGGAAATGGCGTTGGTTTTTGGAATACCATACCCACGCGAGCGCGCAGCAAGTTGACGTCCACGGATTTATCCAAGATGTTTTGTCCATCTAGGTTGATTTCGCCCGTGGCACTCATGCCTGGGTATAGGTCATACATACGGTTAAAGGTACGCAGTAACGTTGATTTACCACAACCTGACGGTCCAATAAACGCGGTAACTTTCTTGTCAGCGATATCGATGTTGATATTTTTAAGGGCTAAAAATTTACCGTAATAAAACTCTAGATTACGAATTTGCATTTTTGCGGTCATGATGAATACCTTAATAAATTTTGTTTGATACTAGCAAATAGCTTTAATCTTCTATTGAGCATCAATGTGATGATTGCTCTTTACCACTGAGCGCACGTGCCAAAATATTCAATGTTAATACTGCCAAAGTGATGAGTAACGCACCTGCCCAAGCCAATTGGTTTGAAATAGGGTATGGCTGGCTGGCGTATTGATAAATCACGTTTGGTAAGTTGGCAATGGGTTGACCCATATCGGTACTAAAGAATTGGTTATTAAGCGCGGTAAATAGTAATGGTGCAGTCTCACCCGAGATACGCGCAAATGCCAGTAAAATACCTGTCAACACACCCGTTTTGGCAGCACGCAGAGTAACGGATGTTACCAGTTTCCATTTTGGCGTCCCCAACGCATAAGCCGCTTCACGCAATGTATTGGGAATTAGACGGAGCATATTTTCAGTGGTACGTACCACCACAGGAATAACCAATAGCGCTAAAGCCATTGCACCTGCCCAACCCGAGAAGTTACGGCCTTGTACCATCAACGCAAAAATAAATAGACCAATCACAATCGAGGGTGCGGATAGCAAAATGTCGTTCATAAAACGGGTGACTTTACCAAGCCAGCTGTTTTCGGCAAATTCAGCAAGATAAATACCTGCCATGACACCAATCGGTGTGCCGACTACAAGCCCTAATCCTGTCACCATGATTGAGCCGATAATCGCATTGCGAAGACCGCCAATTTCGTTTGGCGATGGCGTGTCTTGCGTAAAAATAGGCATGGTCAATAACGCATGCGAGCCTGATAAAAACAATTTGAATAAAATTAAACCTAAGAAAGTCAAACCAAATACAATGGACAAACCGGCAAATACCAGTCCTAAAGCATTGCTTAGACGGCGGCGTTTGTAAATGGCATTGTTACGATTCATATTGATAGTAGTCATAGTATTCCCCAGCGTCCTTATTTTGTACCCGCATTTTTATCCATACGACTGAGCATCAATTTTGAAATCACCAGTACAATAAAGGTAATGATAAATAGTAAGAAACCTAAATGTAGTAGCGATGATTGGTGCAAGCCTTCAGACTCTGCAAATTCATTTGCCAATGCCGAAGTGATTGACACCCCTGACTGGAACAAACTTGGACTGACGTTATAAGCGTTACCAATAACAAAGGTGACTGCCATCGTTTCTCCCAATGCGCGACCCAATCCCAAAATGATACCGCCCATCACACCGGCTTTGGTATAAGGCAACACCACGTATCGCATCACTTCCCAAGTGGTTGAACCCAAACCATAGGCAGATTCTTTAAGCATCTTTGGCGTAATGGAGAAAACGTCACGCATGACCGATGCAATAAATGGGATAATCATGACTGCCAAAATCAAACTTGCAGTGAACAGACCAATACCCATCGGCGCACCTTGGAATAAACGACCCACGTAAGGCACATCACCCAAATGGTCAATCAGCCAAGGCTGTACATGTTCTGAAAACCAAGGTGCAAATACGAAAAATCCCCACATACCATAGATAATTGAAGGGATACCCGCTAACAACTCAATGGCAATCCCTAAAGGACGTTTTAAAAAATTTGGGCAAAGCTCGGTCAAAAACATGGCAATACCAAAACTTACCGGCACCGCAATCAAAATAGCAATGATAGAAGTCACTAGCGTACCATAGATTGGTGCGAGTGCGCCGTATACATCCATCCCTGTATCCCAGTCTTTACTGGTATAAAAGTTAATGCCAAACGCCTTCATACTTGGCAATGCGCCAAGAAATAGTGAGATTAAGATACCACCTAACAACAACAGCACGATAAACGCAAAAAGACGAGTCGCGTTGACAAACAACCAGTCTAATTGTTTTTGCTTTGCGAGTTTTGCGTGTAAATCCGACATAAGAACCCAGCCATCAAAAAATAGTTTTAGTTTACTAATTCTAGAAATTTGAAAAAAAAACGTAGAGCATTAACTTGTTTATTGCTCTACGTATAGTTTGACATGCATAACCCTTTTAACTGTTAATCATCATTAGATTATTTTGCCGCTGAAGCAGTTGCTGTGGCAGCATCTGAGGTAAACAGTGGTTTACCATCAGCCCCTACAACTTTTTTCCACTCTTCACGGAAGATAGCTTTGCTTTCTGCTGAGAATGGTACAAAGTCCAATGATTTTGCTAGCTCATCACCGCTTGAATACGCCCAGTCAAAGAATTTAAGGGTATTTTTGACGTTTTCTGGGTTGGTGGGTTTAGTATGGACTAAGATGAAGGTTGCCGCAGAGATTGGCCAGGCATTTGGGTCTGCTTGGTTAGTCAATACAATGTTAAAGCCTGGTGTACCTTTCCAATCTGCATTACCCGCAGCGGCAAAGCTTTCAGCGGATGGTTGTACAAAGTTACCCGCCGCATTTTTCAACTGAGTGTAAGCCATTTTGTTTTGTTTTGCGTAAGCGTACTCAACATAACCGATTGAGTTTTTGGCACGAGCGACGTTACTTGCCACGCCTTCGTTACCTTTACCACCTGCACCTGTCGCAGCGGTTGGCCATTTAATGGATTTGTCTACACCTGGACCTGCTTTCCATTCTGGTGATACAGCCGCTAAGTAGCTTGCAAAGTTAAAGGTTGTACCTGAACCGTCAGAACGGAAAATCGTCGTGATTGGCGCATCTGGTAGTGTGACGCCTGCGTTTAATGCAGTAATCGCTGGGTCATTCCATTTAGTGATTTTACCCAAGTAGATATTGGCAAGGGTGGCACCGTCTAGTTTTAATTGACCTGGTGCAACACCATCGATATTAACAACCGGTACAACCCCACCGATAACGGTTGGGAACTGGATTAAACCGCTTTTATCCAACTCTTCTTTGCTTAAAGGCGCATCCGACGCACCAAAGTCAACGGTATTGGCTTGGATTTGTTTGATACCACCTGATGAACCGATTGATTGGTAGTTTACTTGACCGCCAGTGGCGTTTTTGAACTCACCTGCCCATTTAGCATAGATAGGTTGTGGGAAAGAGGCGCCTGCACCTGTGATAGTAAATACGGCGTTTTTATCGCTACCTGCCGCGCTTGTAGTCGCAGTGCTTGACGTTGCTGAGGCACCCGCTGCTTGATTGTCTGCTTGTTTGTTACCACAAGCGGTTAATGCTAACGTTGATGCTACAACAACACTTAATAATGAATAACGCATGGATAGCTCCTAAAAACATTTTTTGAGTTTACAATGAAAATGCTTGAATAAAATAAATGTCACGAACCGTACGATTTAACCTTTTTTGGCTATTTTCACTATGATAGGTCAAAGCTGAAATCAATCAAAGTTGGCCGCTCTAAGTGTCCTAATAATAACCATATTTTGGTTTGTATAAAAATTGTGTATATGATTACAAAGAAATGTGACAGTATCATGACAGTTTGATGGCTGACGGATGGCCCATACTACTATAGGTGGGATACGATAAGGGGATTTAAGATTAAACTCGCTTATCGATTCGCAAAGCCTTGAGCAACTTTACAACCTTTAGCGGTGAATAAGAAGTGAAAAGGTGAAAAAGTTAACAAGTTGAAAAGTTATCAATAATTTAACAATTTAAGACAATAAAAACCAATGGCAGTCGCAACCAAGGTTAAAAGCACATGGATGCCAATCAAGGCTAAACCTTGCCATACCTTGCCGGTATTCAACAAAGTAAACACTTCGGCACTAAACGTACTAAACGTTGTCAGTCCCCCCAAAAACCCGGTGGTGATAAACAGTCGTAAGTTTGGGTGCATCTTTTGGGTGAGTATCAAGGCAAATCCCATCAACAGCCCACCTAGTACATTGGCAAATAGTGTGCCATAGGGCAACCAAGGATGTACGCTGTTGATTCTCGATAACCACCAGCGCAGCATTGCCCCAAATGCCGCCCCCAATCCTATCCATAGCCATGGCATCTTCAAGTCCTTATAGATAGTTATGGGTTAGTTGGATTGACAGCAGGCAGCGTTGTCATATCCCAACGCGGCAAGCAGCTAACCGCTAGCTCATCGTGTTGACCGGCATTCAAGCGCTGCCACCCAGCGAAGGCAATCATGGCGCCATTGTCAGTACACAAGGCAGGCGGTGCATAATGCACAGTGGCATTGATTTTGGCTAATGCCTCAGCTAACGATTCTCGTAGTTGTTGATTGGCACTCACCCCGCCTGCGATTACTAGACGTTTCATGCCTGTTTGCTGCAAGGCTTTGACGCATTTTTTCACCAACGTATCGACCATCGCATATTGAAAACTTGCCGCAATATCGGCGCGCGTCTGGGCATGCTCAGGATTATGGCTATCGGTTGGATGGTCTTTAATCAAATTATGCACGGCGGTTTTCATACCACTAAAAGAAAAATCCAATCCTTTGCCCAACATCGGGCGCGGTAATTCATAGGCTAATGGATTGCCTGTTTGTGCCAAGCGTGCAATATTAGGTCCACCAGGATAAGGTAACTCTAGCATTTTAGCGGCTTTATCAAAGCATTCACCTGCAGCATCGTCAATCGACTCACCTAATATTTCATATTGCCCGATGCCTTTGACAGCTACCAACATGGTATGTCCACCCGACACCAGCAACGCGACAAACGGAAAATCGGGCGGATTGGCGCCTAATAGCGGCGCAAGTAAGTGTCCTTCCATGTGATGTACGCCAATCGCAGGAATATCAAGCGCCATCGCCAAACTGCGCCCAAATAATGCCCCAGTCATCAACGCGCCCACCAGTCCAGGACCTTTGGTAAAGGCAATTGCATCGATATCGGTTTTTTTGAGTTGGCAGTCATCAAGCAGTTGCTGCAACAAGGGCACTAATTTACGGATATGATCGCGGCTTGCAAGTTCAGGGACTACCCCGCCATACGTCGCATGTAGCGCGATTTGACTATACAGCACTTGCCCGATCAAACCTTGATTGGGTTGGTGACGTTGGTCACTATCAAAAATGGCTAATCCCGTTTCATCGCAGGATGTTTCCAGTCCTAGCACACGCATGGTATTTCCTTAAACGATAAATAAACGTCAACATACCGATGGCAATTTAGTTATTTTTTGCCATCATTGATGATTTTGACAGGAATGGTTAACCCTTTGGCAAAGGGCTCGGCAAAGACATAAGTGTATTGGCTCGGGGCAATTTGCTGGGTGGTATGAATGACAAACGCGCTGTTTTTACCGGCTGTGAGTTCATGTGACACATAGGCAGTACCCAGCTGGTCAAGCACTTTGGATAAGACTTCATTGACTGCCATACCCACCGTTAAGTTGTAGCGGGAGGTTTCATTATCCACATGATACATTTCGGCATACGCTTTGACAGGCTCGCTATCGAGCTCAAAGGGATATTTAAAGCTAGCCTTATCGACTGGCTTAACGCCCGAATCCACCAATGCCCAGTTGATTTGTTTGGGCGCACCGTTTTGGGCGGTTTGGGGGGATACGGTACTGGCGACAGCTAAACTTTCAACGTGATGCGGACTTTGAACGCTAGCCACTGTGGCGCTTACTGTGGCACTTGCTGTGCTGTTTTGCTCTGGCTTGTTATCACTGGCAGGTTGACAAGCCGAGAGTAACAACCCACTTATCAGCAAACTTGATACTATAACTGCTTGTTTCATTGGCACGCCTCCAATACATCCAAACTCTTTGTCTAGCTTAGCCTAACTTAGCCTAGCTTAGGCAGTGACGCCCCCATTACTGACGGGCTGATAAGAAAGATGACGATTGATGCGTTTTTCTGCCAATCGAAACATCCCAATCAATAGCCAAGACAATAACAAATAAATGATACCTGAGGCAAAGAACAACTCAAAAACGGTATAAGTTTTTGACATAATCGTCGTTGCCACACCGGTGATATCCATCAAAGTGATGGTCGATGCCAGCGCACTGCCTTTGAGCATAAAAATCACTTCATTGCCATAAGCCGGCAGCATGATGCCAAAGGCGCGAGGAAAAATAATTCGGCGCAATTTTTGGCTATACGACATGCCAATGGCGTCGGCAGCTTCATTCTCGCCCTTGGGGATGGACTTGATAGCACCGCGGATGATTTCTGCGGTATAAGCTGCCGTATTGAGGGTAAAAGCGATGATAGCGCACCAAAATGGGCTCGCTAACACACCCGATTTCCACAGCACGGACTCGGTCACCCATTTAAATTGCGACAAGCCATAATAAATCAAAAAGATTTGCACCAGTAGCGGCGTACCACGAAAAAAGAAAATATACGCAAACGGCAATGCCTGTACCCAAGGTTTTTTCGACAGCCTAGCCAAGGCTAGCGGCACTGCCAACATAAACCCCAATAAACCCGACAACACCACAAGCTCAATGGTGATAATACTGCTTTGCAGCAGTTTTGGGATACTATCAATAATAATTTGCCAATTCCAGTTCATTGATGTATCCCCTATTTTGCCATGCCGATTTTTTGCAGACGTTTTGCATAACGCTCTGCTGGGTTATTGACCCACTCTAGCCACATAATCACACCCGTGATGATGACGGTCAGACTCAAGTACAACAATGCTGCTGCCATATAAAAAGTAAACGGGCTTTGGGTGGAAGTCGCTGCCGTTTTGGCGTGGCGCATGATATCTTCAAGCCCTACCACAGAAACCAACGCGGTATCTTTGAGCAGTACCAAAAACAAATTACCCAGTCCTGGCAGTGCAATACGCCACACTTGTGGCAACGTCACTCGCCAAAGGATTTGAAATTTTTTCATGCCAATCGCTTGCGCTGCTTCGGCTTGACCTTTTGGAATCTCTTGAAATGCCATACGAAAAGTTTCGGTCGCATACGCACCAAATGCCACAGACAGCGCTGTGACACCCGCCCAGAACGGACTGACATCCACATATCCCGTATTGCCAAATTGCGATAGAATAAGACCCATCAACATCGAGCCGCCAAAGTAAATAAACATGACTGACAGCAGTTCTGGAATACCACGGATAATGGTGGTGTAAGCGGTGGCGATGGCGTTGAGCACTTTAAACCGTGACATCTTAGCGGTCGCGCCCAATAATCCCAAAATCAGCCCAATGACCAAACTAGTCAATGCCAGTTTGATGGTGACCCAAGCGCCACTTAATAATAGCTGCCCAAAACCTTGTAGATCTAACACAATATCGATACCCTGTCTTTTTAACTCTGTTTGTTGACCTATTACCCAAAAAATGCTTAAAACGCAGTTTTACCGTCACATAGACAAAAGGTGATAATGGATATAACCTTTTGCTTTGTTTTTTGCAGGGTGCAATTTTACGTGATTGCCCTATCAAAAACCATCAAAAAAACAAAAAACTGAGTGACTTTTCACCCAGTTTTTGACTGAACCCAAGCGCTTGGTTGAGTTACTTGCTCGTACTTGCCACAGTCGTCGTGGTCGTTGTACTGCTAGAGACCGTAACGGCCACGTTGCTTGCCGCCGCTGTTGTGGTGGTTGTATTACCAAAATACTGGTTATAGATTTTATCATATGTGCCATTTGATTTTAACGTGGCAATCGCTTTGTTAAATTCTAAACGCAGTGGGTCGCCTTTACGGACGATGATACCCATTTTGTCATTAACATCAATCTCTTTACCTTTGATTTCAAACCCTTTACCTTCTGGCGTGGTCAGCCAATAAGCGGCCGGGGCTTTATCCGAAATCATCATATCTGAGCGCCCTGCTGCCAAGTCCATAAACGCATTATCCAACCCTTCATACAGGTTTAGCTTGGCTTTTGGGTGATTTTTTTCCATCCACTGGGTTGATAGCGTTGAACGCTGCGCCGCAACTTTATGGCTGTCAATTTGGGCAGGGTCATCCGGATTGATGGGGCTACCTTGTTTGGTTAAAAACACCAACGTATTGGTAAAATAGGGGTCGGTAAAATCGACCTGCGCCTGACGCTCTGGGGTGATAGACATGGCATCAATTACCACGTCATATTTTTTTGCCATCAAGCCTGGCAATAAACCATCCCAATCTTGTGGATTAATTTCACAGTTGGCTTTCATTTGTGCACATAAGGCCTGCATAAAATCGACATCAAAACCTGTCAAACTGCCATCCGCTTTGGTGATGCTAAAGGGTTTATAAGTCCCTTCAGTGGCGATTCGAATGGTTTTGCCAGCCATACTGTCCGATGTCTCAGTGATGGTAGTCACCGCTGTAGAATCGGCTGTACTACCCGCCGTCGCTGCGGCAGTTTTCTCCGCAGGTTTTTGACAGCCCACCAGCGCTAGACCTGCCAATGCCAAGCTACCCAATAATGAAATATTTGCTTTCACCTGATACTCCTAATTTTTAACGTCTAACACATGACAATTTTTGCTTGTGAGTTGTAAGAAAACGAACACTTAATCAGTTATTTAACGGCTTATTTCGGCAAATCTGCAAAATATTTTTGGCTGATTTTATCGTAAGTACCATTGGCTTTTAACGCCGCCAGTGCGGTGTTGAATTTGCCAATCAATGGATCATTTTGACGAAGGGCAATGGCAATTTTGTCATCAATATTGATCGGTTGACCTTTGACTTCAAAGCCTTGACCTTTGGCGGTTTTTAACCATGATAAGGCTGGGGCACTGTCAGAAATCATCAAATCTGTACGACCCGATTCTAGGTCAAGATAGGCATTATCTTGGGTGTCATACAGTTTTGGGGTGGCTTTTGGGAAGTTTTTGGCTAAGTACTCAGCGGCAGTTGTTGAACGCTGCGCACCCACGGATTTGCCCGCTAGGTCATCAGCACCTTTGTCTACCCCTTTTTTGCCAATCACAACGAGGTTATTGGTAAAGTATGGGTCGCTAAATGCCACGACTTGGCGACGCTCTGCGGTGTCTGACATCCCTGCCATGATGGCATTGTATTTTTGTGCTTGTAGTCCTGGAATCAGACCATCCCAATCTTGGGAAATCACTTCACATTTCAGTTTGGCTTCACTACATAGCGCATCTGCCAAATCAATCTCAAAACCAATTAATTTGCCATTGGCATCTTTATAACTAAAGGGAACAAAGCTTGATTCGGTAGCGATACGAATCTGTGGCATATCTGCGCTTGCTGCTGTGGTAGCGTTACTTGCTGCTGCCGTGTCTGCCGGTTTTTCAGCAGGTTTTTGACAGGCGGTTACCCCCATCAAAATGGCTAACGACGATACACCCAAAACCGATAACTGTTTCATAACAACACCTTTTTGTCAAAATTTGAGGGTCACCCACATCTATTGTGTAAATCTTAAATCGCTCAATACAACGTCAATTAATTACCAAAATGTTGCTTTTGCAATTTTGCCAACTCGCCATTGCTTTGTAGTGCATCTAAGGCTTTGTCAAATTCTGCTTTTAGTGGATCGCCTTTACGAATGGCCATTGCGATGTTGTCACCATTATCCATCTCACTGCCGACGATTTGGTAGTTGCTGTTTTGTTTTAGCCATTCGCTTGCGGTTACTTTTTCAGAGAGCACTGAATCGATACGACCTGATTTTAGGTCAATATACGCGTTGTCATAGTTGTCATACAATTTGATTTCGTTGGTTTTGCTCAGTTTATCTTGAAGGTACTGTGCCATGGTGGTTGAGCGTTGACCGCCAATTTTTAACCCTGAAATCGCTTGTGGGTTGAATTTGCCATCTTTGGCAGCGACCCAAACCATGGTGTTTTTAAAATAAGGCGTGGTGAAATCCACTTGCGCTGAACGCTCTGGGGTAATTGACATACCCGCGGCAACCGCGTCGTATTTTCTCGCCATCAAGCCTGGCAAGATACCGTCCCAATCTTGCGCCACGATTTCGCAGTCGAGTTTCGCTTGAGCACACACGGCTTTGGCAACATCCACGTCATAACCGCCTAATGTGCCATCGGCATTGGTGTAGTTAAATGGTTTGTAGGCGCCTTCAGTGGCAATACGAATTTTTTTGCCTGTGCTGGCACTGGCAGCGGGTTGGCTGGCGGCTGCACCTTCTGTTTTTTCAGCAGGTTTTTGACAGGCGGTTAATCCCATGCTAACTGCGCATACCGTTGCCAAGGCGAGTTTTGAGTAGGTTGAATTCAAGGTTGATTGCATGGATGTTCCTTACAAATGAAATTTTTGAGTAAAAAGCGATTTAATATCAGGTTTCGCTTTCAGCGATTTCAATATTTAAAATCAATGCGACTAAAATAAATGCGAGTTTACAATTTAGTTAAAATTAACATAAATTAACATTTTTGCAAGTGAAAAACGTTTGCAGCAACAATTAAATCAAATAAATTTTTTCTGATGCCTAAAACTACAAAACCGCCAATCGCATTGCGATTGACGGCTGATAGGCTGATTGGATTATTTTTGATGGCTTGCCATAAAGTCTTTCACCCGCGCTGATTTCGGATTGTCAAACACCTGCTCGGGTGTGCCTATTTCTTCGATACGTCCCTCATGCAAGAACACCACTTGGCTTGATACATCGCGCGCAAAACGCATTTCATGGGTGACAATCAGCATGGTGCGACCTTCTTCAGCAAGCGATTTCATCACCGCTAATACTTCATTGACCAATTCTGGGTCGAGGGCAGAGGTTGGCTCATCAAATAGCAATACTTGGGGCTTCATCGCTAGCGCACGAGCGATGGCGATACGCTGGCGTTGCCCACCCGATAAGTTTTCTGGGTAAGCGTCTTTTTTGTCCAGTAGTCCTACGCGTTTTAGTAGCACTTCAGCTTCACTGATGGCTTGGTCTTTGGCGATTTTTAGGACTTGGGTCGGCCCCTCAATGATGTTTTGCAAAATAGTCCGGTGTGGCCATAGGTTAAAGTTTTGGAACACAAAGCCCATTTTTGAGCGAAACTGCTCAAGCTGACGCTGATTGGCGGCAACCAAATCCCCTGATTTATTCGGTTTTAGTACCAATGCTTCACTGCCCAGGAAAACCTCCCCTTGCGAGGGGTTTTCAAGCAAATTTATACAGCGTAGCAAGGTGGATTTACCCGAACCGCTCGAGCCCAAAATTGAGATGACATCGCCATCATAAGCGGTCAACGATATACCTTTTAGTACCTCAAGCGATCCAAAGTTCTTGTGGATATTGTTAAGTTGCAAGGCTACAGGACGCTGTAAGTTTGGCATAGCATCTGACATGATATTCAATCCAAAATTTGACGATAGGTGAAAAAAAACTGTCTATTTTCGCTTAAAACGCTACTAAAACGCAACTTTTTCTCTCATTTAACTTTATTTCATGGCGCCGGTCTTTAGCACTGGTTTTTAGATTGAGTCATAACCATTAATTTTTGTCTGTCAAAACTTTCTAAATTCCATTTTTGGATTGAAGTTGTTATGATGAAGCGATGATTATATTAGGGACTGACTATGCAAACCATGACTGATACCAAACATTATATGCAAACCGTGGGACGGCAAGCGCGCGCTGCTTCAGCAATTTTGGCAAAAGCAGACACCGCGCTCAAAAATAGCGCCCTACTCGCTATCTATGACGCCCTGCAACAAGCCAAATCACAGGTGTTGGCGGCCAATGCCACCGATATGCAAAACGGTCAACAAAAAGGACTGGATGACGCACTACTTGACCGATTGGCGCTCACCGATGCGCGTTTTGAAGGCATGTTACAAGGGCTAAAAGATGTCGCCATGTTACCTGACCCAATTGGCGAGGTCACTGATATGACCTTTCGTCCATCGGGTATTCAGCTAGGTAAAATGCGCGTGCCGCTGGGTGTGGTCGGGATGATTTATGAATCTCGCCCCAATGTGACCATTGAAGCTGCATCTTTGGCATTAAAATCTGGCAATGCGATTATCCTACGTGGGGGGTCAGAAGCGTTTTATTCTAACCAAGCATTGGCTGCGTGTGTCAAACAAGGTTTACAAGCAGTTGGTTTGCCAGAGGCCGCAGTGCAAGTGGTCGAAACCACCGACCGCGCGGCAGTGGGGGAACTCATCACCATGAATCGCTATGTCGATGTGATTGTGCCGCGAGGTGGTAAAAGCCTAATTGAGCGTATCAGTAATGAAGCGCGCGTCCCTGTCATCAAGCATCTAGATGGTAACTGCCATACCTTTGTCGATCGCGATGCAAACTTGACTATGGCAACCGCTATTTGCGTCAATGCCAAAACTCACCGCTACGGCACTTGTAATACTATGGAAACGCTGCTGATTGATAGCCAAATCGCTGCGCAAGCCTTGCCGCCAATCGCCAGCGCCATTGTCGCTGCAGACAGTGCCATGCAATTACGCGGCTGTCCAAAAACCTTAGCCATCTTGAGCGATACCGCTGAATTAACCGCTCATCTGTCAGCGGCGAGTGAAGCAGATTGGGATACCGAATATTTGGCGCCAATTTTGGCGATTAAAGTAGTCGCCGATATCGACGAAGCCATTGCCCATATCAATACCCATGGCTCACACCATACCGATGCGATTATCACCGAAAACTACTCAAAATCGTTAACATTCATGCGTGAAGTTGATTCTAGTAGCGTGATGGTCAATGCATCAACCCGCTTTGCCGATGGATTTGAATATGGTTTGGGTGCAGAGATTGGTATCTCTACCGATAAAATCCATGCGCGCGGCCCTGTGGGTCTTGAAGGTTTAACATCGCAAAAATGGATTGTGTTTGGGCATGGGGAAATCAGACAGTGACAGCTAAAACTTTTGGTAATCAAATGAATTGGTTTCACAAACCCACTTTAATTATTGGTATTGACTTCCTCCCCTCCCTAAAGTGAGGGGATTCCTGCTCCCAGACGGTCAAGCCCGACCGCAAGAATGTTCTTACTGGCATT
>NZ_DAMCJP010000015.1:0-42146 GCF_032097965.1 Moraxella sp. CTOTU49803 | reverse complement strand
TCTTTTAAGATCGCTACGATCTGGCTTTCTGTCATTCGTTTGCTCATGCTAAAACGCCTTATCGTCAGTTTATAAGAAATTCTACGTTTGAGCTGTTTTATTTTAGGGGAGAGTTACAAAACCATAGCTAATATTCCAAGAAAGCGGAACACTAAACTATCAAATGAACATATGGATTGGCATTTATACAAGTCTCGTCATTTGGTTGAAAATGCTTTCTGCCGTATTAAGCATTATCGGAGTATTGCGACAAGGTATGAGAAGCTTAAACGTAATTATGAGAATTTGGTCGCTCTAGCCTTTGTTTATCATTGGCTGAAGCTTTGAATGTTCAACAGAACCTATTTAACGCGTCATAAATTAAAGCGTCTAAAGGTAGACTCTTCGAATAACATGCTTATGATAGTAAAAAGTTAAATTTGAGTAAAAGCGAGTTCTTTATTACAAAATTGGAGACCTTTTCGGAATCTGTGTAACTGCCACTTGAGTTAAAGATAAGGTTCAACTCTATCGCCAAATTCAATCGTAAATCGATTCAAGGCTGAAATTTGCATCATACAACTAAAATCGATACACTAGTGGATACTTTTAATGCCTTATCAAAAAACCCAATGTTTTAACTTATTTAATTTCTTGTCGAAATAGCCTTTAAAAACGTTTCTAAACGCTTTGTAAGGTAATTTTGCTATCGATGCACCTTGTGGTGTTAAAACCGCTTAAAATTAAATTTTAAGCGGTTTTAACACCAAGTAATTAATTTTTAACACCAAGTAATTAATTATGCTATTACTACTGGCTCAATAAGATTAGGATTAGAATTTTTCTGTTTAATCAATTTTTTCACCACTTTTTTGTCAAGCCCTTTATCTTGTAATAAAGGAGCATTTTCATGAAGTGATTTAACTACTTCACTTGTTAATGGAATTCCTTCATCGGTAAAAATTCCTGCAATACCATTATAACCAAAACCTGCATCTTTTAATTCTTGAATACGGTCAAGGTTTCCTGCCATTTTCCACATTTTATCAACTCTCATTTTTAATCCTCTGTTAATTAAGCAAAATTGCCTTTTTTTAAGATTGAGACCTATTTATATATTTTCAAGCTATTGCTTCCAATAATCCACCACTATCTTTTCAAGTACAGCCAAGTCTCTAGCTGTAATGCCGAGATACTGGGGAGCAGGGATATTGTCCTCACGGTATCGGCGTATTCCGTTTCATAGGTCCAACCTAAACACCTTTTTAGCCCCTCCATAATGATGAGCCTTGGTAAACAACATATTGATTAGAGCAGAGTTTAATCCGTCAGTTTCAGTAATGTTTACTATACATGTGGGAGAAGGTCAACATCTTATTCACTATCCATATTTCTAGGAACCAAAAAAAGCAAATAAATTATGCAAAATATTTTTTTGAATGTTTTATGATTAAGAGAATATCCAAAAAGCAAACGTGTACTGGAAATTTTATTCATAGGATTTCATTGAAATAAATAATACTGGTTATTATTGAAAGTCAAATATGATAAAACCACTGACTGAATCAGTGGTTCAAATTTTCAACAATAACAAGTGATTTTATTGATTTTTATGTACCACTTCAATAATTAGCATTCTTGTTGCAGCTTCATTTAATAAGTTATTTATCATATTAATATTAGCAGTGTCCAAATTTGCTGTCCATTCATCTAAAAAAATTACATTAAAGTCCTCTTGTAAAAAGAAATTTATCTTTTCCAATTGCCTTTGCCCAGTAGACGCTTTGATCTGCTGGAAATTAAATTCAGACTCAGGCGAAATGATAACTGAATTTTTTTCTAAAGATTTTAATGTCTTTATTAATGATGACTTACCTGAGCCATTGTCCCCAGTTATCAGCACCCTACCATAGAATCTTTTGTGTTTAACTATTTCCTGTAACTCATGAGTGCTAATATATCTTCTTGTTATACCATCAAATATTTGTATCTTCTCAGCAGTTATATTACTTTCAGGTTTATTTTCAATCAAAGAAAAACTTAATAACCTTTTATATTTTGAACGAATAAATATTAGTCTGCTATTACTGATACTTAATTCATGAACATTGCCTAACAATTGTAACGTTCTAGGTAATACAGCTAAAAGCACTCCTAATTTAGCAAGATTCTGTGTTGATTGACTGGAAAAAATATAAAACACTAGCAAAGGCACACTTATTATTATTGGTATGGTAGCAAGTAATTGCTCCCAAAGCGTATATTTCTCTAAAGTAACAAATAAACTCTGTAATCTTGAATTTAACTCTTTTTGAGAATTGTTTAAAAATTTAGTACTACTGTTAAGTAAATAGTCCCAATGAGTAGGTAGATACGTATTTATACTTAACCTTTCAGTCTGGCTTTTACTGGCTAATTGCTCTATCTTGTTATTCAAAAGCGATACAAGAATTAAAGAACTAACTAAAGAAATAGCAATAATTGCTGAATAAATACGACCTAGTGTGAATAAAAATATCGCAAACGTGAAAACTACGTTTAAATACATGGAAACGGTATCTATAATAAAATATGAAATTTCCTCAATAGTTAAGTTGGCTTCCCCACTGAGCCAAGCTGTCGTCTGATTTTTATTCTCAATCGTATTGAAATCTTGAGTAAGACAATGTTTTTTAAAAAACAGTTGTATGTAATCTTTCCATAATGAATTTTTTAGTTTTAAAACTAAAAAATTATTAAAGGAGCTACTAATATAAGCTAGTAGAGCAATTATAAAAAACCACATTATATATAGTAGAGTGTCAGCAGCTTTACCGTTTCCAAGCGACTTTCCCGCGAGCGCAACTAGATACGTAGAAATAGCCAATAAAATTTGCTGTACAAGTACCAAAACTATCGCAGCTTTCAAGAATTTATTTTTAGATATCATATTAGTATAGCTATTAATTGTAATTACTACTTTTAAAAGTCTGACTTATAATACAAAGGGCAAGGTTTCGAGTGTTTGACTGTATTTACAATCTAATAAACACGAAAGACTAACAGCCTGCTGCCATTACTAACGGCTTGAATAACGACTTTTCTCAAAACTCGATACCACTGTAAACGCCAATAACTTATTAGATAGAGTTTTTTTAATTCAAACACCCAATACTCGCTCCTGTCCTTCTTTAGTTGCCCAGCCATAGCGATACATCATCTAAAGAAAATTGGGATTTATCTAGCTCATGCGACTAAATTTAAAATCACGCCCAAACTGTTAGTGTTTTAACGCATAATCGGTAGTAGATCAATAAGCTTGATAAACAACCATTGCATTGTCATCAAAGTTAGCCAGCATGTGTTGCCCTCTTTGCGACCAGATGAGAAGCTGTTCTAAGTATTTTTGGTTACATACCTGCTTATAAAAAATGATTTTAAATAGTATGCACAACTTATGTTTAGTATAATAGATCATTGAAAAAAATAAACCAGATTTAATCTATTAGAATCATAGCCATGCGCCAAAAATTTAGCATCTTCGCTGCTGCCTTACGTGAAGTATTCTTTGCCTGTCCTCGTTACCATACTGCCATGGCAATCTGCTTACTTGTCACAGGTCTTATGCCCGCTGTTAATGTCTACGCAACAGGACAAATGATAGCTCTTTTTAATCATTCACAAGCGCAACATGCCATTTTAACAACCTTAGGCATTTGGGGCGTGAGTATGCTGCTGCCTAGCTTGCTCGAGCCATTGGTTAATTATTTGCAAACTCATATCAACCAATTAGTGACCAATAGCGTGATCAATAAATTAATGGCTAAGAATGCTTCCTTCAACGGGCTACAGGTATATGATGATACCAATATCCAAGACGATATCGCTGTCTTAAAGAGCCAATCAAAATTCAGACCGACCAATTTCATGGTAAATCTAGTGAATTTGACCAGAGAAACCGTTACTGTTGCTGCGTTATTTGCTATGTTGTTTTCAATCAAATGGTGGATTCCCTTTGCCATATTGCTGGCCGCCACGCCGTTGGCCTATGCTAATTTTCAAGTTATGTCATTTAGTTGGCGTGCCTTAATAAGCTCGGGAAAGCAAAGTCGGCTAATGGATTATTTCGCTTCATTAGCTTTTTCACGAGAGACCCAAAAAGACAGTCACTTATTTAATGCTAATCCATTAATCGTGGATAAATATCAACAAGCATTCAAACAGGTTTATAGCGAGTTACAACAGGCACAATTTAAAATCTTTACCAAACCCATACCTTTTCAGATCATAGCGGTAGTTGTACTAAGTTTGGTGCTATTTGCGTTATATCAACAAGCAGCTGTTGCTGCCATTACCTTATCCTCTGCAGTTGTACTGCTACAATCAATTATGATGCTCAATAATCGCCTAGAATCTGTTATCCAGACCAGTTCACTAACCTATGAAATTTTGGATTATTTTGAGAAGTACTTTGCGTTTTTAGCTTATGAGGAGAATATCATAGATGGCAACTTATCAATTCAACGTATTGAGCGTATTGAATTCATTCATGTTGGCTTTACCTACCCTAATACTGATAAACCCATTTTAAAAAATATCAGCTTTTCGGCAAGGAAAGGGGAATCGATTGCGATTGTCGGACACAATGGGGCGGGAAAATCCACGTTGGTGAGTTTGATTTGCCGATTTTGGGATGTCAGTGAAGGGCAAATTTTAATCAATGGTGAGAACATTAAAGCTTATAAAATTAGTGAACTTAGAGCCTGCATGGGTGCGGTATTCCAAGATTTTGCAAAATTTACTATGACCATTAATGAAAATATTATGTTAAACCATCAGCCCGCACCCAATCAGCAAGCAGTTAAGCAAGAATTAGGGCTGTTACCCACTGCCTCATTGGATACTTTAATTGGTAGAGCATTTGATGGTGTTGAGCTTTCAGGTGGGCAGTGGCAAAAATTAGCTATTCTACGCTGTATGAATGCTACTAGTTCTTTAATTATTCTCGATGAACCCACATCCGCTATTGACCCTAAAACAGAAATTAAGCTGTATGATGCATTTAGACAGCTTTCTACGGGCAAACTAAGTTTTATGATCACCCATCGATTAGGCTCAATTAATAGTGTTGATAGAGTGTTAGTCATTGATCAAGGCTCCTTGGTACAGGACGGTGATCCTACGATTTTAAAACAAGAAACAGGTGTCTTCAAAGAGTTGTGGTTAACACAAGCGGCGATGTATGAATAATTGACCGATTAACAAGTTTATTTAGTTTGTCTATTTTAAGTACTCAATTTAGCATATAAGCTACTAAGTAATTGGCAGTTTTTTGGTGTAAGTAATAGTTGACTATAGATGTCAAATAATGAAGGATCGTTTCCTTGCATGATTCTTATAGTCTTTATAGGACCATCATAATATAAACCTTTGAAACGACAGTATAGCTCAGGTAAGTCATTAAGAAGCGTGTTATAGCGATACTGACCAATAATGTCGTCTTCTCTTGCACGTTGTAGCATTTTATTGAGCCAAAGCATCAACTGTGTTTTCTCATAATCTGTAGGCTTTACAGCAATAAGGCGACGATGTTCTACAATCCTTTGCTCAAGTTCACGAGCGATCGAAAAATCATCACGTAATGTAATAAATGGGTAAATGTGTAAATAGTTGTCAATACTGTTTATACTGTCTTTATCGTAGACCCAGGCATCAAGCAGGTGAAGGTTAAATTCAGTGGTCTCATGGATGGCTTTGCTAATATTGGTAAAGACGATCAAGTCAATATCGCTATTAGCCGTGTGCAGGTTAACGGCATAAGAACCATATAGCAATACCGTTGCCATTGGGTATTTTTTTGATAGATAGCGAACAGCTTGTGTAATTTCAACAGGTAACAAGATTAGTCCTCTTAGTTTCACCAAAAAGTAACCATTAAGTTTTCTCCTCTTTAAACGCTGCAAAGATATCATTTCTTGCCATGATAGCATCCCGTAATGAATTTGAAACCATATCAATCTTCGTGCTTGATTGCAGCAAATAGGTATTAATCGCTAAAATATCTCCCAATGACATTTGCTTTAGCTGAAAATCTTTAGTAGCCAGTATATTAATGATGATTAAGCCGATAGTGGGCCAAATCAAGCTTGTCGTCTTAACCATCGTTCTCATCATATTAATACGCTTAATACCTTGGTACCACGCTTGAATGGGCAGTTTCAACCTATTTATTTCTCTATCATCGTTACTTAAGGCTTGAAAGTATGCGACTTCTAGTTCACGAGTATTAGTAAAAATGGGATTAAGTCTATAAGTGAAGAGTACGCCAACACTTAGCTGTAGCAAGGCGGCTGATAGATAAATAAGCGCATAAGACGGTGGCATCAAATTGAATACTAATATACTGCCAAGTATTACCTCGACTACAATTGGGGTAAATGTAAATAATGTAGTTGAGATAAATAGCCGATTACCGAGTGCCGATTTATGGGCGCGTATGGCGCTCATGTCGTTAGATTCAGACAGGATTTTTTCAATATGCTGAGTAAAGTTGTTTTCATCAGCATTCGAATACGCCCACCAACGTAATTCAGCGAAGATTTGTGAAAAAATAAAAGCACTAGCCAGTAAAATAATAGCTAGCCAAGGCACTTGTGTGTGCGTAGGTAAACTATCGACAAGCTGCTTAAGTAAAACTGGCGTCACTACAGATAACGCAATAGATGATAAGGCGAATATCACCGTGAGCAGGATAAGGCCATAGGATGCTTTAGCTAAGGTAATGTGTTGCAGCAGTTTCATTGATAAAAGGCAATATCAGATAGGCTTTCTTTGTTAAAATTCATGGAATAACTGAAAATAATAACCAACGCATTGATTCAGAAAAAATTTGATAAAAACCTGTTGAGTCAAATTTTCGATCATATTGAAGTCAGCACAGAATTCGGCAAGAATAGCACGCTAAGGAATTTTGTTGAACATTTTATTACTAGTAAGTCTAAAAACGGTGGTTTTATAGACGACAGCTTTTTAGAAATCTGTAGAATATGAACAAATAATTTCATAATTGGTGTTTTATAAAGATTAAATAATGTGCCAAAAAGCCGATTGTTAAATCTTACACATGGGCTAGCAATAAAAATATACCTAGCATTACCAGTATCAACCCAATCACCCGATTGATAACTACTTGTCGTTGCAGCATCTGTTGACGCAATTGCTGCTGAGAAAATACCAACACAACCATCGCAAACCACACAAAATGCGCCAATGACATAAACAAGCCATAACCAATTAAAACTGCCTTGGGCGTTAAACTACTCACAATCTGTGTATAAGTGCTGACCACAAACAACGTCGTTTTGGGATTTAACGCATTGGTGAAAAAGCCATACTGCAAGGCTTGGCGTTTGCTTAGCGGATTTGAACGATTAGTATCTGCCACAGGTAATTGAGTAAAGGTTTTATAGCCAATATAAATAAGATAAAACGCCCCTAAATACTTAATGTAGGTTAAAAGATTGGGGGCAAACTTTAATACTACAGCAACACCCACTAAGGTATAACTGACATGCACCAGTACCCCTAACGCAATACCGATTGCGGTCAATAACCCGGTCTGTCGGCCATATAAATAACTATTTTTCGTCACAATCGCAAAATCTGCCCCAGGACTGATCACGGCCAAAATAGTAATAAGGGCAACTGCTAAAAACTCTGCCATAGAACACTCGCTTTTGATATTTACATGAATTTTCGTTAATCATTTAACTGGTTACTTTTAGTACAAGCATTGTGACATAAGCCTAATTCGCCTAAAATCGACTTATTGGCATGACAATTGATGAGTTTTTAGCATGGTTGAACGCATCTCTCTTAACGCGTTAAAGTTTTTTTATTATGTGGCGTATTTTGGTAGCGTAACGGTCGCGGCTGATAAGCTACATGTTACCCAAAGTGCGGTCAGTAAACAGATCAAGAATTTAGAGCAATTGTTAAATATTCAACTGTTTGATAGAGTAAATAAAAGCTTAAAGCTGACTGAGTCAGGTAAAACCTTATACGCTTGCTGTGAAAACGTGTTTAAGCAGTTAGATGCCTGTTTGATTGATTTACAGCAGCCCATGAAGAAAACACAATTGGTCGTATCCTGTGAGCCAACGTTATCAATGAAATGGCTGATTCCAAAACTGGCAAATTTCAATGCCAGTGAATTTGGATTTGAGATTGTGCTACTCACGGCAGGGGGCGCTGTGGATTTTAAGCAAAAAGGCATTGATGTGGCGATACGCCGTAATGATTTTGATTGGGGCGAGCATATTTATGCCCAAAAACTTGTTGATGAGCAGATGGTGGCCGTATTCAATCCCAATCTACTCCCAACGCCTACCCTATTTCTATCCTCTTCGAGACCGCAGTTAGAGCGATTTATCGCTCAAGCATCATTAGGCGATGTGGCAAGTTATGAGAAACGCTATTTAGAGCATTTTTATTTGTGTATTGAAGCAGCACTCGCAGGGCTGGGTACAGCTTGGGTCTCAGCGATGATGGTGGAAAAAGAATTACAGGCAGGACTGCTAATTAGTACTACGCCGCCTATCTTAGACGGGTCAGCGTATTATTTGTTATCTGATACACCTTTTGAACAAGATGCACAAAAAATGGCATTTTTAGCATGGCTGAGACAGCAGTTGTGAATATGGTATAAACATAAATACGATCTAACTACCCCCTGTGGTTAATCCAAGCTTAACACCTAAAATGCGCTAGCGCTGACCTAATCTAGGTGTGGCAACGTAGCGGCAAACAACTTTGCCAAGCAGTGATTTATTTAAGTTAATAATCAAGCTACCGCCCATGGTTAGTAGATGCTTTTAACAAATCAATCCAAGCTTGCCTTGCTGGATGATGTCGTATGCGATGATTCCAAATAAAATAACTATGAATAGGCAATAAATCGTTAAAACAATAACATTGTAAGTTTCCTATCCCGCTAAACTGCTCGTATACAGCTTTTGGTAATAAAGTAATACCAGCACCCGCACTCACACAGGCTAAAATCGTCGCGTAGCTAGCAATGCTAGTTATTTGTACCTCAACTTGATGTAAGCTGAGCCAATGCGTTAAAGCAGCACGATAAGGGCAACCTACCGGCCACATAAAGATTTGTTGATGTCGTAAATCATGAGCACAGCCCACCCTACCCAACGACGCATGGGCAACCACCACCAAGGCTTCTTGATAAATCTCTAAAAAATTAATATCAGGTTGATCAGGCTTAACCGCGATGATGGCGCCATCTAACTGTAAATCACTCACCGCTTTGATCAGCATTTGCCAAGTACCTGTACTAAACTCAATATCGACGGATGGGTAACGATCATGGTAGTCAGCTAATAGCTTTGGCAGTCTCGCCGTTGCAAACGATTCTATCGCACCAATTTTTAATGTCCCGGTAGGACTAGCGGTAGGGCCAAGCGCATGACACGCTTCGTCACACAAGCCTAGAATCTGATCAACGTAGCTTAAAAAGGTAATGCCATCTGGGCTAATGACTAACCCCCTACCATGGCGAATAAATAATTGGGTACCAAGCTCATCCTCAAGCTGTTTAAGACGCGTCGTGATGTTTGAAGGCACGCAATGTAACCGCTCAGAGGCTTTTACAATACTGCCTGTTTGTGCCACTGCTTTAAACATTTTTAGCTGTGATAATTCCATCGATCTATTCACTTTTACTGAATGACCAACTCAATATAAGTCATTTGTATTCATCATTCAATTACCGTAATTTAGGCGCTAAGCCTGATAGCAGGTATTGTTTGTGGTTTTAATAAAAATGGGTAATGGAAATGATAGATACAACCATGGTAGTGCTAGGCGGCTTTGCTTTTTGTGCAGGCCTTATTGATGCCAGTGTCGGTGGCGGTGGTCTCGTTCAAATTCCTGCATTATTAAATGCCCTACCCCATCAAAGCATTGCCACCATTTTAGGCACTAATAAATTAGCCGTTTGGGCCGGTACTGCCAGTGCCATTGGTAGATATATCCCTAATATTGCGTTTAAGTGGCAACTTTTACTCCCTACGCTACTGTCAGCTTTTGTTTTTGCATTTTTAGGGGCTTGCATAATCGATCAGGTGCCACAGACCCTCCTGCGCTATGGGGTGTTTGTGCTATTGATCGTTATGGCGATTTATACGTTTATGAATAAGACGTTAGGCGCCGAGCAGACTAAAGTGTCATGGGGCTTAAAGCAAATTGTATTGGGCATTTTATTTGGCGGATTAATTGGTTTTTACGATGGTATTTTTGGGGCGGGTAGCGGCAGTTTGTTGCTATTTATGTTTGTCAAAGTCTTTGGATTTAATTTTGTGCAAGCCTCTGCTTATACAAAGGTAGTAAATTTAGCGACGTTTACCTCAGCCTTGCTATTTTTTATCCCGTCAGGACATGTTTTATGGCATATCGGTTGGTTAGTGGCGCTATGCAATGTAAGCGGGTCTATCGTTGGGGTTTATTTGGCACTTAGATATGGCAATGGATTTATCCGATGGTTTTTTTTAATGCTTTTAATGCTATTAATCACGCGTATGGCGCTGACGCTGTTTTAATTGTCAATTGCTCAAAATGTCTTTGTAATGCACAGTTTTTAAATCATTGTAAGCGCTACAACTGCGACGATCCTTTAATCACAAGCATTATTGTAATAAATACTTTGTCATTCGCTATTTAGTAAATCGGTTTCAACACCACCCTAAACAACCTACATGCAAACTAAGCTAAGCGAAACACTCGCTAAGATTAAATACCATTTAAAGTAAAGCGACACAAAATGTCGTATAGTATGAATGACTGTCTTGGTGTATCGCTTAATTCATCGGATAATAAATTGCCGTTAAAAATTTGATAGGATCTCAATCTATGAATTCAGCACAAGAACAAACAATCACTACATTAGATAGCAAGACTCAGGATATGATTGTTAAATTGACACCGTTTAGTGAAGCACGTTTATTAGAGTCTCTTGTTACCAAACAGCACTTTGTGTTAATTGCTGCGCGTAATGTTGATGAGCTTTCAGACGATGACGGCAACTTGATTGCCAGTCAAATCCGCAGTTATACCCCTGAACGGATTGCACAGATTTTTGATAAGATTGGTGGGGTGCAAACACCTTTTTATACTACGCCATTAATTACGGATTTAGTGCCAGTTTACACCTTTGAGCAAATCCTATCAAAAGCAGTCTGGAGTTGTATATTCACCTTTGATGAGGTAGAGTTTGATGGAATCATCCAACAGATCGGTCAGATAGCCAAGCTTATCAATGTTCATAGTGCAGCAGATGCTCAAGCATTTATTACTACGATGCAAAATGCTGGGTTTAAAACCAAGTGTTCGTTCGCGCTTGATATTGGTACCACGTATTCTGGTAAAAATCCTGAATCAAAGTGCTTTAAATGGCGAGTAGATATTTTACCATCAGGGCAAGCGGTTTTCGTGGTAGCGCTATTTGATAAGCTAGAAAATGAGAATTTATATGAAGTCCAGCTATCGGTTAGTTTTGAGAAATTAATCAATGTGGTGTTAGGGTGTCGTTAAGGGAACAAACGTGATACTACAGGTTGGTATAAAGTTTGAACCATAAAGCCTATTGAGGAATTTCATAGATCATTTGGAGATGATAAATTAGCGCAACGCTAGGATTAATCTGCGGTTACTTTGAAATATTCTTTAAACAAATTTTTTATAATTTTTCATTAGGAATCGAATTTTGCTAAGTTGGTTTATTTTATATCTATTGCTCAGTCTTTTTTATAAATGGATTATCTCTTGGGGGGGGGAGCAAAAAAAATTGAAGGCTGGAAATCATTTTTTATAATAGGTTGGTTTGCCTTTGATTGGTCAAGTGAGCAGATTAGGTTTTTTGCACTGATTAGCTGGATAATTCTTACTTTTATTTTTATTTATGGACTTATGAATAGCCGGTTTAGAAATGAAATATTAATATTCTGAACACTTGATCTTTCTCGCTTAATTAACGCACCGTAAACACGAAAATTTTTAATGGTGAAATAATCGCTAAAACTCCTTAGCATATAGAATAGGCCGAGTTTTAGGTGATCCCATTTACTTCCTAAAAAAGCCAAATAACCGCGCCTTTTTTATTTGAATCTTAGAACCTGTTCACAATCTTTTCAATAACAAAGCAATGAAAGCAAGATTGGTAAATTGAAGGCTCGAATTTAAAAGACGCTCACAGTTTTTCCATAGACGTCTATTTTTCTCAAGCCAAGCAAACGAACGTTCTACAACCCATCGCTTTGGTATGACTTTAAACATATGCAGTTCATCTATTTTGGCAATTTCTGTGGTAACGGTTTCGCCTAAAATAGATTTAACACTATTAGCAAATGGCTCACCTCGATAACCGCCATCAACCATCACATTTTTTACGCGGCTTAATCGTTTGGTATTTTGACGAAGTAACGTTGTAGCACCGTCACGGTCGGTGATATTGGCAGTGGTAATACAGATAGCATGGGGCAAGCCTTGGCTGTCTACTGCAATATGGCGCTTAATCCCTGATACTTTCTTTCCTGCATCATAACCTTTGTACTTAGCAGTATCTGTGTTCTTAACGCTTTGAGCATCGATAATGATAAAACTGGTTTTGCCCTTACGTTTGTGCTTCTTTCGCGCTTTTTTGACCAATTTTTTTTAAGGCTTGGTCAAGAATGCTGTTGCCTTCTTCATCAAGCTCGCTCCATTTCTGAAAGTATGAGTGGACGGTGCGCCATTTGGGAAAGTCATGGGGCAGCTGTCGCCATTGGCAACCTGTTCTTAGTACATACAATAACCCACAAAATACGTCGTAAAGGTCAACCGTTCTTGGTTTGGTCTTCTTCCGAGCACTTTCTAAAATCGGTAGTATGTGCTCAAATTGTTTTCGGCTAATGTCGCTTGGATAGGCTTTTCTCAAGGTGATTGATTCGGTTATTAATTGATTATGTCGCTTATCCTAGCATATTTTTTAATCGTGAACAGGTTCTTAGACAGGCGGATGTATGTGATATCGGTACTCCATACTTGATTACAGCGGGTGATGGGTACATTTCTAAGCAAATACGGGTAAACTTGATGCTCAGGATTAGGTTTACTTGTGTTAGGATGCTGGTAGATGGCATCGAGTCCCATTTGTCTTAATAGTCGCCTGACTCGCTTTTGCCCCACTGGATGACCCAATTGCTTAAGGTGAGCAGTCATACGCTTTACCCCGTAAAATGGGGCTTTGGTATATTGCTCGTCAAGCAAGTTCATCAAGGTGATATCAAGCTTACTGATGGGCTTTGGCTGATAGTACAGGCTTGAGCGGTTAATACCGAGTAGTTCGCATTGTTTACGGGTACTAAAGTCCTTGCTGTCAGGTTCTAGCAGTTGTTTACGAGACTCTAAGTGAGCTGTGAGGACTTTTTTTTAAGCCAGTCCCTCTCGCTAATGACTTGCCCAAGCTGCCGATGGAGTTCATCAATAATAGCTTGCTGGGCTTGTTCGTTATCTTGCTGTTTGGTGTTAAAGGCACTTGGTATGACAGCCAAGGCTTGCTTTTTCCAGTTGCTGATTTGGGTGGCATGAACACCGTATTCTGCAGTCAGCTCATTGATTGTCTTTTGCTCTTTGATGGCTTCAACAGCAACTTTGCTTTTAAATTCAGCATTGTGACGTTTACGAACTTTTGTCATTAGATAGACCTCTTTGCTTAAGGGCTATTCTATCTTATTTGCTATGATTTTTTGGTCTAGTTTTTGGGGAGTATTATAGACTGCTCACCTTAAGCAATTGGGTCATCCAGTGGGGCAAAAGCGAGTCAGGCGACTATTAAGACAAATGGGACTCGATGCCATCTACCAGCATCCTAACACAAGTAAACCTAATCCTGAGCATCAAGTTTACCCGTATTTGCTTAGAAATGTACCCATCACCCGCTGTAATCAAGTATGGAGTACCGATATCACATACATCCGCCTGTCTAAGGGCTTTGTGTATTTGATGGCGGTGATTGATTGGTATAGCCGTTATGTTTTAGGTTGGTCGCTATCTACCACGCTTGAGGCAGATTTCTGCATTGATACGGTGGGTAAATTACTGCACAATGGGTTACGCTGTGATATTTTTAATACCGACCAAGGTTCGCAGTTTACCAGTCCAAGATTTACCACGCCACTCATTGATTCGGGCATTGCTGTAAGCATGGACGGTCGCGGCAGGGCGTTGGATAATATCTTTGTAGAAAGACTGTGGCGATCAGTAAAGTACGAATGCGTGTATTTACGCCAGTTTGATACAGTCAGTCAAGCTAGAGTTGGTTTGAAAGACTATTTTGAGTTTTATAATTATGAGCGGTTGCATCAGTCGCTTGATTACCATACCCCTGCACAGGTTTATTTAGATAACAATAGTTCGGTTAATACTGTGCTTTATCAACCCAATTCTATCTTAATTTTGTGATTATTTGGTCTAGACATTGGGGAGTACCTTAAAGAAAGTACATGAACACTTATTTAAGTTTTTAGAAAATACTATTAATTCTCTTTATAATCCAGATGCATATAAAGATAGTAGAATCGATATGGTATTTAAGGAAAAAGGCTTTACAATACGTAACAATATTTTAAGTTCAGATGTAAGACAAGATTTTAATAAAAAAAATTTTTCTGACCCAATTCACAAAATTTTTAAAGATATTGGAATTTTTTAAAGTTATAGATGCAACTCTAACCTTATAACTTTAATTGTATAAGGTTAGTAGATAGCGCATTATATATTTAAAAAGAATTTATGTAAAATTCATTTGAATACCTAAACTTTGAAGACTTTTCCAATAACTAGGATATGTTTTTGATACGCAGTTGTAGTTACTAATAGAAATACCATCTATAAGTATTCCTGCTAATGAAAAAGACATTGCAATACGATGATCATCATAGCTATCAATTAATACATTAAGATTTTTAATATTATAGATATCAATTTCACCATTCACTAAAAGTTGGTCCCCAATTTCTATTGCTAATTCAGGATGAATTTTGCATAAACCTTCCTTTATTGCCTTTATTCGATCACATTCTTTTACTCGCAAATTCTCAATACCTGTAAATAATACCTTTTTATTGCTAAAAGCTGCCATCACAGCCAATGTAGGAATAGCATCTTGGAATTGCGAACCATCAATTAGATCTGGAAAATTTGGAAAGCTATTTATTAAATCATAAACTTTTGCATCTGGTTGGGTCATTTTTTTTGCTTCAAAACCGATATCAATTTTTCCATTTGTTAATTTTTCTATAGCCCATATATATGTTGCGGAAGAAGAATCTGGTTCAATAAAATAATTTGTAGCTTTATAGGATTGTCTCCTTATTAGCCATCCATTTTCAATTGTTTCAATTGTTATTCCAAATTCCTTCATAATATTTAATGTTAAATCAATATAACCTTTCCCTCCAATATTACTATCCTTGAGAATAATTTTAAATTCTTTAAGATTGAAAGGGGAAAGCATAAGTAAGGCAGATACATATTGGCTAGATAAGTTTGCGTCAATTGTAACCTCACTACTAGATAGAACACCTTTACTTTTAATAGTTACAGGTGGGCATCCTGTATCTGATTGAATATCTATACCAATACTTTTAAGAGCATTCACTAATGGAAGAATTGGGCGAGTGCGCATATACTCATCGCCATCAATAATTACTTCTCCTTTTACTAAACAACTCATTGCAGTCAAAAATCTTGTTGCGGTTCCAGCATTACCTAAAAAGATAGGTTGTTTCGGCTCAGATAATTTACCATTTGAATTGACAAGAATTTTATTAGGTTCAACAAAAGAGATAGATACGCCCATCTGTCTTAACCCATTGATCATTACTTCTGTATCATCACTTATTAGGACATTTGATAAAGTGCTTTGACCATTAGCGACTGATGCCAGTATCAGAGCTCTATTTGTCAATGATTTTGAACCAGGAACTGAAATGACCCCTTCAACTGGTTTAGAATGTTTGAACAAGGTTACAAAGCTAGATCGATTGTTACTTTTCATGAAACCTACCAATAGTTAAGATTACGACTAAGTTTACAACATCCTAAATTAATTAGGGCCAGATTTATTAGTCTAATTTCGAAATTTAAAAATAAGTTTAGTAAAAATATTAGATTTTTCAATATTCTAAGCTTATATTTTTGTGATAAAAATTGATTAATTATTTAAATTCCATTGGCCAGTAGAACTGCTTAAGAATAAACCCTAAATGACTTTGTTAAGCGCTACTACTAATTCAAAAGAAATGAAAATTTTCGCGTCAAAAGTGCTACCTTGGTATAGCACGTATTATAATTCAGCTAAATTTTTATTAGTAATGATAGTAATTATAATAGATAGAAACACATCTGAAATAATGAACCGTCCCGGGATTGTCGGAGACCTAAAACTCTGAGACAATACCCTTATGAAAAGCAAATAATACGGGGCAGAAGTTAAGAGTAGAGCCGTCGAATTACTGATTGAATCACAAAAAGATTATCCCTCACTGTGGGCGGCCATCCAAGCCATCGCACCTGAGCAGCATGCTGCGCAAGGGCTGCACGCCCGAAACCCTACGCTCATGGCATCAAAAGCACCTAGCTAAGCAAAATCCTGTGACTATAAGCACTGAGAGCCAAGCGGCTCGTATCGCTGAGCTTGAGCGAGAAAACCGAGAACTCAAACAAGCGAACGAAATTATTCGAAAGGCAGCCGGTATTGAAGCCCAGGCGGAGCTCGGCCGCCCACACAAGTGATGGTCAAATTCATTGATGATGAAAGGAAAAAGTATGGGGTCGAGTCAATCTGCAGAATACTGCCAATTGCCCCATCCACCTACTATCGCATCAAAGATGAGCAGGATAACCCAGAAAAACAAAGCCATCGCAAACAAAGCGACAAACACCTCATGGCACAAATCAAACAGATTTGGCAAGCCAGTGGCTGTCGCTATGGCATTCGTAAAGTCTGGCATAAGCTTAAGCAAGATGGTATGCCCAAATTAGGTCGTTGCACCGTTGAACGCCTGATGAAACAGCTAGGCATACAAGGCGTATGGCGGGGTAAAGGCAAAATCACCACCAAACAGCGACCAGGACAACAAAGTCCCGACGATTTGGTCAAACGCAACTTTACTGCAGATAGCCCGAACAAGAAAAGACTCTTGCGGAGCAGTGCTCCTCAGGTAGCTGATTTTACCTATATCAAGACCAAATCAGGCTTGGTCTATACTGCCTTTGTCATTGACGTGTTCAAGCGAGTTATTGTGGGTTGGAAAGTATCTAATCATATGAACACTCAGCTGGTCTTAGATGCCTTAAATCAAGCCTTAGACGCTAGAGGTAGACCAAGCGGGGTAATTCATCATTCTGATAAAGGTAGCCAGTATCTATCGATTAAATACGGTGAACGGCTTAAACAATCGGGGCTTGCCGCATCAGTCGGCACGACAGGCGATTCTTATGACAATGCTCTAGCTGAAAGCGTGAATGGGCTGTATAAAGCGGAGGTGATTGATTATTTGAAACAGGAATGGGATGGCGTAAATGATGTTGCGCTAGCAACCCTTGATTGGGTACACTGGTACAACCATGAACGATTGCATTCTACCAATGGATATGTATCGCCTGTTGATGCAGAAAATATCTACTATTGTCCATTAATTCCGTCAGGCTATGCTGCCTGACTCAAGCAAACCTGTCTCCGATAATACCAGGACGGTTCATTTGGCTGGTTGGTAACATGGTTCATTGATATATTTTTTTAAGCATATTTATGGCGAACCAAGCAGGCTCCTTCCTTGGTTCGGTTCCCTAGTGAGGACTTGAATATTAAGCTATCCTCTATGTCCTATTCTCAATTGAGTTTTTATGTCTAATATACTAAGTAATGAACCTATAATACAATACGAACCACAGAGCCTACGTCCAATAGTAGCTACTATTGGAGTACTTTTTAAAGATGGAAAGGTGCTTTTAGTACGCCGTGCTAACCCACCCGATGCAGGTCGATGGGGTTTCCCCGGTGGTAAAATTGAACGTGGGGAAACTGTTAAAGATGCTGCCGTTCGTGAACTTTATGAAGAGACAAGCATTGTATCAAAAGCCTTTAAGACATTTAACGCTGTAGACGCGTTTGACTTTGATAGTAGTGGTAAGCTTCGTCACCATTTTGTTCTTGTAGCCGTACTTTGTATTTGGGTTTCTGGTGATCCTCTAGCAGGTGATGACGCCCTAGAAGCTAGATTTTTCGATATTGAAGATTTGATCAATGCAGATTTAGCCCTTAGCTTAGATGTTAAAGAAATAGCATTACAAGCAGCTGAGTTACTCTAAAAAGTAAGAAAGTTCGATATTCTATACCGAGACTGTAAAATATTTTGTGTAAACCCAATTTTAACACAAGGATTTACACAGGAACATTTACATGAAAGAATCAACAGAAGTTTTACTTGACGAACTATTAAAAGATTATCAAACACCCGAACAAATATTAGGTGAAAACGGTATCTTAAAACAACTCACCAAACGACTTGCTGAACGAGCCTTACAAGCCGAAATGACCCATCATCTTGGCTATGCCAAACATGACTATCAAGGCAAAGCTCAGAAAGATACCCTTGACGACTTCATCAATCATGAACCCAATAATGATTTGCTAGAGGACGAACCACGATCAGATGAAGACGAAAATACCCAGCCTAGCACCATAAGCGAAGAAACCGCAATGCTTGCGGGCAAACCCGCTCGTAAAAAAGGCAATGCCCGTAACGGCACCACTAAAAAAACCGTCCGTACCGACTTTGGTCACATTGAACTTGATGTTCCCAGAGACCGTGAAGGCAGTTTCGACCCACAGTTTGTTAAAAAACATGAACGCACGTTAAACGGCTTTGATGACAAGGTTATCTCCCTGTATTCTCGCGGCATGAGCACCCGTGACATACAAGCGCATTTAAAAGAAATCTATGGCGTTGACGTTTCCTCCACCTTTATTTCAACGGTCACCGATAGCGTGCTTGATGAAGTCAAGCAATGGCAACAACGTCCATTAGAATCAGTCTATCCTGTCGTCTATCTTGATGGATTGGTGGTGAAAAACCGAGAAGAAGGCATTGCCCATAATAAATGTGTTTATCTGGCTTTAGGCATTAATACCGAAGGACGTAAGGAATTACTCGGTCTTTGGATTGCCAAGAATCACTCGAGCACAGCTCTCGCCTTGCACTCGGGCGAAGCGATGCTTCGCTATTTCCTCGTTCAGGCACGAAATTCTGGGTTTCAGTGATGAACGAATTAAAAAACCGTGGAGTGAATGATATTTTTATCGCTTGCTGTGATGGGCTAAAAGGCTTTCCTGAAGCGATTGAAACGGTATTTCCTAAAACTAAGGTTCAACTGTGTATTGTGCATCAAGTCAGAAACTCGCTTAAATACGTCAGTTATAAGCAAAGAAAGGAAATCGCCACAGATTTAAAAACCATCTATGGGGCTGATACCCTTGCTGAGGCGGAAGATAACCTTTTAGCATTTGCCGAAAAATGGGATGGCGAACATCCACAGATTTCCAAGTCATGGCAGGAGAACTGGGGTCGCTTAACCACGTTCTTTGATTATCCAAAAGATATTAGACGAGTAATTTATACCACCAATACCATTGAATCATTGAATGCCAGCTTAAGAAAAGTCACAAGTACCAAAAAGACTTTCCCGAATGATGATGCGGTGTTTAAGGCAATTTATATGGCGCTGATCAATACGATGCAAAAATGGACGATGCCGATTCAAAATTGGAAACCTGCAATGAGACAGTTTGTGATGTTATATGGACATCGGGTGGAGGGGTATTAATATAGAATATTTGTTTACTAGTTAGTATGATGCTATTTTAGGCTGCCTTTAAAGGTTTACACAAAAAAATTTGCAATCTCGGAACCAATTAGGTACCTTCACTGATTCGGTACCCTATACACGCACCGATCATGAATAGAGTATGTATGGTAATACACTGTGGCTATCTCAGCGATTTAAAACGTTGAAACCATCATTCTACAGCCCAAGTTTAGAGTCCTCACTAGGGAACAGCCTTTATTCCTATAAATAACTTCTAGAAGAACGTAGAGTAGATATGCCAAAAAAAATAGAAACAAACCGCCTTTATTTAAGACAATGGCAGAAGATGGACTTAGAGCCATTTTCTAAAATGAATTCGGATAAGGACGTAATGGAGTATTTCCCTAAGCTACTATCAAAAGAAGAAAGTGATGCCATGGCCTCAAAATGCCAATCGCTTATAGAAGAAAGAGGCTGGGGAATTTGGGCAGTAAGCCTAAAAGATAGTGGTGCTTTCATAGGATTTGTAGGCTTACATCAACCGCAATATGATTTCCCATTCAACCCTTGCATTGAAATAGGTTGGAGATTAGATAAAGAGTTCTGGGGCTATGGCTACGCAACGGAAGCGGCAAATGCTGCTTTAAAATTTGCTTTCGAAGAGCTAGAACTTAATGAGGTAGTATCGTTCACTTCAAAGATAAATAAACGTTCACAACTAGTCATGCAACGCCTTAAGATGAAGAATACGAAAAAAGACTTCCACCACCCTGCTTTTGAAGTAGCAGACCCACTTGCCGAATACGTACTATACAAAATAACTCAAAAAGAATGGATTGAAGACAAGAATTAGTGTTAGTTAAATTATGATAAATGACTTTAGATGTATTTGAGGTAGTTCCGCTAGGTATACCTCAAGGGAACCAGCTACTTCATTCCTAAAACGTATTAACAGACTACTTAAAACAGACTGGTATAATGAAACTACTTATAACAGTCTGTTTTAGCTTTTCAGTGGATCGGGGAATTCATATCCTGACATCAATATATATTTGCGCCACTCTTGACGTGTTTCATCGTCTGTTAACCCTTGCTCAACCCATATCAGCAGCTCTTCCCTGCTCTTTCCAATCGTTTGAGAACTATAATCACGGATAAAATCAAAGTTATTTAACAGCTTATTGGCAAATGTGTTTCTTTGCTTGTCAGTCATGGTTGGTATAGCTTTAGGTGCGCGCTTGGTAGTATCTGGCTTATCGTCGCTGACGGTTTTATCAATGTCTTTAATGGTAGTTTTGATCGGTTCTTTTTGCTTGTCTTTAAAATTAAATTTAAAGATGAAGCCCGCAACTTTTCGACCTTCCTTGTACTGCTCATAGCTGACGATTATGTCTGTATGCTCGTTAATTTGCTTGATGGCTGGGTCTAATGCTCTAGCTTTAAAGTTCGCTATTCTTTTATATTCTTTATCATCAATATCAAACCTGTGCCTTAGCTCGTTGTATGAGACTGAAGGAACTGTTTTAGACTTTCGCCACTGCATCATCATTTCGTACAATCGATGCGCGTAGACGCTTGTTAGCGGTGCTTTTTGCTTCAAATGATAACGTGAAAAATCGCCTTTTAATTTCCCTGCTAGCTTTATTAAATCAGGCGTAAACGCTAACTTGACCAAGCCCTGACCTTCTACATAAGCTATATTCCAAACCCAACGTGCTTTTCTATGCTCTTGGTGAGTCGGGAACTTCTCACTTTGCACACTGTAAGTAAAGTATCTAGTGAATAGGTTTTCGCTTGCTTCTCTAAGTGCTGTATAAGCTGTTTTCATATCAACATCATATATCTTTGCGTATTCATCAGCCCTTATATGCACGAACTCGTGCATCGTCAAAAGGTCTTTTTCACATTCGTCATAAGTTGCTAAGTCAGCCAAAGCTATATCAAGCAGCCTTATCTCTTGAACTGTGAGTGAGTAACTGGCTTCAATTAGCGTATTACTTTTAACAACCATATCTTGAGGTTTTTTCATCAGCACATGTCCTAAAAACTATTTAGCTACATACTATCACACCTATGTAGGTAAATACCTTGGATTTGTAGACATTAAACCTTGGTTTTTTAGACCTCTTATTTTGAGCAAAAAAACAGGGGCAAAAAGCCCCTGTTTTCGTATATTAACCCGTATATCAAACAGCGTCTAACAAACTTATAAATCTAGCTTTAAAGCAAAAACTTGGGCTAGCCGATATCATAGGCGACTAATGCGTTTCTGCCAACTCAGTTAACATTGCCTGTCTTAAAATAGCATTCATCCGAGTTTGATAACCTTTACCTTGAGACTTAAGCCATAGCAATACGTCACTATCTATGCGTACCGTGGCGATTTGTTTGGTTGGCTTATACAGCGGATTGCTAACAGCGTTCGCCCAAAATTCATCCGTCAACGGTGGGATATCATAATAGTCAATGTCTGCCTCATTTAATTTAGCAAGACGAGCCTTTGCTTCTTTGCTTAATTTAGGCGGATTGGTTAAATCAATACTTCGAGTAACGATTTTGCTCATAACGTTTCTTTTCCCTTTTATCTGCAGGACGGGCTGAGATAATACGGATATACTCCTCACCGTCATCATCAAACCAAGTATGGGCAACCAGAATAACAGCAATGCCTTCAATTTCTCCAATACTCTGCCATCGCATCTCACCATTCTCGATTCTATCTTGGCTCATCAAAAGAAAAGGGTCAGCAAATACGAGCATGGCTTCATCGAAACTAATGCCATGTTTTTCAAGATTACTGGCAGCCTTGTTCTCATCCCAACAGAAATTCATTTAAGCCTACTTTAAATCAATCTATTTAGTATTGTAAATACATTTTTGTAAATCTTAGTAGTAAAATGCCAAATCGTCAAGATAACTTGCTCATGCTTACTGATAATTATTCATGTGCTAACAAATCTAATCCTGCCTTTTTAAGCTCTCCTTTCGCTGTCACATAGTGATATAGCGTGCTACTGGGAATATCGCCCAGCTCCTTACAAATCGCTGGAATACTTTTGGTTTGGTCAGCCATTAAATGCTGGGCATAACGCAGTTTCTCAGCCGTCATGATTCTAGGGCGTCCGCCCTTACGTCCCCGAGCACGAGCGGCGGCAATGCCCTCTTTCACCCGCTGGCGAATAATATTACGCTCCATCTCAGCAAAAGCGGCTTGAATCTGCAAAAAGGCTCGACCTGCAGGGGTTGTGGTATCCATCGGTGAATTAATCGCTTTAAAGCCAATGTCTTTTTCAGCCAATTCATCAATGAGTTTGATTAGGTCACTGGCTAACCGCCCTAACCTATCCAAATCAAGTACAACTAGTACATCGCCTTTCCGCAAATAGTTTAGACAATCATCCAATCCTTTACGTTGGGAATTACTGCCTGATGCTTTGTCTTCAAAAATTCGCTCACAGCCGATTTCTTTCAAGGCATCAACTTGACGATCGAGCAATTGTTTCCCTTCAGAAGTTGACACTCGGGCATAACCGATTAAACTCATGGTAAAATTCTCACGATAAAAGATAATTAACCCATCTTATCATATTTAGATAACTATGGCTTTATCGTGAAATAAATAGAATAAAAAAGCGCCGAATTGGCGCTTATTTATAAAATCACGAAAAACAATTGATTTTCGTGAATTTAAGGATTAATCATTCTCAAACTTTTATCCCTTGAAGCAATTAATTGTTCCTTGACTTCTATTTTCAAATTTGATTGAATCCATTGTTTATCTTTATAATCTAAATCATAAAGATATGCATGATTTCTAACTATGCTCTTTAGAAGGGAATAGACCAATATGTTTTTACTATTATCATCAGCTATTTCGCGAATTAAATTTTTTGGAATTTCATAACTAACATTTAGCTTCGAAGCCAAATGGATTAGGTTGTAAGCAGGAGTATCTTTCTTTTGAGCTAAGGATAATGCTGTGTTCAATAATTTAGGGTGAGCGGTGAATTGAGCAATCAGTCTGATAACGTGAAAACATACGCTAAAACAAAAGTTTCTGATCATGCTCTCTGCTTCTTCTTTTGCATTAATTCTTCCATCTTGGATACTTATATCTTCTAATAAATCCCTCATATCTTCAAATGTAGTATTGAATAAGTTCATATAGAAAGATAATATTCTTAGTCCAATGTCATATGAGGTTTCTAAAATTTCTTCCAAATCTTTTAATTCTATTGATGAATTTCTATTTTTAGCAATTTGTCCAATGACTTCTAGACTTCTTATTGCTGAAACGATATCCTGAATTTCTCGAAATTCAATCACATCCTTCATTTCATCGTGGCTTGATATTGTTGCTTGTTCAAGTATAGAATCTGGATTTTGCATTGAGTCCTTTCGCTCTAAGGACTTTAGACGTTCTTCTTCAACATCTTTTTCTTCCCAGATTATCCGTTTTATCTTGTCTCCTACCAATTTATTGTAATAACTCGTCTCCTTAAGTGTCATATCGAAAGTTGCATACTTATCTAATAAACAGATGGAATGTGTAAGAACTTCATTGAGAAGAATATTATCATCTCTGAAATGATGAACTAAGAATATTAGAATATTAGCTTTCTCTTCATTGTGAATATTTTCACAGAGAAAAGAAATTTCTGAAGAATGCTTGGAAAAATTATCTGCTATAAATTTCGCACAGCAGAAACAATAAAGATAATCTTGAGAAAACTTTAAAATGTCATTATCGGGCGTATATAAAATACCCGATGTTATTAGTGTTTCTTTGATATTTCTTAGCGGATTGAATTTAGTTTCATATTCTTTAAGAAATTCACTGAATGCACTACTGGATATCTTTTTAGATTCGAGTGAATAAAGCTTAAATGCTAAATGACTTAAAAAATTAAAAATGCCATCCAAATCTTGTTGTATATTCACTTTTGCTTTAGTAAGCATACTTGTAATTAAAGCCTGATAGCAATAACCGAATGATGTGAATGTAAACTTATCAGATGTTGAAGCAAAATTATCTAGGATTTGGATAATGGTAATTAAATATATTGGTCTTGAATCCATAATATTTTTTTTCATTATGGTATCGAACTGTGATGCAATCTGGTCAACTTTTACTAAAAGCTCATTGTCAATAACATGTGTTTCATCATCATCCTTTCCAATCAAAAGCCATTTCTTTATGAATTCATTACGTTTTACATAGCCGAAAGGTAATATATCTAAAAAATTAAAATCCTTGTTTGCAAGCTTCGCCTGATACTGAACAATTTCATTTTTATCAACAAAAACTATAACTTGGTTAAAATCAGAACAGACGTTATTTAGTAAAGTGTTGAAATCTTCAGTACGTAAACTTTGCTTAGTAAAATCATCTACGATCAGCACAGTTTCGCTAAATAGGTAATTATTCTTCAAATTAAATTTTTTACAAAATTTTTCTGTAATCCAAATTGATTTTGGATTTTTTATTTCATTTCCACTTAGTAGAATAACTTCCTTACCACTTGACTTTATATCTTGTGCAATCTTCTTTGCTAAACTAGTTTTTCCTATTTCTTCATTGCCAGTAAAACAAATAAAACTATATTTTTTCAATACCTGTTTTACGGTACTCGTAGACTTTTTGATTGTATCTTCATTATTAGGATCTTTAATATCTGGATAGATATAAATGTCATTCAATGATAATAAGTTTTTCTGCGGATGTTTGACTTCTAGGCCAAGATCATTGATAAAAATTTCAAAATTATCTTGAGAATTATTAGGTTTTAAGGGGCTTTTTTTTTACTATCTTCTTCTGTTACAGCTTGCTGTTTTATTTGATTCAAAGTTTTATTTAACTCTATAACTATTTCATTATATATTTTGTCTTTAGATTCTCCCTTTTGAATCAAAGTTGCTATGGGCGTACCATCTTCAGGCTGAAGTAAAAATTCTTTCAATGGAGTAAATTGCCAACTACACTCTCTGACAATTATAGGAAATATATTTATTTGATCTATATTGCCTTCTTTATTGCGCTCTAAAGCAATATGAAGCTCATCTAAGCATGAAGTAGATGCTAAATAGTCAGGACTGATTAAACATATCATTAGACCAAATTTATCTAATTGTGTATTAATCTTATCAAAAAGTTTTTGTCCCGTAATTAAAGTAGTGTCATCCCAAGCTTCAAACTCACTATGTTGAAATCGAAGTAATGGTTGGATATATTTTTTTAAATCTTGTAAATATTCTTTATCAACGTGAGTATAACTAATAAAGATTTTTCCACTTTTTGTCATATTAACTCCAAAATTAATTTTTAAAAATCTAGGATATTACAAATTATATTATTTCAGTTTGTGCTCATTCCATGTTTCTAAAACAAATAATGCTAGGCTATGAGCTGAGTTAACAGCAAATCTAGCATGTCTAGGCTTAGGCTTATACATTTTTTTGCCTTGACCATGGGCTGAACTACCATGTGTACGAAATGCAGAGATACCATCCACTACGGACAACATCCCCGAAATAATTTTCTTTAAGTCATCGTCTTGAAGCTGGGCTGGATCAAAATTTAAAGCTGTTGCTACTGTCTTCCAAAGATTACGTAAATCTTGCTTAGCAGGAAAAGGTAATCTTTCTTCTTCAATGAAAACCTTGCATACAGATTCTAAAATATTACAAGCCGCTGAAACCGCCTCTAGAGGCTGTAAATCCACATTTTTGAGAGCTCTTTCAAATTCTAAATTGATTGCTGGTATATTTTTTTGATGTATTAGATTTTGTAAGCTTTGACTAGGTAATGAACCTCCACTTGAAATAATACCGCCCTGAATATAAGTTAGACTATATTTTCCTAATAGCTCTATCAATGAGTTTTTGAATTCGAGACTTTCTTGATACTGAGAACGTTTAAAAGTGTCATAGCTAGGAATAGTTTCTAAATCAGGTAGCTCTATATATTTCTCAAGAAGTTTGCCCAAAACCTTCAATGGCTGCTCAGATACTTTATTGGTTCGATTTAACCATTCCTGAACTTTAACTGACTTATTTCCTTCTGGAACGTCGCCTGGAGCATCTGCATACATAAAAAGACTATCAAGGCTTGCATGAGTTTCCAAGTCTGGGAGTTTATCGGACAGTATAGAGATCACTGGTCTAGGTATCATATTACTCATGTTTAGATGAATCCTTCGATATTTTAAAGCTATCGTATTTTTGAGTAATCAATATCGTAGCCAGATTTATTCAACATATGAGCTACTGATAGTCGCCAATCATTATAAGCATGATCTGTGTATACCACCCCGTTTACGTCGCCTGGCATTTCTAAAAAGCCTTCCTTTTTTACCAAACAGGTTACCCGTGAACGAGTATATAGACCAATTAATAACCCATGCTCAAAAACTACATTCTGTCTAGCTCTAAGCCTATATTCTGGCTCTTTTATGCCTTTTCCTTCATCATCGGGTGTATACAAGACAATACCAAAACCAATTGCAGGATCACTTGTATATTGTTCAAGTTTTTCAATGATAGTTAGACTAGCATCATGTTGCTCTCGGAGTACAATTGGCTCAATAGATTGAGAGAGCAAAAAAGCTTTCACTTCATTGATTAAAGGGTCATCATGACCATGTACAATAAATACTTTTGATGGTTTAGGCGCTATAGATTTATTTAAGTCAGTTTCTTGTTTTATCTTCTTTCCTTTAGGATACGTTATTAACTCATCCGTTATTTCTTTTTCCTTTAGAATTGCAGTCTCTAAGTCATTGTGGTAGAAACCAATCGCTACAATGCTTGAAGATCGTTGAATTGAATCTCTCCTCGCTTTCTCCCTTTGTTGCAAAACATCAGCTGATATTTCACTAGAGAATATTCTCATTCTTTCAATTTTTTCGATTTCAATTGAACGTCCATTAATTAAAATAGATTCACCCAATTGATAAGGCTCTGTGAATCTTAACTTAATATCCTCTAAGCTACTTATATCGGACTTTATCTCTAATTGATCCCATACATCTTTATGATATTTAGCACCTAACTCAACGATAACATGATAATACATAGTTTATAATCCATTTAATAGTTTAATGATTGCCTTACCCACCGCCAACGCCAAATTCACAGGCACCGCATTACCAATCTGCTTATAAACTTGAGTCGCTGAACCTTCAAACTGCCAATTATCAGGAAACGTTTGAATACGAGCATACTCACGAGTTGTTAAAGGCCGATGCTCGCTTGGATGACACCTTTCTGTCTGCTTCTGGGCAGGGGCACATGTCAATGTCAGACTAGGCTCATTCCATGATAAGCGTCGTGCCATACCTGTCTTACCACCCCCCAAATAAAAACTACCAAGCATATACTCTTTTTGTAAGTCTATTGGCAAATCTCTCCAATAGCCACCTTCTGGTACGTAAGCCATAATCTCAGCTTTGCGCTTTGGATATGCTTGACCTACTGATTCAGGTACCGCACTATCAAACAGCTCCCCCGCTTGCAGAGCATCTTTTACCGTCAATAAGCGATAATAGGGCGATGGTTTTACAAATTTGGCTTTCGCTACCAAATCATTTCGCACCCCAATAATAATTAGACGTTCACGTTTTTGTGGCACCTTATAAAAAACTGCTTTATACACATCTTGCTCGACAATAGTATAGCCCAATTCCTCTAGCACATGAATAATCGTCTTTAGCGTTCTGCCGCCATCATTTTCAGTCAATCCCTTTACATTTTCCGCCAAAAACACCTTGGGCTGAATCTCTTTAATAGCTCGCGCCATCTCAAATACCAAAGTTCCCCGCAAATCTTCAAAGCCAAGCTGTTTTCCTGCATAAGAAAAGGGTTGGCAAGGAAAACCACCTGTCAACAAATCCACCTGACCTTTTAAATGCGAAAAATCAACATTCGTGATATCATCTTCAATCACGTTCCAGTCAGGACGATTGGCTCGTAACGTCTGACAAGCATACTTATCTTTTTCATTCAATAACACAGATTTAAAGCCTGCTTGCTCAAGGCCCAGGGCCAAACCACCGGCTCCAGCAAACAGTTCGACCAAAGTATATTCACGTTTAGGCACCACCGCCATATCGTCATCCCAGGTGCTATTAAACATATTGGCAAACTGTGGGAACACTATTAGTTGCTCTTTGCTATAAGGCTTATCGTGTGCCGTTGGATCAAGTGCAGGCACTAATTTGCCGTTTTTTGCCCAGCTTTCCACATTCTTTTTTGAAATAGAAAGCACGTCTGCCACTGTTTCAGCAGAAAAGTATGCCTCATCAGAAAACACATTCAACATATTCATAGAACGCCCCAAGCTTAAAAGGCCCATTGTACCGAGAAATGACCACCAGGTCCAGTACTATTTTAAAAAATCAGGAAAATCCTATGAGCGAAACTATTACAGCCACTCAGCCAACCGACCTGCATCAGCAAATGCGACAAGCTGTCAAAGATAAGGCTTTATCAATCTTAAAAATGGATGACAAAGTCAAACGTCTTAGCAAAGACATTGACGATGGGGATACCAATCTATTTTTTTTGGAGATGTTTGGCAAACAAGTGATGTTTACCTCTAAGTTGATTACTTCATTACAAACCGCTTTTGGTATGTCATTTTATGAACAAATCTCAAAAACGCTAGGTGAAATGGTCGGTTATGAAGTGCATAACCAATATAAACTCACAGGGTACATTCATGGCAACTTCAAAAGTTATTTAGATACCCTGCTTGAAGATATTAAATACGCGCCAAGTCGACAATCTGAATATCAACGCATTCAAGAAATACACGAAGAAATTAAAGCTGAAATTGGTAATTTAGATACTATCCCAGACAGTACCGTTGATGTTTTTATTAAAAAACCTGATGGGACAGAAATTTATATCGACATCACAACAGTCAAACCCAATAAAAAAGAATTTCGCACCATGAAACAAAAAATTCTTAAATGGTACATTTTGCGATTAAGCCATAGTGATATTACTCCAGATAAAATTCATACTTACATTGCAATTCCATATAACCCGCAATCCAAAACAGATAATACTTACACACGCTGGAGTGAATACTATGACCGTGAAGACTTACTAGTGGGTAATGAGCTTTGGCAACTTGTATCTGGCAACCAGTTTTCATTACAAGATATGATTGAAGTATTTCGAGAAATTGGTCAAGAGTCAAAGTCTGACATTGAGAAAGCAGTTAGGCTGAGTGACTAAGTTTAAATTCACCATAGGTCATATTAACTAATTATTAGTTTAAAAATAACTAATAATTAGTTAATTAAAAATATTAAACAGTTAATGGCAATCATTAAAGTGGGTTTAGAGCTATTTTTGAAGCTCTTAATTTTTTAGAAGTTACTGTTTGTGTGGATATTTGATCTAAAATCAATTTACTACTAAATTTTTTTTAACTGATGGGCATAATAATAAATTACCTTATTCAATTAGTTAATTATTAGTATATAATCAACCAATCATTAACTAATAAAAAAGGATATCGTGATGGCTCAAATATTTACAATTGCTCACCGAAAAGGCGGTGTTGGCAAAACAACGCTTGCAACCAATTTAGCCGTCGCACTCAGTAATAAAGGCAAAACTTTACTCGTCGATACCGATGACCAAAAATCCGCTTACAACTGGAACGAATACCGCCAAGAAAAACTCAATTCGATATCGGTGATTGAAAATTTAGGTAAAACCTTGCAACCACTTAACGATGAATACGAATTTATTCTCATCGATATCGCTGGACGTGATAGCGAAGTATTCCGAGAAGCGTTATTGATATCCGACAAACTCATCGTTCCCACCCAAGCAAGCATACTCGATTTAGAATTATTACCTTATATCGCCGACAAAGTGACCACAGCTCACAAGCTCAACCCAGACCTAAAAGCCTACATTGTCATTAATCGAGCCAATGCCAATCCAAAAAACAATGAAGTCGCCGAAGCCAAAAAATTTATCGCCAAGTACCCAATTTTTAAACTTTTAAATACCGTTATCCATGACCGTAAACAATTCCGTGATGCGATTATCGGCGGTTTATCTGTATCAGAAATGGGCAGCAGCAAAGCCCATGACGAGTTAAATAAATTCTTGATTGAGGTGCTGTAATGAATAAATTTGACCGTATCAAAGCCAACGCCAATTTTATCCAAGATGTCAACTCGGATGTTAAGCAAACTCAAATTATTACCACCAAAGGGCAAAAACAACTGACCCTTGAGCCGAACACGTTAAGCAATAAAGAACGCTCACGCTCCAAACATGGGCGTAACCTAATTACGCATTTATTTGTTGAGGAACTCGAAGCGATTGAGCTGACCGCAGAGAAATTAGGTGAGCCGTCTGTGAGTAACTTTGTACGGCAGTTGATTTTGGATAAATGCCAAAGTGTGCTAGGTGATGAAGAATATGACCGTATCACATCACACAAACGCAATGTGATGAAAAATAAATAAGTTAGTTAAATATTAGTTATTTATTAGTATATAAATAACTAATATTTAGTATATTATTAGTTATAAAATAGTTAATAATTAACTAACAATATACTAAATATTAACTCTTGACTAAAAACCCTAGACGGATATGTTAGGGCTTAATTACATTAGCTATCAGCTTGTTTAAATCCCAACTCCAACAAGTAGGGCATATAGACAGCAACTTGACTGATATCTCGCTGTAATTCATGGGAGAGACGCTCAACGAAGGGCTTCATATCTTCACCCACTTTGGCAAATTTTCCTGAAAAGTTTTGGTCGTTTGCAAGTTTATTGGCAAAAAAATCGGCTTGTTTGGATGATAACAATTTAATGTTATTTCTTGTGCCAGCATCTTCAAGGTTAAACTCAATCTGTTCTGATTTTTTATTTTTTACTTTTTTATTACTATCGTCTAAGTTTTCAAAAGCAAATACAATTTCTGTAACCACTCTTCCTTTTTTTACTTGTGTATAAGTAATTCTTAATGGCGTGTGTTTTTCAATATCCATAATTGCTTTATCTAATACATTGCGTTTAAACTCACTGATAACTGGATATGTATCAATGCAATTAAATTTTTCTCTTAAATACTCAATGGTGTAAGCTTTAGTTTTATTTTTTTGATGCAAACAACTTGAAATCAACTCAAACAAAATAATGCCGTAGCACCCCAATTTAACTATCATTTGCCTTTGATATTTGGTAAAAGGGTTTGTCTTATCAAAAACAGTGAGCATTTCAATGACATCATTGTGCAAATCAATATGAACTTCACCTTGATTATCCTTATAATCGCCTTTGGTTATCCAAGTAACTTTCACCTTTGACTTATATTTTTTATTTGCACTAAAATTCCAAAACTCATAAGTTTTATGCTGAAGTGAATTACAAATATTTTCTAATTCTTGATAGTATGCTTTACTCTTAATGCCATACTCATCTTGAAAATCTTTTACTCTGACAATAAAAGTACTTTGATAAGGATTTTTATCTACTTCCTTTCGTACAAGTGGCGATAGAAACATAATCAAACGTCTTTCATTTAATTCAAGATTGCTAATGGCATTTAGCAATCTATTTTGCAAGACGATCCATTCCTCTCCATATATTTTACTTACTGTTGGTTGCTCCAACATTTTCTCTTCCAACATTGGAGCGATTATCTTTCGACCTTCTTGCTCCATGATCTCACGCATAAGTTGCATGATAGTGTTCTTGTCTATAGTTTCGCTTTGTAAATTTTGTTGTGAATTATCCATGTGCGACCTTCAAACTTATAGGAATAAACCAATTATAGCCAGTATTATTGTAATTTAAAATTATATATTACAATAATGCCCCATTTTTCTACAAGTTAAACCCCATTTTTCTACAAGTATTACCCCATTTTTCTACAAGTATTACCCCATTTTTCTACAACAATGCCCTATTTTTCTACAACAATAAATTTTTCCTATACCCTTCTAAGCCAGACTACGAAAGGCTTATGACGCTTTTACGAAAAAATCGTAAAGCTTTAAAAAGATAAAAAGATAAAAAATAAAAAGGAAATTTTTTCTTTTTATTATTTTTTTGAAAGAAATTCAAAATAGTAGAACATAAGAATCAGAAATATATTCTATGTTTGGAATGAGAATTTTATCTTTTTTAACCAATTTTTAATCAAGTGATAAATTAATATAGGTCTAATTTCAATTTTAGATAGGCTATTTTGATGTTTGGAGTATAGGTTAGTATTAGGGTAGCGAAAGTTCCTTAAATCGCTTAGAACGCATTACAAGGCATTTTAGCGATATGTCTATTTCTCATGTAGGAATTGAATAATTAAAAACTAGTTTTTAAATAGATGAGTAACTCAATTTTCCAGCATTACTCATCTTCTTTAATATAAACAAATAAGTCACTTGGTTCACAATCAAGATAACGACAAAGCTTCTCAAGAATTTCCAAATCAACACGGCTACTTTCATTGTTATACATCCGATATAACGTAGTTCTCGAAATATCTGTATCTCTTTCAGCATCAGCAACCCGTAGACCTTTTTGGGCAAATAGTACGGGCAAATTCAAACGTAACATAGATTCCTCAAAACCTTTTCAAAAAATGCTTGCATAATACCTCATTCGTGATAATATATTATCTATATAGAACACAAATTATTATATTTAGATTATTTTATAATCAAAGAAGATGATTAAATTTTAGCTATTATGCCATAGTTAGATTTAATAACCAACGAAGGAGATCACGCTATGAAAAAACCTACCTTACAAGACCTTATTCGACTACAACAGCATAGTCAGTTATTGAAAGACTATGCCAACGACCTGGCCAATCAACTCATTATCGAATTTGATATCAATGAAGGTCATAAAATAGCTCGATTTTTAAAGGTTAGCCAAGGATTAGATAATTATACCGCCGTTCGCTATTGGACAGAGAAATGGCTAAAAGCGCAATATCCTTTGATTGATGATGCTAGCGTAAATGAAGACTTAAAATATGATGATGGACTCTACCCCCAGCTTAAACATCAATTCTTAAAGCATTTTCCCAATACAGCCGTGGCGTAACAACACCAAATATAAAATCGTTGGCGCTATACGCGTTAAGCAAGCGTATAGCCTATGCAAAAACCTAACTTGGCAGCGTTTATACAACAACGCTGCCAAATAAAATGACTATTTTAACTTAATGTTGCTGCCATCAAATTAAACTCGGTGCTCACACAAGAGCGACCTTCAAACCTCAACTAAATAAAAAACATTGCTACTGAAATTAAGCAAACAAGTAGCCAATTTTAATCACATTAATGCAAATCTTATAGCCATACCTAGCAAACTTAAAACCAATATCTTAAAAAATCGTTGCTGATTTTAACAATTGTTGGTTTAAAAGTTGGCATGTCACGCCAGAAGAACAACGAATCAAATTTAGCAACTTAGCACACCAGATCTACAAGCACCCTGACTTTCAACACAAATATCTCACCACCAATGATGAACAACATCATAGCCTAGAACTTGAAAAGCTTGTCAAAGACATCATCATGGAAGACCGAAAAAAATAAATCGATTTTTACGAACTTTTTATCCAAAAAAAAGCATTTCAACGGGCATTTTTAAATAATCTACGACAAGTGATTGATAAAAAATCACTCATCGACTTAACACAATAAATAACACAAAATTTTTCTAAAATAAAAAAAGATTTGAAACATATGCAACTCAAATCTTTTTATACCCCAACAACATCACGATAAATTAAAATTATCACTCAACGGTGAAACTAAATTTGACGGATTGACACTAGGGTGATTAATCTCATTAACCTTTGATTCTATAAATTGCTCAACTGGTACAGACGAATCAACTAAAAAATTCTTCAGCCAATCCTTATCCTTCTCATTTAAATTATTATCAGCCAACAACATAGATAAAAAATCTGACAAAGCAATCGTAGCTTTCTGATTCGGTAACTTTTTTAACGACTCAATCGTCACCAACCCAAAACGTCTATAGCGATTCTCTACAATTTCCTTTTTCTCATCTTCATGCAATTTTAAAGCCTCTTTTGCTTTTCGCTTTTTATCACGGATAGTGATTTTAGACTTCTCAAACTCTAGCAACAACCTTAACTTTTTAACATCCGCATCAGATAACATAGATTTTTGAGACAGCGTTAATATCAGCTGCTGCTCATCACTAAGCTTTTTAGACTTAGCAACTTTTTCCTCAAAATCCTTTAATAACTTCATTAATAAATTATTTTCTAACTTAGTAAGTTCTGCTCTCATAAATAACCTATATAGTTATAAACCCTTTTAATAATAATAACATATAGCAAAAAAACAAACAAAAAGTGATTTGCAAGTAGCAAAAATTATCCTATAATCAACTAAACTAATAGAATACCCAAAGATTTACATAGCCAGCAATGCCAGAGTTACCAAATTTGCTACACAAATTAGGTAATCTGGCGCTGGCAATTGGGGGCAATGCCCCCTCTTGACACCCCCGTCGTCTCCTATTTTAATTTCCCGATGGTCAATCAAAAAGCGGAGACGATTGAAAACCCTTTGTGGGTTATTTGAATCTTATATGTTATCGATGAATGAAGAACAACAATTAATACCTAATGAGAAAATTAAACGTCAAAGTCGTTTAAATCTTAGACTCAGTGATAGCGAATTTGAAATGGTGCAAAGCAAAGCTAAAGGATTTGGTTTGCCCTTAGCTAAGTTTGTGCGTGTGTGTCTATTAGACTTACCTAAACCTATAAAACGCACCCATGATTTACCAATTGTTAATCCGGATTTGTATCGTCAGTTAGTGAGCATTGGTAATAATATTAATCAATTGACGCGTTATGCGCATACCGCTTCACTGGACCCTAAAAAAAATTTAGATGTGCTAGAACTGGCTTATGCCCTACAAAAAATTGCTAATGAACTAGAGATATTACGTTTGGAGCATAGCCTAACTAAAACGCAAATTATTGAAAATGAAGCGGTGGATATGAATGTGGCTGTTGATGAAACCAAGTAACTAAAATCAGTGACTAAGCTCAGTAACTAGGCTTAGTAACTAAACTCAGTAACTAGGCTCAATAATTTTATGGCAGAGGGAAAATGTTAGTTCGGTTTTTTAACCATGGTAAAGTCAAAAAAGGATTTGCAACCAGGTCGGGTGGGGGTGGCGATGTTGAATCATATTTATTATTTGAGAGAAATGATAAAACCAAACCTCGTGAAGGGGCTCGTTTAATCTATGGGGATAATGTAGTTACCACAGAAATTATTAATGGTATTAAAAACAGTAAGATTTACACGTCTGGAGTATTATCGTTCGCACCTGAAGAATCGATAACTGATACGCAAAAAATTGAAATCATAGAATCGTTTGAAGCCAATTTATTTCCTGGCATGACTCGAGGTGAGTACAGTGGCTATTGGGTCGAGCATGTTGATAAAGACCGCCAAGAATTGCATTTTGTATTTGCAGATATTCATCTACCAACGGGTAGATCGTTAACGGTTTATTACCATCATAAAGATTTAGATTTGGTGGATAGTTGGAAGGATTTGATCAATTTCGATTATGGCTTAGCCGACCCCAATGATGCTAACCGTCAGCGTGTTTATCGGCTTAAAGGCTATGAGTATGCGCATAAAAAAATGCATGAGAAACAGATATTCGCTGAACAAAATAGTGCTTCGTTAGTTGGTACAAATAACGTTGGTACTAACAAAGTATTTATCGAAGAAGAAATTGCTCTGCATTTGGTTGAAACGATTTTGAGTGATGACAGTATTGAATCTCATGAAGACGTGGTACGCCTAATTGGTGAGATGTTTGAAATTACTCGTATTGACAAAAAAGGCAAATCGATTTCGATTAAAAATCCAAACGGTGGCAGAAATATAAAATTAAAAGGGATGCTATATGAGCGAGCGTTCACAAGACAAAGTCTTGAAAATCTTAGAACAAAAAAAACAAAAGAACCTGCAACTCGAGCAAAACTTGCAGAACTTAATGAACAAGCGGTTGGACGACGCCTTCGTCGACTTCAACAGCGCTTTAAACAATATTATGAGTCGCATCGAGAGCTCGGGCAACAAGTTGATCAACAACTTACTGAGCCAGGCTACACCTCTGATCGACGACCAAGTGACAACAGCCAACCAGAACCTAGTGCAGTCAGTCAATCAGTTGGAGCAAACTCAGCAGATGCTGAGCAAAACAACCGATCAAATCCAGCTAACCAATCAGAAATTAGGAATATTACAGTTTCAGATTTTAGAGAGTCAGCACCAAAGCCAAAAGCTTTTCAGGGAATACGCCAACAACTTGGTAGAACAAGCCAAGACCCACATGAAGCAGAGCGAGACGGTGTATCAGCGCTTTTACCAAGCCCAAGCGCAAAAACAAGCGAACCTGAGAGTCAAGGCAATGATGATTGGGATGATTACCTTCGTTTTAGCCTTGATTCCTACAACAGTAATGCTGGGGATGACCTATTACTCAAGACACTTGATGAACCAACAGCAACAGCAATTGGCTCAGGTGGAACAATCGATAGAAGAACAGAAACAGCAGTTGGCGCTGATTTCAGCGAAAATTCAGCAGACACCGGCCGAGGCTCGAGCATTAACGATGGTGACCGTGTTACCCAACGACCAAGATCCCAAGCAAATGCTGATTATTCCCAAAAATCAACAGCAAGTGAAATTTGGTTTGAATCCCAAAAGGCAATTGGTGTTACAGATAGCGCCAGACGCACCAAATCAAAATCGGCAGCAAAGCAGCAAGGAATAACCCATGACCCTACCTATCAGTCCAAGCGAGCTCATCACACAGAGCTTACAAACATTGTCGGACGATTTGCACAGCCAAATGACCGAGCAAATCAACCAGGCAGTCCAGAATCTACAAACACAGATGAGCGAAACACTTTCTCAATTGATACCAGACTTGCTCGATCAGCTTATACCGATTATCGAAGAAGAAATCCAAGACCGTCTGCAGCCACAGCTAGCGAAGATGGAGACCTGCTTACAAGAATTAAAGACCACCAATCAACAGCAGCTAAAAATGCTAAAATTAGGCAGGGAAGAATATCAGCTCTTACAAGACAAAATGCAACAAGCCTTGAACCAATTAGACAGTATACAGCCAATCGACGACAACGAGTTCAAACAGTTACTAAAGGACTTGGAAAATTCAATCATTACCTTACAGCGCAGCAACACCATGCAGAACAAAGATCTGAAGTCCTTAATCACGCTAATCAAGGACTTAGCGCCTTTAAAGACGGATATGAAGAACTCACTAGCGCATTTCACTCAGCAGCAGAAAGTTTTAGACAATTCACTGAAGCAGTTTCAACCCTTGCTGATGCGATAGGTGATTTATTTAAACGTCGCTTTGATGAGTTAAAGCGAAAAGCAATGACTTATGCCAAAGCAGGGCGGCTGTATGAAACCGCTGAAGATGGGTCAAAAGGCGCACAAGCCACGACCGAACAAGTTCAGCAGTTTGTTGATAGCCATCCGCCTAATATGAGCGGATTCACACAGTTAGCTGATAATATTAAAAAGTGGGAAGCGCAGGCGCTTAACAATGAACCTTCCGGACCAAGCTTTGGACCATAAAGGGTCTTAGTTATCAAAATAGCGATTATTACTGCATAACAAGCAAGAAATTAAATGTTTAATAGCAATCGAAAGCCAAAATGCTATATGTATTATTGAAAGGGTTACTCGGCGTTGATAGATAGATAGCGTTGTGAGTTAAATTTGCGCAGCGCCTCTATAGTTTCCGTCAAACTGATTTCATCCTTAAAATAGCGTTCCACAATCGCATGCATTTCAGGCGGCGTTTCAAAGCCAGATAACGCACTGCTATTGCAGGCAAACTGCCAGTTTCTACGGCGCCGCGCTTCGGTTGCTGCATCAATCATAAAATATCTCAAGTCGGTTTTTTAATGGTGATTATTTTAAATCTGAAAATTTATTTTGCAAAGGATTAGTATTCATACTTGCCTTTTTCTCGTTATTATTCATTTTAAAAATCAAAATATTCTCAGCCAACACATCCTCCGCAAAAAAGAAAGCAGGCGGTACATCCAGTATCTCAGCAATACGAGCCAATGTCTGTAAATCAGGCAAGTGTATGCCTTTTTCATAACGATTAATGCGGGTACTAGCGACAAACTCATCCAATCCTATCGCAATGCCTAATTGTTCCTGAGTGAGTTTTTTAGCTTTTCTGGCTTGTTTAAACCGTGTTGTAAAAATCGCCTGTAAATCCATAGCTTATTCCCAGATTAAAGCTACGAATTTCGTATATTTTCTTTGATTTTTTACTACGTATATCGTAGTATTTTACAAACACTCGTTTTCTTTTATTGAGGAGTTAGGATGACCGTTCAAATCATCCCAGTTAATGATGATAAAGCGCCCGTATTTGACCATAAGGGTATCTTTAAAAAAATAGCCTTACGCAGTGTATTAATCCCTATTCCGTTAGCCCTATTGATATGGCTAATCTCAGGACGCCGAGAATTCTTTTCTTGGTATTTTTTATTTATGTTTCTAGTATTTGTGATTAATACTTGGCTGGTTAAAACCAAAATGATTTTGTCTAAAGGTCGCAATATGGTGCAACCCATCCATGACTACTATAAACAGCAGATAGTTGCGCAAGGTTTTCATGTGGATTATGAATCACCTGGTATTTTAATTGACGATACTGCCAAGAAAATTGCTTTTACCATCGATCCTGAACGTAAACCACAATACATGATTTGTGATTATGGCGATATTCAAGGCTGGAAGCTGTACCAAAAGGATGTGATTCAACGACGAGATTATCATATTAACTTTGATACAGGTCGTGTCACGGGCGGTAATTATGTGGAGATGACGGCAAATGCGGTGACGGTATTTATTAATTATGCCCCACAACCTCGTCATGGCTTTTGGGTAAGCCATGAACATGAGGCTGAAATGTGGTCAGCACGGTTGAATTCGCTATTAAATGGTCAATAAGCATTTTACTAAACTGTTCTTATAGGGGTCAGCAAAGAATTCGGACCATATAGCACGCTAAGGAATTTCATCGATTAATAGATGTATTAAAATCAATGATTTATATTTTTGTATTTTGCCTGTCTAATAGAGTTTGCTAACATGCAATTCAACTTAAAGGCTTTCAATAAAGTCATTTAATAATAGATACATAGAACTAGACAAATGTACTTACAGCCCAATATGATCCGAATTCTGTGCTGACCCCTAGAAGTATCCTTTAAATAAGACGGTTATTATTTAACATGAATTAAATTATGCGAAGTAAGAGTTTTTATAAAATCAATAATTTACGCTATAATTTCAGAACTCTAGTACATATTTTATAGGCTCAAAAATTTGCTCATTCTTCTGAATGCCTATCCAATCTTGTTCGTTACCAACAATGTAAAAAACTAAACAAATATTTTTAAAATATTTGCAAGTTTGTAGCCAAGCCATGTAATCAGTTAATGATGGTTTGGCAATTTTTTGTGGATGAGTATGCCACTCACCCATATATTGGATTGCACCATTACTCAATTTGTGATAATGATTCAAAATCTCTTGATGGCCATTTATTTGTCTATGATAATAATATGATTGTCTAATATCTGATGGCTGTGGCGTAGAAATATACTTTAAAATTAAATATTCTTGATTGATTCCTCTTTTTTCACCCATTAAAATGCCACAAGCTTCTGGTAATCCATTTTCATGCTGTTGATAGCTATGCATACGCTCTACAATGCTATCTTCGATTAAAATGTTTTTAATAGGACTATTATCATCAAAAGTAAAAATGTGCTTTTTCATATTACTACTCATTTTGACAAACATGACAATCTGAATGTGGTAAATAGTCAGCACTTTCTATTCTATTGCCTAGCCATTTTTCAGTATATCTGGTTCGATATCTTGGACTAACGTTTCCTGCTAGCCAATCTAAAATTAAATCAATTGTTAAAGCCGAAGCAGATTGACTGGCTGATACTGAAAAAGGAGTATAGTCTGAACAAGCGGAAAAATTTATAATTGGATCAAATCCTAGAAGTGCATCATATTGCTCTCGTATAGCGTACCCACTTTTATTTAAACAACAGCGACACGCACTTTTTACATCCTTATCCACAAATAGAGCCTGAACACATTCACCATTTCCACGAATCCAGCTAAAAATGATAGGTGAGGTGATAGCAGAAGTGTTAAAATACACTTCATTGAGTCTTTGAGAAACCTCTGCCTTCGCTGTAGCATCAATGATTAAATTAGCATCCTCTAGAAGCTTATACATCTTTGCATTGATAATATTTTCCTCGTAACTAGTAACCTTTAACGCTGGCAACTGTGATTGAATCTCGAATTTTAATGAGGTTGATTTATAGTGTCTTACATAGGTGTTACCAAGAGCATGACGACCAATGTTTTCAGCTTTAATTATATCTTCATCAATTAAAATCAATTCTCCATTACCACTACCTGCACCTAGTCTTGCTAAACCTAACCCAAGGTAACCACCAATAGCCCCACAGCCAATTAAGACAATTTTTTTATCTGATAAATTATCTGAAAGCAATTTTTCAATATTCCTTTTATAAACAAAATTTGGTGTTAAATTGATTGAATCAGTCAAAACTACCCAGCAATCATTAAATGTAAAACTGCTATTAAGAACAGTCTTTTTTAATTTCACTTTCTTTTTGGAAGATAGATAATTTTTTAAAGCCGTATGTTCAATCCCAAAAGTTAAAGTGTGATTATTTACAATCAAACATCCTAAAAATAGCGACTGTTGAGTTGCATTTATACCATCAATTATTGTTTGGATTAAAGTTTGATAGTTTCTTGGAGAAAAGGATTTTATCCAGTTCAAAAATACTTGAAAGTTAATTGCATAAGGAGGGTTATCTGCTATAAAACCATTAGGAAATCCATTAAATTCGCTAATAAAAACTGGCTCTAATATAAAAATCTTGAAGGATTTATCCTTTATATCTTTAGATATAAAACGATAAAAACCTTGATTTTGTTGTGTAATCTCTAAAAAATTGATTTCAGATAACTTTCTCAAATTCTGTATTAACATGCTTGCTTGATTATGTTCAAACCAAGAAGCCAATCTTAAATTAACCCCAGTTCGACATAAGCTATACCCTAAGGCTTTGAATTAGCAAGCAAT
>NZ_DAMCJP010000014.1:8001-52883 GCF_032097965.1 Moraxella sp. CTOTU49803 | reverse complement strand
TTATAAGGCTTGATTTTGGTTTAAGGGGGTTTGGGGTCTCCCCAATAAGCACCCAGTTTGAACGCAACTTTGTGAGGCGATAACTGGGGGCTTGGGGTTTCAAAAGGGGGCAAGCCCCCTTTGCCAGAACGCAGAGTCAACTAATTTACGTTAGTAAATTTGGTGTCTTTGCATGTGCTGGCTATGTCAGCATTAGCGCCTTGTTTGTCACTTTGTTAGATTCTATCACTGCCAATAGCTTCAGTAAAGGTTAAACTTGCTGCTACAGACAAAGCATGTTAAGATTTTTGAGTAATTGGCTAAGTAAGTGAGGTAATAATGAGCAAGTATTTAAAGAAAACCCCTGAGCAATTAGCCCAAGAGATGTTGGCTATTTCTCAAGCATTAGAGTTAATGAATAAAGAGGAAGCTGAAGCATTAGGTACGATTTCTAAGCGCTATGTGGATAGTATTAGCGAACCTAAAAAAGCAGAAGCTTATTTGAAGTTTTTAGATCAATATGCTACTAAAGAGGAAAAAAAGCGTTTAAAAAATCGTATCAATATTTTAAAAAAATTGGCGAAGCAAGATGATACTGATAGTAAGCAGTTGGCTGTTGATGATAAAAATGCTACCAAGATTCAATCTACTTTACATCAAACACCACCGTTAGATCATCAAATAGTTGAAGAAAATGGTATCAATTATGGTAATAATTCAACCACCAATTTGGTTGATAATTAGTTTAATTATTTAGTGTTCAATTATAAGATTGATAGTATTTTTTAGTTAGAGAGCGATAAATTTTTTTATTAATCTATATTTTTTATTGATAATTTTCTTTTGTTTTTTTACTTTTTGATTTTGAATTTTTTCAGCATTAAAGTTTTTTTAGCGATTTTTTTGATATTTTTTGTTAGGTTTTCTCGAATTAGTTAAAATTTTTGAGTGAATTTTTATTGAAAAAAATTTATAGGTTGATTTTTTTCGGTGGTATTTTTTTGGCATTTTGTTAGTTTTTTTTGATTTTAGAAGGTTACTGTTTTCTTTTTTATTGATGTTTTTATAGATTAATTTTTTTATGTTTAGCTGATTAATTTTATCGATTTATCGTTTTGATTGATGATTAATTATTCAAGGATAACCCGTCGATGCAAAGGTACTGCTAGTTGTTGGATACCTGAACCTAAATAAGGTTATGTTATTTAGTTTAGAACAATCTATCTTCAATGGTATTAGGATGGCTTAGTTTATTATGCCACCCTACTAATTTTTTTAAGGCTTTTTGCTCAATAAAAATAAATTCAGTTGCCTATTTAATATGGCAAATCATCAATGATTGCTTTGCTAGTTAGCATATGAATAGTGGCGAAATGTTGGCATTGTTTAGGCGCATGGATAAATGATTGGCAGTCATCGCAGATATAGTCAAGTTGTTGCAGATGTTGGCTATTGCGATAGTCAGGTTCGGTGATTCGCTGAGCGATATTGCAAGCCATACAGTAAGTATGCGGGTGATAGGCTTTAACCTTTTGGGTAATGGCAGCAAGTTGATCCAAGGTGATGTGATACTGGCTGCACAGTTGCTGTAAGTGTGCCAAGGGTGTGGTGTGCTTGTTAGGGTTTTCATAATAAGCTTGGCAGATTTGAAATTCAAACGGGTTTAGGCTGTTTTGTTGGATGTAGTGTAGATTCATGCGTACTTCCTTTCTTTAGTATCGTTAAGATGGGTTATAGTAGTTCTGGCATTAAAGCTAAGAATTCGTGCTCAAGTTTTCGGTAAGTTTCTTGATAATCACCCGTGTCAATGGTGTCATAAATGGTCTGAATCCATTGTTGAATGGCTTGGGTATTGCTGCAGCGTTTGGTTTGGCCAAGATGTATGTACAGTCCATCGCCCAGTTGAATATGTTGTTCTTTGATAAGTTTGCTGACTAGCAGACTAATTTGTTGTTGGCGGCTTTTTCTTTGGTCAAGTTGGTCATAGAGGTGTTGGATGACGGGGTTTGGGTGCATTTTTGTGCTCCTTTCGGGATATTTTTTGGTAAATTATTCATTCCTATGCGATAATAGCAAATCAAAAGGAAATATAATTTTCTTTATATTTAATTTTGTTTTCTCTACAGGAAATAAATTAAAACATAAAGAAAACTAAGTCAAGCATTTTTTGTCATTTATTTGGTTTTTCTATGATTAAGTTGAATTTACCTGTGCTTTTTGCCCAACGTGGGCTCCGTGTTGCAGATGCGGAACGTGATTCGGGTGTAAATCGGACAACGCTTTATCGGCTTTTTAATAATGAATCCTCTCGGATTGATTTTGAGACGTTAGATAAGTTGTGCATTTATTTGGATTGCGAGCCCAAAGATGTGTTTATTTTCGAGAAGCCTGTCGCTGAAAGTCAGCCATCAAGTTAATGTTTATTTTTAGGATATATTATGACCGCTATTTTGCAACGTGCAGAGCTGCAACGTCGTATTTGGCAAATTGCTAATGATGTGCGCGGTTCCATCGATGGTTGGGATTTTAAGCAGTATGTGTTAGGGGCATTATTCTATCGCTTTATCAGTGAGAATTTTGCGAGTTATATCGAAGGGGGTGACGATAGCATCAATTACGCCACCTTCCCCGATGACAGTCCTATTTTAGCCAGTATCAAAGATGATGCGATTAAGACCAAAGGCTATTTTATTTATCCCAGTCAGCTATTTAGCAATGTGGCGAAAAATGCTAACACCAATGACAGTTTAAATACGGATTTAGCCAATATTTTCTCAGATATTGAAGCGTCTGCCCTAGGCTACCCTTCCGAACCTGATATTAAAGGGTTATTTGGTGATTTTGATACCACCAGTAGCCGTTTAGGCAATACAGTCGCAGACAAAAATAAACGCCTTGCGGCCGTGCTAAAAGGTGTGGAAGATTTAGATTTTGGTAATTTTGAAGACAATCATATTGATTTGTTTGGTGATGCGTACGAATTTTTGATTTCTAACTATGCTGCCAATGCAGGCAAATCAGGCGGTGAATTTTTTACCCCACAACACGTTTCTAAATTGATTGCTCAACTGGCATTACATGGTCAGACAAGTGTTAATAAGATTTATGACCCTGCGGCGGGTTCAGGATCGCTGTTATTGCAAGCCAAAAAGCAATTTGATGAGCATATCATCGAAGAGGGATTTTTTGGGCAAGAAATCAATCACACGACCTATAATCTGGCTCGTATGAATATGTTTTTGCATAATATCAATTACGATAAGTTCAATATGATGCTGGGCGATACCTTGCTTGAGCCCCATTTTGGCGATGATAAGCCGTTTGATGCCATTGTGTCGAATCCCCCCTACTCTGTCAAATGGGTGGGTAGCGATGACCCAACGCTAATTAATGACGAGCGTTTTGCCCCTGCGGGCGTACTGGCTCCTAAGTCAAAGGCAGATTTTGCCTTTATTCTGCACGCCTTGGCATATTTATCGAGTAAAGGACGGGCGGCGATTGTCTCTTTCCCAGGTATCTTCTACCGTGGCGGTGCGGAACAAAAAATCCGACAATACTTGGTCGATAACAACTTTGTCGAAACGGTGATTTCACTTGCCCCCAACTTGTTTTTTGGTACGTCGATTGCGGTAAATATTCTAGTTTTATCAAAACATAAAGCCGATAATAAAACTCAGTTCATTGATGCCAGTAAGCTGTTTAAAAAAGAAACCAATACTAACACGCTAACCGATGACCATATTGCCCAGATTATCGATGTTTTCGCCAGCAAAACAGATATTCCCTATTTTGCCAAGTCGGTTGAAAACCGTCAGATTGCCGAAAATGACTATAATTTGGCAGTGAGTAGCTATGTGGAAGCGGAAGACACCCGTGAAGTGATTGATATTCAAACATTAAATGCCGAACTTGCCCAGACGGTTGCCAATATTGATAGGTTACGCAAAGAGATTGATGCAATTGTGGCGGAGATTGAGGCATGATAACACTCTATCACGGTAGCAATGTCGCTGTCGATATGCCAAAGATTTTACCCAATTTACGAGCCTTAGATTTTGGTTGTGGATTTTATTTGACCAGTAGCTATGCTCAAGCGGAACGCTGGGCAAAACTGGTTTTTAAAAGACGTCAACAGGGACAAGCCATTATCAATATTTATTCCTTTGATGAAGATCGTGCGATTGCTTTAAATTTGATGCACTTTGACAACGCCAATGCCGATTGGCTCGAATTTGTCGTTAATAATCGCAAAGCGTTAAAACTGTTTGATTTTGATATCGTGATTAGTCCTGTTGCTAATGATGCCACTTTACCTGTCATTGATGATTATATGGATGGCAGATATACCCAAGAAGAAGCGGTTCGGCGTTTATTACCGCAGAATTTGACTGACCAATATGCGTTTTGTAGTGAGATTAGCTTAGGCTATTTGACTTATCAGGGGAGCAAAATCGTATGAACGCTGTATCAGCCCGAACATTAGATTTTTTTGACCGTCATGTGGTGCAAAATATCGTTGAAAAATACGGTTTTGATGAATTGCAAGCGATTAAGGCGTTTATCAGCTCTGAAACCTATGCCATGTTACAAGACCCAGAGCTTGAGTTATACAAGGTAAGCCCCTTGATTATTTTTGATATGTGGGAAAGCGAGCAAGTGACAGGCAATCCACGCAATTCACTGTATTTACGGGCGGATGAAGTATGAGCAAGGAATACGCATTTTTTATTTATTTGTTAGAGCGTTATGCGGAGTATCGACAGGTTTCGGCTCAAAAGGTGTTGGCAATGTGGGAATCGTTAGGGATTACGCAGTTTATCGTGGATATGTATGAGTTATACCATATTGAGCGATTGGAAAATGCCTTTGCGGATATTGATAGAATAATGGCGGAGGCAGGGGCGTGAGTGCGATTTTGGATAAGTTGTTAAAAGGGCAAAATGTTGAGTGGCATACTATTGAGCAAATTTTTCATTTGCGAAATGGTTATACGCCATCTAAATCAAACGAAGCCTATTGGACAAATGGCACAATACCTTGGTTTAGAATGGAAGATATTCGTGAAAATGGTAATATTTTGGATTCAGCCCTACAGCAAATATCTGAAAGTGCTGTAAAAGGTAATAAACTATTTCCAAAAAATTCTTTTATAATTGCAACTTCTGCAACGATTGGGGAACACGCTCTAATTACTGTGCCATATTTAGCTAATCAGCGTTTTACCAATTTATCTTTAAAAGACGATTTCATTAATCGATTCAATATATACTTTCTATATTATTATTTATTTAAACTTGATGAATGGTGCAGAAATAATACTACCATGTCTAGTTTTGCTTCTGTAGATATGAATGGTTTTAGAAAATTTGAAATTCCAATTCCACCGCTTAATGTGCAAGACGAGATTGTACGAATTTTGGACGCATTTACAGCCGTTACAGCCGAGCTTACAGCCGAGCTTACAGCCGAGCTTAACATGCGAGAAAAGCAATATCAATATTACCGTAATAAATTGCTGTCGTTTTCAGAGGCAGGTATAGAAACAGACAGCAACAGACAGCAACAGACAGCAACAGACAGCAACAGACAGCAACAGACAGCATTATGTGAAGGTCTAGCGAATAATGTCAAGCAAAATCATCAAATAATTTGGAAAAGTTTGGGTGAAGTTACCGAGTATTCAAAATCTCGTATATCATTTGATAAACTTAATGAAAAAAATTACATTGGGGTGGATAATCTTTTGCAAAATAGAATGGGTAAAACCAATTCAAGTTACTTACCTACCAGTGGAAATTTAACAGCATATTTTGAAAATGATATTTTGATTGGCAATATCCGCCCTTATTTGAAAAAGATTTGGCAGGCAAATCAAATAGGTGGAACAAATGGCGACGTTTTAGTTATTCATCTGAAAGATAAAAATATTTTGCCTAGATATCTGTATCAAATTTTAGCAGATGATAAGTTCTTTGATTTTAATATGCAAAATGCTAAAGGTGCAAAAATGCCACGAGGCAATAAAGAGGCAATTTTAAAATACTCTTTCCCTGTCCCACCGCTTGATGAGCAAAAAAGAATTGTAAATATTTTAGATAAATTTGAAGCCCTAACCCACTCTATCACCGAAGGCTTACCTAAAGAAATCACCCTACGTAAGCAGCAATACGAATACTACCGAGAGCAACTAATTGATTTTCCTAAAAATTAAAATAGCATACATATAAATACATACACACAAATAGTTATATTCTCATAGTATACATATAAACATATACAGTTAAATTTATATATTTATTAGTAGTTAGATAAATTTATACATTTATAATCATAAATTTATGCACAAACGTAGCTTAACATATATCTAACTTGAGAAGATTTTAGCATATTCATATATTTATACATTTAACTGTATATTATAAATATATACACATTAATACATACACATATAATTAGCCATCTATAAAGATACCACTATGAGTACGAATTACAAACCCATCGCTGAGACCAATCACTTTATCGTTCTCGATAAATACACCAAAATCGAGCAGACAGGAAGTTACCAGACCGAAGCCGACCTAGAAAAAGAACTCATTGACGACCTTATCAACCAAGGTTATGAATACCGCAAAGACATCACCACCCACGACAAACTATTAGCCAACGCCTGTGAACAACTGCAAAAACTCAACAATCTCACCTTTAGCGATAGCGAATGGCAACGCTTTTTGACCGATTACCTAGACCGCCCAAGCGATACCATTATCGACAAAACCCGCAAAATCCACAATGACCATATCCACGATTTTACCTTTGATGACGGTCGCCTGCAAAACATCTACCTACTCGACAAAGACCATATCACCCGCAATTCACTACAAGTCATTGGACAATTTAGCCAAACAGGCAAACACCGCAACCGCTATGACGTAACCATCTTGGTCAATGGCTTACCATTGGTACAAATCGAACTCAAAAAACGGGGCGTAGCGATTCGTGAAGCCTTTAACCAAGTGCATCGCTACAGCAAAGAAAGCTTTAACAAAGACGAATCACTGTATAAATATCTACAAATTTTTGTCATCTCAAACGGCACGGATACCCGCTATTTTGCCAACACCACCAAACGGGACAAAAACAGCTTTGACTTTACCATGAACTGGGCAAGGTCGGACAATACCTTAATCAAAGATTTAAAGGACTTTACCGCCACATTCTTTGAGAAAAAAACCTTGCTCAATGTGCTTTTGCATTACAGCGTGTTTGATGTCAGTAATACGTTACTGATAATGCGACCCTACCAAATCGCCGCCACCGAGCGGATTTTATGGAAAATTAACAGCTCGTTTCAAGCCAAAAACTGGAGTAAGGTCGAGAGTGGCGGTTATATCTGGCATACCACAGGCTCAGGCAAGACCTTGACCAGCTTTAAAGCGGCACGGCTTGCTACTGCATTGCCATTTATTGACAAGGTGTTTTTCGTGGTTGATAGAAAAGACTTGGACTATCAAACCATGAAAGAATACCGACGCTTTAGCCCCGATAGCGTAAACGGCTCGACCAGCACCGCCAAACTCAAAGAAAACTTGGCAAGCGATGATAATAAAATCGTGGTCACGACCATCCAAAAACTTAACAACCTGATGAAAAGCGAAGATAAATTGCCGATTTATGATAAGCAGGTGGTTTTTATCTTTGATGAATGTCATCGCTCGCAGTTTGGCGAAGCCCAAAAAAACCTGAAGCGTAAATTTAAGAAGTTTTATCAGTTTGGCTTTACAGGAACACCGATTTTTCCAGAAAATGCGTTAGGCTCAGAAACCACGGCAAGTGTCTTTGGACGTGAACTACATTCATATGTGATTACCGATGCGATTCGGGATGAGAAAGTGTTAAAATTCAAAGTCGATTACAACGATGTACGTCCACAGTTTAAAGCCATCGAAAAAGAAAAAGATCTTGAAAAACTCACCGCTGCCGAAAATAAACAGGCGTTGCAACACCCAGAACGCATCAAACAAATTGCCCAATATATTCTAAACAACTTCAAGCAAAAGACCCATCGCCTAAATGCGTCAAATAAGGGCTTTAACGCCATGTTTGCCGTCAGTAGTGTCGATAGTGCCAAATTGTATTACGAAGCCCTAAAACAGCTCTATAATGGCGTAAAAGGGGGCTTAGAACGTCCTTTAAAGGTTGCCACTATCTTTTCTTACACAGCGAACGAAGAACAAACGGCAGTGGGGGATATTATTGATGAAACGTTTGAACCCAGTGCGTTGGATGCTACTGCCAAAGAATTTCTCGATTTAGCCATCAGCGACTATAACGCCCAGTTTAAAACCAACTATAGCACCGAAAGCAAATCCTTTGAAAATTACTACAAAGACCTATCCAAACGAGTCAAGGGCAAGGATAGCGACAATAGACCATTACCAGAAGCAGAAAAAATTGATTTGTTAATCGTGGTTGGGATGTTTCTGACAGGCTTTGATGCTCCGACCCTAAACACGCTGTTTGTCGATAAAAACTTACGCTATCATGGGCTAATACAAGCCTATTCTCGTACCAATCGCATTTATGATGCCACCAAAACCTTTGGTAATATCGTGACCTTCCGTGACCTAGAGCAGGCGACCATCGACGCTATTACCCTGTTTGGCGATAAAAATACCAAAAACGTTGTCCTTGAAAAGAGCTATGACGAATATATGCAGGGCTATACCGATGCAAGTACAGGAGAAGCCTGCCGTGGTTACCTTGACGTAGTCGCCGAGCTTCAACAGCGTTTCCCAGACCCTGATAATATCGTTACCGAAAAAGATAAAAGAGACTTTGCCAAGCTATTCGGTGAATACCTACGAGCCGATAATATCCTGCAAAACTATGACGAATTTGCGGGACTGCAAGCCCTGCAAACGCTAGATATCAACGATGCCGAAGCCGTCGAAACGTTCAAACAAACTTACTATCTTACCGATGATGATATTCAGACCATGCAATCTATCGAAATACCATCAGCAAGGCTTATTCAAGATTATCGCTCCAGTTATAACGACATTCGAGATTGGATTCGTCGGCAAAAAGACGCTGATAACCAGAATAAAGCCACTATTGATTGGGATGACGTAGTCTTTGAGGTCGATTTGCTCAAATCTCAGGAAATCAATCTAGACTACATTCTTGAGTTAATCTTTGAACATAACAAAAAAGTTAAAAGTAAAGCCGAATTGGTGGAAGAAATACGCCGTGTTATTCGAGCCAATATTGGTAACCGTGCTAAAGAAAGCCTAGTCGTAGACTTCATTAACCAGACCAATTTAGACACTATCAAAGACAAAGCTAACATCATCGACGAATTTTTTAAATTTGCCCAAGCCGCACAGCAAAAAGAAGCCCAATTTCTTATTGATGATGAAAATCTTAATGCAGACTCAGCAAAACGCTATATCTTAACATCACTCAAACGTGAATATGCCAGTGAGAATGGTACTGAACTTAATGATATCTTACCCAAAATGAGTCCATTAAACCCTGAATACCTTACTAAGAAGCAAACTGTTTTCCAAAAAATAGCCAACTTTGTGGAAAAATTTAAAGGTGTTGGTGGTAGTCTTTAATTGATTAATTCACTCTGGCTACAATACATAGCTCTAAATGCTCATAGGAACGCTTTAGAGCTATTTTTATAGATACATGCTACCCTATATACCTTTTTTCGATTTATAAGCCTATATGCTTTAGAATCAATCAGTAAATGCTATTCAATAGATTACTTTATTGGTAACTAAAAGTTTAGTGATTACGCCATGAAATTAACGACATTACAAATCTTATTTAATAAACATTTATTCTTAAATTTTTTTTTCAAAAAAAGTCTTTATTGTAATAATTGTAATATTATATATATTGTAGGAGCTCTCAACGCCTTATGTAGCAAGGCTTTTCGAGCCAATACATGTACAACTCTTCTAGTTTATATGTACAAGTCTTCTTGTATAGATGTACAACTCTTCTTGTATAGATGTACAACTCTTCTTATGATTTATCGCATAAGTGTACAACTCTTCTAGTTCTATGTACTCAATCCATATATAGCTTAAATAATTGATTTTAAATATATTTAATATATGTACAACTCTTCTTAATTTATGTACTAAATACATTTATGTATTGATTCCATAATTAGAAAAACGTATGATTTCTTCTAAATTGGAAGAAACCTTTGTAGAGAATATAAGCATGGAAAAATTTTTTGATAAAAAGCTAGAAACTGCTGATTTTTCAATTGTTAAACATAATACCTTAGTTGAATCAAGTTACGACTTGTCCCCTGTACCCAATAATATTATGACGATTGCAATGACTAAAGCTCGTCAAACCAATATGTCGTCTGATTTATGGAATGGTGAAGTAGTTATTTCTGCCCAGGAATACGCCAATATTCACAAAGTATCATTGGATGATGCGTATAAAGTTCTGAAAAGAGCTGTGCTAGAACTTGAAGAAACCAAGATTATTTGTGATGCCTATTATGATTTTTCTAATGGTGAAGTTGTGCCTGAGATTCCGCCTAATCTAACGGAGATTAGCTTTTTTTCTGATTCGATTTTGGCATCAAAACCTAAGCATGGTAAGTTCAGTAAGATGAAATTACACATTCGTTTGGTGCAAAAAATAGGTTATAGTGATACAGGCTCCTTCATCTATTTGAAGTTTAGTGATGATATTCTCCATCTAATCAAAAATGCGACCAATCCTGACGCTCTAGACTATACGCAATATGATTACGCCAATACGATAGAACTTAACACTACCCCTGCCAAACGGCTTTACGAACTTGTATGCAAATGGCGAAAAGTGGGAAACTGTCGAAAGCAAGTGGATGAATGGAAGATTTTATTCGGCGTATTTGCCAAATATCCCAATGTGGCAGAATTTAAGCGAAGAGTATTGCAACCCGCTATTAATCAAGTGAACGAGCAGGGTGAATTTAAATTGATATTAGAACAAGAAAAACTGGGGCGAGCTATTACCCATTTCAATATCGTCATTGAAGAACAAATGGTGACTGAAAACCCTGTTCAATCCACAGAATTTTTTGCCAAAGCCAGTAATGTTAATTTATTTGAAAGCCTATCTGAAACTGAACGCCAAACTGTTAAAGCAACGGCAGATAGATATATTGCCAAAAATCAAATAGATGATGAAACGCACAAACGCAATATTTATAAAAAAGCCATTAATGAGCGTTGGGGGTTATTAGAAGTTGATGCTCAACAGCAGGAATATCAAAAACAGGCAGAAGAAGTTAAGAAGAAACTCGAAGCGGACCGATTATCAAAATTGGAAAAACAACAAGAAGTATTGAGAAAAGAACAAGAAAGCAAGCAATTTGTGCAGTTATTTGAAAGTCTCGATCTAGGTTTTCAAATAGAAGTTTTAGATAGGGTGAGAAACTTAATTGCTACGGAAGTACCTGTATTTTTGAAGATGTTTGACAAAGAGAATGACAAAAGATCGGCTCATACAGATATCAGATTTCGTAGTTATTTTAAAAGGATAATGGCAATTGAATAAAATTCAAAAAAAATATTGAATATATAAATTTATACATATACAATTATGTGTATATATAAATAAGTATAGGTTTATCAGTATGCAAAAAATTATTACAGTAATTAATCAAAAAGGTGGTGTTGGAAAAACTACCACCGCACATGCTTTAGGTGCCTGGTTGCAGAGTAAACAAAGTAAAAAAGTATTATTCATCGATTTAGACCAACAAGGTAATTTAACTTACGCAACGAATGCCAGCCATAGCGAAAATAATGCACTAGGCTTATTAATTAATGCAAAATTAGATAAACAAGCGATTCAAATCACACCATCGCGTTATCAAATTATTGCCTCTAGCCCTATGTTGGCTAATGTTGAATCTATGCTGACAATGACAGGTAGGGAATATCGTCTAAGAGAAGCATTAACTGAATTAAAAGAATATGATTACATAGTGATCGATACTCCACCAAGTTTAAATATTTTAACTATTAATGCTCTCACAGCTAGTAATTTTGCCTTAATTCCTGCGCAGGCAGATATTTTTAGTGTCCAGGGAATAACTCAACTTGGACAAACGATTGATGCAATCAAACGTTATACCAATAAGGATTTACAGGTTTTAGGGATTGTTTTAACTCGCTATAGTAATCGTAATATCTTAAGTCGTGATTTACAGCAAGTTATAGAAGATACAGCTAAAAGTATATATACAAAAACATACACACAAAATATTCGTGAAGCAATTGCTATTAAGGAAGCCCAAGCACTAAGAAAAGACATTTTTTCTTATGACGCAAAAGGCAATGCGACTCAAGATTATGATAATTTATTTCAGGAAATTTGGCAGGAGATTCAATGATGTCTACTAAAAAAAGTTTTAGCCATGCAAATCCAGCTATGTCATTTATCAGTAGCCCAATACTTGAGAACGAGCAGGTCGAAGACCAGGAATTAGAAACTAGGAATGTTTCTCAAGAAGATATACTCTTAAGCAAACAGCAAAAAAATGAGTTTGATGTGCCAATGAAACGCAATCCTGAGTTTATTGAAGTCAAAAGCAAACGTATGCAACTATTAATGCAACCATCTTTGCATTCAGCAATTAAAACACTAGCTGATAAGGAAGAACTGAGCGTTAATGAAAAAATCCACAGTATTTTAAAAGATTACGTTGAAAAATCTGATATATAAAGTGCATGATAAAGACACTCATACTGTAATATTTGATAGATCAGAGGGGTAAATTTAAGAAAATTAGCCTAAGCTAAAAATTTTACATTACCTACACTATGATAATCTTAGTGATTTTTATTAAAAAATCATCCATCCCAGCTACCTTACCCCCCAATTAAACTAGCCTAATGTCCATTGCAAAATTTAAATGGACATGAAGATGGCAATCAATAAATCCAAATATATGAGCTACAGTGACGAATTCGTTCAAAATCCTAAAAATCCGAGACATGTCTCGGATTTTTAATATAATACATCGTATCGACTTTAAGATAGCGTTTTCTATTTAGCTGAAAGCTAATGGCATAATCTCATCTAAAAAATGCGTATCTTGGGTCTCAGCTAGTCGTAGCTCGTAAGTGGTTTGTAAGTTTAGCCAAAACTTAGCATTACCCCCAAAATATTTAGCAAGGCGTAGTGCCGTATCAGCTGTAATACCACGTTCCTCGCGCACGATTTCATTAATACGGGCAGGGGTGACGCCGATTGCCTTCGCTAAAGCATTGGCGCTCATTTCTAGCGGTGCAAGATAATCTTCTCGCAAAATTTCACCTGGATGAATGGGTCTCATACCATTTTTCATATAATCTCTCCTAACTATCGATGGTAATCTACAATTTCTACTTCTGTCGGACCTTCTTGTGTCCATATAAAGCAGATCCGCCATTGATCATTGATTCGAATACTATGCTGACCTTCTCTGTCGCCAAATAGGGCTTCAAGGTGATTACCTGGCGGAGAACGCAAGTCTTCTAAAGTAATCGCATTATCTAATTGCAATAATTTTCTTTCAGCAACTTTTTTAATTGAAGAGAAATGGCGTGTATTGCCTGTTGTAAAAAGTGTTTGAGTTTTATCACATGCAAAATTAACAATCATAAAAAAAATCCAAATTTTTATATATTATATATCGATAAACGATAAACTCTAGAGAAGTTTTGTTATTTTTACAGATGTCGAGTGTTTAACAAAGAAATCTTGAATCCCGACAACCTATTGTTTTTCGTGATTTTGTAAATCAGCGCCAATTCGGCGCTTTTTTATTCTATTTATTTCACGATAAAGCCAAATAAATCTAATTATGATAAGATATGCTAATTATCATTTATCGTGAGAATTTTACCATGAGTTTAATCGGTTATGCCCGAGTGTCAACTTCTGAAGGGAAACAACTCCTTGACCGTCAAGTCGATGCGTTAAAAGAAATCGGCTGTGAGCGGATTTTTGAAGACAAAGCATCGGGCAGTAATTCCCAACGTAAAGGCTTGGATGATTGTCTAAACTATTTGAGAAAAGGCGATGTGTTGGTTGTTTTGGATTTGGATAGGTTAGGGCGGTTAGCCAGTGATTTGATAAAGTTGATTGATGAACTGGCTGAAAATGGCATTGGCTTTAAAGCGATTAACTCGCCGATGGATACCACAACACCTGCAGGTCGGGCGTTTTTACAAATTCAAGCGGCGTTTGCCGAGATGGAGCGCAATATTATTCGTCAACGAGTAAAAGAAGGAATTGCTGCTGCAAGGGCTCGAGGACGTAAGGGCGGACGCCCTAGAATTATGACCGCAGAGAAACTGCGCTATGCCCAGCATTTAATGGCTGACCAGACCAAAAGCATTCCAGCGATTTGTAAGGAGCTGGGCGATATCCCGAGCAGTACGCTGTACCATTATGTAACAGCGAAAGGGGAGTTAAAGAAGGCAGGTGTAGATTTGCTAAGTTATGAATAGCCTTCGCATTACCTGTTTTTTTAAGCCTATAGCATTTAAATTTTGAGGTTAATCTTAAATGAATAATCTGTTATACTACGACAATGTAGTATGTGAGATTATTTATGTTTACCATTGTTGAAACGCCTTTGTATATAAAAATGGTTGATAGCCTATTAACCAAAGAAGAACAGGGCGAACTCCATACCATGATTAGCCAAAATCCTGATATTGGTGATGTTGTTCCTAAAAGTGGCGGTGTTCGTAAAGTGCGTTTTGCTAGGCAAGGTGGTGGTAAAAGCGGTGGTGTTAGAGTGATTTATTATAATCGCTTAGAAAACGGTAAAATCTTTATGCTATTGGTTTATGCCAAGGCGAAAACCGAAAATATTCCTGCGCATATACTAAAAGACTTGGTAAAGGAGTTAGACACATGGCAATAAAAAGAATGAAAGACTTAGATAGCATTAACTTGGCTAACCATGAGTTTACCGGGGATGAGCTCGGGGCATTATTGCTTGAAAGTGTTCGACAAGTTAAAGCTGGGCAAGGTGTGGTACGTGAGCAACCTATTGTTAACGAAGCCATTGAAGCCAGACAGAATGTGGGACTATCACAACGAGAATTTGCTGAAATTCTAGGTGTGTCAGTTCGAACCTTACAAGCTTGGGAGCAAGGGAAACGCTATCCATCAAAAGCAGCTAGCGTTCTGCTGAAAATTGCAAAAGTTGAACCCCAAGTGCTACTGCGCGTTGCTCATTAAAAACTTTTGCTGTGAAGAATAGTTGGCATTTGTTTGATTGACGACTTGCTATACAAGGCTGGGGGCTAAAAGCCCTTATTTTTTGCCCAAAATGAAATGTCTAAAAAACCACCGTTTTTTGAACACTTCCTAATTGCCGATTGTACGATTTACACAAAATATTTTACAGTCTCGGAATTGCTGGGATAATGCTTGTGTCGAAAGTTTCTTTGGTACGCTTAAGTCTGAATGTTTTCATCGACAAGAGTTTGCTTCAGTTAAAGACCTAGAAATTACAATCAAGGAGTATATTGATTATTACAACAATGACCGAATCAAGGTCAAACTAGACGGTTTATCTCCTATCCAATATAGGAATAAATATTTCAAAAATCGTTAAAAAAGGTGTCCAACTTTCGGGGTGCGGTTCATTTTTAGTGGGCACTATCTCGCATTTTTTAGTATGGTGCTAGATGGGATGGTCGGGGGCTTACATATAATCTCTAAAGACCTCTACAGTATTTCAATTGAGTAAAATTTTTCTCATTGTGTTCAAATATTTGAGCTTCTTTCCAACCTGCTTCATCACCAAAATAAATCCTTCCTGTCTGTTTATCTTGATAGAACTTTAGCACATTGTCCTTACTATCTTTGATACTAAAGCTATCAAATAAATGTTGCCAACACTCTCGAATAGCCGCTTCGTTATGGTCTGGGGCAAGGGTCGGGGTGATAATATATGCTAGCGCTTGATACTGCTCAGGCGTGATATGACTGAGTACATATTTTTTATCTAACAAATGTTTAGCGATACGTTTAATGTCCGCTAAGCTCACCTCGCCCTCATCCATTTCAAAAAACATCATTACAGTTTCTCCTATATTCAATGATTAATTTAGTGATTAAAAAATAACCTTCTCACTATTGTAGCACTTTTTTAACCCAGCTTATTTGCCCAATGCTGAAGAATTTTGTCATCACATATCCGACTAAAACTCTTATGTATGACGGATTAATCACTTAAAATCTTTTTTTATAACTAATTTTTATACCCATTTTAACCATAGGTTATACAAGCATACAATAAGTTATATAGGTTAATTTAACCGTAACTTTTCAACTTATTATAATGCCGCAAAAATAGTATGGATTTAATAGAATTGACATATTTATCACGTAATGTGTTGAAAAATTTTTACATATCCTATTAAGTATTTTTTAACCTAGTTTTTTAGGAGGATAACATGTCCGACAATAATAAACTTAAACTAGGGGCATTAATTGCTCTGGTCGTCGGCTCGATGATAGGCGGTGGGATTTTCTCAATACCGCAGAATATGGCAAGTGGAGCAGGGGCAGGGGCGATTTTGATAGGTTGGGCGATTACGGCAGTGGGTATGCTGATGCTTGCCTTTGTGTTCCAAAACCTCGCCAATCATAAGCCCGACCTTGATAATGGGGTATATGCCTACGCCAAAGCGGGCTTTGGGAATTATTTGGGTTTTTCCTCGGCATGGGGGTATTGGATTAGTGCGTGGATTGGCAATGTGAGTTATTTGGTATTGCTGTTTGGTACGCTCGGTTATTTTTTCCCTGTGTTCGGTGAAGGTAACACGCTACCTGCCATCCTTTGTGCCTCGATTTTATTATGGCTGACCCATTTTTTGGTACTGCGAGGGATTAAAGAGGCGGCATTTATTAATTTAATTACCACGATTGCCAAAGTCGTGCCGTTATTGACCTTTATTGTGTTGGTCGGTCTGGCGTTTAAAGCTGATATTTTTACCAATGATTTTTGGGGAACCGCAAACCCTAATCTGGGTAGTGTGACGAACCAAGTCAAAAGCATGATGTTGGTGACGGTGTGGGTATTTATCGGGATTGAGGGGGCAAGTGTGTACTCAGCTCGAGCCGAAAAACGCAGCGATGTGGGTAAAGCCACGGTACTAGGTTTCTTGGGTGTGTTGGCACTGTTGGTATTGGTGAATGTGCTATCGCTTGGGGTGATGAAACAGCCCGAACTTGCCGCCCTAAAAAATCCGTCAATGGCGTATGTCCTTGAACAGGTGGTGGGCAAATGGGGGGCGGCTTTTGTTTCGATGGGTTTGATTATTTCGTTGGTCGGTGCGTTGCTTTCTTGGACATTATTGTGCGGTGAGATTCTGCATTCGGCAGCCAAAGACCATACCATGCCAAACTTGTTTTATAAAGAAAATAAAAACGGTGTACCTGCCAATGCGTTATGGGTATCCAATGGGGCGATTCAGTTATTTTTATTGATTACCTTATTTTCCAGTAGCTCGTATCAGCAGTTATTGTACCTTGCCACCTCGATGATTTTAATGCCGTATTTCTTTGCCACGGCGTATGCGGTCAAGTTGGCAATCTCGGGCGAAGGCTATGAGGGGCAAGCAGGGCAAAAAAACCGTGATTTAGTGATTGCCATTATCGCCACGATTTATAGCGTCTGGCTATTGTATGCGGCGGGGGCGAAGTATCTATTGTTGTCTGCCTTGCTGTATGCCCCTGGGGCAATTGTGTATTACTTGGCTCGCCGTGAGAATAACAAGCAAGTGTTTACCAATGTTGAAAAAATCATCTTTGCGTTAGCCGTGATTGGGGCGATTGTCGCTGCTATTGGGTTAGCCACAGGAAAATTAACGCTGTAACTTAACATTAAAACTTTAACCTATTTTTTAACCAACCACTCTTTAAGGGGTATCACAATGAAACAACAACATAAATTAGGCGTGTATTCAGAAGTCGGCAAATTGCACCGTGTGATGGTCTGCTCACCAGGCGTGGCTCACACCCGTTTAACACCTGATAACTGTGACAGCTTATTATTCGACGACGTACTATGGGTTAGCCAAGCCAAACGTGACCATTTTGATTTTCAGACCAAAATGCGTGACCGTGGGGTCGAAGTGCTAGAAATGCACGACTTACTCACCGAAACCTTGCAACAGCCTGAAGCCTTGGCATGGATTCTTGACCGTAAAATCACGCCAAATAGCGTTGAACTCACCATTATGGCTGAGTTACGCAGTTGGTTTGAAGGATTAGATGCCCGTAAACAAGCCGAATTTTTGATTGGCGGTGTCAGTGTGGCGGATTTGCCTGCCGAACTCCAAGGTAGTAGCCGTGATTTGATGGCGGTATCGCATGGTCGTGCGGGCTTTGCGTTGCCACCATTACCCAATACCATGTTTACCCGTGACACCACGTGCTGGATTTATGGCGGTGTCAGTCTTAATCCGATGTACTGGCCTGCTCGCCGTCAAGAAACCCTATTGACCACCGCTATTTATAAATTTCATCCGCTGTTTGCCAATGAAGATTATAAAATCTGGTTTGGCGACCCTGACCAAAACTTTGGCGATGCGACCCTTGAAGGCGGGGATGTGTTCCCTATCGGTAAAGGCGTGGTCTTAGTCGGGATGGGTGAACGTTCGTCTATCCAAGGGATTGAGCAACTAGCCTTAAATTTATTTAAAAATAAAGCCGCCGAACGGGTGATTGTGGCAGTATTGCCAAAAACTCGCTCCGCCATGCACCTCGATACGGTCTTTACTTTCTGTGACCGTGATTTGGTCAATATTTTCCCTGAAGTGGTGGATAATATTACCGCCTTTAGCCTCCGCCCAAGCGATAACGCAACAGGCTTAGACGTGCGTAAAGAAGACAAAAAATTTGTCGATGTGGTCGCTGAAGCCTTGGGGCTAAAACAACTGCGTATCGTGCAAACGGGCGGGGATAATTATGCCGTCGAGCGTGAGCAATGGGATGACGGTAACAATGTATTTGCCCTTGAGCCAGGCGTGGTCGTGGGCTATGACCGCAATACTTACACCAATACCTTACTGCGTAAAGCGGGTGTCGAAGTCATCACCATCAGCTCATCAGAACTGGGGCGTGGTCGTGGCGGCGGTCACTGTATGACTTGCCCGATTATCCGTGAAGCGCTGGATTATTAACTGAAGTTACGCACCGCTAATAGCCTTAAGCTGGGCAAAAGCCGACTGATTAGCAGAAATTAGTAACTTTGTACGCAAAGCGAAATGATTTAACTTGGTTTTGATTTTCAAACACTCAAGCTTAAACACCGCATACGTGGCTAAAAACATATGATTAAACCGAGCCCTTTGGCTATGAGCAGGCGACTTACCCAAATTGGCATTTTGCTTTAACGACTTATGATACACTTCAACCTGCCATCGTTTTTGATAGCCGTTGATGAATTTATCTTTGTCGCATTGCAAATCTGAGCATACCAAATATAACACCCCTATACTATCGTCCTTGTTTGTAAACTTAGCGTAATAACAAGACTTCATCATGATAGTCATTTAAAAAGCCGTGAACAGGGGTATTATCGGGTAGATTAGATTCATCAATACGTACAAAGTTACCTTTTTCTCTATCATCCGGGGTTAAAGCCACTAAGCGATTTGACTTTAACGCAAAGATGAAATGCTTGTTAGCTTTACGAATATGTTTGAATGTCGCTTTGGCTGAAAACCAAGAATCGGCTAATACATAGTCGAATTTGACTTGGTTTTTGATTGCACTATCAAACATATCAAGCAGTCGCTGATTTTTGGTTTTATCGCTTTTACGTTTAACCTTGCCTTTGTCATCGGTAAAGACATTGGGTTTGGTGATGATGTCAAAGCTTAAGGGTATGTCGATATCTTTGCGATGATACAGACAGTTAAGCAGGTTAATGCCTTTAACATTTTTGTTTTGGGTATGGTCGTAGTGCCAGCAGTTGATGTCGTCGACGCTTGTGTGCGGTTTGGGCTGTATGGTGTCGTCAAAGATGAGATAGCCGATGGCATTGGGTGTGGCATTTTCATGCTGTCTTAGCATGGGTTTAATCAGTTGCCATTGTTCTTTGGCGGCGAGTGTTTCACTGTTTAGAAAGCGGGTGATGCTGTCATGGTAGATGCTCCCTTGTAGTAGATTGGCAAGTCCTGTGGCGGTGGTTTGCCCAAAACTTGCGATGAGGTAGTCGCTGTAGAGTTCTATCATGTCTTTGTTCATTTGTTTACTCTCGCTGACTGCTTTTTTTGTTATGATAGCGCTTTTTTAAAGGGCTGCGTAACTTCAGTTATTAATTTGATTTACGAACAAACTTTAGGGCGTATGCAATACGCCGCTACTGATGGCTGACCCACCCTACTAACCAATATTTTGACCAATTACAAAAGGAAACTACCATGTCTTTTAACTTACATAACCATAGCCTATTAAGCCTTGTCCATCATTCAACCCGTGATTTACGCTTTTTGCTGGATTTATCGCGTGACCTAAAACGTGCTAAATACAGCGGCACCGAGCAACAACGCTTAAAAGGTAAAAATATCGCCCTTATCTTTGAAAAAACCTCAACCCGTACCCGTTGTGCCTTTGAAGTGGCAGCGTATGACCAAGGGGCAAACGTTACTTATATTGACCCAACCTCGTCGCAAATCGGGCATAAAGAGTCGATGAAAGACACCGCACGGGTATTAGGACGGATGTATGATGCCATCGAATACCGTGGCTTTCGCCAAGAGTTGGTGCTCGACCTTGATAAATACGCAGGTGTACCGATTTTTAACGGCTTAACCGACGAATTTCACCCAACCCAAATGCTGGCTGACGTACTGACCATGCTCGAGCATAGCGATAAACCGCTGCACGACATTAGCTACGCCTACCTAGGCGATGCCCGCAACAATATGGGCAACTCACTGCTATTGGTCGGGGCAAAATTGGGTATGGACGTGCGTATCGCCGCTCCGAAAGAACTACAACCGAGCGACGAACTGGTCAAAATGTGCCAAGAGTTTGCCGAGCAAAGCGGGGCGAGAATCACCATCACCGACGACCCCAAAAAAGCCGTGGATGGCGTGGACTTTATCCATACCGACGTGTGGGTCTCTATGGGTGAGCCTATCGAATCATGGGGTGAGCGTATCGGCATCTTAATGCCTTATCAAGTCAATATGGACATGATGAAAGCCGCCAATAACCCACGGGTCAAATTCATGCACTGCTTACCAGCCTTTCACAACAGCGAAACCAAAGTGGGCAAACAAATCGCCGACCAATACCCAGAGCTTGCCAATGGTATCGAAGTCACCGAAGAGGTGTTTGAATCACCTTACAACATCGCCTTTGAACAAGCCGAAAACCGTATGCACACCATCAAAGCGGTGATGGTATCAGCATTGGGTGGGTTGTAATTTTTAAGAACCTGTATTCATAACGTCTTTGCGTTGAAAAATGCGATAAATCGCCCGCTTTTTAAGGCAAAAACTTGGATGATAGTCATTCTATCAGACAAGTTTTTAACGCAGAAAAGCCAGATTTAGCCATTTTTCATGCAAAAGCAACCTTTTATTGCTAATTTTTCAAATCAATTTTAATTGCGTGATGTTGTGAATATAGGTTCTAAGTTTTTGGTTAAAAATCTCGTAGGGTGGGTTAGCCGGTCTTCTTGGGCGTAACCCACCGTTGCAGAAAATGATATAACCTAGCGGTGGGTTACGCTTCGCTAACCCACCCTACCAAACTATTTTTATAAAGTTTAAATAAAAAGGAAAACCTATGCGTATCGTAGTTGCATTAGGTGGTAACGCTTTGCTAAAACGTGGTGAAGCGTTAAGTGCCACCAACCAACGGGAAAATGTCCGAATTGCTGCTACCCAAATTGCCAAAATCCAACCGAATAACGAGCTAGTCATCGCTCATGGCAATGGCCCGCAAGTGGGTTTGCTGGCTCTACAAGGGGCAGCCTATGACAAAGTCGAAACTTATCCACTCGATGTCCTTGGTGCAGAAACTGAAGGCATGATTGGTTATATGATTGAGCAAGAAATGGGCAACCTACTACCACAAGAAACCCCGCTTGCCACGATTTTGACCCAAGTGGAAGTGGATAAAGATGACCCCGCTTTTCAACATCCGACTAAACCCATTGGCCCTGTGTACGACAAAACCGAAGCCGAGCAATTAGCCAAAGACAAAGGCTGGTCTATCGCGCCTGATGGCGATAAATTCCGCCGTGTGGTCGCTAGCCCTCGCCCTAAACGTATCTTTGAGATTCGCCCTGTTAAATGGCTACTTGACCAAGGTACAGTCGTGGTGTGTGCAGGCGGTGGCGGTATTCCTGTGTACTATGACCGAGACGGGCATCTGACAGGCGTAGAAGCGGTGATTGATAAAGACCTTTGTTCCGCCTTACTGGCGCAAGAGTTACAAGCGGATTTATTGGTCATTGCCACCGACGTGGATGCCGCTTATATCGACTATAAACAGCCAAGCCAAAAGGCAATTAGTAAAGCCCATCCCGATGACTTCGCTAGCATGACCTTCCCTGACGGCTCAATGGGGCCAAAAATCCAAGCCGCCTGCGAATTTGCCAAAAACACAGGCAAAACTGCGGTTATCGGCTCACTAGAAAACATCGAAGCCATTGTAAACGGGACATCAGGCACTCGCATTAGCACTGAGTATCAAGGCGTAACTTACCTTTAAATCTTGATAATTAATCTAGACTTGGTGTAATAATTCCATAAACTTTAATCAAATACCCCTTTTTTAAAGGGGTATTTCCTCGCCCCCTCTTTCATAAGGAACATCTTGGGAGTGCGAGGCGGTTTGCCCAAAATTTATAATTAACCCGAACTCGGGATAAGCAAAGCCCGACAAACTAAAAGAATTAAGGTAAGCATCCGACCATCCCATCTAGTAGCAACCTAAAAAATGCGAGATAGTGCCCACTAAAAATGAAGTGGGCACTAAAATGGCACCGACAAACACAACCAAACCAAAACGACGGACATACAGCAAAGAACTCAAGGCCTATCTCGTAGAACAAGCCTTAACAGGCGAACGCTCGATAGCAAATCTCGCTCAAGGTCACGGCATCAACCCAAACTTACTGCAGAAATGGATAAAATCTGTCAGAGACGAGAAAATCGCAGCAACCTTATCTCAACCATTAGCTAGCTCAAATATCGAAACCAATCTCATTGATCATGGGTCTGAGCCTGCTTTCTTACCCGTTATCCTGCAACATAAAACCAAGCACGAAATAACACCGCAAGCAACTGCCTTCGCCCCAACCCTCACAGGCATACAGCTTCAAATTCCTAAGCATAACGAGCTACCCATAAAATTAAGCATTGCTCAAATTGACACCCATAGCCTTATTGAACTACTGCGGGGGCTACAATGACAAATCTTATCAACCCACAGCAAATCTGGCTATCCACCACACCCATGGACATGCGAAGTGGCAGCAACAAACTACTCGCCTTTATTCTAGAAAAACACCATGGTATCAAACCACACTGTGCCTACCTATTTTACAACAAAACAGGCACACGGCTAAAAGTGCTCATTCATGACGGACTAGGCGTTTGGCTGTGTAGCCGAACTCTAGATGACAGCAAATTTCATGGACTCAGTGAACGTCTCATCCGACATCACAGCCAATCCAACCAAAACGCAGGGTTTGCCATCAATCAACAACAATTTAACGCCCTTATCAGCGGATTAGCTTGGCACAACTTAGGCAAAGAGATACTCACCCCCATCATCTGAATCATAACATTAAAAAATTCCCACTATCACAACCAACTCGCTGACAAGCTATAGTGGTTATGGCAGCATAGCGCCATGACCGATCACAGCCCAACCGACCTAACCGACCCTAGCTACGCTGAACTATTGGCTAAAATAGCCCTGCTTGAACAACAACAAAAACAGCAGCAAGATGCGTATCAACAGCGTCTACGAGAGCAGCAGCAACAATACGAAAAACAGCTTAAAGCCTATCAGGTTCAAATCGAACATCTCATCGAAAAACAAAAACTGCTCATTCACCAACTATTTGGACAAAAGAACGAAGCATTAACGCCCAAACAAGACCATTTGGGCAAAGAATCTGCTCTAGAAGACCTATCTGCCCTTGAACAAATTAAAGACAATGCTCAAGCCGAGCTTGATAACGACAGCCATACTGCATCGACAAACGAATCGGTCAATACAGATAGCCAAATGCTTATCACCCAAAGTGAAAGTAAGCAAACCGACACAAACTCAGATGACAACAAACCAGCGAAACCCAAACGCGAGCGGCGTATTGTCATCCCTGATAACCTAGAAGTCCTAACCATCATTCATGAGCCTGAATCAATCACTTGTGGTTGTGGCTGTCAAATGAAACAAATTGGCGAAGACGTACAAGACAAACTCGGACTTATCCCTGCTTGCTTTTACCGTGAACGCCACATCTATCCCAAATACGCTTGTCAGCATTGCCAACGTCAATCTTTTAGCAAACAGCCAATTGACGACACCCAAAACCAAAATCACCGCCTAATTCAAGCCAAAGTCCCTGCGGGGGTCATCGTTAAAAGCATTGCCACCGCTGAGCTACTAGCTCACATCATCATTAGCAAATTTGCTGATCATCAGCCACTATCCCGTCAAAGCCTAATCTATGGGCGAAGTGGCGTGCATTTATCCGACTCAACAATGGCAGACTGGGTAGGACGCTGTGGTGTCGCCCTTGAGCCACTGGTGAAACGCTTGCATGAATTACTATTAACCCAACCGATTCTGCATGCCGATGAAACCCCTGTCAATATTTTAAAGTTTAATAACAATAAGGGTAAGTTAAAGCAAGGCTATGTTTGGGCGTATCTGACCCCACAACATTGTCAAAGCTATGGTGGTTTTAAAGCCGTGGTGTATGACTTTGCCGAAAGTAGGCGAAATGAACACCCCAAAGCCTTTTTAGATAAGTGGCAGGGTCAGCTCATTTGCGATGATTACAATGGCTATAAGTGCTTGTTTAATCAAAAGCAAGCGGTTATCGAAGTCGGCTGTATGGCTCATGCAAGACGTAAATTCCATGAGCTTCATATCAAGGGTCAGAGTTTGGTGGCTCATGAAGCGTTGGCATTATTTCAAAAGCTGTATGCGGTTGAATGCCAGATTGATGCGTTATTTGAGAAAAATGAGACGCCAAGCCCTAGAGTCGCTACAACGGTAGTCGCCATCAGGCAACAACACGCAAAACCGATTGCCAAAGCGTTATATCATTGGTTACAGGAAAAAAGGTTAGGCACAACCAAGAACGCAAGTATTACCAAAGCAATCGAGTATTGCTTAAAACGGTGGCAAGCTCTGACACGTTATCTTGAGGATGGCAGTTTGCCGATTGATAATAATTGGGCGGAGAATCAGATGCGTCCTTGGGCGCTCGGGCGTAAGAATTGGTTATTCGCAGGATCGCTTAAAAGTGGGCAGCGTGCTGCGGTGATTATGTCGCTTATCCAGTCGGCTCGTTTGAATGGGTTGGATGTTTATGCCTACTTGTCTGATGTGCTTAAACGTCTGCCTACCCATAAAGATAAGGATATTGATGAGTTGCTACCTCATATTTGGCAACCTCCGCAATAGGGTATGGTCGGATGCTTACGAATTAAGCAATATCAGGCAGTTTATACTCAACAAGCACGTTTTTTAACGAAGGCTTATTAGGTTGCCAACAATACGCAATTAAACCACTGAGCAAATTGCTTAAAAAGCCAGTAACTGAACGATGACAAGTATGCTCAATTTGGCAAATATTTTTTAACTCATCAAACACCGTCTCAATCAAAGCACGGCGTTTAAGCAAGCGTTTATCAATGGCTTGTAATTCTTTGGGTTTCATGTTTTTCTTGGGACGGGTGATAAAGGTAATATCTTTATCGTTAGCCAGTTTATCGGCAAGCGGTTGGCTGACATAGCCTTTATCACCATACAGTTTGCCATGAACCACATTACACAGGTATTCAACGGGTTTTCTGTCATCAACATTGCCTGAAGTTAGACAGACATTGACGAGTTCACCTTTGTCATTGATGATGGCATGAAGTTTAAAGCCAAAGAACCATCCCATACTGGTTTTACCCCGTGAGGCATAAGGGGTAAAGACTTGATGGCGTTCAATGCGTCGGTTATCACAAACGGCGAGTTTGGTTGAGTCGATAAAGCTAATGCCTGTACACCTATTCGCCATAAGAACTTTCAAGTAGTCATGCATAGGGCTAATCACTCTAGGGATAAGTTCAAGTAATCGTTGGTAGCTGGGTAAGTGAGGAAATTCCTTTTTTAACCAACGACAGACATAATCAAAGTAAAAGGCTTTAAATTCCCGATAGCGTATTTGATGAAATAGTACCAATAGGGGAGACTGTAAAAATTTTTGTGTAAACCTAAAATTAGCAGTACGAAACCGTCTAAAAAACGCTCGTTTTTTAGACAAGTAAAGGATACTTAAAAATACTCGACAAAAGTCCTTACCGCCCTATTTTTTCCGTTTTCTGACCCCTACTAGGCTTTCCTGATCAAATCGCTTTTAGGGCTTCGTTAAAGTCAAAGTTTTGCATGGTGTCATTCCTGTTTTATTTGACTGTTTATGGGAATGACACAGTTTTTTGAACACTACCGCCAAAGGAGAGTTGTCCTGCGTTGCCATAGCTTGTTTCATCTGCTACGCCGCTTTCTCTATCGATGATTGTTACTTCATGCCCTGCTTTGTTGAGATAATAAGCGGTCGTTGTCCCTATTATACCTGCCCCTAATATCATCACTTTCATGCCATACTTCCTCTTTTGTCAATAAAGAATTATTGAAGCAATCCATAGACAAGCATACCAACGTAATTGCCAATGACATACCCTAACGTACCAATTAATAAGATAGGCCCAATTAAATCTCGCCATCCTTTACTAATAGCTAAGGCCGCTGCAGTAGTGGGTCCGCCAATATTGGCATTACAAGCAAGTACGATCTCTTCAATGCCAAATTTAAATAATTTGCCAAAGATCATGGTAATGATTAAGTTCACAATGGCGACAGTTAGTGTAAATACAAAAAGAAGTGGAGCGTTTTGAATAATTAATGGGATTGAAGCAGGTATACCAATCACCACAAAGAATAAATAAATAGCATACATACCCAACTCTTGGCTACCTTCAAGTTTTTGAATATTTTTACCAAAGATTGCAATAGTTATTAACGTAATGGATGTCAGCAGCAGATATTTATCGGTAACTAGGCTAAGCAGCATATTTGTGGCGACATTGCTTCCCTCTCCTAGTAAACCCTTGAGCCATGCTGAAAGCGTGAAAGATATTGCGACAATTAAAATAGAGGCAGCCAAAGACAAAGCGATATTTTGTAGTGAAATCGGTTTTGGTTTCCAATAATTAGCCGTTGTATTGTGACCATTAATACCATCTCTATCTAATTTATCTTGATGAGGGCTACCCCAAATACGACGAATGACGGTTGAAGCTGATATACTAATTAGAATAAAGAAATAACAAGCCATCATTAAATTATCAGCAACGATGGTGGCAGCTGTCATTCCCTTACTTGGCTCTAAACGTGCCGTCATCGCCGCAAAATTAACACCGCCACCTGTATAGGAAGCAGCAATCATGCCAGAAATTTTATCTAACTCAGGAATATAATTGTGTAGAGCATAATAGCCTATCAAGGCTCCTATCATAGTGCCGATAGAACTTAAAAGAAATAATACTAATAGTCGACTACTTTCTTTAAAAAGCGCTTGAAAGTTCAATTGAAACAACAATAAAGGTATCGCTAATGGCACGACATATCCCCATACAGCATCATATACAAGAGACTCGGTCGGGATTATTCCAAAATTTGAGGCTGCTAATGCAATGAGAAGAGCAATAACAGCACCAGGTATTTTTGATATCCAGCGGCAATTTTGCTCCATATAAATAGCTGCTGCTGCTGAAACCATTAAAAATGTCCAAAGTAATAATGTGTTATCGGCAGGAATTAATGACATAAAAGCTTCCTTTTTAGTTGTGAACGTACTTAGCTGGCAACTTCAAAATCAGCAGCCCCATAGTAGGCAAAGGGTTGCTCACTAAAATAAGCCCAGTTAGAATTACCATAATCAAAGTGCCACCATTCGGTAGGGATATTCGTAAACCCTTGTGCCAACATGACACTTACTAATATTCGTCTATGTAATTTAGCTTGGTTAAATCTCTTATCAGTTTCGGTTTCTAGTGCAGATGTATAAGATAAATGTGATGCTTCATCGAAAACGCTACCCATGTCAATGAGGGTATCAGTTGTCGTATCAAATAACCCCACATCAACAGAACCGCCTGTTAAATGTGGTGGGCACATACCTTCTCTTTTTGGATTCGCCACAAATTCGTCCAAACGCATTTCAAGCCAATCATTATCTGCATTTGGATGTTTTATTAGGATTTTTTTTCTTACTTCATCTCTTAAAGCGTATTGTACTTTCTTTGGTCGCCATCCATCGAAAACTACCAAGCCAAGATTTAAAGGAAGATTAGCAGCGGCACTACAAAGTCGGTTTGCAACTTCTTTTCTTAAAACTAATTTTGGTATTGCGCCTTCAAGTCCATCATTAAAATAAACTGGTAAGAGTTTTAATTTGTCTGAGGATTTAAGCTCAATTAATTTATCTTGATTTTCTTTTACAGTAATTGCTTCAATATCACTCCAAATGAGTGGCTTACTTGCAATAATTTCAGAATAGCTATTCATAATTTTAAGGTACTCCCCAATGTCTAGACCAAATAATCATAAAATTAAGATAGAGTTGGATTGATAAAGCATAGGATTAACCGAACTAGTGTTTAAAACCTGTGCAGGCGTATTAAATCTAAGCGACTGATGCAAACGCTCATGATTGTAAAACTCTAAATATTCTTTCAACCCTGTTCTTGCTTGACTGAACATATCAAAGTAACGTAACTATACATATTCATATTACACTGGCCGCTACAGCCGTTCAACGAAGATATGATGTATATTGAAAAAAACGCAGAGAAATATTTGGTAAACTAATGACCTAAACAGGAGCTTACCGTGACTAAGAAAAGAATACAGTTAAACCTTCAAAGCTGAAACCATCGTCAAATTCAAAGAAAATAACAGTAACATCAATCTACCAAGTTCTTTTCTCCATTGTTGACAGCAGGGGTCATTTTATACCACAGCCGAAAATTCTAGTTAACGTTAGTTCACAAATTTTTTTCTGTATTGTTACTCTTATATGAATTTTAGTGCTAAAATTTATTTTAGAAACAGTTTTTAATTTCTATTTGTTGCATTACAAGCAATGATATAAATTAGAATTTACGTACTATCTTAAACAAAAAACCATAATAGCCCTATCTTCTTGTGAGTTTTTTATCAATAACTCTATTAAGGGAATATATTGTGCGTGAATAAATAAAGATTTGGAAAGCTTTATTTTTTCTATAGTAAATGTTGATAAATGTTCTATTAGATACTTAAAAAGGATTTTTACAAAGTACTATTAAATAGTTGTCAGCTATTTTTTAAGACTAAAACATGAAAAAATCTTATTATATTCTGATCGCCTTGATATTGGCTGTGGCAGTCGCTTTTGCTGTGTATATGAACTACAAACGTACCGCTGATACGACCCCAGAAGGCTTTGCCTCTTCCAATGGACGTCTACAACTACAAAATATCGATGTGGCTAGCCTACGCGCAGGACGTGTCAGCCAAGTGCTTGTGCATGAAGGTGACTTGGTCGAAAAAGGCACGCCACTGGTGACCTTATCTTCTGAAGAACTTGATACTCAACTGCAAGGTGCCGAAGCTGCCAAATTGCAAGCCGAAGCTGCCAAATTGCAAGCCGAAGGCCGTAAATCGCAAGCGCAAGCTGCCAAAGCTCGTGCTGAAGGCGCGGTCACTCGTGCCATGGGTACTGAAAAACGTGCTGAAGGCGGCTATGCTCGTACCCAAGGCGGTGTCAACCAAGCCGATGCGGTGATTGCTGCTAAAAAAGCCCAATTACAAATCGCGCTAGACAATCTAAACAACACCAAAGCATTGCGGAAAGATGACTTAGTTTCTATCGCTGAATTACAACAGCGTGAGCAGGCCTACCAAGCTGCCAAAGCCGAAGTTCTTGCTGCTCAAGCCGCCAAAGCACAAGCAGCAGCAGGTGGCACAGAAGCACAAGCAGGTATTGCTGAAGCCCAATCGGGTATTGCCGAGGCCAAAGCAGCCGTTGCCGAAGCCCAAGCAGGAATTAACCAAGCCCAAGCAGGGATCGAGCAAGCCCAAGCAGGAATCAACCAAGCCCAATCTCAAATAAATCGTGTCAAATCGATTCAATCAGATATGTATGTGCGTGCCCCACAAGCAGGGCGGGTTGAATATCGCATTGTCGAAGTGGGCAATGTGATTGCCCCTGGTAGCAAAGTTGTAACCTTAGTTGATCCAAACGATGTCTATCTTGAAATCTTTTTGCCAACTGACAGCAGTAATCAAGTTCAAATTGGTAGCCCTGCCCGTATCGTGTTAGACGGTATCAAAGCCGTACTCCCTGCCAAAGTTAGCTTTGTGGCTAACCAATCACAATTCACGCCAAAATCCGTCGAAACCAAAAACGAACGTGAAAAAATGATGTACCGTGTCAAATTAAGTCTTGATCCACAAGTGGCAAGCCGTTACCAAACCTTGCTCAAAGGCGGTATGACAGCCCAAGGTTATGTGCAACTTGATCCAAGTAAAGCATGGAGCAAGGACCTAGAAGTCAACATGCCATCGATTGTACCAATCGCCCCAAGCCGACCTGTACATCCACAAATCGCATCCACCGTAACGGTAGGGCAATAACCGACAAAGGATGCGTCAGCATGACTTTCGATAACACTCAATCCAAAGACAATAGTGATGACTTTGCTGTGGTAGTGAGCAATGTCTCGCATCGCTATGGTAAGGTCATCCAAGCCATCAAAAACGTCAGTATAGCTATTCCCAAATCTGCTACAATCGGTCTGGTCGGGCCTGATGGCGTCGGCAAATCGACCTTGCTAAGCCTAATTGCTGGGATGAAAAAAATCCAAACTGGCACAGTTCAAGTGCTGAACAAGGATATGCACAATAAAAAAGCTCGAGAGTTTTTACTCAATAAAGTCGCCTTTATGCCACAAGGCTTGGGACATAACCTTTACCCTACCCTATCGGTTTTTGAAAATATCGACTTTCATGCTCGGCTATTTAGCATTGACAAAGCTTCTCGCCAAGCTCGTATTGAGCGATTATTGGTAGCGACCGACTTGCTTAAGTTCAAAGACCGTCCGGCTGGCAAACTCTCTGGGGGTATGAAACAAAAACTCAGCCTGTGCTGTGCCTTGGTGCACGACCCAGATTTGCTAATTTTGGATGAACCGACGACAGGGGTTGACCCTCTCTCGCGTCAGCAGTTCTGGCGATTGGTCGATTCGCTCCGAGCCGAGAACCCAAGCATGACCGTGCTTGTCTCGACAGCGTATATCGATGAAGCCGCCCAGTTTGAGTACATCATCGCGATGAACGATGGCGAAGTGCTAATTAATGATAAAACCACCAATGTGGTGAAAAAATATGCCCAAAACTATTACGATGCTGAAGGTCGGCTCAACCTTGAAGAAGCCTATAATGTGCTATTGCCAGAAAATAAACGCGGCGACAGTAACTTTACAGTACCCCCGTTTGTACCCGACCCTAGCCTACCACCAGCCATTAAAGCCGAAGGCTTAACCAAACGCTTTGGTGACTTTGTGGCAGTGAACCATGTGAGTTTTAGTATCGCTCAAGGTGAGATTTTTGGCTTTTTAGGGTCAAATGGTTGCGGTAAATCCACTACCATGAAAATGTTGACAGGCTTACTTGATGTGACTGAAGGTACAGCCAAATTGCTTGGCGAACCTGTTACCGCAGGTAGCATCGAAAACCGCCTAAAAGTCGGCTATATGTCACAAGCTTTCTCTCTTTACGAAGAACTGACTGTACGTGGTAACTTAAAACTCCATGCCAAACTATACCGTATTCCAGAAAGTGAACAGAAAAACTATATCGACCAAAGCCTTGCTACCTTTGATTTGACCAAAGAAGCCGACAAACTGCCGGCAGATTTACCACTGGGTATTCGCCAACGCCTGCAATTAGCAGCTGCATGCTTGCACCAACCTAAAGTGTTGATTTTAGATGAGCCGACGTCAGGGGTTGACCCCGCTGCAAGGGATATGTTTTGGAAAAAATTGGTCGAATTATCTCGTGAACAACGGATTACCATTTTTGTCTCCACCCATTTTATGAGTGAAGCGGTGCGTTGTGATCGTATTTCGCTGATGCAGCAAGGCAACTTGCTAGCGGTGGGCAAACCACGAGAGTTACAAGCCAACAAACACGCCAAAACGTTGGAAGAAGCCTTTATCGAGTATTTACTCGAAGCATCCAATGACAACAAAGTCGAGCAAAAACCCACTAGAGCTAATAATCAAGCAAATGGCGAACAGATCAAATCCATCACACTACAAACACAATCGGCTAAAGAGACCGGCAAAAAAGCCACCCACCGTAAAGGCTTATGGGCTTGGTTGTCACTCATGCTTGCTTTTGCCAATCGGGAAAGCAAAGAATTACGCCGAGATAAAATTCGACTATCATTTGCTTTGTTTGGCCCTGTGATCATCATGATGACGGTAGTGTATGCTGTGTCGTTTGACATTAATCATTTAAACATGGCAGTTATCGACCACGACCAAAGTACTGAAAGCCGTGAACTTATCCAATATTTTGATGGTTCGCCTTATTTTTCGGGCGTAAAAAAGCTTGACTCTATCGAAGAAGTCCAAACGCAGCTTAAAAGCGGTCAATCTAAACTGGTGTTAGAAATCCCTGACCATTTTGCTTCAGATATGAAGCACTTAGACAGACCTGAGATTAATTTTTATATTGACGGTAGTGCGCCCTTTATTGCAGAGAATATCAAAGGCTTTGTCACAGGTATTTTACTCAACTATGCCCAAGACAAAATCCGTCAAACAGGCTTACCCCTTGATACCCGCCCTGTGATGGTGATAGAACCGCGTTTTTTATATAACCAAGGCTTTGCCAGTATTTATGCCATCATCCCTGGCACGATTATGCTTGGCTTGATTTTGATTCCTGCGATGATGACTGCTTTAGGGGTAGTACGAGAAAAAGAACTCGGCTCAATTAGCAATCTTTATACATCTCCTGCCTCAACCACCCAGTTTTTAATAGGAAAGCAAATACCCTATATTTTGACCGCATTGGGCAGTTATTTTAGCTTAGTTTGGATTGCAATCGTCATTATTGGTGTACCGATCAAAGGCTCGTTTATGGGACTAACCATTGGGGCATTTTTGTTGGTGTGTACTGCAACAGGCTTTGGATTATGGATTTCTTCAATGATGAAAACCCAAGTTTCTGCTGTGTTTGCTACGGCGGTGGCTGCCATGATTCCTGCATTGAACTTCTCAGGATTTTTATACCCACTGTCATCGATCACAGGCAGTAGCCATTGGGTAGGTCAAGCTTTTCCTGCGGCATACTTCCAACAAATCAGCTTAGGTGCATTTACCAAAGGGTTAGGCATTGACAGTTTTGTGCATAACTATGTGATTATTTTAGGCTTTGGGGTTGCGTATGTAGCCTTGGCAAGTCTGTGTTTGCAAAAACAGGAGAAATAAGCCATGTATCATCAAGTTAGCAGGCCACCATCCCCATGGGGACAATGGGTTAAAAACGTTATCACCTTAACCAACAAGGAGTTTCAAACCCTATTTAGCGATAAAATGGTAATTATCATCATTGCGTTTTTGTTCACCGTGTCGATTTATACCATTTCGACAGGGATCACTACCGAAGTGCATAACGCCACTGTGGCAGTGGTTGACCACGACCAATCGCAAATGAGCAACTATATGGTATCGACCCTACAACCACCCAACTTTCAAAAACCCGTGTATGTACCAGATACTGAAAAACTCAGTGATGGCTTTGATAAAGGCGACTATATTTTCTCGCTTGAATTTCCAGAAAATTTTGAGAAAGACGTGCGGGATAATAAACATCCAACGGTGCAACTTTCTGCTGATGCCACTGCCGTGTCGCAAGCAGGGGTGGGTATGGTGTATATCCAAGAGATTTTTAATAAAGAAAGCTATAACTATCTTAAAAAAACCAGCCCGTTAGAGCAACTACCGGTCAAGGTGCAAACCAGCGTATGGTTTAATCCGAATACTACCAGCCATTGGTTTTTCTCGGTAACCAACATTGTGGGCTTCATTTTTTTACTTGCCATGATACTAGTGGGCGCGGCGATTATCCGTGAAAAAGAACGAGGAACGATTGAGCATTTACTGGTCATGCCTGTTTCCGCCAACCAAATAGCCTTGTCAAAAATCATCAGTAACGGCGTGGTGATAGCGATGGCTGCGTTTTTATCCTTGATGTTTGTGGTGCAAGGGTGGCTTGGTGTCCAGATTAATGGCTCAATTGCCTTGTATATGCTGGGTACATTTTTATTTTTATTCTCGGCGTCGGCAATGGGTATTATGTTTGCTACCCTTGCGCCGACTTTGCCACAATTTGGACTATTGTCGTTGCCGGTGTATGTGGTTTTACGACTAATATCAGGCGGCGATGCCCCCTTTGAGAGTATGCCTACCTGGGTGCAAAGTATTTCGCAATTCTCCCCTGTGACCCAATATGCCTTATTTAGCCATGCGGTACTATTTCGTGACGCCAATTTGCCTATCGTGGGACATTATTTGCTCGAGATGACCGTGTCAGGTCTGATTTTTATGTTTTTTGCCCTAAAACGCTTCCGCAGTATGCTTGATAAACAAGGGTAAAGATAATTTTGGCAAAATTACGGTATATTGGGTGTATGTGTTATACCCTTATCAATCGAGATGTTAACCAAATCCAAAGTTAAAAATAGTGATAAAAATGACCGGTAAAACTATGAAGCAATCTACTTTATCTCATTTAATTTTAGCAGGTATATTAACCACTGCTTTTACCGCCAGTTTAACTGGCTGTCAAAATACGCCTGTCAAATCGCAATCCCAAGTTGTTATGCCACAAAAATTTAATTATGTATTGCCGGTTGGTGAGCAAAGCAATATCAGCACATGGTGGCAAAATTTCCATGACCCTGTACTTACTAGCCTAATCGAGCACGCCCTACAAACGGCACCGGATATACGAGAAGCTAAGGCTCGGATTGATGAAGCAAGTGCAGTTGCTAATCTTGCCAATGCCAATAAAGGTATTATGGTAGGTGCCGGTGGCAGCATCACAGGCGTGAATAGTGATGTCGATAACCCTCTACCCTCTAAGGTCCGCAAACCTCTAGGTATGCTTGGTAGTGATTGGGGCGATTCTAGCCTTGATGTTGATGGACACGCTTATCATTTGGGCATATTAGCTAGTTGGGAACCTGATTTTTTTGGCAAAAAACAAAGCGATGCCGATGCCGCAGGCTACGCCTATCTTGCGACCCAAGAAAAAATCCACGGTGCTCATATGCTAGTCGCTGCCAAAATCGCCCAAGCGTATTTTCAAGCACGCAGTAAAGAACAAGAAGCGTTAATTCTCAAGCAAACCCAATCTTCGCTAAGCGAGTTACGCCGTTACGCCAAAGCGCGTTTTGATTTAGGACAAGCGACTCGCTATGACATTGATGATATCGATATTAAATTGCAAGGTATCAAAGCCAAACAAGACAATCTATCTGCAGAACGTCAAGCCAACATCCGCCAAATCGCAGTATTAAGTGGTAAGACATCACAAGACTTTGACTTGCCACCTAGCCCTGTCAATGTCTTAAAACACTTGCCCCCTGCCCCACAAGGCTATTATCCTAGCGATTTACTGACCCGTCGCCCCGATATTCGCGCCAAACAGGCGCAAGTTAATGCACTAGCCGCTTTGCATGGTAGCGCGGTTGCCGACCAATACCCTAGATTTAGGATTAATTTTGGGGCATTGAATGGCGGTTTGTCCATTAGTAATAATGACTTAGATAGTACTGGGATAACCGCAGGGCTGATTAATGCCAATGTCTCGGTGCCATTGTTTACCAATGGCCGTATTAAACATAACATCAAAGCAGCCGATGCCCGAGTACAGGCGGTAATGGCGGACTATGATAAAACCTTGCTCACTGCATTGGCAGAAGTGGATAACAGCTCACAGCTTAATACCGCTTTGATTCGTCAACATCGTAACCTACAAAATGCCGTCAAAGATGCCGAACTACAGGCAGACCATGCCAAAAAGTTATTTAATTATGGACGACTAACCTTTGATGATATGCCAAAGGCTCGAATCACCGCCCAAGAATATGAGCAAAATTTGATACAGAATGAATTGGGTCAAGCCCTTAATTTGATTGCCTTATATAACAGCTTGGGTGGTGGGTGGTAATTGATTCACTTGATTATAGGCTGATTGTTTAACTTCGCTGCATGATCAGCCTGCCAATTTGAAAGTATATTTTGTTTAGAATGTCCAATACACAACTTATAAATGCATTTTTAGGCTTAGGCGGATTTTTCAAACAATACGTTGCTTTTCTAAAAACGTGGAAATCATTATCATGCTTTTAATTTACTGTTTCACTTTGTCAATTAGGACTGGGAATAAAGAGTGAATAGCCACCGATTTTGTAGACACCTTAAAGTTAGATAAAATGGCTAATTTATGAGGTGAATATGAGCGGTAAACGATACCCTGAAGAATTCAAAATCGAAGCAGTAAAACAAGTCACAGAGAAAGGCTATAGCGTAGCAGAAGTAGCTACACGTTTAGGTATGACCACCCATAGCCTTTATGCTTGGATAAAAAGGGTGTAAATACCCCAAACTTAAAACAAGATCAAAGTAGAATAATTAAGCCACCTTTTTAAACTCAGCAGGTGTCATATCATTTAATGAATCATGCGGTCGTTCATGGTTATAAACATTGATCCATTCATCGGTTAATTGTCTAACCTCATTTAAATTATTGAACAAATAACAATCTAACACCTCATTTCGATAGCTACGATTGAATCGTTCAATATACGCATTTTGGTATGGGCAGCCAGGCTTAATGTAATCAACCAAAATACCATGAGCCGCCGCCCAATCAGTGAAGACACTAGAGGTAAACTCACTGCCATTGAACCGTCCTGGTTTTCTCGGAGACAGGTTTGCTTGAGTCAGGCAGCATAGCCTGACGGAATTAATGAACAATAGTAGATATTTTCCGCGTCAACAGGCGATACATATCCATTAGTCGAGTGAACTGTTCTGGAGTTGTCGGAAATATCAACATTTGGTAAAAAACAAATATCGCAGCAAAATAATATCAAGCAAAGACTATTATTACGAATTCGCCAAACTTTGATTATGTTAAATACTTTTCTATATTATTCAGACTTGATAGAGCAACTTAATACAGTAAAAAGGTTCGCTTTTAAAAAAATAAAAAATCCGTGGAAAATATATGTTTACCATAGGTTGCTTTGAGGGTGAGTAAAACTCATCACTATCGATTAAAAACTCAACAAATGTACTTACCACTGTATATGGTCCGAATTCTGTGCTGACTCCTAATTAAACTTTAATTTAGCTGACACAGAGTTTTGAACGCCCTCTAATAAAACGATTGAATTTTCGGAAAAAATCTGAATTAAAAATCTTGCCGATAAAGTTAGTCTTAGCAATATTATCATATCTAACAGGCTTTTACGCTTTGTAAAAAAAACATTACTTACCCCAAAAAATTTTGCTGAAAGTACTGATACAACGTTTGTTATACTCAAAAGATAGCGTTTTTTGATACGATGTATTTTTTAATTTTTTTCACCAATAAGGAATCATAATGACTAGATCTACAAAATCCAACGCAAAAGTTGCAGTCATAACAGGTTCGGCAGGGGGTCTGGGTAATGCCATTGCGACTCGTCTTGCCAAAGATGGTTTTCGAGTGGTGCTACACGACATCAGCGAAGATAATCTAAAAAAAGCCAAAGCCGAATTTGACAAAGCAGGGTATGAAAGCATCACGGTGGTGGGCGATGTGTCAAAACGTGCCGACCAATTTCGCCTTATCGAAGAAGCGGTGAAAGCCTTTGGGCAGGTTGACGTGTTTGTCAATAACGCAGGGGTGGAGTCGGTTGAGCCGTTTTTAGAAATTGAAGAAAAAGAGCTTGACCGTGTAATGAATGTGAATATCAAAGGCGTGGTGTTTGGCACGCAAGCAGCCGCCGAGCAGATGAAAAAACAAAACAACGTGAGTAAGATTATCAATGCTTGTAGTATTGCAGGACATGAGTCATATGAAATGCTAAGCTTATATAGCGCCACTAAACACGCAGTACGTTCATTTACCCACTCAACTGCTAAAGAATTAGCCCAATATAATATTCGTGTAAATGCCTATTGTCCTGGGGTGGCTGATACCCCTATGTGGGAGCGAATTGATGCGGCATTTGTCAAACATAAAGGTTATGCGCCAAAACAAGCGTGGAAAGAATTTACACAGGGTATTTTAGTCGGAAGACCAGAGGAACCTGAAGATGTAGCAAATTTAGTATCATTTTTAGCCTCTGATGATGCCAACTATATTACGGGTCAAACTATTTTGACCGATGGCGGTATGGTATTTAGATAATCATTGGGCAATAAAAAAGTGATCTATGCTGTTTGATCCGAACTCTGTATGAACCGTCTCGGGATTGTCGGAAACCTAAAACTCTGAGAAAATACTCTTATGGAAAGCAAAAAATACCCAACAGAAGTTAAGAAAAAGCCGTCGACTACTAACGGGTATTTGTCGCCTATTGACGCAGCAAATATCTACTATTGTTCATTAATTCCGTCAGGCTATGCTGCGTGACTCAAGATAATCTGTGGCCGACAATTCCAGTACAGTTCATTGGACTTCTTTTTTTATCCTTTCTTATGTCGAATTCAGGTTAAGATTTTTTTGTTTATTGAACGATGGAGGTACCCCATGTCATTGCCTGATAAGCCCAATTCTTCACCATCCACACCACCAACTGAACCACCCAAGATAACTGAAGCGCCTAAGACAACGCCATTACCCAATACAACGACGCCTGTACCGGATGAACATCGCAGTACAGGATTAGGCTTTGCGCCAATTCCGATGGCGATTGCCGTGGTATTGACACTGATTATTTGGTTTGTGATTCCCGTACCCGAAGGCGTTAAGCCAGAAGCTTGGCATTTGCTAGCGATATTTATCGGTACAATTGCGGCAATTATTGGTAAAGCGATGCCAATTGGTGCGTTAGCCATGCTGTCTATGGCAGTCGTTGCTTTGACAGGCGTGACCAGTGATAAGCCGGCAGTCGCAGTCAAAGATGCCTTATCGAGTTTATCGAGTACGCTAATTTGGCTGATTGGTATTGCGGTCATGATTTCGTATGGGTTGACCAAGACAGGGTTGGGTAAGCGTATTGGTTATTATTTTATCTCGATATTTGGTAAAAAGACTTTGGGCATCGGCTATTCGTTCGTGTTGGCAGAACTGGTCTTAGCACCGATTACCCCATCAAATACCGCGCGCGGCGGTGGTATTATTCACCCGATTATGAAGGCGATTTCGCACTCTTTAGGGTCGGATGTCGAGAACAATACCCAAAACCGTGTGGGTCGTTATTTGTCCTTAGTGAATTATAATGCTAACCCCATTACCTCGGGCATGTTTATCACAGCAACAGCACCCAATCCATTGGTCGTTGAACTCGTGGGTAAATTAACCGGTCAACAAATTCATTTAAGCTGGACAACGTGGGCGGTAGCGATGTTTGTCCCCGGTGTGGTGTGTCTGCTAGTGATGCCATTGGTGATTTATAAGCTGTATCCACCGGAAATAAAAACCACACCGAACGCAACTGAATTTGCCAAAGAAAATCTAAAAGCGTTAGGCCCGATTCATAAAGACGAAAAAATTATGTTAGGCGTTTTTGCGCTGATGTTGATATTGTGGGCGAATATACCAGCGATGATTTTGGGTGAGGCATTTAGTGTCGATGCGACCACAGCGGCATTGATTGGTTTAAGCTTGCTATTACTCTCAGGCGTGCTAACGTGGGATGATGTGCTGAAGCAAAAATCAGCATGGGATACGATTGTATGGTTTGGTGCGTTGGTAATGATGGCAACGTTTTTGGATAAATTGGGCTTAATCAAATGGTTTGCCACCAATATCCAAACCGGTATTGGTCATTTGGGCATTGGTTGGGTCGGTGCGTGTGCGATTTTAACCTTGGTCTATCTGTACACCCATTACTTCTTTGCCAGTACCACGGCACACATCACCGCAATGTTTGCCGCATTTTATGGGGTGGGTCTGGCGTTGGGTGCGCCACCGCTACTGTATGCACTGATTTTGGCATCAGCCGGTAATATTATGATGAGTTTGACCCATTATGCGACAGGTACAGCGCCCGTGATTTTCAGTTCTGGCTTTGCCACATTGGGTGAATGGTGGAAAGCCGGCTTTGTCATGAGTATCGTGAACTCACTGTTATGGCTAGTGGTCGGTCTCGTGTGGTGGAAGTTATTAGGCTACTACTAATTAACCCCAGTTCGACATAAGCCATACTCTAAGGCTTTGAATTAACAAGCAATCTTAGCGACGAAAGGTTCAATCAGCACATTTTTAAGTGTCGGCTTCTTGGGTTGATGGCAATAAGCAATCAGCCCTGACACCAAATTACTCATAAACCCAACATGGCTACGATGCCTTGAATGCTCGATATGGCAAATATTCTTTAACTCATCAAACACCGTCTCAATCAAGAAATGAACCGCCCCGGGATTGTCGGAGACCTAAAACTCTGAGACAATACCCTTATGAAAAGCAAACAATACCCAACAGAAGTTAAGAAAAGAGCCGTCGAATTACTGATTGAATCACAAAAAGATTATCCCTCATTATGGGCGGCCATCCAAGCCATCGCCCCCAAATTTGGCTGTACCCCTGAAACCCTACGCTCGTGAGGGTCGGCTGGGATTCGCGTAAAATTCCGCAAAAACAAGTATAACCTATTGAATATTATCCTATAAAATGCGGATTTTATAATTCATTGGTGGGACTTTCTGATCTAATACCAAACCCATAAACTATAGTATCATAGATACATGAATAAACTAAGATCCAAACACAGCCTAGACGAACATGACTTTGGCGAACTAGCCAAGACCGAAAGCAAAGCCAGAGCCAGAACACGCCTCTACATCCTTCACCAATACCGTATCGGTAACACCAGTGAAGCAATCGCTAACAACCTCAGCATCAACATCGAAACCGTTCGGCGTACCCGCAGACGCTATCAAGCTTTTGGATTAGACAGCCTGTATGACAAACCAAGAAGCGGCAGAAACAGCAAACTAGCCCCAGAGCATATTGAGGCATTCAAGCAACTAATAGTTGACACCCAAGCAAAACGCGGTGGTGGTAGGCTCACAGGACAAGATATCCAAAAGCTTGCTTACGAGCATTACCAAGTTAATTACAGTGTTAATGGCATTTATGAACTGCTAGCTCGAATGGGTATGACATGGATCAGTGCCAGAAGCCAGCATCCGCAGGCGGATATTAATGCCCAAGAAGCCTTTAAAAAAACTTCATCGAGCAGGTAACCGCCATACTGCCCGAAGGTACCGAGCTAAGCGATGTTGACATCTGGTTTCAAGATGAAACCCGCATTGGTCAGCAAGGTTCAATCACCCGAGTATGGCATTACCGTGGTAAAAGACCAAGAGTAGTGCGTCAACAGCAATTTATTTCTACCTACCTTTACGGGGCAGTGTGTCCTACGACAGGACAATGTGTAGGGCTCGTTATGCCTTATGCCAATGGCGAGTGTATGAAGCGACATTTAAAAGAAATCAGCCAAGCTGTACCCAAAGGTCGCCATGCGGTTGTGGTCATGGATGGGGCAGTATGGCATAAAGATCGCTATAATTTACCAAACCTGACTATCTTGAAACTGCCACCTTATTCGCCTGAGTTAAACCCGATTGAACAGGTTTGGCAATATATTAAGCAACATTGGTTATCCAATCGCTGTTTCGATAGTTATGAAACTATCGTCGATGCCGCCTGCCAAGCTTGGTGTAACTTTGCTAAACAGGTGGAGACGATCAAGTCCCTGACTGCTCGAAAGTGGGCAATACTTTAATTATTGGGTTTGGTATAAGCTATTTTTCATTTTGAATAGTAGACAATTTGATATATAAAAATATAGGTTTTGAGGAAAGTCCAAAAAACCTTCGTTTTTTGGACGTTTTAATCATTATGACCCAAATTCTGTACTGACAACTAAAACACTATATAAATTCTTCTGTAAATATCAGCTTTAGAACCTCAAAGTTAATCTTTACGAATTATCATTGGTTTTATTAGGTTAAAATTTCGAGCGTAGTCGTAAGGCATTAGCCACAACCGAAGCTGAGCTTAGGCTCATAGCAAAAGCAGCCAACATGGGTGATAGCAACCAACCTGTAAAGGGGTACAACACACCTGATGCAATAGGAATACCTACCGCATTATAGATTAAGGCAAATAATAGGTTTTGTTTCATATTGCTCACGGTAGCCATTGAGATGTTGCGAGCGGTCGCAATACCTCGCAAATCACCTTTCACTAACGTCACTTGACCACTTTGTAATGCTACATCAGTACCTGTCCCCATGGCAATCCCGATATCTGCTTGGGCTAATGCAGGAGCGTCATTAATTCCGTCACCAGCCATAGCGACCATACGCTTATTTGCTTGTTCTTTTTTCACTAATTCTAGTTTATCAGCAGGGCTTACCTCGCCATAAATCTCATCGATACCCAGTTGCTGACCTACCGCTTTTGCTGTGCTGATACCATCTCCTGTCGCCATAATAATTTTCAAATTATTTGCATGTAACTGCTGTATGGCATCCAAAGTTGTTGGTTTAATTGGGTCGGTAACAGCTAAGACCCCAGCCAGTTGATTATCGATAGCAAGCCACATGACGCTAGAACCTTTTTGGCGTAACTGCTCACTTTCTTGGGTAAGTTGATTTACATTTACTTGGTGCTGAGCCATAAATGCCGTGTTACCAAGAACTAAGTGTTTACCTTCCACATCGCCACTGACACCAATACCGCTTGCCGACTCAAAATTACTGACAGGACTAAGTGATAAGTTTTGAGAACGAGCAGCTTTTACAATTGCATCTGCTAAGGGATGCTCACTGCCTTGGTCTAAGCTTGCAGCAAGTCGCAAAATTTCAGTAGATGTTAAATTTAACGCTGTATTAGCAATGGCGGTATCAAAAACAGGCTTCCCCTGTGTTAGCGTACCTGTTTTATCAATCAATAACGTATCAATTTCACGCATTTTCTCAATGACACTTGCATCTTTAAATAAAATACCTTTCGTAGCTGCCTCACCTGTTGCGACCATGATAGACATTGGCGTTGCGAGACCTAATGCACATGGACAAGCAATAATCATCACCGCCACCGCATTAATAAGACCATAAATCCAGCCTTGTTCACCACCAAACAATCCCCAGCCAAACAATGTCAGTAAGGCTATACCAACGACGGCAATAACGAATTTACCTGCAATGACATCTGCCATGCTTTGCATAGGGGCTTTGGAGTGCTGAGCATTTGCGACCAATTCCACAATTTGAGAGAGCATGGTATCAGCTCCAATGCGTTGAGAAACCATCACCAATGAGCCATTGGTATTTAAGGTTGCCCCAATTAAGGCATCTCCCACTTTTTTATTAACAGGGACGGGTTCACCTGTCAGCATTGATTCATCTACACTGCTGTTACCTTCAATGACTAGCCCATCAACGGGGATTTTTTCACCTGGTCGAACTCGCAGTTTATCGCCAACCTGCACTTGGTTGATATCAATATCTTCTTCTTGACCATTATCTAAAATTCGTCGAGCTTGTTTGGGTGCAAGATTCATTAGCGATTTAATAGCTGATGACGTTTGCGAACGTGCTTTAAGCTCTAAAATTTGACCTAGTAAAGTTAGCGATACAATAATATCTGCCGCCTCGAAATACACAGATACTCTTCCCATACTGGTAAAAGAAGCAGGAAAAATTTGCGGCATTATTGTGGCAATTACACTGTAAATAAAAGCCGCCCCTGTGCCAATGCCAATGAGCGTCCACATATTCGGACTTTTATTAATAATCGATTGCCAAGCTCTTTTAAAGAATACACCACCTGCCCAAAGCACTACTGGCAATGACAAGATTAACTCAATCCAGCTTTGGGTTTGTCCTTCAAACCACATGAAACGATGACCAAACATAGCTAAGACAAAAACCACTAAGCTAAACGGCAGTGTCCACCAAAATTTGCGTTTAAAATCAGTTAGCTCTTTTTCTTCTTGTTGATCTACCACAGGGATAATGGGTTCTAAAGTCATGCCACAGATAGGGCAGTTACCTGGCGTAGATTGCCGAATTTCAGGATGCATGGGGCAGGTGTAACTAGTACCTGCGTTGCTGTTGGATTTGTCACTGACCCCTACTGGCGTGAAAGGCTGTGTAGGAGACTGGTGGGTATGTGCTGCATGGGGCGACGATTCGTTTGAATGCGAATGTTGATGATGTACATGTGAATCAGCATCTGCAGGTTTAATGGTAGATGCTAATTGTAAAGTCATGCCACAGATAGGGCAGTTACCTGGCGTAGATTGCCGAATTTCAGGA
>NZ_DAMCJP010000014.1:0-7901 GCF_032097965.1 Moraxella sp. CTOTU49803 | reverse complement strand
TGCATGGGGCAGGTGTAACTATTATTTTCGTTAGCGTTTTGCATTCAATTATTCCTTTAGCTCTAGACACCAATAACCTTTAAACTACCCATCATACCGAGGTTTTCATGCTCTAAAATATGACAGTGGTACATTCTTAAACCTGCATGGTTTTGTTTGGTACGAATCCATACGGTCTCGTTAGGGCGAAGATTGACCACATCTTTTAAGGCTCTAAAGCTGGCTGTTTCGGTTTTACCTTGCCATTGTTTACGAATAACCTCAAACTGTGTGCCGTGTAAATGAAATGGATGATCCATGTGCGAAGCATTCTGTATTTCCCATTCTTCAACTTCGCCAACCCGACTGGTCAAGTCAATGCGTTTCATATCAAATACTTTATTATCAATGGTAAACATTCCTGTCATCATGCTAGGTGGCAAGTCAGAGCTAGCTTGCCCTTGTGTAGATGAGTTGCTAGACATCATGGAGTGCATGCCATTTTCCATCGACATATTTGACATATTATGCGACATCATGGGCGTAGAAGCGACGGCTGAAGCAGTGCCATGATTCATCGCATTCATAGTTTCATTAAAAACGATTTTTTTACGAGCTTTGACATCACCCCACGCAGGGATTGTTCTTAATTTACTTGGTAATCTAGCTACTTTTCCTTGGGTTCCGACAGTGGCTAAAGTTAAAGTGGTGGGGTTTTCTTGTACCATCATTTTTTGACGGTTGTAATACAAGCTTTGTAAAGGAGTGGCATTTTTAATCACACCTTGTACAATGACCTCGACTCGTTCTGCTGGAGCTAAAAATAACTCATCGACCGCAGGTCTAGGGCTTTCCAGTAAACCGCCTTCAGTGCCAATCACAATCCATTTTACCCCTGGTATATTTAACCGCAGATAACGAGCACTGGTAGCATTCCAAATGCGAATTCTTTCATCGCCTTGCAAGGTGATTTTTGGTTGATATTGTCCATTAATAAGTACAATTTCGCCTTCTCTACCATTCATCCAATCATTCATATTATTGGCAGGGATGTGACCATCAGCAGCCAAGCGAAGGTCAGAGATTAACCAATGTTGCTCTTTTAAACTCGCTAATGGGTCATTTTTGGCACGAACAATCAGTGTGCCTGCTAAACCCTTATACACCTGTTCAGAAACGTGTTCATGTGGGTGTGGGTGATACCAATAAGTGCCTGCACTGCCTTCTGGTAGCGTAAAAGTATAAGTTTTACTTTGACCAGGCATAATCGGGTCTTGTGGATTGCCATCCGATTGCACAGGCACATCTAATCCATGCCAATGAATTGTGGTAGGTTGGGGTAATTCATTACGAAAATTTATCTCTACCGTATCACCTTCAGTTACTACAATTTGTTGCCCGCCTAGGGTGTCGTTATATAGCCAAAATTCCGTTTCCTTGTTATCAGCCACCACTTTTTTAGTAACCCCTGCCGTTATACTGGCTTTAAAGGTATTTGACTGTTTGCTGATATTAGCTAGGAGAGGCAGTGTGGCAAGTGGTGCACCTTTGACTAATTTACTAGGCGACATGAGTTGCTCACTTGCCATAGTACCCATTTCTTTATTCATATCACTCATATCATGGTTCATACCACTCATATCATTCATATTATGAGATTCATGATTCATACCTGCCTTTTCAAGGCTTTTTGAACAACCAACAATTACTGATGTTGCTGCAAGTCCTAAACCATATTGTAATAGTTGCCGTCTTTTCATGTGAGTGACTCCATCAATTGTTTTTTGCGTTCTCTCAAAAGGTTTAATAATAAACGATTCTATAAACTACTATTTTATTTAAACTAATATACGCTATTACACACAACATTTAACTGACACAAAAATGACATTTTTGTCATTTTCACAAAAAATAGTATTTTAACGGTATGATATTCATGAAAAATTCGTGTTAGGTGATACTTATGAGAATTTTATTAGTAGAAGATGAACATAAAACGGGCGATTATTTAAAACAAGGCTTAACTGAAGCAGGCTATGTCACTGATTGGGTTGCAGATGGCTTATCAGGCAAGCATCAGGCTCTTAGCTCAGACTATGATTTGATTATCTTAGATGTTATGTTACCTGGTCTAGATGGTTGGAGTGTCATCAGCGAAATTCGTAAAGGTGGCAAAACTATGCCTGTACTATTTCTAACAGCCAGAGATCAAATTGAAGATAGAGTAAAAGGTCTAGAGCTAGGGGGTGATGATTATCTAGTCAAACCTTTTGCTTTTGCAGAGTTGCTTGCACGTATTAAAACTATTTTACGACGAGGACAGCCTAGAGAAGATACCAATGTCATTAAAATTGCTGATTTAGAGTTGGACTTGATTAAACGTCGTGTCACCCGAGCAGGTCATCGCATTGATTTAACTGCTAAAGAATTTGCTTTAATGGAATTATTTATGCGGCGACAAGGTGAAATCCTCCCTAAAACCCTAATTGCCTCTCAGATTTGGGATATGAACTTTGATAGTGATACCAACGTTGTTGAGGTAGCAATTAAACGTTTGAGAACTAAGATTGATAGTAATTTCGAGGTCAAACTGATTCATAACGTACGAGGCATGGGATATGTCTTAGAGGTTGAGCGTGAAGCATAATCTATTTAAATCAATCAGTGTTAAAATTAGTATTATTTTTTCCTTATCTACTATTTTTATACTGATAATCATGGGTTTATTCGTCAATAAGTTAGTGATGAATCATTTTGACTATCAGGATCGTACCTTACTCGAGGGAGAAATCCAAAGAATTGAACATTTACTACAAAAAGATAATCTGGACTTGGAATATTTAAACGCTTATTTAACCGATGCCATGGTAGGGCATAAAGATATTTTTTTACAAATCGAGCGTAAGCAAGGGGATATATTGTTTAGCTCATCATACCACCCAGTCAAAATGCAACAGTCGGCTCAAGTGACCAAGGGTGATTGGATTAAATGGGTCAATGATAATAAGCAATACCACGGTCTAGTAAGTTCAACATACATTAATAACTCGACCAATCAAGAGCCTGTTAGTATTATCGTGGGTGTCGATAACAACATACATCAACATTTTTTAAATCATTTTAAATATCAATTATTTTTAATTGGGTTAGCGGGCAGTCTATGTCTGATGTTATTAGGCTGGTTTGCAGTAAGACAAGGTCTAAAGCCTGTGCAAAGCATGACAGAGGTAGCAAAAGGTATTTCAGCCCAAAATCTTTCACAACGTTTAGTTGTAAAGAATATACCCACGGAGCTACAACCGTTAGCCATTGCCTTTAATGATATGCTTGATAGGCTTGAAATAGCCTTGGAAAAACTCTCTGATTTCTCATCTGACTTAGCCCATGAGTTTAGAACCCCGATTAATAATCTGCTGACTCAAACACAGGTTTGTCTAGCTCGAAATCGTGATATTGAAACCTATCAAGAAATACTCTTTTCAAATCTTGAAGAGTTTGAGCGGTTAGCTAGAATGGTATCTGACATGTTATTTTTAGCAAAAGCTGAACATGGACTTAACTTACAAAATCTACAGATGATAGAATTATCCAAAGAAGTAGAAGCCTTATTTGAGTTTTATGATGCAGTCGCTGCCGAAAAAAATATGACCCTAGTCCAAGAAGGCTCAGGTAATGTGTGGGGTCAGTCTGATTTATTACGTCGTGCTTTAAGCAATCTGTTGTCCAATGCCGTTAAATATGGGAAACATAATTCGGTTATACAAGTTAAAATACAGCAAAATGCTAATACGACTATGTTTAAAATAGAAAATGAAGCTGCCGAAATCCCAAAAGAGCAGTTAGCACGATTATTTGATCGTTTTTATCGTATAGATGGTTCAAGGCAAAGAAAAGAAGAGGGAAGTGGTCTAGGACTGGCTATCACAAAATCTATTTTGGATATGTTGGGTGCAAGCATCAATGCCGAATCAGTGAATGGTAAAATTACTTTTACGATTATTTTTACGAACCCATAAACATAAATGGTGTAAGCAAAGACACACAGAAGGTCATGTTAATGTCTCTATTCCATATTTAAAAAATGTCCAAGAAAAAGAATATTCTCTAGGGTGCCATATGCTCCAAATTCTGTGCTAACCCTACTTAAAAAATTAATCACTGACGGTATCAGGGATTAATTCAATAACCTTCTGACACCAGTCTGCCAAATCCTTATCAATCTCATACCAAATCCATGTCCCCCGACGTTTACTTGATAATAATCCTTGTGTTTTTAATTGGCTTAAGTGGCGTGAAACAGTAGGTTGTGGCTGACCTAGTTGAGTCGTAATATCGCAAACGCACATCGCCCCTTGCTTGCTTAATAGTTGGACAATGTTTAAGCGAGTAGGGTCGCTTAACGCTTTAAAAAAATCACTTGTAGAAAATCTACCATTCATATATTTACATATCCGAATATTTAAATTAATATAAATAATATCACGTTGTTAGGCTTTGTCAATGTCGTTGGATTGAACAATTAGGGAGAGGTCTATGCATTTTCTTATTTTTTTAGGCTCGGTGCGTGACAGTGCACCCCCTAAGCCTGCAAGATTAGGACAACGGGTGGCATTGGCTTGTCAGCATTATCTTCAAGTAGCGTTTCCAAATAGTCACATTGAAGTCATCGACCCACTCGATTATCCCTTAGAACAGGTTTTTAAACCACATTTTGCCTATGCCAAAGGCAAAGCACCCGATTATTTAGAGCAACTAGCGATAAAGATTGCCCAAGCGGATGGCTATGTAATGGTTAGCCCTGAATATAATCATGCGATGAGTCCTGCGTTGATGAATTTGCTAAATCATTTTGGCAGTTCGTTATTTTCTTTTAAACCCAGTGCCATCGTTACTTATTCAGCAGGGCAATGGGGTGGGATGCGAGCAGCGGTTAATATGCGTACCTTTTTAGCAGAATTGGGCTGTTTATCGGTCTCCGCCATGATTCATATTCCTAAAGCTCAAGAGGTGTTTGATGAGCAAGGCGAGTTTATGGAAGGCGTAGATGCCAATCAATGGCAGGGCTATTTTGGGCGTACCTTTTTGCAACTACATTGGTGGGCAGAGGCGACGAAAGCCCAACGCCAAGTAAGTAACCCGTTTGAGATGACACCGCCTTTTTTAATATCGCCAAAAGAGCGTAATGCCCCATAAGGACAAGAGATGTTGTTAGCTGCCAGTATTTTTCTTTTGACACTCGTTTTTGTGATTTGGCAACCTAAAGGCTTGGGCATCGGCTGGACGGCGAGTATCGGTGCGTTACTGGCTTTGCTCGTGGGTGTGATTACCACCGCTGATATTCCTGTGGTATGGGACATCGTGTGGAATGCGACGTTTGCCTTTATTGCGATTATTATCATCAGTCTTTTGCTGGATGAAGCAGGATTTTTTAAATGGATTGCCTTGCACGTTGCTCAACTTGCGGGAGGTAGTAGCACAAAGCTATTTGTCTTTATCGTACTATTGGGTGCGTTGGTGTCAGCATTCTTTGCCAATGATGGGGCGGCGTTGATTTTGACCCCGATTGTGATTGCGATTTTGACGGTGTTACGCTTTAGCCCTGCCACCACCTTAGCGTTTATTATAGCGGCGGGCTTTATTGCGGATACCGCAAGTTTGCCACTGGTGGTGTCTAACTTGGTCAATATTGTCTCTGCTGATTTCTTTGACGTAACATTTGACCATTACGCTTTGGTGATGGCTCCTGTGAATTTGGTATCGGTGCTGGCATCGCTTGTTGTCTTATATGGTTTTTATCGCAAAGATATTCCGCAGGTGTATGAGCTAAGTTCGGTGGATAATCCGCAATCAGCCATTACTGATAAAGCGACTTTTATAACAGGTTGGGTCGTGTTAGCGGCATTGCTCGTCGGGTTTTTTGTATTAGAGCCGATGGGCATTCCGATTAGTGCGATTGCAGGACTGGGGGCGGTAGTCTTGATAATCGTTGCTTTGTTAGGTAGAAAATTACCATTACTACCTGTAATAAAAAACGCCCCTTGGGGTCATCTGAGAATTCGGACCATAATGTACGCTAAGGAATTTTGTCGAGTATTATACCATTATAGATTTGCGTGATAATAGGGCTAGCCTATGGAAAACACTTGTTTTACATAGAATTATTTATTTTCTTAATCTTCTGCCTGTTTATCGACTTTCTGATATCTACCAAAGCCAATATAATCAAACTGCGTAAATTCGTGATTAAAAGGGTTTGATAGAATGTTATTTTTATCAATTATTAAGAATTTTGCTCATTTCTTGGATGAAACATGGATTAAAACTCGACAAAATTCCTTAGCGTACATTATGGTCCGAATTCTCAGATGACCCCTAGTTTGACTCTTTTGAGTATTGGTGAGCTTTTGTTGTTCGGTTAAGGGAGTATTACGCCATGCTCTATCATGAATATGATTTTCTATCGGTGGTTCATGCTCGGCAAGGTAGTCATCATGGGCTTGGCTTTTATACGTACTGTCAGCATACACGGCGGATTCATCACCTGTTAAAAGCGTGGTAAAACATTGTGAGTCATGAACATTGGCAGCGGTGGTTTCAACCTTTTTGACAAAGCTGTCTTCATCACAGTTGAGATGAATTTTATAACCGTAGATGGTTTTTAGTCTGCCTGTGCTGTCTTTTTTACTGACGTAGGCAGCTTCATTATCTTGGGTATTGTTAGTGTGTTTGCCTTTTTTGGGTCGTTTGTTTTTGGCCTCAACGATACTGGCATCGATGATGCTAACACTGCCTGCTTTAATGATGATGTTTTGCTGGGCAAGTTGGTCATTGATTTGGTCAAATAAGGATTCGGTAATCCCAAGCTCGCCCAGGTGTTTGTGGTATCGCCAGATAGTGCTGTGGTCGGGTACTTTGTCGGTCAGTGATAGTCCGACAAAGCGACGAAATAGTAAGTCCCGTGCTAGCTGTTTTTCCATGGCTGGGTCGGATAGGTTGTACAGTTTTTGTAGTAACAGGATTTTAAACATGACAAGGTGGGGATGTGTGGCGACTTCATGACAACCTACAGTCTTCAGTAAGTTACTTACAGGGTTTAAGTCATGACGGATAAGAAGACCGCTGATAAAAAATCTGTTGCCCTAACCGTGCGTCTTGATGAGAACTTGGTCAATGAATTTAAACGGGTGTGTGCTGAAAAAGACTACTCCCAGTCTTTTGTGATTCGTGAGTTGATTAAAAGGTATTTGGCAGATAATAAGCAGCGGGATTTGTTTCGCTAATCTACATCTAATCATCCAATTACCGTTATCCACCCCTACCGCCCAAACCCTCTAAACGGCTCATGTCTTAACTCTTTATCTTTTTCCAACTTTTTAGCGGTCATCGTTAATTGGGCATACCCCGACAAATCATACGGATGGCTATCGACGAATGATTCCGCCTCCTTTGTTGTCGCCTGTCGTCCCATTGACCCATCAGAATTAGCATGATGTAACAACCCCTCCTTGGCATACCCAACCACCTGCTGCTTTAACCCATTAAATAATTTTTTGAACAACGCAATCACGGCTTTAACAACGGCTGAAACTGCGCCAATGATTGTCTTAAACTGATTTGCTGATTTTTGAAGTCCATGAGCGTGGAAGCCATAGCCTCTTTTAACCTTTCTAATTCGCCGATTAAGTTGGATAAATCGGTTTGTTTGCTTGTCATAGCCTGTTGTGAGGTTGCTAAGCCCTCCATCTGTGTCTGTAAGCTGGTTATCGAATTGTGTAAGCTGGTTAGCGAGTTTTTTACTGCGCTGTCGTCGAGCAGTGATACGCTGTCCAAACTGGTCAAGGTGGCTGCTATCTTGTCCTGCAAGCGCTGAAATTCTTCTCGTCCTTTTTTCAGTGTTGCTATCTCGGATTTCTGTAGCTTGT
>NZ_DAMCJP010000013.1:9904-53480 GCF_032097965.1 Moraxella sp. CTOTU49803 | reverse complement strand
TAAAAGAAGCCGATGCTGGTGTACCCGTAAAAGAACTATGTCGTCAGCATGGCATCGCAAGTTCAACTTTTTATAATGAGTCACGTTAAGAAACAGTCCGGGGGACTGTTTTAGTGACGCAAGGCGAAGCGCTAGCGTAGTTAAAGCCAAATACGGTGGCATGGAAGCCTCTGACGTTAAACGATTAAAAGAACTCGAAGAAGAAAACCGCAGGCTTAAGCAAATGTATGCTGACTTAAGCCTAAAATCGCAGCTACAGGCAGAAATCATAAAAAAGCTATAGTGCCTGTAGTCGAGCGTAAAGCATTAGCACAACAACTACAGGCACAGCATAATATTAGTATCGTGGTTAGCTGTCAGATTGTCTGTATCAGCCGAACTGCTTACTACTATGAGCCTAAACTTAACGATGACGACGCTATCGTTGATAAGCTTACCGAGCTCACTGACAAGCATACCCGCTGGGGATTTCCAAAGTGCTATAAGCGGCTACGTAAACTTGGGTATGTCTGGAACCATAAGCGCGTATATCGGGTCTATACAGCGATGAAACTCAATCTGCGTCGCAAAGCCAAACGGCGACTGCCTACACGTGCTCCCGAGCCACTGACAGTACCAAATAGCTTAGACCATACTTGGTCAATGGATTTCATGAGTGACAAGCTGCATAACAATAGCCGCTTTCGCACCTTTAACGTAATTGATGACTATAACCGTGAACTATTAGGCATTGATATTGGTACGAGCATTCCATCTTTACGGGTGATTCGCTATTTGGATCAGTTAGCCGAGTGGCATGGCTATCCTAACAAGATTCGGGTTGATAATGGCAGTGAGTTTACCTCAAGTATCTTCACAGATTAGGCAGCGGCTAACAATATCTTGATTGAGTATATCAAGCCTGGATGTCCATACCAAAATGCGTATATTGAGCGATTCAATCGTAGCTATCGAAATGAGGTGTTAGATTGTTATTTGTTCAATAATTTAAATGAGGTTAGACAATTAACCGATGAATGGATCGAGGTTTATAACCACGAACGACCGCATGATTCATTGAATGATATGACGCCTGCTGAGTTTAAACAGGTGGCTTAATGTTTCTACTTTGATGTTGTTTTAAGTTTGGGGTATTTACACATCAATACGATGCAAAAATGGACGATGCCGATTCAAATTTGGAAGCCTGCGATGCGTCAGTTCGTGATGTTATATGGACATCGAGGGGAGGGTTATTAATACAAGATATTTGTTGGTTATTGATTATGCCGCTATTTTAGGCTGCCTTTGAAGGTTTACACAAAAAAATTTGCAATCTCCAGCAGATTCTTTATTAACTGCTTTATACACAGTGAACTGTCCCGGGTTTGTCAGATGCTTACAGAGTAGTCAGCGAACGGCAAATATTATGTCACTAAGCTAGTCAGCTAGATTGAATGGGCTTGAGCCGTATCCATATTTGGCAGATGTGCTGAAACGTCTCCCAACGCATCCACATAGCCAGATTGATGCTCGGCTACCAAATGTCTGGAAGCCAACTCAATAAGGGGATGGTCGGGGGCTTACTTTACAATTGAACTATCTCTTTTCTAAATGCACTTGGGGTTAGGCTAGTCATGTGCTTAAACTGCCTAGTAAAGGCACTATGGTCACTGTAACCACATCTGATAGCAATCTCAATGATAGATAGATTGGTATTATTTAGCAATTGAATAGCGTATTCTAAGCGTATTTTTTGTAGCATTTGAGTGGGCGATAAGTTAAGAACAGATTTAAACAATCGTTCAAGCTGAGAAACACTTAAATCGATATATTTGGCTAAGTCAGCTACGGTAATTTTTTGCTCTAAATTCTCTTGAATCAAATCAACTATCTTGCCAAGTTTCTCATGGTGTTTTAGCTGCCGACTCGTATCTTTCTCTACATCCACAGAAATTCCAGCCATACCTATAATGATATTATTTTTATTATAAATAGGAATTTTATGGGTAATACACCATCCAAGTTTCCCAGACAAATAATTATGAAGTTCAAGTTTATTAGAAATCTGCTTCCCTTTTAAAACTTGAAAATCTTGTCGCATATACTGCAGTCCCTTAGAGCCAGGGTATACTTCACAACACTGTAACCCAATAATATCATCTTTATTTGCATATTTAGCTCTTGCTAATATCGTCCTATTTATTAACACGTACTTTGCTTCAACATCTTTGACGAAAAAAACAATATTGGGAATTTCATCCAACAATGGCATTAAGTTGACAATATGGCTGATAAAACTTTCTAAATCATGAGGCGATGAGTGATTGCTATTTTTTAGAAGAATACTCGATAAATTTTGCATATCTCACCACGCCATTTCTTATTGATATCTTTTATCTTAACAAACTTAAAATCATAGCCACAAGAAAAATTGTGCTGAATTCAGCATTTATCTCAAAAAAAACGACAAGCTTAAGAATAATTATCACCTTAATATACTAACTATTAAATAGGATTGATGATAAAGGAATAACTAATGTCTAAAAAAAATCTGCCAATCAAAATCATTGACTCACATACGGGAGGTGAGCCTACTCGTATGGTTTATGCAGGTTTTCCAGAACTGACTGGTCAAACAGTTGCAGATAAAATGCAAGATTTTCGTTCAAATTATGACCATTTGCGTCGGGGGATTATTTTGGAGCCTCGAGGTAATGATGTTATGGTTGGTGCATTACTATGCCAACCATCGAACGATAAAGCAGTTACAGGCGTTATTTTTTTTAATAATACAGGCTATTTGGGGATGTGTGGCCATGGCACTATTGGCGTCATCATCTCTTTAGCATATCAAGGTAAAATTCAAGTCGGTGAACATTGGATTGAGACCCCTGTAGGCATGGTAAAAGCAGTGCTTGATGAGGACCATAAGGTCAGTGTTATCAATGTACCCTCCTATCGTTATCAAACCAATATCCCCCTTACTGTACCAGATTTAGGACTAATTCATGGTGATATCGCATGGGGAGGCAACTGGTTTTTCTTAGTAGAAGATCACAACCAAAAAATTGAACATACGAATGTAAAACATTTAACAAATGTATGTACCAATATCAAAAAATCACTTCAAGTAAATGGCATTACTGGAAAAGATGGGCAAGAAATTGACCATATAGAACTGTTTGCTCCTTCGCTGAGTGGGGCAAATAGTAAGAGTTTTGTTCTTTGTCCAGGTGAAGCATATGACCGTTCGCCTTGTGGTACAGGTACAAGTGCAAAGATTGCCAGTCTAGCAGCAGATAATAAATTAGCCCCTGGGGATACTTGGCAACAAGAAAGCGTTATTGGCAGTGTTTTTGAAGCCAGTTATAGCGTTGATGATAATGGCGACATCATTCCCACTATTCGTGGGACTGCAGCTGTATGTAGTGAAAGTACGCTAATTTTTAATGAAAATGACCCTTTTTGCTACGGTATTGCAGTGATTTAACTCGCTTAATAGGACATAGCAAATATGATTAAAACAGATGCAGACTTATATATTATCGGCGGCGGCATTATCGGTTTATGTTCTGCAGTTGAACTGCAATCTCGCGGAAAATCTGTGGTTATCCTAGATGCCGATAAAGTAGGCAACGGTGCTTCTTTTGGTAACGCAGGTCATCTCGCTGTTGAGCAGGTTTTCCCATTTGCTGACCCTAGTCTAATTAGTCAACTACCTGGCATGCTATTAAACCCGTTAGGGCCTATTACACTTGATTGGCGATATACGTTTCAAATTTTACCATGGTTTTTTAAATTGTTGCTAAATATGCGACAAAGGCAATTTTTACAAATTCATCAAGCACTTAAAAGTATTAACGGTATTAGCTTAGCGTCATGGAAAAATTTTTCAACGAAATGGGGGTTAACTGAATGGATACATGTCAATGGCTCATTATTAACGACGGAAACGCTCAAAAATCTCCATCAACTAAAAACCCATAAACAAAGATTAAATGCTATGGGCATACCTACTGAGTTTCTCACTCAAGACGAACTTCGCCAAAGAGAGCCACTATTAGCAGAAAATCAACTGGGTGCAGTTTTTTTTCCAGAGACAGGTCATGTGACTGATTTGCCAAAAGTTCATCAAAGACTGATTGAGCACTTTATAAGTATGGGTGGAGTTATCCATGAGTTTTGTAAGGTTGATTCTCTATCTCACCACGTAGATGGTATTGAATTGACAACCACTCAAGGTAATGTCATGGCTAATGAAATCATGATTGCGTCAGGCGCTTTTTCTAAGTCACTGGTTAAACAAGCAACAGGGGTATTAGTACCTTTGGATACCGAGCGGGGCTATCATTTAATGTTACCCAATGAAAGAGCTCGCTTATCTGTACCTGTAACCAGTATGGATCGTCGTTTTATTATGACACCGATGCAGTCAGGGCTGAGATTAGCGGGTACTGCGGAGTATGCAGGGTTAAATAGAAAACCCAACATGAAAAGAGCTTTGATGCTAAAGAAACTTGCTGACCCTATGTTTAAAACTCACTTAAATGATACGAATGCAACCCAATGGATGGGCTGTCGACCATCAACAGTGGATTCTCTACCAGTAATCGACAAAGTTGGCAGAGTGTTATTAAATTTTGGTCATCAACATCTAGGATTGACTCAAGCTGTTAGTAGTGCAGAGATTATTAGTAATTTGTATTTTGATGAAGAGTCTAAAATCGATATAACGCCGTTTCGACTGGGTAGATTTGGGTTACCCAATCCAAAACTTATCCAAAACTATGCCTAATTACGCTAGGAGTATTGCTATAAATAACGCTTACTGAAGTTTGGTACTGCTTTTTTATTATTATTCTAGCTTGGTATTAGTTTAACGCACTAAAGGAATAAGCCAAGTTGTAGTTATATTTTCATGGATGGAGATTGTAATATGGAAGAGTTTATTAACAAAATTGTGAGTTATATTTGGAGCGACGCCTTAGTATATCTGGCTTTAAGTCTGGGGGTTTATTTCACCATAGCAACCCGAGGTGTCCAATTTCGATATTTAAAGGAAATGATTAGACTGCTTTTTGATAAGCAAATCTCTGATAAAGGGGTTTCATCGTTTCAAGCTTTTTGTTTAGCACTGTCGGGTCGTATTGGTGTGGGAAATATTGCAGGCGTAGCTACCGCTATCTCCGCAGGTGGTCCAGGTGCTGTATTTTGGATGATTGTCATGGGTTTTCTTGGTGGCGCAAGTGCTTTTGTTGAGTCAACGCTTGCTCAACTATATAAGGAAAATTCGCATGGACAATATCGAGGCGGGACAGCTTTTTATATTGAAAAAGGTCTAAAACTTAAATCTTTTGCCATTTTGGTCGCGATCGTGACAGGTATTTCTTATGGGATATTAGTCCCAGGTGTTCAAGTTAATACTATTTCTGATTCTTTTAATACAGCGTTTGGATTATCCCCTACCGTGACGACCTTGTTGGTAGTAACGCCATTAGCATTTATTGTTTTTGGAGGAGTCAAACGCATTGCCAATGTTGCTGACAAGATAGTACCTTTCATGGCGATTGGTTATGTATTAATGATGGTAATTATCCTTGCTTTTCATCTTCCACAAATTCCATCCATGTTTGCTCTAATTATTAAAAGCGCGTTTGGTATGGATGCTGTCTTCGGTGGTCTAGTCGGTACAGCTGTTTCTTGGGGCGTAAGACGTGCGGTTTTTTCAAATGTGGCTGGTGCTGGAGAAGCGACTTTTAGTTCTGCGGCAGCTGAAGTCTCTCATCCAGCCAAACAAGGACTGGTACAAGGTTTTTCAGTTTATATTGACACCGTTGTCGTGTGTACTGCGACTGCATTGATGATTTTGTCTACCAATATGTACAATGTCAAGGGACCTAATAACACGATGTTAGTAGAGTATCTACCAGGCGTTGAAGCAGGTACAGCCTTTACCCAAGCAGCTGTATCAACAGTATTCACCAATTTTGGTGCAAGTTTTGTTGCTATAGCAGTGTTCTTATTTGCATTTACGTGCTTGCTAGCATACTACTATATTGCTGAAACTACGTTAGTGTTTGTAGATAGACAACAGCGCTTCCCCATGCTCAAAAACGTTTTGAAACTTGTCTTCCTAATCGTGTGCTTCTTTGGCGGTATTAACTCTGCAAGTTTGATGTGGGCATTAGGTGATATTGGGTTTGGCAGCATGTGTTATCTAAACTTTATAGCAATTTTCTTACTAAGCAAAAAAGCCTTCAAAGTCCTCAAAGATTATGATGAGCAGAAAAAACAAGGGCTTGATCCAATTTTTGATCCAAGGACGGTAGGTATTGAAGATGCTGATTTTTGGATTGAATATAGTGATAGGTATAAATATCACCGAGAAGATAAATGAGGCATATTTGCCATAATTGATTCCTTCATTGGCTGACAAAATTATGACAAGGTTTAAAAGTTGTTCCATATATAGACCTTCAATCTCGCATCAGTCAATGATAGGTAATGACATTATCTAAACCATGCTTATTGGATAAATCTTTTGTTGTAATCATCTTACTAAAATAATTCATCAAGCTTACATGAGATAAATTTTAAGTAATATTGAGATAAAACTTCGATAAACCCTTGGTTTTATTTCAAATATAAAGTCTTAAAGATAGCAAAGTAATACAAGATCGACCAACAACAAAGTGATACTTTCTGTCTTTGAAGACTCTCTTATACGATATAAATAATTTGTATTGTATGTATAGGCGTTAAAAAACAGTGTTAGAAAGCATTTAGCTATCTAATCACTTACTTAATCTAGTTAAAATAAACGGAGTAATTATGAGTAATATCTTTACTGGTTGTATCCCAGCATTAATGACACCTTGCACAGCAAACCGTGAGCCTGATTTTGATGCTTTGGTTAAAAAAGGGCAAGAACTTATTGAGGCAGGAATGAGTGCGGTCGTGTATTGTGGTTCGATGGGAGATTGGCCTTTATTGACAGCAGCCCAGCGTCAAGAAGGGGTTGCTCGTTTAGTTGCTGCAGATATTCCAACCATTGTTGGTACTGGAGCTGTTAATACCAAAGAAGCTGTTTCATATGCTGCACATGCTGAAAAAGTTGGTGCTCAGGGATTAATGGTTATTCCACGAGTTCTATCTCGAGGGGCTTCTCCAGTGGCTCAAAAGGCTCATTTTTCTGCAATTTTGGAAGCGGCTCCTAGCATTCCCGCTGTTATTTATAATAGCCCTTATTATGGTTTTGCGACTCGTGCTGACCTATTTTTTGACTTGCGTAGTCAATACTCTAATCTTATTGGCTTCAAAGAATTCGGTGGTGCTGATGACATGCGCTATGCAGCTGAGTTTATTACTTCGCAAGATGAATCTGTTACATTGATGGCAGGGGTTGATACGCAAGTGTTCCACGGATTTGTCAACTGTAATGCAACAGGTGCTATCACGGGCATTGGGAATGCATTGCCAAAAGAAGTTTTACTGTTGGTTGACTTGAGTAAAAAAGCCGCTGCAGGCGATGCAAAAGCTTATCGTCTAGGTAAAGAATTATCTGAAGCCCTAAATGTATTATCATCTTTTGATGAAGGCCCTGATCTAGTTCTTTATTATAAGTATTTACTGGTACTAAATGGTAATAAAGAATATGAACTACACTTTAATGAAAGTGATGCATTGAGTGAGTCGCAACGTAAGTATGTTGAAAAACAATATCAACAGTTTAAAGATTGGTACAAGAGTTGGGCATCTATTAACAATATATGATTAACGGTCATATACAATTAGTATATTTTTAAACCCATGATTTGTAGGATGGATACGCTCATTTTTCGAATGTATCTATCTTTTCGTAAGTTTTTTTGGTGGGTTACGTTTCACTACCCCAACCTAGTAAATAACTTATAACCTTTACCTACCGTAATAATATAATAAAATCCACTTTGAACGCTTCATAACCGATTGACGATAAAAGTGTTAAAACTTCATTAATACTTTGATGAAAATTTAATAGCATTATTTTCAAAGGTTTAGAAGAAAGCATTGAAAGTGAATATCTAAGGAGAACCTTCATGACAATCGGTCATAATTTTATTGCAGGTCAACAAAGTACCGAAGGGCAGGTCTCACTAAAAAGCGTGAATGCCACTACAGGTGAAAACTTACCGTATACCTTTTACCAAGCGACTCAAAACGAAGTTAATAAAGCCTGTGAAGCAGCGTATCAAGCGTTTCAAACGTATCGTCATATTTCACCTGAAAAGCGTGCCCAATTTTTAGAAACGATTGCTGATGAACTTGATGCATTAGGTGATGACTTCTTAAATATCGTATCACAAGAAACAGCTTTACCAATAGCTCGACTGCAAGGTGAGCGTGGACGTACCAGTGGGCAAATGCGTTTATTTGCCAAAGTATTACGCCGAGGTGATTTTCTAGGGGCACGTATTGATACCGCCATGCCGGATAGAAAACCCATGCCCCGTACAGACCTTCGTCAAGTCAAAATGGGTATAGGTCCTGTTGGCGTATTTGGTGCCAGTAACTTTCCTTTAGCTTTTTCAACCGCTGGGGGTGATACCGCTTCGGCACTCGCTGCAGGCTGTAGTGTAGTGTTCAAAGCCCATAGTGGACACATGACCACGGCACATTATGTGGCAGAAGCGATTGAAAAAGCAGTGAAAAAGACCAATATGCCTGCAGGTGTGTTTAACATGGTTTATGGCAATGGCGTAGGCGAATATATTGTTAAGCATCCTCGCATGCAGGCTATTGGTTTTACAGGTTCGTTAAAAGGTGGACGTGCGATTTGCGATATGGCAGCTGCTCGCTCTCACCCAATTCCTGTTTTTGCTGAGATGAGCAGTATTAACCCCATGGTTATGCTACCTAAAGCGTTACAGACTCGCAGTGAACAAATTGCCAACGACTTAGCGAACTCGGTGGTATTAGGCTGCGGGCAATTTTGTACCAATCCAGGACTGATCATTGGTATTAAATCAGATCAATTTAATGTATTTGTCGAACAACTAAAAACAATTATGGAAAACAAACCTGCTCAGACTATGTTGAATGCAGGCGCCTTATTAAGTTATAGTAAAGGTGTTGAAAATCTGCTAAATAAGCAAGGTATTGAGCATTTGGCAGGTCAAACACAACAGGGTAATCAAGGCTTACCACAACTGTTTAAAGCAGATGTATCGCTATTATTAGGAGGCGATGAGTTGCTACAAGAAGAAGTGTTTGGACCTACCACTATCATTGTGGAAGTGGCTGACAAAGCAGAATTATATGACGCATTAAAAGTCATGAATGGTCAATTAACGGCTTCATTGATTGCTAACCCAGAGGACTTGCTGGACTTTGCCGACATTGTACCGATTTTGGAAGAAAAAGCAGGACGTTTATTGCTCAATGAATATCCAACAGGGGTTGAAGTCTGTGAAGCAATGGTACATGGTGGACCTTACCCTGCCACGTCAGATGCTCGTGGTACATCTGTAGGCACCCTCGCTATTGATCGTTATCTACGTCCTGTTTGTTATCAGAACTACCCTCAATCATTGCTGCCCAGTGCGTTAAAAGATGATAATCCACTAGGAATTTATCGTTTGGTTAATAGTGTTTTAACAAAAGATGCCATTAATTAAGGCGCAAAAAAACCAGACCTTGGTAAAGTTACGGCGCGAAAAATACACCTAATTACCTTAAATGATTTTAAGGTGAAACCCTGTAACTACAATGGTTACAGGGTTTTTTACGATGTATTTTTCATATTGGCTTTGAACCGCCCCGAATTTATCAAAGAGGGGTCAGCACAGAAAGTAGCTAATATTCATTATTTTTAAGGGCGCAATAGCTCGTATTGGTTAGTTGCATACTAGAAAAATACTGGGAGAATTTTCTTGATTGTTTTTAAACAATCGTTTAAATTAGAAATCAACGTTTCTGCTGCAGTACCAATTTCAATTTATACTTAAGAAAATCGCCATGCCCAATAAGCCGCCTAACTATCCACATCAGACATTTGCCACCTTAAAATGGTTGGTATGGTTTAATATTTTCACCACGATTTTGCACTATGTGGATAATATTTTGTTTTTTGCGCATTATCCCGAACCTACCTGGCTCAATCCCACGTTGGTGGATGCATTTTGGTTTGTGATGACCCCATTTGCCCTTTTGGCACTTTGGCTGATTAAACATCAGCGCTTGTATTGGGGCTTGGTGAGTATGGTGCTGTATTGCCTAATGAGTTTATTGGTATTGGGTCACTATCTCATCCCCAGTGAGCACATTAGCTTAAAGATTCATGCGTTTATTTGGCTAGAGGCATTTGCGGCGATTGGGCTATTAACGTATGTCATGGGCTATGTACAGATGACAAAGCCCTTCACCTTAAAGAATGGAGCGTAGCTAAGATGCGACCACAAAAACTCAGCCGAGAGCAGCTATTACAGTATTGCATGCCTGTTTTTAAACAACATGGCTATCAAGGCACCAGTATGGCGATGTTGGCAAGTGCCTGTGATTTGACAAAAGGGGCGTTTTATTACGAATATCAAGACAAAGAAAGCTTAGTGGCGGATATGCTCAGCTATGTGCACCAATTGGTTGACCATAAATTATTTAGTTTGGTGTATGAGGCGAGCTCGGCCCAATCACGTTATCAACGGCTACATGAGCAAGCGGTCAAGTTTTTTAGCCAAGGTGGTATGGGCTGTTTGGTAGCGGTGATTGGTGGTGAGGCAAGGTATTTATCGCCATCGCTACTGGCATTAACGCAGCAGTTTTTCACCCGTTGGCAACAAGCCATGCAGGTGTTATTTGATGAGGTCTATCCTAAAGCACAGGCGGATGCCTTAGCCAAGCAAAGTGTGGCGGATTATGAAGGGGCAATTTTACTGGGGCGAATTTATGATGATCCCAGTTATCTACAAGCCGTTTATGAACGCATCGATGCTCAATTAGCCAGTAAGCCAGTTTTAGCCAACTAATACAAGGAGTCAGAGATGACATCTAATAACCAAGATAAAGCCAGTTTCCAGACCGATTATGTCCGTCTGAATGTGGAACAAAAAGGTAGCGTGTTACTCATTGAGCTCAATCGCCCAGAAAAATATAACGCCTTTGATAGCTTGATGATTCAAGAGCTATCAAAGGCTCTTACTGAGTATGAGCAGCGGGATGAATTACGCTGTGCCTTACTGTATGCGCGTGGGGAGAATTTCACCACAGGGCTTGATCTAATGGAGCTGCAAGACAAAGTAATGTCAGGTATTTTTGATTATCCGAACGACTGTATAGACCCTTGGGGTGTGTCAGGTATGCAACGCACTAAACCTTATGTCGTTGCGGTACAAGGGCTTTGTTTTACGGCGGGTATCGAGCTGATGCTCAATGCCGACATTGTGATTGCCAGTGATGACAGCCGCTTTGCCCAAATGGAGGTGCAACGAGGCTTGATGCCGTTTGGTGGGGCAACCATCCGTTTTGTACAAACGGCAGGTTGGCAAAAAGCCATGCCTTATTTGCTCACTGGCGATCGCTTTGATGCCGCCACGGCAGATGCGATGGGATTGGTCAGCCAAGTAGTGCCTAAAGGCGAGCAGTTTACCGTCGCACTTAAGATTGCCACACAGATTAGCAGCCATTCTGCCCCGCTAGCCGTCAAAAGTTTATTACAATCTGCCAAACAAGGAACTGAGCAAGATCCTAAAACTGCCTTTGCCAATGTCCTTGGTTACTTACCAGATTTGTTTTTATCCCAAGACTTTGCAGAAGGTGTCGCATCCTTAAGAGAGAAGCGACCAGCTCAGTTTCAAGGCGAGTAAAGAGATGACTAAGGTCAATGCCTAGTTTATCGACGCATTTTATTAACCAATGAATTGTGACTTATGACACCTACTTTTGAACACTTCACCCAAAGAGATTTTACCGTTGTAGCAGCCGATGGCTTTGCATTGGCAGCCACAAGCTATGAGCCTGAAGAGTATAAAGCCACGATTGTGATCGCAGGGGCAACGGGTGTGCCACAAAAGTTTTACCAAAGATTTTCTAGGTTTGCCGCAGACAATGGCTATCGCACAGTAACGTTTGATTATCGAGGGATTGGTCGATCTAAGGTAGCGAGGCTTAAAGGCTTTAAAGCAAGTTTTCTTGATTGGGCTAGGTTAGATTTGGCGGCAGTGATTGATGAGATTGCCACAGGTGAAACCCCAACCTTATATCGTTGGACACTCATTTGGTGGTCATGCCTTTGGACTTCTACCCAACCATTATAAAATTTCGGATATGTATGTGTTTGCTACGGGTGCAGGGTGGCGTGGATGGATGACACGCCGAGAATCGATGCGCGTTAATTTGTTGTGGAATGCTATCTTACCTGCTTTAACGTTCTTTAAAGTTTATACCCCGATGTCAATGTTAGGAATGGGTGAAGATTTGCCTTATGGGGTCTATAAGCAGTGGCGACAATGGTGCAAATATCCGCATTATTTTTTTGATGACCCAATTGTATCAGAAAAAATGCAAGAAAAATTTGCCCAAATAAAGGTGCCTATTGTGGCGGCAAACGCGGTGGATGATTTGTGGGCATTGCCAAAATCTCGGGATGCCTTTATGCAAGGCTATACAAACGCAGACTTAACCTTGCTAGACATTCCCTTAACTGCATCACTGCCCAAGATTGGGCATATGGGCTATTTTAGAGCCAACGCCCAACCATTATGGGAAAATGTCTTATCATGGATTGAAACAACGATGAATCAGTCGCTTTTATACAATCCATCCTAATAACCAACGCTTTAACAAAAGGATGGTTTTGCACTATGTCAATCCAACCATTGTGGACATGGCAGCACTTGTTGTTAAGTCCACTCTACCTATACCAAGCCAAACAAGTCAAAAAAAACACGTTACGCCTTGATGAGCCCATCGGTGAGCGATACGGCACCACCGCTTTTGTTGACGCCAATCCCCAGCAACCCCCGCTTAAGGTATTAATTATTGGTGACAGTGCGGGGGTCGGTGTGGGTGTCGAGCATCAAGACCAAGCATTTTTAGGTCAATTTGTTACTGGGTTAAGCCAAGACAAAGCATTGGCGCAATATTACTCGCATATAGATTGGCAACTGGAAGCGACAACTGGACATACCAGTTTTGACATATTGCGTCAGCTTTATGTCATGAAAGCCCATGCTGTTAATATTGTGGTCATCAGTGTGGGTGTCAATGACACGGTGATGAATGTAGCTGTGTCCCAATGGCAGCACAACCTACAGGCGATGATTTCTATATTAAAACGCAAGTTTTTAGCTAGGCATATTTTATTTGTTAGTATTCCGCCAATGCAGCTGATGCCTGCACTGCCCAGTCCGTTAAATAACTTTATAGGTAGGATGGCACAACGCTTGGACAAAGTGCTACAACAGGTAGTAAAGGATACGCCCACCGATGGTAATCAACATGTGCACTATTTACTGGCAAATTTTGAGAAAGCTGGGTTAGATAAAACCACGCTGTTTGCCAAAGATGGTTTTCACCCAAGTGCGTTCACCTACCAAAACTGGGCAAAAAACATGGTCGATTTTGTTACAGAGATTTTATTATAACGATGGATAATTTTATGAGTTCTGAAAATATATTAAACCAGTGGCTAGAAGAAGAACGGCAAGTTCGTGAGCGTCTGCATCCAGTCGGTGTCATACCGATTGCTCAATTAGCCGCTTACACTGGTTTAGAATTTCTTAAAAAAATGCTTGCAGGTGAATTGCCTTCAACACCTATTGCTAATACCTTAGATTTTATCTTAATTCACGTTGAATTAGGCAAGGTTATCTTTCAGGGTAATCCCCAATTTCATCATTATAACCCTTTAGGTTCAGTGCATGGCGGATGGTTTTGTACCTTATTAGATTCAGCCGTAGGTTGTGCTATACAGACACAACTGCCTAAAGGTAAAGGCTATACGACCCTTGAAATTAAAGTAAATATGATGCGTCCTCTAACACAAGAGCTGCCTGTCATCCGAGCAGAAGGTCGCACCCTCCACGTGGGTAGACAGACAGCGGTTGCTGAAGGAAAAATTATTGGGGTAGATGGTAAAGTGTATGCACATGCGACTACGACGTGTTTAATTTTTGATATTTAAGGGATTAGCACAGAAAACGGAAAAAAATAGGACGGTAAGGGATTTTATCGAGTATTTTTGAGTAATTTCTATCTGTCCAAAATTAGTTGACCACTACATACATCACTTATCTTTTTCCCTTGTTCTTCTATGATTTTTATCATTTCTAGTTTGAATGCGAGTGTGCATGTTTTACGTACTTTTGTCATGAGATTAACCCTCCAATTAGGGTATTATAATCTCTTATTAGCTGTCTTGGTTTATTATGCCACTACAGACTGATGCGGCAAGTTCAAACTGTTTCAGCCATTCACCGTATTTAATCGATAGATACTGACTACCTTTATCGGAATGGTGAATTACCCCGCTTGGTCTGCCACGAGCGTCTATTTTTCTCAAGCCAAGCAAACGAACGTTCTACAACTCATTGCTTTGGTATGACTTTAAACGTATGCAGTTCATCTCTTTTGGCAACTTCTGTGGTAATGGTTTCGCCTAAAAGGGTCTTTATACTATTAGCAAATGCCTCACCTCGATAACCGCCATCAACCATCACATTTTTTACGCGGCTTAATCGTTTAGCATGTTGACGAGGTAACGTTTTAGCATCCTCACGGTCGGTGATATTGGCAGTGGTAATACAGATAGCATGCGGCAAGCCTTGGCTATCTATCGCCATATGATGCTTTCTGTGCTGACCCCAGGTTAAAGACAAACAGCCGATGCTTGTCTAAGATTGAACCCTAAGTAATTCACATCAACACCCTTATTGCGATTTTAGCTGAATTATGCATTAGTTTTCGCTACACTGATACAAATTTTATTTTGAGATCAGACGCATGAATGCTTTTGACATTGCTGCTATTTTCTTGACCTTGACTGCCTTACTTGCTTATATCAATCATCGCTTTATCGGTCTACCGACTACCATCGGTGTGATGGTCATCTCACTGCTGCTGTCACTTATTGCGATTGTTCTCAATGCCTTAGGATTTGATACACTGATTGATTATGAAAAAATGCTGGTCGGTCAGCTTGATTTCACTGAAATACTCATGGATGGGATGCTCTCCATGTTGTTATTTGCCGGTGCCTTGCATGTTAACTTGCAGGATTTACGTCGGTATAAATTGCCTATTGCCTTACTCGCCGTGGTGGGTACCGTGGTATCGACCTTTATTGTCGCAGCATTGACGTATGTCGCCTTACAATGGCTAGGATTTAACCTTGGTTTTATCTGGTGTTTATTGTTTGGGGCGCTCATTTCACCAACCGACCCGATTGCTGTTATGGGGATTTTAGCCAATGCTAATGCCCCTAAAAGCCTTAACACCGTAATTTCGGGCGAGTCATTATTTAATGATGGGGTTGGGGTGGTGATTTTTATGTTGCTACTTGGCGTACTGACAAGCGGCGAGATACCAACAGCAGGGCATATTGGGCATTTATTGTTAATTGAAGCAGGCGGCGGTATTTCATTTGGCTTGTTACTAGGTGCCGTGCTGTATTATTTGTTAAAAAGCATTGATTCGTATCAAGAAGAAGTGTTATTAACCTTGGCTGGGGTGTTAGGCGGTTATGCGTTGGCCAGTCACTGGCATTTATCAGCACCACTTGCGATGGTTGTCGTGGGTTTAATGGTCGGCAATCAAGGGCGAAGCTATGCCATGAGCGATAATACTCGTCACTATGTGGATTTGTTTTGGGAACTCGTTGATGAGATTTTAAATGCCATTTTGTTTGTATTGATTGGTCTTGAAATTGTGATGGTGAGTTTGAATAGCAATTTGCTAATAGCGGCGATATTAGCGGTAGCCATTGGGTTACTCGCTCGTTTGATGGTTGTTGGCGGTGTAACGTTTAATCTACAAAAATATTTAGGTTTGCCCAAAGGTGCTTGGAAAGTATTGACTTGGGGTGGACTGCGAGGCGGTATTTCAGTGGCATTAGTATTACAATTACCTGCCGGTGCCGAGCGAGATTTGTTATTAACGTTGACTTATGCGATTGTGGTATTTTCCATTTTAATTCAAGGTCTAACGATTGGCCGAGTGGCAAAAAGTGTGACAGCCAGTCAGCTAAAGGTGCTTTAAAGGTATCGATATGTTTGAATTAATCCTATCTTTTATTGATTATTTGCCTGCCTATGTCAGTATGGTGAGCCAAGCGGATATGCTGGGCGACAAGGTGAATGAATACCAAACCATTATGACATCAGCGAATCATCTATTGCAGCAGATGATAAGCCGCATTCCATATTTGATAGTTGCTTCACTTGTGTTTGTAATATTTTGGGTGTTGTCGATTTTTTTTAAAAAAGCGGTCACTATAATACTAGGGAGTCGTAAACACCATCAAAATTTAGTTACAGTCTTTAGGCGGGTGGGTAGTGCACTTATTTTATTTTTAGGCTTTATGGTCGCCATGATTATCGCTGTACCAAGCTTCACACCGGGTAAACTCATTGGTGCATTAGGGATAGGGTCGGTTGCGATTGGTTTTGCTTTTAAAGACATCTTCCAAAATCTATTATCAGGCATATTGTTATTATTATCAGAGCCATTTCGTATTGGCGACCAAATTATTTCGGGCAATTTTGAAGGCACGGTCGAAGATATTCAAATACGTGCAACCACAATCCGCACCTATGACGGCAGAAAAGTCGTAATTCCTAATTCTCAACTTTATACCAGTACCATGACCGTCAATACTGCCTATTCACAACGCCGTCTAGAATTCGATGTAGGCATCGGGTATGAAAACAACATCATTGATGCTCAACGAGTGATTTTAAGTGTGTTAAAGGCAGCGCCAACGGTATCGAAACTGGCAGAACCGTCTGTAATTGCTACAGCGTTAGCAGATAGCAGCGTGGTTTTAAGGGTGCGTTGGTTTATCGATGATGGTACACAGACTAATCGAGTAGCTTCTATCAATGAAGTTATTATTTTGGTTAAGGAGGCATTGGAAAAAGCGAATATATCCATTCCTTTTCCGATTACTACATTGGATACCAACCATCCATTATTGGTAAAAATAGAAAATAGTTCAGATATAAAAAACTAACCTTGTCCTTTAATCAAGTAAAATTATTATGATGGATTTAAGCACATTAACGTTTACCAAAATAAAAGATAATCCTAAACTAGTTGATCAATCTTTTAGCTTGTATAAAACCTCAGTTGTCCCCGACAAGGCATCAGTAGAAGTGACCGACGCCCTTGCACTGACGCAAGAGGATATTGAAAATTTAACCGATCAAGGATTTGATGAGAAAACTATCGAAGCTGTTGCCCAAGCGGTAAATGAGCAGCTTAGTAGTAATGCCAATGAAGAGGAAGATAGCGATAAAACTGACAGGAAATCGACCACAGAACCTCATTTAAATGCTAAGCATCAAACTCATAATATTGACGCCTCAAATGAACTAAATAAAACGTTAACCTTTGAGACGATCGACAAGAATATTCATCAAACTGTACAAAAGCCTTTAGAAGAACAGCAAGAAGCTCAGTACGAAGCCTTTAAACAGTATCTTGCTAAAAAAAATAGCGAACAAACCATTGATTATCGTCAAGTGCGTATCAATATCGAATCGGGGGCATTACCCACACGGGCATTTTATTTATTAAATGGACTGGCGGCAATCATTGCTGGTTTTGGTTTATTGGCCAACTCCCCTGCGGTTGTGATTGGTGCGATGCTAGTGGCGATGCTGATTGGACCTATCAGCGGTATTGCGCTAGCCATTATCGATGCGCGTTTTGCCTTACTCAAAAAATCCTTACTGACGTTATTTTCAGGCGGTGTGCTGATATATGCGATTGGTATGATATTGGGTTGGCTTTACCCAGAACAGTCACAAAGCCAAGAAATCATCGCCCGTACCGCCCCCAATACTATGGATGTGATGGTGGCTCTTGCAGGTGGTACAGCCGGTGCGTATGCCATGATTTCTCGCAATTTATCTGTTGCCGTAGTAGGAGTAGCAGTGGCGACCGCTTTGGTGCCACCGCTGACCGCTAGCGGCATATTGTTAGCAAATGGTAAATACGATTTGGCATTAGGGGCATTGATTTTGACGCTAACCAATATCTTAGCGATTCAGTTTACCAATGCACTTGTGCTCTGGGTTGCAGGGTTTCGAAGGCTTGATACGGATGCTGCAGAAGATGAAAAAGTTAAGGATTCTAAATGGCAGCAAAGCTTACTATTTATACGTCGCAATGCCGTATCCTTGGTACTTTTAATCGGGATTAGTATTTATTTAACCCTGAATTTTCAGCAAAAACTTAAACAACAAAGTTATGAAGCAGCCGTCAATAAAATTGTTAAACAATCCATTGCAAATCAGCCAAATTATGTAGTTAGCATTAGCTATGATGTGGCAGATAAAACCCCTATAAAATCGCCTACTGATACGTCTAAACCTTACCTTATTCGCGTATTATTACAAGGTTTAACAGCACCGAAACATAGTGATATCCAATCAATGGAACAAAAAATTATTGCATTATCTAAGGCGCGTTTTCCAAGTCGCCCACAAGCTAAACTGCAAGTACGATTCGTACCAGAACAAGTGATTGAAACAACGCCAATCACTAAAGATGATGTTAAACTTGATGAGGCATCACTTAGTCAGATTAAAGAGAGTAACAAGTAAGACTCAATTATGTTATTTATTGCCAAAAGGGTAAGCAATAGTGTTTATAGTGTGAATCATCAATAATACCTCTTGTTATTATTGAAAATAAAAGACCGACCTTTTAATGCGGTCTTTTGCATTCTGATATTTGGGGTCAGCACAGAATTCGAACCATATTGTACGCTAAAGAATTCAATGTTGATTTCTAGTACATTGTTTAATCCAAAAATTGGTCACTTAAACATTGGCTCACCATCAATGGTAGTAGATAGCTTTCCTTGCTGCCAATGGAGTCGTGGTGTATCTTCACTATGCAACTTTGAAGTTTGTCCCGAATGCTCAATGACAATGCCTTGTTGATCGATCACTGCAGTACCAATGACATACGTGTAAACATAGCTACTCTTAGCTTTGGCAGAGACACTAGGATTAAAGACACACTCTACAATTTGGTCGCCATACTGCATACGCATTTTCGGCTGTAGCGAAGCAATTGATACCGCACCATTGCTAATGGCAGAGTATACAGAGAATACGATTCCAACCCGACCACCTATTAATTTTGCAATGTCACTATTAATTTCGACTCTTTCAACACCAGGCTCGCTAGTGCTAGCGCCAGTAACATCACCCAAGTGTCTGATAAAAGGAAATTTTTCCAAAGCGCCCATTTGCTTTGGTGCATGTATATAATGCATTTTTTTCTCACCTTCAATCAAAATGCCTACCCTTAAATCTAAGTCATCGTTATCACTACAGCTATCACCATTATCCACCCAAATTGCTTCGACAATAAATGATGACTGCTGCTTTGTTAGATTCACTCTATGTGGGATATTAGGCTTATCAAGTGTAACCTTTGTTAACGAAACTTTGGTTGGTGTTGCGACATTCTGTGTCTGAGCTTTAGAAGCATCTAATGCAGGCGCTTGGCTCGATTCTGCAACTTCACCGCCATAATACTCAATCAGACTTGGTAAGCCACCATTAAATCCTTGACCAACTGCATTGAAGCGCCAAATACCGTCCTTTTTATAGCATTCCAATAGCATAATAGCGCGCTGCTGTTCAAACATATTGCCATCAAATGCAAAACTGGCTACTACCTGCCCCTGTAAGTTTAAGATGCTTATCTGGCTATTGCCAATTTGCGACATCATACCACGTCCGTCGATCGCTAATGTCACCATCAGATGCTCAATCTTAGTGTCTAAGGCAGATAAATTAACCTCAAACACTGAGTGTTTGTCACTGTTTTTTGTCAATTTGATAGAGTTACAAGGACTAATGGGCTGATTGTAGAAAATCATATAAGCTTCATCGCTTAATCGATTTGCATGATCTAGACCAAATATTGAGACATCAATCACAAGCGAACTTGTTATATCTACTTGTAAAGAAAATGATGAGGCATTCGGCAATATATCATTGACCTTTAATTTTTGACCGCGAATCAGCTGCATAATTAGTCCTTGTTTTTTTAATTGTTGTATTTTGTAGTGGCATAGTAAACCAAGACAGCTAATAAGAGATTATAATACCTTAAGTAGAGGAATAATCTCATGACAAAAGTTAGAAATCAATACTCAGCAGAATTTAAACTTGAACTCATTAAATTAATTGAAGAACAAGGGCAAAAAGTGCCCGATGTTGCAGGACAATACAATGTTGGCAAATCAACCTTAGAAAAATGGCTACAACGATACCGTGCAGAACAATCAGGCAAACCACTCATCACAGGTAGAGCTATCACACCCGAACAACAAGAAATCCAGCGACTTAAAAAAGAAGTCGCACAGCTTAAGCTGGAACGAGACATATTAAATAAGGAAGGATAAGCGAAGCGCTGCTTCGCCCCGACGCAAGGCGAGAGCTATGCTCGAGTGGGCCGCGGTGTACTTCGCAAGTCAGTCCAAATGAAGTACGCCTTTATTCGGGACAACCAGAACTTATGGTCTATTCGTCGCCTATGTTCTACTTTAGATGTTCATCACAGTGGGTATTATGCTTGGTTAAAAAAGCCCATTAGCAAAACCGCTAGAGAAAATCAAAAGCTATCAGGATTAATCAAACAGTTTTGGCTAGAATCGGGTGGTGTCTATGGCTATCGCAAGATTCACTATGATTTAAAAGATATTGGTGAAGCTTGTGGTGTCAATCGTGTACATCGACTGATGAAAGCAAATGGTCTTAAATCACAGCGTGGCTATCGTAAACCTCGGTCCTATGCAGGTACACCGTCTGTTGTTGCCGCGAACACGTTAGCCCGACAGTTTAATCCAATTGAGCCAAATCAATCATGGGTCACAGATATTACTTATATCCGTACACATGAAGGATGGCTATATTTAGCAGTGGTAATTGACCTGTTTTCACGTCTTGTGGTTGGCTGGTCTATGAAGTCAAGGATTGCAACAGACCTTATACTAGATGCATTATTGATGGCTTTGCTTAGAAGAAACCCTAAGAATAAAGTGCTGATTCATTCTGACCAAGGCAGTCAATATACTAGTCATGAATGGCAGACGTTTCTTAAGCATCATAATCTTGAAAGCAGTATGAGCAGACGAGGCAATTGCCATGATAATGCGGTTGCTGAAAGCTTCTTTCAGTTGCTAAAGCGTGAGAGAATCAAAAAGAAAATATATCTTTCAAGAGAGGAAGCTAAATCAGATATTTTTGAGTATATTGAGATGTTTTATAATTCTAAACGCAGACACGGTTCCATTGGTCAACGTTCTCCGTTAGAGTATGAGAAAAACCATCAACAGATGGTTATGTGTGTCTAGAATTTTGGTGGCTATTCACCCAGTACAGTTTACTTGACCACTACACCAGTTACACCAGTTATATTCTAGGTTATTACAGCCAAGTTAGACCACATAGCTTCAATATTTACTTAACACCAGTCGAGAAAGAAAAACAGTTTTTTAATCAAAATCTTTTAAAGGCTGTCTAATTAAACTTGACCACTACAACTTTGGAAAAACGGTGAGCGCTATTTAAATACCAGCTTGCAGTTTGTACATTTGGCTTTCATTGCATTATTATTGAAAAGATTGTGAACAGGTTATCAGTACAGTTCACCTCATCATTACACTTTTTGTATCTCAAATGTTCAATACAGCTAATTAATATCTCAGATCGAATTAATTTAGCAACATCCACAGTAGAAAACTTTTGTTGGTGAGCCATATTTTTTGGCATTGGTAAAGTAATTTTAAGTGAACGATCGTGCACACAAATGCTAGGTTTAACCTATTTTAATAAAGTATGGACTGATAAAATAGTTATTTAATTTATATAACACTATCAAAGATAATAGGTTTCATATGACTTCAGCCCATGATAACTCTTTTGAAAACAACTTTAATAAACCCTGGTTCGCCACTTATCAGTGCTACGGTATTTCGCCCAATATCCACATGCCTAACAAGGATACCTCTCTCATCGATATCCTTGAAAAAACGATGCAGAATCATCCTAATCGCATCGCAAGTCTCAGTATGGGTCGAGCTTTTACTTACCGCGAACTGGATTTGACCAGTCGAACCGTAGCTGCTTATTTGCAAGAGTTAGGATTAGTCAAAGGGGATAAGGTCGCGATCATGCTGCCGAACGTGATTCAATATGCAATTGTTGCAATCGCTGTATTGCGTGCAGGGCTGATATTAGTCAATGTCAATCCGCTTTATACTAGTCGCGAACTTGAGCATCAACTTCAAGATGCGGACGCCAAAGCCATTTTTATCTTAGAAAATTTTGCCCATACCTATCAAGCCATATCGCCTACCTTGGTCGAGTATGTGATTATGTGTCGCGTGGGCGATATGCTAGGTAAAGTTAAAGGCACGCTGGTTAATTTTGGAGCAAAATATATCAAAAAAATGGTACCTGATTGGCAGATTAAGCAATTTTCTTGGTTTAGCGACGTGCTTAAATCCAACCCTGCCTTGTATCAGCGTCCTGATCTGACCTTAGAAGATACCGCATTGCTGCAATATACAGGCGGTACCACAGGGGTAGCCAAAGGTGCTATGCTGACTCACGGGAACTTAATTGCTAATATTTTACAGATTGATGCCTTAGTCGACACGAGTTTTACCCAAGAAGAGCGCGAACGAGAACATGTGATATTAACCGCTTTGCCTTTATATCATGTGTTTGCCTTTACCATATGCTGCTTATACGTTTTTAGAATGGGTTACACGCAATTGTTAATTGCCAATCCACGCGATTTAGACGCCATGGTAAAAGATATTAATCGCTATTCACTGACCTTTTTTATTGGGATTAACACGTTATTTAATGCCTTGGTACATCACCCGAAATTTAGGGAAGCTGACTTTGCTAAATTAAAGGTTACGATTGCTGGCGGTATGTCAGTCAATAGTAATGTCGCTGAAGAATGGCACAGAATCACGGACACTATCATTGTTGAAGGCTATGGCTTGTCAGAATGTTCCCCTGTGGTGGCGTTTAACCCCATTCGTATTGAACATTTTACGGGCAAAATCGGGATCCCTGCTTCCTCAACGGATGTGGTATTGCTCGATGATGATGAGAGACCTGTGGCACTGGGTGAACGCGGTGAAATTGCCGTTAAAGGCCCTCAAGTCATGAAAGGCTACCACAATGCACCTACTGAAACGCTCACAGCTTTTAGTAAGACAGGCTATTTTAAAACAGGTGATATTGGGGTTATGGATGACAAAGGCTTTATTAAGCTCGTCGACCGTAAAAAAGAAATGATATTGGTTTCAGGTTTTAATGTCTATCCTAATGAAATCGAAGAAGTCATCATGCAACACCCTGATATTCTTGAATGCGGCGTTATTGGGGTGCCGAGTGATTCTAGTGGCGAAGTACCTAAAGTGTTTGCAGTTCGTAAAAATAGCCAATTAACCGAACAAGCCCTACTTAATTATGCCAAAGAGAATCTAACAGGCTACAAACGCCCACGAAAAGTCGAGTTTGTTGACAGTTTGCCCAAATCTGCGGTGGGCAAAGTGCTACGTAAGGAGTTAAGAGCGTTAGAGAAGAAGGAATAAAATAGTAGGTAGCGGTATAGGGGTCAACTAAGATTAGACAGTCTTTAAGAGATTTTGATTAAAAAACGAGGGCGTTCAGAAAACTGTGTCACGATAAATTAAAGTTTCATTACAGCATCTAATCGACCAGGGAAATGGATAGACAACTGCATCATTGTTTGTCCCCAATTGTTAATTGGCATTGTCCATTTCTCCGACGCATTTAACATACCAACATATAAAAGTTTAAGCAAGCTGGTTTCATTAGGGAAAGCCCCTTTAGTCTTAGTTAGCTTACGAAATTGGCGATGCACTGCTTCAACGGCGTTGGTCGTATAAATTGGCTTTCTGACCGCTTCGGGGTACTTAAAATAAGCAGACAGTAAATGCCATTTGTCTCGCCAAGAAGCAATCACAGCAGGGTATTTACTGCCCCAAAGCCTATCGAGTTCGTCAAGGGCTAACTCAGCAGATTCCTTATTCACTGCCTTATAGACAGGCTTTAAATCACGCATAAAGGCTTTTTGGTCACGGCTTGCCACATAACATAAGCTATTGCGAATTTGGTGAATCACACATAGTTGTACCTCGGTATTAGGAAAGATAGCCTGTATCGCTTCAGGGAAGCCTTTAAGCCCATCGACACAGGCAATCAGAATATCTTGTACGCCACGATTGTGCAAATCAGTGAGTACCGACAGCAAGTAGTTTGCGCCTGAGCAAGGAAATAGCGAAGCATCGCTTCGCCCGAGCGCAAGGCGAGAGCTATGCTCGAGTAGGCTTTCCGAGCAGTATAGCCCAATGAGTTTTTTGCGACCCTCAGTATTGAGTGCTAAAAGCGTGTAAACCGCTTTATTAACATAGCGACCTTCATCTTTGACTTTGTAGTGAATGGCATCGAGCCAGACAAACGGGTAGACACTATCGAGTGGTCGAGATTGCCATGCTTTAAGCTGAGGTATTAATTGGTCAGTAATACTGCTGATAGTGGCTTCGGATACCTCAAGCTGATAAATCTCAGCAATGTGGTCTTTGATTGCCCCATAGCTCATGCCATGCGAAAACAGCGATAGAATTCGGTTATCAATCTCAGGGGTGAGTTTGGTTTGGTGCTTCTTGACTAAGACAGGTTCAAATTCCCCATTACGGTCACGTGGTGTTTCAAGCTCAAAGCTGCCAATCGCTGATTTGACGGTCTTTTTGCTGTAGCCGTTACGGCGATTGCTACTGGGACTTTGCTCAAGGTAGCTGTCTATTTCAGCTGATAGTGCCGCTTCGGTGAGTTGCTTTATGAGCGGGGCTAGCACCCCGTCACTGCCTGTAATAGGCTTTCCTGATTGGATAGCTTTTAAGGCTTCGTTAAAGTCAAAGTTTTGCATGGTGTCATTCCTGTTTTATTTGACAGTTTATGGGAATGACACAGTTTTTTGAACACTACCTCCAAAATTAGTTGACCACTACATACATCACTTATCTTTTTCCCTTGTTCTTCTATGATTTTTATCATTTCTAGTTTGAATGCGAGTGTGCATGTTTTACGTACTTTTGTCATGAGATTAACCCTCCAATTGGGGTATTATAATCTCTTATTACCTGTCTTAACTTATTATGCCACTACAGATTGGAGGTGCCTGCCCCTTCTAGCTACAACGAAGTATGGTTTTTTAAAACTTGGTTACCTTACAATCTTGTTATTAATGGCTTTAGCCCATCCTATGCACTTATTTTGACATCGCCCACAAGGTTGATCTACCTTCAAAGGCTTATCAACATAGCCGCAATACATACAAGCATAATACTCATTTGCATTTATCTGATCGACTAATTTATATTGTTTAGGAAAAAGTGGTAAACCATAACGTACCTGGTCGTGAGGGTATAATAATAGGCTAAAATCTCCAGTGGTCTCTAACAAACCAACTCGAACTTGACCTAAATGTTCAACACCTTGCATACGCATTTCAGAAAAAAATTCATCATGTGACATCTCACCTCCTTCAATTTTCTCAAGGACCAATAGACCATCTTCTACGATATAAAGCGAAGTACCTTCTAAAAGGTCTTCAAATGGTTGGTATTTCATCATAAGCCAAGTACATAATCGATAGAGACATATTACAATGCTCATAATAAGCAATGCCTGAATTAATGGTAAATCCTTAGTAAACATAGGGTCCCCTGCGATGGACCCTAATGATAGAATGATAGTTAACTCGAATATAGAGAGCTGCCTAACACCACGCTTCCCAGTTAACCGTAGAAATAAAATGATCATGATAAACATAACAGTGACACGCACAGCAATTTCAGCAGCAAATGCCCACGTCGTATCGAGAATAAATATATTGGCCCAATCCATAGGTTCTTTTCCTACAAAGTAAATGCTTAAAAAAGTTGTCCTGTAGTGGCATAATAAACCAAGACAGCTACATCCCTTGGCAAGTAACAGGGTTCACCAACACTATTACTTGCTGATAAATTGTTACTGCTATCATGCATAATAAAACTATAGAGAAATATTAGTAAAAGTGCTGCGATTATTGCCTTAACTAAAAATTTCCAAGTCTTTGTTTTTAATGTAAATTTTTCCAAAATATAACTTGATAAGAAAGTCGGTTTAAATTTTCGCAATTTACCAACCCTGGTGAATTTATTTTTAAATTCGCCATCCACAAGAAACCGCTATCATTTTATAAAGTATTTAAAATGTTTGCCAATATACTCCCAACTATATCAGTTAAATTTATTGTTAAATAGACTAAAAAAACAAGATCAATATTTAGAACGCTACATCATTCTTGTTTTAGTTAACAATCCTTTGAAATGACACAGCGTTTCAAATACTATCTTTTCAAACTATCTCCCGAACACTCTGAATTTAGGCTGATCCGTTAATTTATTAATACTTAGGCTATTAATATTTAATAACCAACTTCTTTATTAATATTTATAGGGATTTGCATTACTATTACTACTGCTACCACCCAACGGATTTCCATTAGTCGAATACGGGTTATTACCATTCCCGAAACTCTGATTATTTGTAGGTGGCGCAGGAGGCGGCTGATAACTTTGCTGAGATTGTTGGTAGCTATTGTTTGTGATGGGCCGTGACAACTGTTGCTGCGTTGGAATACTATAGCCAGTCGGCTCTTTTTGTCGACAATAATCACCGTCGATACAATCTTCTTTATCGATCCACGTATAAAACTTGCCATTTTGATTTTTAGTTTTTTGCATTGCGTAACTACTTTCAATTGCCTTTTTTTGTTGTAAGAGCCTTTCAATATCTTGTGCAACTTGGATACGTTGTTGAATATCAGGTTTATTCACCTGATAAGTAATAATACCCGCCACTGTCACAAATAGGGTGATAAAAGCGGTCCAACCAAGTACCCAAATCCAATGTTGCTTATTAACCAGTCTATCATGATACGCTTCAACACCCTCAACGACTTGATCCGCCGACTGTTTCACTTTCTGTAGCGAATGAATGCTTAATTTGGCTTCTTTCTCAATGCGATTTTGTTGATGGTTATATTCATTAAAGATGGAATTTTCGAAGACATTACAACCATCGTTTACTTTTTTAACGCCTTGCTCTAACTCACTTAATAACCTGTTCTGACTTTGCCTGCTTACTTGTTCAACTGACTCAATGGTAGACTTAACTTTTTCAGAACCTTCCGTAAGACCTGTAGCTAGTCCATTGTCAACAGCCTTAGCAACTTGGATTTCGACCTTTTCACCCAACGCATCAAACGTGCTACTTTCAAGGTCCTTTACCACCCTATATACTTGCGTCACCGAGTCCCCGATTCTTTTAAGGTAGACATGGGTAGAACTTAATGAACCCGTCATTTCTGCCAATTTTGCTCCAAAAGATTTCGTCACTTCATTACTTAGCAGGTTATAAACACCCGAATGCACGCCTTCCGAAATCTTTCGCTCTACAGCAGATTGCGACAAATCAACAGTTTTAATTTTATCGTCCAAGCTCGTAATAATTCTTTTTGATTCTGCGTTAAACCCATCAATACTTGCGAGTAGTTTTTGCTGCTGTGATTGTTGACAGGCTTCCCATTTTTGTGTTTGCGCCTCTTGTTGAAGCCGCGCCTGAGTTTCAAGCTCAATTTTACGCTCTTCATACTGTTTAGCTTGAGCATCTTGCCACGCTTGCCACTCGAGCTGTCGTTCTTCTTCTTTCTTTATGGCCTGCTGCTTTAACATCTCAACTTGCTCATTGCGTTTCTTTTCAGCAAGTTCTAACCGCTCAAGCACACTACTAACTTTTGATAAAAGATTGGAAGCATAAGCTTGCGTATTTTCGGCATTTTCAAGTAACGCAAAAATATTTTCTTCTAACTGAGTAAATTGGCTCATTAGTGTGGACCTCTTCGATCACGACGTCGCTTCTGAGCGTGTTGCTCTTCAATCTCTCGTTGACGTTGTTGTTCTAATTGTTGTTGCTTTAATAACGCTGCTTCAGCGGCTTTTCGCTCAATCTCAGCAATCCGTTGTTGTTCTAACTGTCTTTCTAACTGCTGCTTATCAGCAAGCTCTGCTTGCTTTTTCTGCTGGGCTTCTTGTTCACGTTTTCGCTGTTGTTCACGTTCTATTTCTTGTTGGCGTATCCGCTCTTTCTGATCATTCCAAGCTTGTCGTCGTTCTTTAAAACTAGGCGTAGGCACGATATTGGATTGAGGATCGGGCAAAGACTTTGATGAACTTAAAGACGATTGTGTAAACAAATCATGAGAAGATTTAACCTCATCATTAGATAAATTTTTACCATTGATCGCGTTTAAATTTATCGGCGGTTGCAACTGATGTTTAAGAGACTTCCATTGCTTATATTTGGCTTTAAAGGCTGCCCGAACTGATTCCTCATGCTTCCTTTCTTGCTGAAAATTAATTTCATTGACAAGACTATTACCATCCAATGTTTTTCGCACCAAAACCATAGATTTACGATAATCTTGCTTGGCATTTAACCAATCTTTATAAGCATCCTTCATGCCAGGCTTAAACATATATTTCATCGGGACATTGAGAGGCTTTTGAGTTAAACCACGCTCTTTATAATTTCGCATATCGATACGAACTTCTAAGCCCGCTTGTTTTAAGTGGAGATTACAAAGCTCTTGCCAACGCATTCGCCTATCTTTTAACGCTTGCTTTCTATCCGTCCAGCTGGCATTTTTATTACTCTTCTCTGCTCCACCGCGCTCGGGATATTTCCGATTAAAGCGTTTAAAAAATTGGTCAGCACCTCGTCCAATACCATCATGAGTTCTTTCACTAAACATAAAGTGCACATGGGGTTGTTCTTTATGATCTGCGGCTAAAGGACAGTGAATCGCAAAACTATAAGGATGTTTATCACCAATCTCATTTTCTATCCATTCAACAACTAACGCTAAGCGTTGCTCTTCGGATAGTTCACGAGGCAAGGCGATAATATGCTCACGATACACACTGCCATTCTCACGCTCAAATTCATCGGATAATTGCCAAAATAGCTTTGGATTATTGTTAGCCCATTCTGGCATATTACCGTGACCCACTTTTTCAAGTTTTTCGAGTTTTTCAGCATGGGGCTTATATTTATCTTCACGTAGAATATAATTGACATGAGCTAACCCCTTGCCTTTTTTTCCTACCCGAACATTTAGTCTGCCTATTGCCATTTTTCTCTCTATTTTTTATGGTTTGCTCTTTTCCGAACCGTGTCATCAGTTTCACAGTATGTGTAATTGATGTACGGTTCGGTGGGGTTGTTAGGGGTTCACCCCTAACTGGGGATTCAAAAGGGGCTTAGTCCCTTTGCACGGTTGTTTCTGCAAATGGAGCGTTAGCGGAATTTGAGAAACTACTAACCGTGCATTCACTTCCCCAGTGAATGAAATTCGAAGCCAAAATCTATAGTTTTTATAAAAAATTTTGTTATAATCATAGAACACTGTATGGTAGAAGGCAAGTACTCCAAATGACAAATTTAACTGAAAAAGAGAATGAGTTTTTTAAAGGTCAAGTAGAAAAATTTAAAACTTTTCGAAAGCCAAACCAATCACAACAACTATTAATAGCGCTTTATGATATAGAGAACAAAAGCGAAGACGATTTTAAAAAAATTCGTGCATTATTGAATGCTGAGAAAAAATATTTGCAAGCATCAAAAGCGAATAAAGCAATTAAAGATCTACTAAAAGCAGATAAAGAAAAAGAACGCAAAGCATTAGAACATAAAAAATTTATATTAGGCGGTGGATTATGGGCCGCTATAAAGGATGATAGAAAAATTAATCAGTCTCTAAGCTATCGACAATTAATTGAGATTATGATTTCACAAAAATTACTTAATCCGTTTGATAAAGAAGGTAATAATTTGTTTTCTGAGTTTTTGATTAGTAAACAAGAGGATTTACTTTCACCCATTGAAAATCAAAGCAATTTCAACAATAACGCTAATGAATGATTCTAAGCAGAGATTTTTTTAAAGAGGATAATGGTTATATATTAGCTACGCAACGTGGTGTTTGTTTTGACTACTTACACTAAAAAGCAACGGAAGGTCATTACCCCTTTAATTTATTTATAGTTGTTTTAGCGGTTATAAAATTATAAACATGGAATGATTCATATATGCAAATTGCATTACTAATTGATGCTGATAATGTTGCGGCTAAACATATGCCAGCTGTGTTCGGTTATCTCGGTAGTATCGGCAACATTAAAATGGCTAAAGCGTTTGGTCGCGCGTCTACGTTACATAGTAAAAAATGGGTCGAGGTTATACAGACTTATGCTATAACCATTAAAGAACATCAGCATGAAGGTAATAACAGTGCCGATTTCTCTTTATCGATTCACGGTACTGAGTTATTGATTAAATACCCGCATATTGGTTGTTTTTGTATTATCTCAAGTGATGGGGACTTTATTCATTTTATTAGCCGTCTAAAAGAAAGTGATAAGAAGGTAATCGGTATCGGTAATGCCAACGCAAGTACTAAGCTTCGTCAAGCTTGTGATTCGTATGTGACATTTTCTCAAATTAAAACACCTGTATTAACCCCTACTCCGAAACCTTTATCACCTGAAGAGCGTAAAAAGCAATTAAATGCAAATCGAACTTTGCTTACAGAGATTAAATCGGTGTTAGCTGAAAAATCAAAACATAACAATTACGTCAAAATCTCTTCGATTGCAGGTATCTTAGGCAATGAACCCAGGTGCTTAAAATCTAGAGATTACGGTTATAAGTCTTGGCGCGATTTGTTTTTCGATTTGAGCTATATTGAGACTAAGATTGAGGGGTTGGGCCAGATATTGATCCGCTTAAATCAATCGAATCAAGTAGCGAAGAAGGAAAATACTCCATCTAAAACAGAGGTAAAAAACTCAGCTGTGTTAAGCACTTTAAGTAAGCCTTTAGCGAGTAGCATTTTAACGAGCATTAAGCATGCTTTCTATAGTACTAGAGCGGGTGGGATTGATGATTGGGTGAATTTTGAGACCATGCTAGCATTTTTAAAGGTGGATCCTAACTCTGCGCAGGCTACTTCCTATTTAGTCGCTGCTAGGTCATTTTTTGAGGAGCAATCAGTCGATGGTGTGATTCAATTTCGCTTTAAGAATTCGAATCGAGGTAAGTCTCGCCGTGGTAAAGCAAGTGATAATTTCCGCGTCAATCCTAACGGCTATCGCGAATCTTTTCATTATCGGCCACCACAACGACTCCCTCGAAATGAGTGGGAAAGTTGTATGGCAAATATGGGTATCCCAAGCGATGCTTGGGATTGGTATGATGATTGAATTTCATTAGAGATATGTAGTTTTGCAAATTTTTAATATTAATACCAATAATAAGAGCTTAAACTTTTAAACGAAATTTGGAGAACAATCGCACGTATTGCCTAGCTTGCAATAAATTTATCTATATCGAAGACTTAGAAGATACGAATAAAAATGATGCTTGGTTCATAATAAAACGTTAAACACCTAGCTAGTTAGCCAACGCTTACTAAAATGGACAATCATCATCACTTAATAAATTGCCTACGATTGAATTATCATGCATAAAATGATGACAATGATCACAGATGTAATTAAATAATCGGCGTTCAACTTGATATCTGGGGCCTGTCACTTTTCTACCGATATTGCATTCCTGACAAACAATATTTTTATCATAAACGTTCACTTTTTGTGTGATAGTTACTAGCTGATTGATGTCTATATTGTAATAGTGACAGATGTGACAAATGTGATCGAGTCGGTTATTGAATTGATCTAATGGCAGTTCAAAATAGTCCCGACAAATCATTAATTCACAGTCAGTTAAATCGGTTTTCTTGACATAATGTAAATTCATTTTGTGCTCCATTTGGTTATGCATAGGCAGGATCAATAGCTAATAGCTGTTGTTTTAAAGTACGATAGTTACTGTCAAAGTCACCTGTATCTATTTCAGTAAATTTTTCATTGACCCAACGCTTGATAGCTGTGTGATTGTCACAGGCTTTAGTCAATTTAAGATGAAAATAGAGGTCACCACAGTATGGGATATAAAGGTTTTGAATAAGCGCTCGGGAAAGGCTATCAATTCGCATTTTGGTTTGTTTTTGAAGGGTGATTTCATCTATTAATTGTTCGATAGTCGGCTGATTAATCATTTTTCTTTCTCCTTATTGGATAAGCTTTGTTATGCATACTTAAACTATGTAATAATAGTCACTATTGATGGAATTATTTCTTTTTAAGAGAATTATTTATCATTAGTGGGAATTATAAAGCATAGTCATCCCACTAGCAATAACTTTTTTATTTTTTATGGGAATTTTTATGATTAAGCTTAATTTACCTGTTTTATTTGCTCAAAAAGGCATCAGAGTAGCTGATGCCGATAGACTGACAGATATGGGACGTTCTACACTTTATAGGCTTTACAATAATGAAGTAACTAGAATTGACTTTGATTCTTTGAATAGATTATGCAAGCTGTTAGACTGCAAACCTGGCGATATAATTCTTTACGAAGAAGACGCCCAAATTAATGATAAACAAAAAGAGCAAGCAAACTGATTGGTTTGCTCTTTTTTAACGTAACTAAGTTTAAAAAAAGAAATTAGGACTTTTGCCGATCAAGAAGTTCCTGTATTTTGTGAAAAGTCATCGCTTGTTTGGGGTCTTTGAGCATTACTTTCCAATCTTCGAAAATTTCAGGATAGTCTCGACGATCATTAGGTGACATTTTACCAGTGTTGGCATCGATGAACTCTTTTTGATAGACAGCGAGTTTCTTGATTTGAGCATCGCTTAAGCCTTTGGTTTGCCATCCAAATACTTTTTTATCTCCCATAGCAGCAGCATCATTTTTCGCCGACATATTTTCTTCTAGTTGTTCCTTCTTGACACTTGAATCATAGAAACTAAATAGTAGCTCTGTCACCCTTTTCCCAGTTTTTTTCTGTTCATAATTGATTCTAAGCGGCGTATTCGATTCAACATCTTTAATTGCCTTATCGATTACATTCCTTTTGAATTCTGCAATTGGCAAATAAGTATCCTTACAATTAAATTTTTCTCGTAGGAATTCTATTTCATAAGATTTGCTTTTGAATAACTGGTGCATACAGCTTGATATTAATTCAAATAAGATAATGCCATGGCTACCTAAATTAGCAATGTGGTTACGCTCATATTTGGTAAAAGGATTGGATTTATCAAATACCGTGAGCATTTGTATCACTTCATCAAGCAGCGATACTTCCACCATACCTTCTTGATCTTTATATTCTGCTGTACCAATCCAAGAAACGCCTTTTAAATTAGCTTTTTTATTAGCCCTAAAATTCCAATAATAAAAAACTTTACCATGAATACTTTTAGAAATTTTCTTTAACTTCTCATAGACACGTTTTTCAGCAATGTCATATTCTTTTGCAAAATCTTTTGCTACTACAGTAAAGTTACGTTGGTGTGGATTGATATCTACCGCTTTTCGCACCAATGGGGATAGGAATATAACAAATCTTCTTTCATCCCGATTAAGATCGCTAATTGCATTTAATAAACGATTTTGCAATACAATCCAGTTTTCACCATAAATTTTTGAAATTTTGTCATTATCGCTAGTAGCATTTTCACTAACATATAACTCGTTTAACTTGATAGACTCTGTAGGCGCTAATGATGCCTCCTCTATCTCCAAGTCTAATGACAGTGAATCCAAGTTTTCTCTTTGCAAAATAATTTGATTATTTTTAGCAATAATTTCAAAGTCAAAATTTGGTTTTTCATATTCTAGTGGTTGTATTATTTGAATAGTCGCATCAGGATCATTGTGAATAACACGAATATAGCGAATTAAATTTTCTACTTCCTCTTGAGTTAATATTTTACCCACTTCTACCGTATAAGTATTACCTATAGCTTCCCTCAAATTATTTTGAAATTCTTTAAATTCTTCTGGCGTCATATCTCCTGTCGGCATTTTTTCATCTCCAAATCGAATATATTTTCTATAATATTATATATGTAATTTCTACGTTTATAAATACATATATACCCCAAATTTCTACATGTTAAACCCCAAATTTCTACATGCTTACCCCAAATTTCTACATGTTAAACCCCAAATTTCTACATGTTTACCCCATTTTTTTACATACATCTTCTTAAAAAAACTTCACCTAGACCAGTCGTACCAATGGCTACAGCGTTTTTTATTTTTTCGACAAAAGCTTTAAAAAGAAGAAAGCTTTAAAAAAGCAAAAAGGAAATTTTTTTTGAAAGATGTAAATTATTGGGGTAAATTTTATAGACAGGCGTACTTTCTGAGCATTAAGATTGAAAAATACGTTAACTGTGTAAAATTTTGGGGTTAAACCCAGTCAATTTACATATTTTAAAATTCAGTGTTAACCAATCATGAATTATATAGCGCTAAAATCGCATAGGATGCGTTTTAACAGGCTACTGGAATTAAAATGGTACTTAGGTAGCCAATCGATAGTAAAAGCTGTTAAAACGCTTAAATTTTGTAAATTTATTTTTTGAACATAACTATAGGTTTTGAAGGTGTATTTTTTTGGGGTAAAGATTTAAGGTGTTTAAGAAATAGCTGTAAAATTCTGGGGTATGCAATAAGATGTAAAAATTCGGGGTTTGTAAGTAAGAGGTATAAATAACAAGTGTAAAAATTTGGGTAGATTAAATTAATACGATTGTCTCTGAAGTTTTTTACCTATATACTTACATAAGTACATAATCTTTTAAGGATATAAGTATGAAAGTGATTGCAGTGTTAAACCAAAAAGGTGGCAGTGGCAAAACCACCATCGCCACCCACTTAGCCAGAGCCTTACAGCTACAAGGTAGTAGTGTATTATTAGTCGATAGTGATAAGCAAGGTTCTGCAAGGGATTGGAGTGCAGTTAATGAAAGCAATCCTGTAACTGTTATTGGACTGGATCGCCCTACTCTAGATAGAGATTTGAAGAATATCTCTGATAAAGATTTTGTAGTCATTGATGGTTCGCCGCAAGCAACTGATCTTGCAGTGTCTGCTATTAAAGCAGCAGATTTTGTGCTGATTCCTGTGCAACCGTCACCTTATGACATTTGGGCAACCAGTGATTTGGTGGATTTGGTTAAGCAACGTATTGAGATGACCGATAATAAGCTCAAATCAGCGTTTGTGGTGTCTCGTGCCATTAAAAACACTAGAATCAGCGGTGAGGTATCAGAAGTACTAACGGAGTATGGCTTGCCTGTATTAGATGCCAAAATCGTCCAGCGTATTGCCTATCCTAACAGCGCAGCAATTGGTAAAACGGTATTTGAGACGGAAAGCAAAAACAGCGATGCGGTGGCAGAGATGAATGCCCTAGCTACTGAAGTTAAAAGCTATTTGGAGTAAGGAGTAGAGAATGAGTAATTTAATGGCAGGCAGACCGAGTCAAAAAAAAGCCGAGCAAGAACTCAGCTTGTCAGACGTAACAGATGTTGAACCCAAAAAAATCAAAGCCAATTTTAATATCGATGAAGATTTATATATTAAGCTCAAGCAACACGCGTTAGACAGCCGTAAAACCGTGACACAGATTTTAATTGAGTTAATCGAGCAAACGGTAAATAAACGATAATAGGTAAATACTTATTTACTTGAATAAGTACGAAATAATTTTTAATAGATGTAAGAATTCGGGGTTGAGATTTTGAGTTTTATTACATGTAGAAATTCGGGGTCACAAGTTCAATTTTAATTATAAGCAAGGTAGAATTTTTGTAAGTATATAAGTATTTATATCAATACTTATATAAGCAAATATTTACTTTTTTTGAGGTAAGAATGGCATTTAATCAGGCGCAATTTTTTGATGGACTTGAAACAATCACACAAGCGATTGCAAATGGTCAGCAACCGCAAAGCAAGTTTATTTTAGATTTTTTGGCATTACTTGATATTTCAAAAACGACCCTGAACGATATAAAAAGCCAAAACACCCGTACCAATATCGCCAAACACCCAGAGCTTGGCGAAGTCGCCCTAAAACAGAAAATCTATTTTAAACCTGTGGGCAAAAACTATGGCGATTTGTTGTCCGATAGTGGTTTAACCGGCAGTGAGCAACTCGAAAATGCCCTACAAACGCTCAAAACTGACCCACTCATTAAAACCCACAAGATCCGCCTACTTATCGTCACCGATTTTCAGACGTTATTGGCTTACGATATCAAAACCGATGATACGCTCGATGTTGAGTTTGTCGAGTTGGATAAAGATTATGCGTTCTTTTTGCCCTTGGTGGGGCTAGAGCGTGCCAAAGATTTTAGCGAGCACCCTGCTGATGTCAAAGCATCCGAGAAAATGGGGCGGTTGTTTGATTTTATCAAGCGATATAACGAGTTTGACACCAAAGACGATATCCATGCGTTAAATATTTTTTTAACCCGTTTGCTGTTTTGTTTTTTTGCCGAAGATACGGGGATTTTTGACAAAGACAGTTTTTGCCAAACGTTACAAGCCACGACACAGGCGGACGGCTCGGATACCAATACCTTTTTGCAAGACCTGTTTGAAGTGCTCGATTTGCCGATGGATAGCCCACAGCGAGCAAACAAGCCTAGCCATTTGACCAAGTTCCCCTATGTCAATGGCGAATTGTTCCGTGAGCAATATTGGATACCTGAGTTTAACGCTCGCACTCGACGGATTTTGCTTGATTGTGCACGGATGAATTGGGCAGAGATTAACCCCGATATTTTCGGCTCGATGTTCCAAGCGGTGATTGATACCCAGCAACGGGGTAATTTGGGGCAGCACTACACGTCAGTTAGCAATATCATGAAAGTGATCGAGCCGCTCTTTTTGCAAGGTTTGAGAGCAGAATATGAGCAATTGACTAGCCTAAGCAATGATAATGCCCACAAAAACCGAAAAGCCAAACGCTTAGATGAGCTATTAACCCGTTTAGGCAATATCAAAGTATTTGACCCTGCGTGTGGCTCGGGCAATTTTTTGATTATTGCCTATAAAGAATTGCGAATGCTTGAAATCAAGGTATGGCAAGCCAAATTGGACATGATGAAAGGCAATAGCCAAAATCTGTCATGGGACTTTGGGTTTGACAGTGTGGTTAGTTTGGACAATTTTTTTGGCATTGAGATTGATGATTTTGCGGTACAGATTGCTCGCTTGTCGCTGTGGCTTGCCGAACATCAGATGAATGTCAAATTCCGTGAAGCCTTTGGGCAAAGTCGTGCCACGCTACCCCTTAAAGACAGCGGTCATATCGTGCATGGCAATAGCTTGCGACTCGATTGGCAAGCAGTGTGCCCCAATGACGGTGAGCAAGAAATTTATGTGGTGGGCAATCCGCCGTTCGGTGGTTCGGGCAATCGCACGGATGAGCAAACCGCTAATATGGAAAAGGTATTTGTCGGGTTTAAAAAGTTCAAATTTTTGGATTTTGTCACCGCTTGGTTTTGGAAAGGGGCGAATTATCTCAAAGATAGCCATGATAAAGGCAGTCAAGCCAAAATGGCATTGGTTTCGACCAATTCGATAGCCCAAGGTGAGCAAGTGGCAATGTTGTTCCCGTATATTTTTGGGTTGGGCGTTGGGATTGGTTTTGCGTATCAATCGTTTCCGTGGAAAAATAATGCCAAGCACAATGCAGGCGTTCATGTGGTGATTATTGGGCTTGAGATGATGAATGAGGGGCAAAAGACGATTTATTCACAGGTGGATGGGATTTGGCATAGTGAAAAGGTCAAAAATATCAGCCCGTATCTTATCGCTGGGTCGAATGTTGCGGTAGAAAGTCGATCGAACCCAATACAAATTGATAGAAAAGTAATATTAAGAGGAAGTCAGCCTAATGATGGTGGAAATTTTTTTCTTACTGACCAAGAGAGGGTAAAATTAATTTCTGAAAATAATAATCTAGAGAAATTTATTAGACCATTTATCATGGGAGAAGAATTAATAAATGGCGGTTTTAGATGGTGTTTATGGCTTTCAGATATAACAGAGAAAGAATATGAAGAATTTAACAAAATAGATGTTTTTAGAGAAAAACTAAACTTAGTTAAAGGGCATAGATTAGCGAGTAAAAAGTTGGCAACCCAGAAATTAGCTGAAACGCCACATTTATTTGACGAAATAAAACAACCAAAATCAAATTATATTGCAATTCCTGTTGTTTCGAGTCAGAGAAGGAAATATATACCTATTGATTTGAAAAAAGAGAATATTATTGCAGGAAATAAGATTTTTGTGTTGGAAAATGGATCAACTTTTGAATTTGGAATTTTAACATCGTCGGCTCATAATGACTGGATGCGTTTAAGTTGTGGAAGAATGAAAAGCGACTACAGTTATTCAGGTACGATTGTTTACAACACATTCCCTTTCCCCACCGTCACCGATGAGCAAAAAAAGCACATCGAACACTTAGCCGAAGAAATCCTACTCACCCGTGAAGACTTCGCAGGCGAAACCTTAGCCAAACTCTACGACCCAGATACCATGCCAGAGCCGCTTAAAATCGCCCACCAAAACCTAGACGATGCCGTGGACAAACTCTACAACCCCAAAGGCTTTGCCGATACTGCAAGTCGTTTGGCTTATCTACTCGAACGCTACGAAAGCCTAATCAATACCGAAAAAAAGCAAGCCATTGACAACAAAGCCAAAAAGAAAAAGAGTAAATAATTAAATAAGTATTTAAGTAAATATATTTATAATTATTTATATATTTACTTATATACTCATCATATAAATAGCTTGCTTTTATCAATTGTCAGCCTTAAGCAGTTGTACTATACTTAACGTATAACTAACGTATAAAGGATTAATAGTATGACCGCTGTTACCTATAATATTCGACTTGACCAAGAACTGCGTGATGAGGCGTTTGCAGTATTAGATAGCTATGGTTTGACACCTTCACAAGCCATCAAGCTATTTTTAAAACAAGTTGCCAAAACTCGCACCGTGCCATTGACCTTTGATTATCAAAAAGAGTATCAATTAAGCCCACAAGGTGAAAATCTACTACGCCAAACCATTCAAGAATTTGAAAATGGCGAATATGAAACATTTACCACGGTTGATGATTTTAATAAGTCAGTGGCGGAGCTCGCTAAGTGAAACGTAAAATCTCGATTGCTAAAAGCTTTAAAAAAGACATGGCAAAACAAGTCATACACTTAGCCACCGCAGAATGGGCGGAAGTATTAAATTGTTTGGTACAAAAAATCCAACTACCAGAAAAATACCGTGACCATGCCTTGACGGGTAACTTCAAAGGCTATCGAGATTGCCACGTAAAGCCAGATTTGGTATTGGTGTATAAACTCCATGATGATGAAGTCGAACTGCACCATCTCAAAACGCATTCGGAACTATTTGGATAAATTTATACTTATTTAGGTATTTACTTGAATAAGTATATAAGTATATTTGACAGTTTAATAGGAATAATAGTTGGCGACACTGTCGCAAAAATCGAATCGCTGAAAATTAAATAAGCCAAAGTTACCGTGATAATCGTGAGTATTTACCTAAATAAGTATAGATGTATTTACTTATAAACTTATAAAAATATATAAGTAAATACTTAAATAATTACTTATAGTTAGGGAGAACCATGAGCAAAACTGTTGAACTACTTAATCAAACCTACGCCCAAACAGGCAACAGCACCACCATGAATGACATGGGTATGCGTGAAATGCAGTCGCGTGCCTTTGCCAAACGCCAAAGCCAATACCTGCTTATTAAATCCCCACCTGCGTCGGGCAAATCTCGAGCCATGATGTTTTTGGCACTCGATAAACTCATTCATCAAGGCATAAAAAAAGTCATTGTCGCTGTTCCTGAAATGAGCATTGGCAAATCCTTTAAATCAACGGCATTAAGTCAGTATGGATTTTTTGCCGATTGGAAAGTCGAAGATAAATACAACCTTTGCCTCAATAACTATCAAAGCGACAATAGCAAAACCGAGATTTTTAGCGAGTTTTTGCATGGGGTAGGGGAAGATGTTCCCAAGATATTGGTGTGTACCCATCATAGTTTGCGTTATGGTTATGACAAAGTGGCGGATGTCAGTTTATTCAATGATGTGTTACTTGGTATTGATGAATTTCATCATGTATCAGCAGGCGATAATAACCGCCTTGGGGCAATCATTGATGAAATCATGAACCAATCAAACGCGCATATCGTGGCAATGACAGGCTCGTATTTTCGGGGCGATGCTGTGCCGATTTTGCTCGAGAAAGACGAAGAAAAATTTGATAAGGTCACTTATACCTATTATGAACAGCTCAATGGCTATAATTATCTAAAATCATTAAGCCTAAACTACTGCTTTTATACCGATTCCTTTTTTGATGCTTTGCCAGATTGCCTAGATACGCATCTTAAAACCATTATTCACATTCCAAACGTCAACGCCATAGCCGCAGAAACCGATAAATATGAAACAGTCAGAAAAATCATTGGCTATATTGGGGAAACAGTAAATGTCGATACAGCGACAGGAATTTTGACCGTCAAAACCAATGACGGCAGACTCCTCAAAGTCGCTGACTTGGTTAATGACGATGCAACACGGGTCAAAACGCAAGATTATTTAGCCAATATCAATGATCGTGATGATATGGATATCATTATCGCTCTGGGTATGGCAAAGGAAGGCTTTGACTGGGTATATTGTGAGCATGTTTTGACCATTGGCTATCGTGGCTCAATGACAGAGGTGATACAAATCATTGGTCGAGCGACACGAGATGTGGCAGGAAAAACACATGCCCAATTTACCAACCTCATCGCTATGCCCGAAGCCAGTCAAGCTGAGGTCACCAATGCGGTTAATGATATGCTGAAAGCCATTTCATTATCACTATTGATGGAGCAAGTCTTAGCCCCGAATGTCAATTTTAAACCCAGAAGTGAAGTCAAACCTGATGAAGTATTACCGATTGGGACTATTATCATTGAAGACAGTGTTAATCCGCCATCAAAACGGGCTTTGCAAATTCTGAATCAAGATAGCAATGAAATCATCGCCGAAATTAGCCAAAATACCCAGTTAGCCAAACAATATATTCAAGCCACGCCTGATTTTAAGAATGGTTTAGACGCTGATGAACAAGCCGAACTTATCTCAGACACGGTATTGCCGACTATGCTTCGTATTCGTTATCCATACTTGGATGATGATGAAATCGGACAAGTCCAGCAAGGGGTGATGACGAAATTGCTGATTAATAATAGTGGTGGAATAGTTGAAATTAACCAAATCCCAGACGATGCCGAAATTGAAGGCGAGCGGCAATTTACCCAGCAAAATGGCAAATATATTGATATCACCCATTTACCAGCTGCTCAAAGGGAATCGCTTGACCCGGTCAATATCGTCAAAGAACGACATTTACCGTATAACGTCACGATTTTTGACCCAACTACCAATCAAGATAGCCGACGAACGACGAATACCACCAATGAACAGTTTGTCAAAATTGGCAAAAAATTCATCAATGTGGCTGATTTGCCTATTAATCTCATTAATGCGGTCAATCCATTCCAACGCGGTTATGAGGTATTGTCCAAAAATCTTGATAGCCAAGCACTGCATACTATCAATGAGGTTGTGCTGGCGACACGCTCGACTATGACCGAGCAAGAAGCGTTTGGATTGTGGGAGCGTATAAATGATTTTATTGCTCGTACAGGCAATGAACCCAATCGCAATAGCAACGACGCTCATGAAGTCCGTATGGCGGAAGCGTTAAACTTTATCCGTATCAAAGTTGCAGAACAAAGAAACAGCCAGTCAAATAGTGAAGCACAAAATAATGGATAGGGCTAAATCATGAATTTGAATGCTCGCAACCAACAACAAAAAAGCCGTCCGTATCAATCGTTGGCAGACATTTTAGCAAATGATAACAATGGCTTACTGGCTAATATCATTGCCAGACCAACGCTAAGTATTGATGATAACTTGGTCAGCCAGTTTCAAGAAATTAATGAATTTGTTAAACAACATGGACACTCACCTAGCGAGCAAAATCCCAAGTCTAACGGATTCGAAGAGAAAAAGTTAGCTAGGCGATTGGCTTCTTTAAAGCAGGACACTGAAAAAGTAGATATATTAAAACCCTATGATAACTTCGGTTTGCTAACTGAATTAAAGCCGAATCCTAATGCTGAACCTTTGAAGCAAACGCAAGTCAAACAAACCCCAACGTCAATTGACGATATTTTACGCATGGATAGTCAAGGTTTACTAGCACAATTAGGCGGTATTGATAGCAGTTTATTGGCTCATACTGACAATCGATCGATTTTGGATAGAGCAAGCCCTGACCAGTTTAGCGATGAGCTGGTGGCAAAACGTAAAATATGTGAAGACTTTGACAAATTCTCGCCTATTTTCTCCTTAATTCATGAAGCGATGCGAACCAAGCAATACCATAAGGCCGCATTTTCTTCGGTCAAGGATATTAGAGAAGGCAGTGTTTTTGTATTAAATGGTCTAGTCTGTTATGTCGCTAGTATTTACCAAGCCGAAACCCGCAAGAATGAACGCAACCAACAACGACTACGTCTGATTTTTGCTAATGGCACAGAATCCAATATGCTAATACGTTCATTGGCGTCCGCTCAATATCGTCATGATGCTGATAGCTATCAAGTAGTAATTACTGCCCCAGAATGGCAAAATCTGGATTTGCTCAGTGGTTTTGCTGATACACCTACACATGATATGGCAAATCTGCAAAATCAAAATGGCAGAAAACTGACAGGTATCGTCTATGTGGCAAAATTAAAAAAACCACGAATTGAATTAGCGAAGTATAGCAACTTGCATAAAATTGGCTTTAGTAAAAATAGAGGTGAGCTACGAGCTAAAAGCTCACAAATGGATGCCACCTTTTTATTCTCTGAGGTGGATATTATTGCAGAATGGGCGTTGTATGATAGTAACCCGCAACAGGTTGAGTATCGGTTGCACCAATTCTTCCATAATCAACGATTAAATATGACATTAAAAGTGGGAAGTCAGGAATACAAACCCAATGAATGGTTTGATGTGGATATCGTCAATATCGAAAAAGCCTTGCAATTGATTTTTCAGGGCAAAATCAATCAATATCAATTTGACAGTGCTTCTAAAACAGTTTTACCATTTGTAAATACTTAAATACTTAAATACTTAAATACTTAAATACTTAAATACTTAAATACTTAAATAC
>NZ_DAMCJP010000013.1:0-9804 GCF_032097965.1 Moraxella sp. CTOTU49803 | reverse complement strand
TTATATATTTTATATTTTATATTTTATATTTTATATTAATCTAACAAATGTTTACTTAATAGATGAGTTTTACATAATCCCGACAACCTATTGTTTTTCGTGAGTTTGTAAATAAGCGCCAATTCAGCGCTTTTTTATTATCTTTATTTCACGATAAAGCCAAATAAATCTAATTATGATAAGATATGTAAAATATTATTTATCGTGATTAATTTTATTACTAGATAAGTATAATTATACAATGTATAATCAAGTTTGACTATTTATCAAACGCTAGGTAGGAAAAAAATGCAAGTCACGATGAGAAGGTGGGGTAACAGTATTGGGGTTAGAATTCCTGCAGGTATTTTAACCGAGTTAAATTTGAGTGCTGAAAAAAAGGTCGATGTACGAGCCGAAGCAGGGCGGATTATTATTGAACCGATTATAGACTCTCAAGAAACCTTAGAACAATTATTAGGTCAAATCACCCCAAACAATCTACATAGCGAAATTGACTTTGGTCAGCCTGTCGGTAAGGAATTGCTATGAGTTATGTACCTGAGGTTGGCGATATTATCTGGCTAGAGTTTGATCCCCAAGCAGGCCATGAACAAGCAGGTCATCGTCCTGCTGTGGTACTAACGCCCAAAGCTTATAACCAAGCCACATGCTTACTAATTTGCTGTCCCTTAACCACCAAAATCAAAGGCTATCCGTTTGAAGTCACCATTGAAGGTACACCGCAAAATGTTGCCTTATCAGATCAAGTTAAAAGTTTGGATTGGAAAGCACGTAATGCAAAGCATAAAGGCAATGTCAGTCAAGCTGAGCTTGAGACAATTAAACAAAAAATTGGGTTGCTAATGGACATTTCCTAGATCAAGCTGATGACGACAAGCAAAATAAGGATAACAATTAAAAATGAGTTTGATAGGTTATGCCCGAGTGTCAACATCGGAAGGGAAACAATTACTGGATCGTCAGGTTGACGCCTTAAAAGAAATTGGCTGTGAACGAATTTTTGAAGACAAAGCATCGGGCAGTAATTCCCAGCGGAAAGGGTTGGATGATTGTCTCAATTATTTAAGAAAAGGTGATGTATTGGTTGTTTTGGATTTAGATCGGCTAGGGCGGTTAGCCAGTGACCTTATAAAGCTGATTGATGAACTAGCTGAAAAAGAGATTGGTTTTAAAGCGATTAACTCACCGATGGATACAACCACCCCTGCAGGTCGAGCTTTTTTGCAAATTCAAGCCGCCTTTGCCGAGATGGAGCGTAATATCATTCGTCAACGGGTGAAAGAAGGTATTGCAGCAGCTCGTGCTCGTGGTCGCAAAGGTGGGAGACCGAGAATTATGACGGCTGAGAAACTTAAATATGCCCAGCATCTGATGGCTGATCAAACCAAAAGTATTCCAGCAATTTGTAAAGAGCTGGGTGATATTCCCAGTAGTACGCTTTATCACTATGTAACAGCGAAAGGGGAGTTGAAAAAGGCAGGGGTGGATTTGATAAAATCTGATAATTCGTCTTAATATAATTTGTATGATTCATAGAGATCGTTTCAATTTGGCCATCTCTAAATCCACTTTATAATTGGCATTTTGAATACGTTCATCTGATGGATTATATTGGTTTTGCACCTCATCAGAAAAAGGCGTTTCCTCGTTTAATTCAAAATACCTTTCAATCGGTGTTTTTCCTTTCAAGGCTGAATGTGGTCTTAGCCAATTATAGTAATGCTGCCATTCAGCCAATTGGTCCTGAAGGTTTTTGGACGTGATATCTACGGTTGCATAGAATTCAGTTTTATCAGTCTTTTGAGAACGCTCAACTTTACCATTGAGATGTGGCGACCCTGGTTTATTGGGTCTAAATTTGATGCCATACTCCATCATTTTCTTCTGAACCTTTTCAGCAAAGAATTCAAGTCCACGATCGGTTTGTACTCTTTGAATGGGAAATGGCATTTCCTCAATCACACAATCTAAAAAATCCAGCGTATTGGCTGCCGTACGGCGGTTATAGAGCCTAAGTACCCGATATCTAGTACAGTCATCAATTGAGGTGTATTGATAAAGCCCAGATGCTATTTTACAGGTATCCATTTGGACTCTATCTCCTGGTAGTGGGCGTTCATACCGTAGGTAATCTGCCTTACGACGAAATTTCTTAATCGGTTTGACTTGGTGATTGGTTAATACTTTATGAATCGTCGCCAAAGATAAGGATATTTGATGAAGCCTCATTAGTTCCGTTTGCAAACGTCTAGCTCCGAGGTTTCTACTAGACCGCATTTGTAATAATAAATCTTCAATGTGTTGATTAACTTTGGTATTAGGTGATTTAAGCGGACGCTTACTTTGGCTTGCCAAACCCTCAATACCTTGTTTAGAGTATCGCTTCCACCACTTGCGTAACGTTGGTCTGGAAATACCACATCTACGACAAACTAGACCAGCATCATTCGTGTCTTCAAATAATTTAATCCATCCGAGTCTTTGTTGAATTTCTTTGTTCATAGTCTCCGATTATATTGAAATGATCTCTATGAATCATACACTTTCAATGACCGTAGTCTTCCCATCATTGTATATTCTAAGTTTGGGCTCCATCATCTCGGTTCCATAGTCATAGACTATAAATTCAGGCTGAAATCTCTCTACAGCTTGGCCAATATATACACAGGCCGCATTTGAGGCACAAACCAATAGATGTATTTTTTTAATACCATGCTTCTGATTTAAGTTAGTGAAAATTTCCTTAAGCCTATTAGCTAGTTTTTCACCTTCAAGTGGATGTGCTATTGCGCCATTACCGTATCCATAAGTTTTAGGAGGATATATATTTATTACTGGAAGCTTGTCTTGGACTTGTTGATTAAGATGGTCGATTGTTGAATCAATCATCGCTGCGGGAGCAGTTAGTTTGACGCTAACAATAACCTCAGATTGCCCTGAGTCAATCTCTGGCTCGTCAATGATAAAGGCATCTTCTCTAGGCTGCACCCCAGGCCACATCCAACTACTAGCATCTCTGTAACGCAGCATTGGCATTAATTTAGACTTATTACCAAACTTCGCACCAAAACCTATTAAAGCAAAAGTCGGACCTAAGACGAATACTGCAGCACCAGATCCTTCAGTTCGATCATGAATTTTATTAACACATTTCTCGATATTCCTTGAAGCATTCTCTTCAAAACTATTATCAGTATCCATTGACTCACTTGCACCAGAATTCACACTAATAATATGGTCTGATGCTCTATGTTCAAACACACTTAGGGACTTTGATATCGCCACCGAACTGGGCTTTTCTACATGTTGACTGTTTACGCCCCAAGGAATAAAGAAAATATCAACTGGCGTATAATTTAGAGCATCAAGTAACTTGTTGCATAAGCAGACGTGTTCTTCACGCATTTTAGTTAATAATGGTGCTGGATAATATGAGCTTGCAATCCTATCTACTAAGCGATGATGTATATCACACAGCAGCAAAATATTACTAGCATCATTGGATAATAAACGTGATAGATATAGTGCTCCTCTAGGGCCCTTAGTAGAGGACGCAATATTATGAGCCAAATAACCGTAGTTACCCTCATAACCAGTTAATCCATCAACATCTAAGCGTTGTCCACACCCTCTGAACATACATCGTCCATGACTATCATCCATAACTTTACGCTTAAGATAGACATCAAAATTTTCCCCTCTACCACCATCATTAATTTTCAAAATTAGATCATTTACAAAATCTTTTAACGACTCGTTAGTTACAGGGTATGAGCTTTGCAGACAATTAGACCATAAAGACATAACATCATTTTTCTGCTTTATACTCTTAGCTTCAAAAACTTCAACTTCCGAGATTTTATAATTCGTTTTTATTTCAAAATTTTCACTTAGGTATTGAATGAATAAGTAATTATGGTCATCTATCAGAGAAAATCTAAAAACATCAATCAACTCACCATTACTGAACAACAATGTCAGTAAGTTATGGTGGCTTGCGTCTGAAAGGAAGCCAACATGATCCCATTGTAGTCCTATACCTTTGAGATGGTCGAGATATTGTTTGGCTGACTCAAGGTCGGTAAATATAGTTTTATTTAAGGATTGATCATGCAAAGTCTGAGTTTTCGCAGATAGGTTATTCGTAGTCATTTTTCAATCGTCCTTATTATAAAAAGGTAAATAGCCTAAAAATATTCTAGAGATTTGAGAGTAGGCAATCCAAAAGCCAATATGACTCGTACCAACGATGACATACAAAATACGTTCTGATAGGTATTTAGAGCTAGTGAATTGACTGGCTAAATCATTTAAGTCGGTATTAGATGGATTAGGTTTTGGCTCAGGATGTGTATGCCATAGCCCTAGAAGACCACCAAAACCTTTGGTGTCTTTCCAATATTTTTTCAGAGCTTTATCGTGAGATTTGGAACGAAAGAAAGTAGTGCGAGTACGCTTATCTCTAAACATGGGCGTCGTTAAGTCGTCTACCAGTATCGTATGACTATCTGGATAGTATCTGCCTAATAATATACCGCCAGCTTCCTTTGATCTTACGTGCGATTGTCTAAAACCGAACCAAGCGGCTATTACAGACTCTGATATTGCGCCATCGTATGCTTTATCATTTTCCTTCCATACGATGCGGTTGTTTAGGTACTGCAACATGAGCATCCTGCCACCTTGATAGAGCTTAATGACTGTGAATAATAACCACCGTTTTGTAGAGCTTTGTCATGATACTTAGTAGCTTCTAAGCCATAGTCAATCGGTAATTTATTGGTAGCGCACCACGATTGTAATCCAGTTTTAAGTTCAATCACGAACTCAGCTATAATCACTGCTGTTTTCATAGCGTGGACTGAAGCATATGCTGTGAACGCTCCAGCGCAGCCAGTGATATTTTTCGATAGAACTATGCCAGAAGAATTACTAAACAAACTGGTCTTTATATAATTTGAAGAATTGCCATCGTCATCATAGTAAAGACACTTCAAACAGGCATCGTTATTACTTTTGAATCCTAAAACATGACCACCCAATCCGTAAGCTTCTAGCCAACCAGATGCAACATGAACACTGGTATCATATGTATATAAGCGTCGGCACACTTCGAGTTCTGTTGGTGGGTGACCTGTAGCTAACACTATAGAATGAATTTCAGATAGCTGTTCACTGTTTTGACTAATGAGCCAGTTTAAGATATTAGTCTTGTAAGCTACTATCTCTAACTCAGGTATGTTTTGTTGCAGACGATTTCTAAGGGCACTAACCTTTGACTGGTTAACATCTTGTATTCCAAGGTAATGCCGCATAACGTTGTCAGTTTTCATATCATCATAATCAACCAGTATTAGCTTATCGATATCTGACTCAACCAGTATCTCTGCAACTCTTGATCCAACTGAACCGCAGCCAGCTATCACAACAGTTTTCTTACTTGAAAATTGAGACTCAACCCCAGTACGATTAAGTAAGTATTCGCGCCAGCCACGCTGTAAAGTTTGAGCCTTAAAATTGCGATATTTATTTGAAGTCATATCCTGATAGTAGGAAATGACCAAGTATGTATGCATTTTGGGTGTAGGTATCTCTAAGAGAACAATTTTAAAATTACTTTTCTTCTGTAAGCTATTCAACTGATTTTTACTGAATTTTGATGTTTGTTGCTTCCACCAGTTTTCATCAAATGATTCAAAAAGATTAGGAATAACAAAATCCTCGATACGAGGTAAGGATATCTTAGTTACCTTTATAGCAGTATAAGGGCTAGAGCTAGGTGGATGTTTGCTCGCACCATCTACTAAATATTTAATGTGATAAAACTGAGGTGTATTACGTTGTCTCGTACAATTAATACACCACGCATATAAACTGTCAGATTGAGTTGGATCGTGTGTCGCAACGATAACTGGTGCATCTGACATGATTGTCTGGTTATAACCATCAATTTCTTCGTATAGAGCAATCCTATTACCAGCTTGATATGACTTAAGAGAGGTCGTAAGAATGTCTATAGCCGTATCTACAACATATTTGAAAAGACCAAATAAGTCGCCGCTATCAAACATCTCACCTTGATGATCTGTAACACATATCAAGCCATTATTACCCACATGATCTAATGCTGGTAAATTACACTGAGCAACTGACACTGTGGGCAGCAATAGCCAGCGCTTTTGATCAACATATTTGACTGATAAAGGGATTGTCTGACCATGAATATCTAAATCAAAGCCAATGCCTATAAAACTATCTTTCTTATCCTCACTCTCAATGTTTTTACCACCAATAGAGCGAATATAGTTTTCAAAGATTTGCTGTAAGCCATCATTAATTGTCATTATATTACCTATGCTGATGATCCAGTGCTCACATACGGTGCTTCGATACTCTTTTTAGCCTTATCAACTTTGGCAGCTATCGGAAAATCATCACCAAAACTTTTTCTCAAGGTCTTACTGGCTTCATGCGCGTCTGGCTCATCGACAGCTGATTGTAAATTATCTCTCAGTGCTTCAAAACGCTCTTTAATGGTAGCCATATCTTCATCACTAACAGACTTTAGCAAATCACCACCGGGTGTTATAGGTAGATTAATGCTGAGACGACCAAAGTAATCAAAATTACTCAGGATAGTTTCAACTAAACTCAGTAAAACCTCTCCATCATTTTGGGTATCTACATCCGGTTCTAACCAATGATATGCTGCTATAGTCAATCCAATGCTATGGATACCCACATATTTATGATTGCGCCATCTTTTTAAGTAGCGTACACATCTACGAAACTGTCTACGTTGATCAGAGCCGTTATCTTCATAGGTATCATTATCTTTATATAAATCATTGACTAATGAATTGATACCCTCGGGATCCGCTGCCTGCCAAACTCGCTTAGACTCAGCCAATCCTTTTCTACCTTTGGCTAGATAATATGTATCATCGTATGCGTTACTAGACTTAGCGTAAACTGGTAAATCAACATGGTAATCTGGTTTGCCATCCTTCATGTATGTCACTGTCACACATGAGCGGCTCACTTCTACTGTCCGGTTATTATGCTTAATACAATCTGCGACTAACTCTTTTAATTCGACCGGTTTATAGTCTTCTGTATGGCAGTCCAGTAATACACCAACATCGATATCATAATCTCCGTCTCTTACAGGTTTAATGCCCGTATTTAAAGCATAGCTTCCTTGGTTGAAGCTTCTTTCATACTGAGGATAGCCCTCGTCTTTTTTAGCTTTTAAACTCGTTTTAAGCTGATTAATGATTAGGTCACGTTTTTCACGTAACACACCATTCGCGTGCTTACCTTCGTAAGTACCTAATTTAATAGCATCATGAAATGCTAGAAACTGCTTTTGTAAATCTGCCATATACGTTACCTCTCAATAATTGTTAAGTTTTGATAGTTATAGAATATATCAAGCAACGATATCAATTGATAGACACAAATAGTTTAAAGCGTCAACTCGTGTCGTAAAGAATAGAATTCACTGTAAAATACTGAGCGCTGAATTAAGCCAAGTAGCATTTACCCAATATCTGACATGACTCTAGCTCTAGACCTCAAAATTAAGAAAAAACTGCCCTTACGGTGAGAGATAAGTTTCATTAGTATAACTCCATTGGCATTTGCCAACAATTGCAACTTCAATGGAGACCAATATGACAACTCATATTAAAAAAATTTCAGACACCACGATTGACCTACTTGATAAGGTAAGCACTTCTACCTCACGTGCAGGCACTACCATAGAGCGTGCAGGTAAAATGTATGCTAAAGGTGTGCCCAAGAAAGTTATAGCAGTCCAACTTACGGAAAATAGCAAAAGTGGTAACGAGTATACTGAAACTCATGTAGATGCCTTTATTATGTTATATACAGATGCGCAAACCAAGGTAGGCATTACAAAATCTCAAGCAACTGCTTTGATTGAAGACCAAACTCGTGACAATCTGCCATCAGAATTACAACAAAATGGCCTTAGCTGTAATTTGAATAATTAAAGGGGAAATACTATGAATATTGCTATCAAATGTGCATTGATTGAAGCAGGAATAATGAAGCTGGAAGCTGAAGAACCTGATATTAAAGAGTTAAAAACACTTATGACTAGTTGTGAAAAGCTCCAACAGCGTACAGTCAAAGGTTCAAGGATTTTATCAAACAAAGGGAATCACTATCTTGTTGAGTCCATTTATCACTCTAACTTAACCAAAGCACAGAAGGAAGAAATATATACTTCTGAATATGAAATTGGCAATCCAAACCCTATCAAAAACTTGGACATAGAAGACCTCTACAGCTACCTCGAAGATGAATATGGAGGATCAGCTGAAGATTTAGTTAAAAATATTAAGCGTAATGTTTCAGAACTTATAGGCATACCGTTTGAAACCTTTCTTAAAGCAGATAAAAGCTTAGCATATAAGATAATTACGTTGTTTTATAGGGTTTGCAGACAATTTAGCAATCAGTTTTTTAACTTCCTTAATGTAGATAAGCAAAGCAAAATGCAGTTCGAATTTAGGGCGTCTTTCCCTTACCGTGAAGCAAAAGGTAAAGGCTATGAGAATACCGCTTTATTAGCAGAACTTTTAGGGCACCTAACTTTTTCTATGCCAAAAGAGTACTTAGAGCAAGCTAGGTTAATTGAAACAAATCTACCAGCTATTGCTGATCTAATCTCTACGCGTACACGAGACTATGTTGAATGTATTAACAACGCTGTCGGGCATTATGAGGCCAGTGGACAAATGGCTAACTTGAATAAGATAGTTGATAGCAACTTAGAGAGTGCTTTTCATTATATTTTCGAAAGTGTCGATAATCAATTAACGCAACGTTTAGACTTTTTACTCTATAACTTGATCTCACTGAAAGAGTATATAGCACGCAAATCATCAAACGAATTACTAGCTAAGCTAGTTTGTGAAACTCCTTTAGAGTTGCAATCGTTTCAAGGTGGGAAATGCAAGACTTGGGAGGATAAGCACGTTATTCCTTACTTACTAGGCTATGATAAATCAGTTAGCGAAACAGTCGATAAACAAACGGACTTTATTGAAAAATATATTCTAGCGAGAAAGATGAACGGAACAACTGCTCTCCCGGCTCAGAATAAGCAGATACTAAAGGCAGTAATCATTCATGATAGTGCTATAGGCAATATCAAAATAGAATCATTTGTGTTCGGAGGCAGAAATATACCGTCCTCTATAACTGCTATTCTTAAAAAAGGTTCTACAGATCTTGACAAGTCAAAGACTAATGACACTGTTTTCTCATTTGAAAACTACCCAGAATCAATTTTACTATATTGGGTAATGCGTTATCAGCTTGCATTAAGGGTAGTTATGTCTAAAGACAAGAAAAAAGCTATATATTTATACCAACGGATCGCAAGTTGGGAAACTCGTATTGATGAAACGTTAGTTAGCTATGTAAAGAATGCAAACCTAAATACTTATGATGAGCTATTAACATTACCTAAAAAGTTTCAAGTATTTTTATCTAATACCATTGAACCACTTTCATGACAAATAATTATAGTTCTGAATAGTTTTTTTCATACCTGCTCAAAACGCATGCAACTTCCTTAGGTTGCATGCGACAAGTAATGTCGCATCCATCCAAATCAACCCTGAAAAACATCCAACAATAGCTTTGACCCCTGCCGTCAAATCCGTATAACTAAACTTTGTAACTCTCCCCTAAAATAAAACAGCTCAGAGGTAGAATTTCTTATAAACTAACAATAAGGAGTTTTAGCATGAGCAAACGAATGAC
>NZ_DAMCJP010000012.1:51052-53871 GCF_032097965.1 Moraxella sp. CTOTU49803 | reverse complement strand
ACAAGCTACAGAAATCCGAGATAGCAACACTGAAAAAAGGACGAGAAGAATTTCAAAAATTGCAGGAGAAGATACAGCAAGCCTTGAGCAAATTGCAGAGCATACAACCCGACGGCGACAGCGACATCGAAAAGTCAATCAACAGCTTACAGGCATCGGTGAAGACATTGCAGGACTCACTGAAACAGCAGAGCAGCGAACAGCAAGACTTAGAAAATTTAATCGACGAGCTCACCTGCTTAAAACAGGATATGACCACGACGCTCAGCAATTTAAAACAGCATCAAACGACTTTGGCACAGTCGTTGGCACAGTTTCAGCCGTTGTTAAAGCCGTGATCGAGTTGTTCAAGAAGTTATTTGACAGGTTAAAACAGCAGGTGGTGGGGTATGCCAAGGAAGGGACGTTGTATTCGATGGACTCTGATGGTAAGCAACACAAGATGAACCAGCGGCAGGCAGAATCTTATGTCAGCAGCCATCCGTATGATTTGTCGGGGTATGCCCAATTAACGCTGACCGCTAAAAAGTTGGAAAAAGATAAAGAGCTAAGACATGAGCCGTTTAGAGGGTTTGGGATTTAGAATTTTATTCATCATTATTTATCTTGCATAATTCAATTTCTTTTGATTTCAGCCAGATTGGTTATTGGATATGCTATTTAACATAACCAAAGATGGGCGAAGTTTAACACTAAGAGTCATAAACGAAATTTGAACTTTAGTTTATAATATCCGCAGTTCTCTATTTAATTAATTGCTATAAACAAAATATTAACTCTTAGGTTCTCTATGACTACTACTTCCTACCTAAATCCACATTTAACCCAAGAATGGAATGATTGGCTTAACACAAATATTAGTAACGGTGTAGAAATTACCACACTAGCAAAAACCCTTGAGCAACATGGTTATCATATAGCAGTGGGTGATTTATTAAAAAACTACCAGATTGACATTAAGCATCCCCAAATTGACCTTAGTAAAAACTTTATTGATATTGACAACAGGCGCATTCCAATCATCTTTACTGCTCAAGCTCCTAAGGTCGTTGTATTCGACAACTTCTTATCACATGAAGAGTGTCAACAACTGATCGCCTGTGCTGAAGACAAATTCCAAACCGCAACCGTGGTCAATGCTCAAACTGGTGAATACTTTACAACCACAGAACGCACAAGCATGAACGCCGTCTTTCAACGTCAAGAAAATGCCATTATTTCTTTGCTTGAAAATAGAATTGCTCAGGTGCTTAATTTTCCAATTGACAATGGCGAAGGCTTACAAATACTGCGTTATCATTCGGGAGGAGAATATAAACCTCATTTTGACTTCTTTGATACCACTAAAGCAGGTGGACAAAAAGCCATTGAAATTGGTGGACAGCGCGTTGCTACTTTTTTAACCTATTTATCAGACGTAGAAAGCGGGGGTGCCACTCGTTTTCCAAGTGCTAACTGCGAGATCCGTCCGAAAGAGGGAATGGCATTATATTTTAGTAATATTTTATTGAATAACAATCCTGACCCCTTATCTTTGCATTCAAGCGTGCCTGTTATTACAGGTACCAAATACATTGCCACAAAATGGTTGCGCCAGTATCCTTATGGTTAAGACGACTGCAAAAAATTGACTAAGCTAACGGTCAAATAATTTAACCTTAGTCATTCAATAAAAAAACCGACCTAGGTCGGTTTTTTTATTGACTTGTTATTGTTAGAACTTACTTGTGAATACCAATGACACCCCTTGGTTGTCATAATTTTTACGCCATTCACCGGTGTAGTTAGCAGAAATGCTAGTATTGGCTGTTGGTTTATAACTCAACCCAACACCTGCAACACCAACTTCACGTCCTACTTCTTGACCCAGCGTAGTGAAACGACTGTTAGGCGTATCAACAAAACTTGCTGTGATATCTGTGCGTGGATCGCCATTTTCGATTGCACCTGCAAGCGTCCCTGTCAAAGAAACCTTTTGCCCAATAGGCTGTGATAGATTTACCCCAAGCGTTGAGCGCATACTGTTATAATTTTGCTTTTCAACTGCAAGGTTAAACGCACCAGCACCGGTTTCATTATAAGCGTCTGATTTGACCTGAGCATAATTAAACTGCGCAAATGGCGTAATGTTTCTTTGCTCAGTACCAATACGATGGCTTAATCCTATCCCTGCTTGTAAGGTATTAGCATTATAATCAGCCTCGGCAGTTGCATTTGCAAATCCAATGTGACGTTTACCTTTAATATCACTTTGACCAGCGCCTACATGGAAATTAGCTTTAGTCTCAGGCGTCGCTTGGTAGTCAGCATAGCCTAAAACTTGTAGAGAGTCCGCTTTCATCTCATGATTGATCGTATGTCCATTGGTATCAGCATCACTGTTGATATAAGAGACAGCTAATCCCAAATTCAGTTTGTCATTCAATGGAATATCACTACCTACGATAACGCCAGTATCCTTATTATCATAACCTACTAAGCTACCCTTATGATCTTTTGTAGATTGAGTGCCAATGGCTTTTGCCCAAACATTACGTTCACGGCTGATAGTTGAGTCGTGAATAGCGTCAAGAGCTAAATTATTGCTGTCAGTAATTATGCGGTTGATTGAGCCCATAAATAAAGGCTGCAACTGACTCGCTGTTTGAGATAGTTCAACCTGACTAAAATTCAACGTTTTATTAATTAGATTATCCGCTAATACACTGTTGCCGGTGGCAATTTTAGTATCGATAGCTTTATCTAAAACTTTTGCCAAACTTTCTGACGAAAGGTTGTTATTTTGCTTGACAGCGTCTACAAAGGCGCTAGTCTCTTTT
>NZ_DAMCJP010000012.1:0-50952 GCF_032097965.1 Moraxella sp. CTOTU49803 | reverse complement strand
GGCGTTGGCGTTGGCGTTGGCGTTGGCGTTGGCGTTGGCGTTGGCGTTGGCGTTGGCGTTGTACCAAGTTTTATATGGACGGCCGTAGGGTCAGAATAGTCCGCATAAAAATCTACTAATGGACTATTATCACTGAGTGTGGCAAATTGACCGTTACGTGCAGTAGCTTTAACCACATTTAGCCAAGTACTGGAGTTTGGCATTGCTTGAACGGCTTGAGACGCATTAATTTGCAATTTACCTTTACTAATATCTGCATTACCATCAACTAATAACTTACCATAATCGTCCGCTGTATTTAGACCTACCGCTAGAACCTCACCATCACGCATGGCGTAATCGCCATTTAGTTTTAAAGTGCCTTGGTCAATGTGAGTCTCACCGGTCCAAGCTTTACTAGCCGTGTTCATAGCTAGTAAGCCTGTGCCTTTTTTTATAAAGTTACCGGAGCCACCAATAACCGCCTTATCAAAAATATTTACATTATTGGCTAGTGTCTCAATTGTTCCACCTAAGTTGTTTATGCTAATCACATCTGTTGAGGTAAAATTACCAAATAACTCGGGTTGAGAGGCTGTCAATTGAATCGTCCCACCGTTTAAATTGATAGTAGAGGGTCTAGCTTGGGCATTACGATTAATTTCTGTAGTTTTCAATACGGCATCTTGAAATAAAGACAACTCTCCTTTTCCGAATCCACCAAAACTAATAATAGGAGCATTAAAATTAGAGCTATTGATACGAATAGAACCTTCCGCGTTTGGATTAAGACCCGCTCCGCCAATGTAAGTAACGCCATTCACCTGGGCATTGCTATCAGCGGAAACAAATAAATCACCCTTACCTTCTTCGCCAACTATTAGATCTCTACCAATACTCAAGTTGGTTTTTGAGATAAATCCAGCTTCTCCCGTACCTTGTTTGCCAATGACCATGTCTCTACCTACTGATAGAGAACTACCTGATGTAAAACCTACATCACCAAAACTGTTAGCTTTATTACCTAATATTAAGTCATTATCAATAACGACTTTACTATCTATAGTTGCACCAAGATGATTTTCCTTATTTCCTACTTTATTACTTTCATTACCTACTATCATGGAACCACTGTGAATAACTCCACCCGATACTGCACTTAAATAACCATGTCCTTGATAGCCAACCGTAGTTAATCCTGTTACATTGATATTACTTGTACCGCCTGTAGAATTGGATGCACTTGCTTCACCATAACTATTAACTGCATTACCTAGCAATAACGAGTCAGTACTATAACTAGAGAATACGTGCAATCCATTAGCATTACCAGTGTCACCAACAATAGTTGATTTTGTCTGTAATGCTCCATCGCGAATTACAGCAAATTCCGAACTAGAATCATATGAACCATTACTAATTATTAGTTTTTCTACTGATAATTTGCCGCCTTGAGAGGTATATGTTTTACCCCCATTGCTAATTGCCAAGCTATCAGCCACTACCTGTCCATTATTCTCAATGTCAAAGCTTTTTGCAAAGGTAGGGTCATTGACAATGATGTGTTTGGCAGTAAGTGATGTTCCAGTATTGGTTACTCTGTCACCATTAGCATTGTAGACAGGCTCATTAAGTACAGTCGAACCGGTTTGATAATAAGTATCTAATGCATGAGCAGGTAAAAGAGTGCCTATATTCATCAGTGATAATAATGAAATAGCTGATGATTTACCCAATTTACTCGATGATTTACCACGAGCTTTTGCCGTTTCAGCGACACACTGCCATACGCCCAATGATCTATTAAATACCACACGGTACACTTGATTCATAGTAATTCTCTATTATTTCTCTATCAGCTTTAAAAAATATTAATCATTTGAATTTAACAATTCGAAAATAGTTTGAAGTTAATTTGCTCAAAAGATTAGTATGAAACGAAAATGAATTATTACAGAATTTTTACTATACAATAATATACAGTAATATGACATTATTAATTTAAATAACCTACACATAAAACAAACATTTTTATAACATTTGTTTGTTTTTATAAAATAATATTAAGATTAAATTAATTCTTTTAGCTAAAATACAGAGGTCATTTAAAAATTTTAAAGGTAGGTCAGGATATCGTTGCTTTTATAGTATTTCACAATTTTGATGTTTATTGATATCTAATCGCATGAAATATAGCGCAATAGCTTTGGCGTTAGACGCTATGGAAGCCCTGATAGCGAGAGATAGATTTTTTTATTTGGAGTCACCACAAAATTTCGGAGAAAATAACACACTAAGTAATTTTGTCGATATAAAAAACCAGTTAAATCAAAAAACTCTATTTTTTTATTGTAAAGGCTCAGTCAAGATTGCTAAAAAATCAAATAATCAAGAAAATTTCCACAAAGCTCTTTAATAACAACTACTTAAAATTGAACAAATGTCCCAAAATTACTATATGGTCTGAATTAGTGCTCACCTTGAAGTGACTAATTTTTTAGCCTATCGCGAAGGAAATTCATTTTGCAGACCTATACCTATCATATTGTTAATGTCTTTGCTGACAATCACTTTGGTGGTAACCCGCTTGCTGTATTTCCTAATGCTGATGACTTAACTGATCAGCAGATGCAAGCGATTGCTCAGCAGTTTAATCTAAGTGAAACCGTATTTTTATTTGCTCCCACTGCTAAGCATGGCGTTCAAGCGGTTGCTGATTTACGCATTTTTACCCCAAATTATGAAATGCCATTAGCAGGTCATCCCACGCTTGGAGCTGCATTTGTTATTCAACAACTGCAAAATTTATTAAATAACTTTGTGTTAAACACCATAGCCAAGCCAGTAGAGGTCCAAGTTAATGACAGCCATATCGAACTGTCTTTAACAGGTTTTGAACAGCGCATCAGTGTCGCGACACATGAAGAGCTGGCAAAAATAACAGGATTGATGGCAGATGATATTGCCAATCAGGCTTATTGGATGAATACAGGGACTTCGCAATTACTATTAAACGTGCTATCAAAGCAGAAGCTATATGACGCTAAAATCAATAAAGAGCAACTGCAAACTATTTGTCAAAAAGACAACGAGCTTGCCATGCTATATTTGTGGTACCAAGACCACGATGATGTGTTTGTACGGTTTTTCTCGATAGAAAATAATCAAGTGGTGCAAGATAGCGGAACTGGGTCAGCCTGTGCCAATCTGGGTGCATATTTTATTTCACAAAACCAGCATCCAATCCATAAACGTATTTTTCAAGGTGATGAGATAGGGCGTCCTAATCGGTTAATGCTGAAAGTTGATGAGAAACAAACTATTTATGTGGGTGGCAATGTGATCGCGGTAGGTAAGGGTGAGTTTTATTTACCAGACGTATAACCAACTGAATTAAGCTTTAAATTGCTGGGCGAAGCGAAGCCTCAAGACTCCAATTGCAGAAGATTCAATAAATTATTGCAACCGCTGACATGATAATAATACCTGCTAGAATCGATAGCATCGACATGATCGCTGAATACACATATTTATCATTCATTTTATCTCTCCATAGAAAGGCTAATAGCCAAATCCCAAACAGCTTTGATAAAAGCAAATATTTCCACCAGCTAGGTTGAGTCAAAGGTTGGCCATCAAAGGGCGTAAAGCTAAACACTACATTGGAGAGCTTAAACATTTTTCAAGTATAATGGACGTGAAAACTTTTAGCATTGTTAAGCCATTGAATTGACTATAGCATATGTACTTTCAATCTTTACAGCCTCAACAGCCATTAAGCATTGTTGAAAAGCAGTACGAAACAGGGATGTGTGAGCCATTGCACAGCCATGTCTGTCATCAGCTGATTATTGTCAAACATGGCTTTATCCGAGTAACGACGCCTACTGGCCAATTTGCCATTACCCAAAATCGAGGAATATGGCTAACAAAAGGTACTGAACATAGCCTAACTATTTTAAAGAATACCCAAGTTTTATCCGCCTTTGTTGAACCATTGACACGGGCAGACCTACCCAATCGCAGTCAAGTGGTTGCCATCAGCGAGTTACTGCAAGCGTTGCTTGGCAGTGCCGTTGGTATTGACAGTCATTATCAAACCAATACCCGTGAAGCTTGGATCGTTGAGCTGATACTTGATGAACTTCGATGTTTAACACCGCTCGCAGAATTTGAAGTACCACAGCCCACTTTGCCTGAGTATCAAGCCTTGCTTGAAAAAATTAGCGAGCGACTCTCTCATCCATGGGCACTTGCTGATATTGCCCACCTGCTTAACATCAGTGAACGCACGGTATCACGGCAATTTACTCAGCAAACAGGGTTGAGCTTTATTGAATGGCTAAGACGGCTACGGTTGCAGTACAGTCTTGAGCTATTATTGCAAGGTCAAAGCGTAGTCGATGTGTCATTAACTGTTGGTTATGACAGTCCTAGTGCGTTTAGTACCGCTTTTAAACAACGTATTGGGCTATCACCGACCCAATACGTTGCTCAATATGAGCGATAATGATTTATGTTTACTTTCTATTCTAAAATTGATAACTGGCTCATCATCATATTTGTTATGGGCAGTATAGCATTGTTGATGTCTCCCTTCATTTATCATCGACACAAGCATATACCATTAGTTCAAAGTTATTTTGTGCTATTTTTTCCAACAGTATTTGCTCTGGTATTAATGTGGTTGCCTGTGTTTAAAACATCCTATCAATTGACCCAAATGGATTTAATCATACATAGTGGCTTCTCTAATACTGTCATTCCTCGCAATACCATTATTGATGTTAAGCCTAGCCATCGTTTAATAGCGTCGCCTGCCTTGTCCCTAGACAGATTGGATATCAGTTATCAAGTAAAGCCGAATAAAATCGAGCATATTTTGGTATCACCTGAAAATAAGAACGATTTTATCCAGCACCTAAACCTGCGTTAACAGCTTATTGCAATCTATCCGCTGCTCCAATCCCAGCGTTCAAAACCGCCTGCATGGACGTTTTTGCGACATCATCGCCAATCGCTACCCCATAAAACCGCTTATCATCTTCTTTTAGCACCACATAACAAATCGCTTGGCTATCGCTGGCTTTACCTAGACTATGCTCATCATACTGCTCAATGCTAAATCGTCTATCGAAATGGCTGTTAATCGCATTTACAAAGGCAGAGAGTATTCCATTGCCTATACCGTCAATTATTAACTCATTGGGGTTAGAAAATTCAACCATTAAATGGTAGTCACTGGCATTGTTTTTCCCAGTAAAGCCTTGTACTTGATAGCCTGTTTGCTGAGGTAAGTTTAAGCCATAACGTTCTTTAAACAACTGCCAAATCTCAGCCATACTGGCTTCTTTTTCATACTGGTGGGTAAAGTCTTTAACCTGTTGGCTAAAGTCCAGCTGAAACGCACGGGGTAATTTGATGCCATGATGAGTTTCAAGCAGCCATGCTGCACCGCTTTTACCAGATTGGCTATTGACCCGTATGACTGCTTCATAGGTTGCACCAATATCTTTAGGATCAATGGTAAAGTACGGCACATTCCAAATACTATTTGGATTTTCTTGACGTTTAGCGAAACCCTTTTTAATCGCATCTTGGTGAGAGCCACTAAAGGCAGTAAATACGAGTTCACCGGCATATGGATGTCGTGGATGAATCGGCAGCTCATTGCAATAGGTCATTACATTAGCCGTTTGTTGAAGGTTTGAAAAATCTAAGTTGGGATAAATGCCCTGGGTATATAGATTTAACGCCAGTGTTACCAAGTCAACATTACCGGTGCGTTCACCATTGCCAAATAAACAGCCTTCGACTCGGGTTGCCCCAGCAAGCATGGCAAGTTCAGCGCAGGCTACCCCGGTGCCCCTGTCATTATGCGGATGAATACTAATCGTAATATGCGATAAATCCGAAAAATTTTGCATAAACCATTCAATCTGATCGGCATATACATTGGGTGTATTCATCTCAACCGTGGCAGGTAGATTGATAATCATGGGCCGATCTGCTGTTGGTTGCCAGACATCTTTAACCGCTTCACAAATCTCTAGGGCAAATTCTCGCTCAGTAAAGCAAAAAGTTTCTGGTGAATACTCAAATTGCCATTGGGTGTTGGGATTTTGCTCACAATGCTGTTTAACCAACTTTGCCCCATTTACTGCTAATTCTATGGTACTGGCTTTGTCTTGGTTAAATACCACCTCACGAAAGACGGGGGCAGTGGCATTGTATAAATGGACAATCGCTTTGGATGCGCCTTGTAATGCGTCAAAGGTCTTAGCAATAAGTTCAGGACGTGATTGGGTAATGACTTGAATCCATACATCGTTAGGAATAAGCTTGTCATCGATTAATTGACGCACAAAGTTAAAATCGGTATCCGATGCTGAAGGGAAAGCCACTTCAATTTCTTTAAAGCCAATCGCCACCAAATGATTGAATAGATACAACTTCTTGTCCGTATCCATAGGGTTAATTAACGCTTGGTTGCCATCTCTTAAGTCAGATGAGCACCAACGTGGGGCAGTAGTAAGCTGATTGTTACACCAGGTGCGAGTGGAAAAGGGCTCAACTGTGAATCGTTGATATTTAGTTTGGGGATTGGTTAGCATGGTTATCTCCTTATTGGGTTAAACCATGCTATCGAAATTTTAGTGGTGATGCCTTCGAGTTTCGGACAGGATTCTTTGCTAGTGGTTTTCGGCAAATAATTGTGATGTTTAAATCACCCACACAATTTTGAAATTTAAAAAACAACTGTATTGGGCATTAACTATTAAATTACCCTATAGTAGCCAATTAAAATAGGAACTAATCATAGGCATCATCATATGAAACTACTCGGCATCATTGGCGGCATGAGTACCGCAAGTTCAATCAGCTACTACCAAAAAATCAATGAACAAATCAATCAACGTCTTGGCGCTAATCATGGGGCTAGGCTAGTGATTTATAATCTCGACTTTGAAGAAATTGCTCAACTACAAAAACAAGGCAACTGGCAACAAGCAGGTGAGATGTTAGCGGATGCTGCAAAACGCTTAGTACTCGCAGGCGTTGATGGAATCTTACTTGCCACCAATACCATGCACAAAGTCGCTGAGTTCATCACAGATGCGATAGATGTACCATTTTTACATTTGATTGACATCACGGCTCAAGCCATTGCTAAACAAGGCTTGGACAAAGTAGGATTGTTAGGGACTAGTTTTAGTATGACGGATGGCTTTTACCAAACAACTTTAGCCAAATATGGTATCCAAACGATTATTCCTAACGAATCTGATCAGCAAATCGTGCATCGCATTATTTATGATGAGTTGTGTTTAAACAACATTAAACGGAGCGCTGCCGAGCAATATATTCAAATCATTGAGACACTCAAAGCGCAGGGTGCACAAGCCGTAATTTTGGGGTGTACTGAAATCGGACTGCTTATCAATGAAGAAAATAGCCCCCTACCTGTGTTTGACACCACACTTTTACATATTGATTCAGCGGTGGCGTGGATGTTGGCTCAATAAAAATCAGCGATTACTAATGGGTTAAGTAGTCGCTTTATAAGAACCTGTTCACAATCTTTTCAATAACAAAGCGATGAAAGCGAAATTGGTAAATTGAAGGCTCGAATTTAAATGACGCTCACAGTTTTTCCATAAGCGTCTATTTTTCTCAAGCCAAGCAAACGAACGTTCTACAACCCATCGCTTTAGTATGACTTTAAACGTGTGCAATTCATCTCTTTTGGCAACTTCTGTGGTAACGGTTTCGCCTAAAATAGATTTAACACTATTAGCAAATGGCTCACCTCGATAACCGCCATCAACCATCACATTTTTTACGCGGCTTAATCGTTTGGTATTTTGACGAAGTAACGTTGTAGCACCGTCACGGTCGGTGATATTGGCAGTGGTAATACAGATAGCATGGGGCAAGCCTTGGCTGTCTACTGCAATATGGCGCTTAATCCCTGATACTTTCTTTCCTGCATCATAACCTTTGTACTTAGCAGTATCTGTGTTCTTAACGCTTTGAGCATCGATAATGATAAAACTGGTTTTGCCCTTACGTTTGTGCTTCTTTCGCGCTTTTTTGACCAATTTTTTTTAAGGCTTGGTCAAGAATGCTGTTGCCTTCTTCATCAAGCTCGCTCCATTTCTGAAAGTATGAGTGGACGGTGCGCCATTTGGGAAAGTCATGGGGCAGCTGTCGCCATTGGCAACCTGTTCTTAGTACATACAATAACCCACAAAATACGTCATAAAGGTCAACCGTTCTTGGCTTGGTCTTCTTCCTTGCACTTTCTAAAATAGGTAGTATGTGCTCAAATTGTTTTCGACTAATGTCGCTTGGATAGGCTTTTCTCATGGTGATTGATTCGGTTATTAATTGATTACGTAGCTTATCCTAGCATATTTTTTAATCGTGAACAGGTTCTAAAACATAACGGCTATACCAATCAATCACCGCCATCAAATACACAAAGCCCTTAGACAGGCGAATGTAAGTGATATCGGTACTCCACACTTGGTTACAGCGGGTGATGGGTACATTGTAAGCCCCCGACCATACCCCTATTGAGGTGGTATCCAGACATGTGGTAGCAGCTCATCAATCTGGCTATCAGGATGCGTCGGCAGACGACTCAACACATCTGCCAAATACGCATAGGGGTCAAGCCCATTAAGCCTAGCTGACTGGACAAGCGACATAACATTCGCCGCCCGCTGACCGCTCTCAAGCGACCCTGCAAACAACCAATTCTTTCTGCCTAACGCCCATGGACGCATCTGATTTTCTGCCCAATTATTATCAATCGGTAAATTGCCATCCTCAAGATAACGTGTCAGAGCCTGCCACCGTTTCAAACAATACTCAATTGCCTTAGTAATACTGGCATTCTTAGTCGTGCCTAGCCTTTTCTCCTGTAACCACGCATAAAGTTTATCCGCAACTGGTTTTGCCTTCTGTTGCCTGATTTGTCTAACTATTTGAGCATCTCTGGGCATTGGCGTTTGGTTTCTCTCAAACTGCTCATCAATCTTACGCTCAACGGCATACAGCGATTGAAACAATTCTAGTGCCTCAATACTAATAAGACTCTGCCCTGTCACATGAAGCTCATGAAACTTACGCCTAGCATGGGCCATACAACCCACTTCAATCACCCCTCGCCCAAATAATGGCTTATAGCCGTTATAGCCGTCGCAAACAAGCTTGCCCTTAAAGCCCTGCAGAAAAGCATTGGGATACTCACTACCCCGACCTTGGGCAAAATCATACACCACCGCTTTGATTGGGCTGTGCTTTGGGGTCACATACGCCCAGACATAGCCTTGCTTTAACTTGCCTTTAGCATCTTTCATGCCATAGCCATTTAATACTTTGACTGGGGTTTCATCGGCATGCACAATTGGCTGAATAAGCATGAGTTTGATTAATCGATTAACTAAAAACCCAAGCTGTACCCCACAACGTCCCACCCAATCGGCTAAGGTCGAATCAGATAAATACACCCCACTACGCTGATAAATCAGGCTTTGGCGGTATAAAGGCAGATGGTCAGCGTATTTACTGATAAGCACATGAGCCAGTAGTGCAGGCGTCGCAATGCTTTTATCAATGATTTGGGCGTCGGTTTTGGCTTGAACCAGCTTTTCACGGTTGCACTCAGCGTTACGGCAAATGTATTTAGGATAAACATGACGCTCACGGTAAAACTGCTTTGGCTTAAAGCCAAGTTTGTCTTGAACATCCTGGCCAATTTGCGTCATTTGACAGCCACACTCACAGGTAATTGACGGTGGTTCGTGGATGATGGTGTGAATGTCGAGGTTGTCAGGGATAACGAGGCGTTTTTGTCGTTTGGGTTTGGTTGGTGTTTCTGATTGTGTGCCTTTTTCTTGCGTATCAATCGGCTTGCTAGCAACCAGTTTGGCTCGCTCGTCATCGCTAAGATTGGCTAAGAAGTTGTCATGGGCTTGTTCAAGCAAGGCTAGGTCTTCTAGGGCGGTTTCTTTGTTTAGGTGGTCTTGTTTGGGGGTTAAGCCTTCGCTTTTTTGCCCAAACAGCCGATGGATAAGACGTTGCTGTTTGGTGATGGCGTCAGTGAGCTCTTGGTTAATGCGAGCAAGCTTAGCTTCGTATTGCTGCCTTTGAGCGTCCATTTGTTGTTGGTATTGCTGTTTGAGTTGCGCTGCTTGCTGTTGGTAATGTTGTTTTTGTGCGTCAAGCTGCTGTTGAAGCCGAGCGTTTTGGGCTAATAAATCAGCATAGCTTGGCGCAGTTGGGTCGGATGGGTGGGCGGTGGTCATGGTATGAGTTTGCCATAACCGCCCTGCATTGTCAGTAAATAGGCGGTGATAGTTGAGATTTAGCGGCTTTATGATAAAGTCAGCTTAGGTAAGCGGGGTGAGTATATCTTTGCCTAGGTTGTGCCAAGGCAAACCACTAACCAAGGCGTTAAATTGCTCGTGGCTGATGGTGAGTCCTGTGGTTTGGTTGGATGGGCTGTGATGTCGCATGAGACGTTCGCCAAGTCCGTGAAATTTGCCATCATCGAGTGTTCGGGTGCATAGCCATATGCCCAGGCCGTCATGGATGAGTATTTTTAGCCGGGTGCCTGCTTTGTTGTAAAATAGGTAGGCACAGTTTGGGCGGATGCCTGGGTGGTGCTGTAGGATGAAGGCGAGTAATTTGTTACTGCCACTTCGCATGTCCATGGGAGTGGTGGATAGCCATATTTGTTGGGGGTTGATAAGGGGGTTCATTGTAGCCCTCGCAGTAATTCAATAAGGCTGTAATTGTCAATTTGGTCGATGGTGAGTTTTATGGGCGTCCCGTTATGGCTGGGAATTTGTAGTTCTACGCCTGTGATGGTTTGAGCTAAGGCAGTTGCTTGTGGTGTTTGTTCGTGATGGCTTCTAGATTGCAGGGTGATAGGCAGAAAGACAGGCTCATGTTCAATGAGGTTAATATCGAAGTTTGGGTTGGCTAATGGTTGAGTTGCTGCGATTTTCTCGTCTCTGGCAGCTTTTATCCATTTCTGCAATAAGTTTGGGTTAATGCCATGACCTTGAGCTAGCCTCGCTATCGAGCGTTCGCCTGTTAAGGCTTGTTCTACGAGATAGGCCTTGAGTTCTTTGCTGTACGTTCGTCGCTTCGGTTTGGTTATGTCTATTTGTGCCATTCTAGTGCCCACTTCATTTTTTAGTGGGCACTATCTCGTATTTTTTAGAATGGTGGTAGATGGGATGGTCGGATGCTTACGGTACATTCCTTAGCAAATAGGGATAAACTTGATGCTCAGGATTAGGTTTACTCGTGTTAGGACGCTGGTAGATGGCATCTAGCCCCATTTGCCGTAGTAGTCGCCTGACTCGCTTTTGTCCCACTAGATGACCCAATTGCTTAAGGTGAGCTGTCATGCGTTTGACCCCGTAAAATGGGGTTGTGGTGTACTGTTCGTCAAGCAGGTTCATCAAGGTAACATCAAGTTCACTGATGGGCTTTGGCTGATAATACAGACTTGAGCGGTTAATACCAAGTAGTTCACATTGCTTACGAGTACTAAAATCCTTATTGTCAGGCTCTAGCAGTTGTTTACGAGCATTTAGAGTAGCTGTGAGGACTTTTTTTTAAGCCAGTCTCTCTCACTAATGACTTGCCCTAATTGCCGATGAAGTTCATCGATAGTGGTTTGCTGGGCTTGTTCGTTGTCTTGCTGTTTGGTGTTAAAGGCGGTTGGTATAACAGCCAAGGCTTGCTTTTTCCAGTTGCTGATTTGGGTTGCATGAACACCGTATTCAGCAGTCAGCTCATTGATCGTCTTTTGCTCTTTGATGGCTTCAACAGCAACTTTACTTTTAAATTCAGCATTATGACGTTTACGAACTTTTGTCATTAGATAGACCTCTTTGCTTAAGGGCTATTCTATCTTATTTGCTATGATTTTTTGGTCTAGTTTTCTGGGAGTATTATAAAACAAGGCAAACCTTCTTAAAACTTGAGATAAATCTTTTTATATATTCAGTTCTGCCGTAGGCATATATTCCCCATTTACCCAATCGTAAAGCTGGATATTACAAACACCATTCAAGCGATGCCCTAATACCATTGCAAAAACTGAGGGTGCTTTAATAAAGAGGTGTAATTTAGATAATTTATTCTCAGCCTTGAATGAAACTAAAGCTGATTTCGCTTCTTTAACAGCAAGATTGAGAGTTTCCATATTATCAATGACATTAGAACTTTCTAAATTCAGTCTAGGTAAGTTCTTTATTTCATTAATCGTAGAGTCAATGTCTTTACCTATAGCTGTGGGAAATCCGATAGTAACTATAGCTTCAGTTTTACCATGTAGTTCAATAGAGTTAGTTTTATTAAAAAACTGTCCCTCTTTCTGTTTATGGTCATCAGTGCGATAAGCGAGACCATTATGTTCTATTTCAAGTAGGAAATTACGTGTGGCACTAAAAACATAGCCAAGCATACATGCAGTGGACATTCTTTGTTTGCCATCTATAAGGAGGGTTCTACGGTCACCACTGTTATGAATGAAATCCCCAATCGATACTGCTTTTTTGATTAGGCTGTTCCAGTCGCTGGAGGTTTTTTGAGCACGATCAGGACCATTGAAATCACTAATATCTAAGTTTAAGTCTTGGTGCTGACTGGATGACGCTGAAAGATTAATTTTAATAGGATCTGATAGCCACTGGGTTCTATCTTCTTCAAGAGCATGGCAAATAAAATTTTCAAAGTCTTTGCGATGTATTGGGCCAAAAGAAGAACGAGAAATCAGGTTTTTAAACTGATCTCTTAACTGTTTGGCTTTACGTGTAGTGAGTTCGATATTGGATAATTTCTCTTCTATTTCGCCTATAAATACAGAGTCGCTATCTTCCGCATTGAAAGACAGGAAATCAACATGATCAAGTGCAAACTCAGCAAGTGAAGTTTCGAATCCCTTATCGCTACACCACTGAGTAATATCCTGACGACTTTTTTGTAAAATCACAGAATCTGCACTGTATGAAGAGCCAACGCCTCTAATTCTTTCAATCTGGGCAAGAAATGGGTGAAGTGTAGAGGTATAAAGTGGGCATACTAAACCAAAGCGAGTAAATTCACTTGAGGGAATATCAAATGCTTCCTTGAAGCGCTTAATTTCTTTCCAGAAGTCTGTAGAAGTCAGCGAATGATTTTTAGCTTCATACATGACACGCTGGAAATCTTTCTCTAAAGAGAAGTAGCAAACCTCAACGTCACCTATTGATTCACTCACAATGTGACTAAAAGCACTTTCAGATAGCCATAGTGGCAAGTTCTTTAATACAAAAGCATCCTGATATTCAAATCCTACTCGTGCAATTGCACCACCAGTTGATTGTTTTTCTAACAGACTTGCACTCATTATTATCTCTCTAAATCCAGGGTGGACCGGTAATAGGAACCATCTGGTAGGTAGGTGTGGGCGCTGCCCTCAAGATGATTGTTTTTTAAATGGAAAATCAGTAAGACTACAAAATTTGCACCCACTTTTGGATCGGACACTAATTCCCTCATGGTGTGATGGTCTTTACTGCTGGGTTGTACACTAAAGAGAGGATGGCTATGCCATTCACCTAAATAGTTAAATTTTTGATAATTATTGTTTGTTGATTTATGAAAAAGGCGGATTGCTTTAATAGCATCCGTAATCCCACGTACAAAGGATGCTATCGTTCCACTCTTTTGAACAGTTAATGAGCTAACTCTAAAATGGTTTGTACCTATATGCTCACCCATTAAAACACCGCCACATTCGTGGGTTCCAGACTTCAACAGGGCTTTTATCAGTAAAATTTGTATATCAGTAGGAATGGATATTTTCAGCATCAGTATTAACCTTTTATCGGTTCAGGCTCTTCAATAGAATTGCCATTTTCACTTTCAGATATTTGTTTATCTGTAGGAGATTCTGTTACTAACGCACCTGAACAATCGATAGGATGAGTATCAAAAGGACATTGAAATATCCAATATTTACGGAACCCTATTAAATATGCTGAATAGGGATAAGAGGATTGCTCATCAATTGTACATAAAGCATCTAATGTGAACTGCGTCATAGACGCTGCAAGAGCCGTTACATCTGCATCTGATGCAATATATGTTTGGTTTTGTGTTTGAAAGCCGTAATTATTAACCTTGCCCTCTGGAATTGGTTCCAACGTTTGTAAGACACCATAAATATGATTGCGAAGTTCTAAGGGGGAGGCATCTAACGTTGGGCGACTACGGGCCATCATTGCTCCACCACCGCCACCAAAGATTTCACCCCATACCATTGCAATATGTTTTCTTTTAGCAATTGCAGCTAATGTTAAGAAAGTATGTGTATTTGCTGTCGCATCAATAATCAGATTACATGTGGCAATCGCATTAGCGATATTGGAATTTAAATGAGGATTTTCCTGTCCACCAATTTGCATTTCATACGTTTCAACTTCTATGTCTAATACTGTTCGTTTTAATGCTCTTTCAACAGCATGGGTTTTAGCAAAGCCAACATCTAACCAGCTGAGTTCATTACGGACAAGATTGTGTGGGGCCAGAATATCATCATCAATAAGTAGAAAGTTTTTACAGCCCGACCGTGCCAGTGAAATTGCAATTTTACTTCCTAACGATCCAAGACCTACAATTGCTATCCTTGTATTATTGAGATGGCTAAATTGTGCTGGCAATCTTTGATTCTGATCATCATGTAGATTAATAGCAGGATAACTTACGAAAAGTGGTGCTGTATTATTAATCAAGAATAGTTCCAAGTTACCCTTTAAGTCATATAACAATATAGGCTGTATGGAATTTGTGAATTCCTCCTGAGCAGGCCATAAATTGCCTAAAAAGGATTCTAATGAAACTCGGTCATTTACGGATCCCTTTAGTTGAGGAACAGAATCAATTCGTATCGCCCATCCAGACAATTCAAATCTTTCATTGGAAAATGATGGTACGATGTCAGATAGAGGTTTGTTCTGAATATTTGTTGGAACAATAACGGTTTTGTCTCGAAAGCTTGAGATGGCAATCTTAAAGTCGATTTTCTCAGAATCACTACCCAAGAGTATGTGACGTAACATAGGTGTTTCAATGAACCTTTCTGAAACACCTCTTAATTTTTGACCTATTGTTTCAGAATGCCTAGATGGTACAGGTTCTACATTCATCTCCAATACAGTCATTGCATCTGTTAATAAAAGAAGCTGGGCACTTCTAACTAGATCCACTCCACTGATATTGGTATTCCAATTATCTGGGCCATATTCTAGACACAGCACTCCTGAACTACCATACTGGTGCAAGATACTCCATCTTTCACCAGATTTTTGTGGGCGTATATATGCTGGTAGCTCTGGGAAAAGCTCTGGATATACTAAAACACCATTAAAATCTATAGTTCCTATCTTTAGAGAGAAGTTCAAATGCAGTTCATTTGTGTCTGTTGAGTTCCACTCCTGAATCTTAAAACTATTTTTCTCTTTCTCAAAATCAGTCAATAACTGCCGTTCTTGAGCTAGGCGTTCTAATGGTGTTTTTAGCAGTTCCATTACGCAAAGCCTCCTGGTTTATTTGGATAAACAGGATTCGATGGAAATGTCAGTCCTATACCTAAAGCAGGGCGAATTAAAGAGCGCGACGTATTATCAGAGTTTGAGATTTTGTGCGATGCCGCTTTTGGAAAACGATTACCCATAATTTGGCGCCATAGAGCCAACGCTGCATCATCATCTACTTCATTTAAAGCGCTCCGTGCAAGAATAGCCTGTTCTTTTACCTTTTCATAAAAATCCTTGAATTCCTCTATTGTGACTGCAGAAAAAACATTATTACCTGGTACTCCAGGATCTTCTAAATATGGCATTACTCCTAATGACGCATAGATGCCATAAAAATCTTTGATCTCTTCCAAAAGATATACAAATAACTTTTCATAATTAGATTCGTTGTAATTCATATGCTTGGCCACTAAGCATTCTAATATAAATCCTTTAGGTCGTTTCAAATCAGGTAAGTTTTCACGACGCCACCATTTAAATAGCTTTACAAGTGGTTTAAATCGACCATTTGCTTGCTTATTCAGTTCGACGCACCACTCAGTATGCCCTGGAGGATTAGTAGCTAGCCACTCATCAAGATGAATATCTGGAATTAGATAACTGCCATATCCGTCTGAAATGATAGGAACAACATCCATGTCAACTTTCATAAGTTTAACATTTATTGAACGACGATTAATGGTAAGAGCTGTATATCCGACATCTTTTAAAGCTTCATTCACAGCATCTAAGACAACTTGAGGCTTATCATCTTTTGTGTGATTTGTAAGAGCAATAATATCTACATCAGGTCTTTGTGTAACCCCAGCTATTGTTGTTGGACGTATAGCTGTTTTTCTTTTATATGAACCTGATAAGAAAGTTTTAACGTGTACTTTACTAAACGTATTATGAACTTCTAAAGCGCTGCGCAAAGTGTTATGAGCACTTGAACAATCATTAACTGTTGTTGTAGATGGTTCAATATCGGAAAGTAGGTCAAGAAACTGTTGTTGAGTTGTCATAATATCCTCTAAGTCAATTTAAAAATATTTGCTAATATTAAATGCAATTAAGAAAGATAATCAGTCACTGTCAATTTCATTTCACAATTAATTATACTATGTTTATCAACGGAATCAGTTTTTGGATATATTGAACCGTCCCGGGATTGTCGGAGACAAGTTTACTTGAGTCAGGCAGCATAGCCTGACGGAATTAATGAACAATAGTAGATATTTTCCGCATCAATAGGCGATACGTATCCATTGGTAGAATGCAATCGTTCATAGTTGTACCAGTGTACCCAATCAAGGGTCGCTAGCGCAACATCATTTACGCCATCCCATTCCTGTTTCAAATAATCAATCACCTCCGCTTTATACAGCCCATTCACGCTTTCAGCTAGGGCGTTATCTGAGCGAGAAAATAGCGAAGCACTGCTTTGCCCGAGTGCAAGACGTAGGGCTATGCCCGAAGTGGAATCGCCTGTCGTGCCGACTGAGGCAGCAAGCCCCGATTGTTTAAGCCGTTCACCGTATTTAATCGATAGATACTGGCTACCTTTATCAGAATGATGAATTACTCCGCTTGGTCTATCTCTAGCGTCTAAGGCTTGATTTAGGGCATCTAAGACCAGCTGAGTGTCCATATGATTCGATACTTTCCAACCCACAATAACTCGCTTGAATACGTCGATGACAAAGGCGGTATAGACCCAGCCTGATTTAGTTTTAATGTAGGTAAAGTCAGCGACCTGAGGAGCACTGCTCCGCAAGAGTCTTTTCTTATTCGGGGCATCTGCGCTAAAGTTGCGTTTGACCAAATCATCGGGACTTTGTTGTCCTGGTCGCTGTTTGGTGGTGATTTTGCCTTTGCCTCGCCATACGCCTTGTATGCCTAGCTGTTTCATCAGGCGTTCAACCGTGCAACGACCTAGTTTGGGCATACAATCCTGCTTAAGCTTATGCCAGACTTTACGAATGCCATAACGACAGCCACTGGCTTGCCAAATCTGTTTGATTTGTGCCATGAGGTGCTTGTCGCTTTGTTTACGTCGACTTTGCTTTTCTGGGTTCTCTTGTTCATCTTTGATGCGATAGTAGGTGGATGGGGCAATTGGCAGTATTCTGCAAATTGACTCGACCCCATACTTTTTCTTTTCATCATCAATGAATTTGACCATTACTTCGGTTTGCGGTCGAGCTCCGCCTGGGCGAAAAAAGCAGCTGCCTTTCGAATGATTTCGTTCGCTTGTTTGAGTTCTCGGTTTTCTCGTTCAAGTTCAGCGATACGAGCAGCTTGGCTTTGAGTGGTAACGATAACAGGATTTTGCTTAGCTAGGTGCTTTTGATGCCATGAGCGTAAGGTTTCGGGCGTGCAGCCCTTGCGCAGCATGCTGCTCAGGTGCAATGCCTTGGATGGCCGCCCACAGTGAGGGATAATCTTTTTGTGATTCAATCAATAATTCGACAGCTCGTGTCTTAACTTCTGTTGGGTATTGTTTGCTTTTCATAAGGGTATTGTCTCAGAGTTTTAGGTCTCCGACAATCCCGGGACGGTTCAATCAGCGTGCATCTCAGAATTCGGATTATATAGGGGTTAGAACAGAAACGGAGAAAATAATATGCTAAGGTAAATTAAGTAATTTTGTCGATAATTTATCAGCTTGATGATAGGAAACCTATCCAAAAAACGAGCGTTTTTTTGGACATTATTAGGGTATCTCAAATATTCGACACCATTTCTTAACGCTCGATTTTTTGAATTTTGGGTAAAATTTAATGCAATTATCATAAATAAAAAATAAATAGTTGAAGAATTAAATGATAATGATTATCATTTGCAAACTAAAAATCATTATCATTTAAATTTTAGGGAAATTTATGTTGCAGACTGAGATTCAAAATCGGTTGGCTTTACAAAATCTAATCAACGCTTATTGCTATGAACTTGGGGTCGGGCGTTATATAGAGGTTTCAGAGCAAAATGAAGCGTGTTTAAATTTTTCACAACGTCAACCCTTACTTGAAGTGCCTTTGTTGCCTACGTCAATGTTATTACGAGTGCCTATTGACAAGGTAAGTCAGCTAGGTAATGTACGATTTTTGGAAGAGCCGACGGTATTTTTGAATGGTCAAAGCTGTGATTACACTGCATCAACAGTGGCAACATTGGTATTACAAAGTATTGCTTATTATCAATTATCATCTAACACCCAATCCACTACTGATAAATCACATGAGGTGTTAGGGCGTTGGTTACAAAGTTATGAAGGGTTAGGCAAGATACTTACCCATCGTTTAGATAATATTGATGATATTGTCAGTGCAGAATTAAATTTTGTGGAGACGGAACAAAATCTCATATATGGTCACACCATGCACCCAACGCCCAAAGGTCGAGATGGTTTTTATGCACAAGAATGGGAGCAATACGCCCCTGAAACACAAAGTAAATTCCAACTTAACTATTGGTTGGTGCAGTCAGATTATGTTACAGGTAACTGGGTGGACGGTGAAGATATTTATCAAGAGCTATTAACTAAGCTCACACCTTATTTAACAGACTATCAGCAAAAAATGCTACAGCAACACACAGATTATCGGTTGTTGCCATTACATCCTTGGCAAGCAAGATTTTTGCAACAGCAACCTTGGTATGAAACGTTGTTTCAACAGCAAAAAATCTATCCGTTAGGAGCAATGGGCTGGTATCTATCACCGACCACTTCGGTCAGAACGCTTGCCAGTTTTGATGCCCCTTGGATGTTCAAGCTTTCCCTATCAGTTGCTATTACCAATTCAGTCAGAATCAATTTAGCCAAAGAGTGTCAGCGTGGCTATTATGCTTGTCAAATCTGGCGAAGTGAGTTTGGCAAACGTCTAAAACAACAATACCCCACCTTGTCAGTCATTAATGACCCTGCTTGGCTTGCACTCACCATTGATGGTGAGGTTATTAATGAAACCATTTGTATTTTAAGGGACAATCCATTTGACCCATCTATACAAGTTTCAAATTTAGCCAGTTTATGCCAAGACCATCCGACTCGATGTACCAATCGAATTAAGACATTATTCCAAGCGATTAAAGCAAATACTGCCCAAGATAACACAGTCATTGCTAGCGACTGGTTTGACAGCTACTTAAAAGTAGGATTTGAGCCATTAGTGTCGCTTTATTATGAACATGGGTTGGGGTTTGAAGCCCATCAACAAAATAGCTTGCTTGAGTTAAAGGATTATTATCCAAGCCGATTGTGGGTAAGGGATAATCAAGGATTTGGCTATATTGCCGAGTACGCAGGCTCATTAATAGATGAAATACCCGCCTTAATGGATGAGGCAGAATGTGTTGTGCCTGAATTTTTTGCCAATGAGCGATTTGCTTATTATATTATCGCCAACCATCTATTTGGACTTATCACTGCTATTGCACGTACAGGTTGGGCAAGCGAAGAGCAACTACTCACGCAACTCGTCAATAGATTGATGGCATTAGAACAACGCTATCCTCATCGAGAGTTATTTGAGCTATTGCTTAGACAGGACATGCTTCCTTTTAAGGGTAATTTATTGACCCGTATGCAAGGGTTGGATGAATTGACTGCACCTGTTGAAACCCAATCTGTGTATGTCAATGTGCCAAATCCATTACAACCTATTTATTCACGTCAATTAAATAATGGGGTGCATTGTGCTTGATGTCATTGGTATTGGTTTAGGTCCTTTTAATTTAAGTTTGGCTGCCTTGCTTGTGCAAGCGAATGAATCAAAAAAAGCAGTAACCTCTAATATAACTTCTCTGTTTTTTGAAAAAAATAGTGATTTTAATTGGCATGAAGGAATGTTGTTACCAAAAACTACGCTCCAAGTCCCATTTTTTGCTGACTTGGTGACGTTGGTTGCCCCCACCAGTCGGTATGGTTTTTTGAATTATTTAAGCCATAAAAAAAGACTGTTAAAGTTTTATTTTTTAGAAAATTTCAAAATCCCTCGTCAGGAATACAATGATTATTGCCAATGGGCTGCTCATCAATTACCCAATGTGGTTTTTGATAGTCATGTAAAAAGTGTCGAAAAATCCAGCTGTGGCGTGGGCTATGTGGTTACTGTCATACAAAATGGCATCAGTCACCGCTACCATGCTCGTCATGTGGTCATTGGGACAGGTACACAGCCGACCTTGCCGAAAGTATTACAGGCTGTCGCTAATGACATGCCTAATCGTTGTATGCACTCTGCTAACTTTGCCCGTCAGTTTGATTTGTCCGCACTAAAAAAGCACATCGATATTCCACATATTTTGGTTATCGGGTCAGGGCAGTCCTCAGCTGAAGTGTATCGTCATCTGTTGCAACAGCAGTACACCGATAGCAAGCTTAATTATGAGCTAGACTGGGTAACACGGTCGTCAGGGTTTTTTCCGATGGAGTATTCGCCACTTGGGTTGGAGCATTTCAGCCCTGCTTATACAGAGTATTACTACCATTTGGATGAGTCTATCAAGGCTCAACTACTGTGTGAACAAGGTCTGATGTATAAAGGCATGGGCATGAGCACGATTCAAGATATTTATCAGCTACTGTATGAACGTACCATCGGTAATCGTCCTCAGCATTGCACCTTGATGGCAAACTGTCAGCTTGATTCCGTGGTAAGAGTCGATGAGCGTTTAGCGGTGCAGTTTTTTCAACGTCAGCAACAGCAGTCTTGCCAAAAGACTTATGATTGTATTATCGCTGGAACAGGTTATCAACATCAATTCCCAAGTTGTATGGATGCTCTGATGCCAGCAGTGGTAACAACGACTTTGGGACAGCCCAAAATTAGCCATGATTATCGTTTGATATTGGGTTCATCAACAGAGCATGTTGGGGAATTGTTTGTACAAAATCAAGAATTACACAGTCATGGCATAGGTACACCCGATCTTGGGCTGGGGGCGTATCGAGCAGGGGTGATTGCCAATCAAATTTTGGGCGAGCCTTATTTTGATACGCAAGCTTTGACGGTATTCCAAACTTTCGGTCATGCTAACAATGTGTCACATGATGAGGTGCCATAAATGAAATCAGCGATGATGACACAGCTACCCAATCAATTTAGTCGAAATTTTTATCAAAAAACCTTTTGCTTGCGTGCGTTACGCTATCCTGAAGATATGCCATTGATTTACCAATGGATGCACGCCGAACATGTTGTCGCTCAATGGCAATTACACCTGCCAATGCCAGCACTTAAAGCCCATATCGAAAAAGCTCTTGCTGATGACCACCAGCGTCTATACATCGTTGTCTGCGATGGGGTGGATATTGGCTATACCGAAGTTTATGAAGCCAAACGTGACCGTCTTGCTCGCTATTACCAAGCTAAAGATAGTGATATTGGCTGGCATTTATTGTTGGGTAATACGGATGCGGTGGGTCGAGGCTACCTAAAACCGACAGGGATGCTGATTTCAGAGTTTATTTTTGAACATACTGAGGCAACTAAAATTGTGGTAGAGCCAGATAGCAGCATTGAGTTATATCAATGGGTGACAAAGCAATTTGGCTATTTTTTGCAACGCTATATTGAGATGCCTGAGAAAAAAGCCAGTTTGTACTTTTGTCATCGTGAGGATTTTTATCAATCAAATGGCTATCAAAGTTTTTATCCAACAATCACAGATACTTTGTAATCCTAGCTTAGGGTCGTATGGGTAATTGCTGATATGTCAAAACACACACCACAGTCACTGTCAAATTCTGCTGTGATTTTTTCGCTCCTACTTGGCGGTGTAGTCGTCAGTCTCAGCAACAGTGCATTAAACCCCGCTATCCCACTGTTTATGCAAGTGTTTGGTGTTCCACTAGTGAGCGCTAGTTGGGTATTAAATGCTTATGTGATTGCCATGGCAATCGGGCTAATCATGGTGAGTTATTTAGCGACAATTTTTGTCCGAAAAACATTGTATTTGACTGCCCTTGCGGTCTTTGGTTTGGGGTCAATGATGGGTTATTTTTCACCCAGTATTGATTGGGTGATTGGGGCAAGGTTTTTACAGGGTCTAGCAGGGGGGATTTTGATTCCTTTGTCGGTAGGGATATTGTACCAAATCGTACCACATCAGCGTCAAGGTCAGACGATGGGGCTGTGGGGTATGGTGGTGATGTTGGGTTTGGCAGTTGGTCCATTGGTTGGGGCGTACTTGGTCAAGTGGTATGGCTGGGATGCGTTGTTTATTATCAATTTGCCTTTGATGGGATTGGCATGGGCTTTGGTCTGGCATTATCTACCACATCAGCAAGCTAAAATCCAGCAACGAAACTTGGATAAAAAAGGCTTGTTAGGGCTTTGTTTTTTGATACTGGGTGGTTTTGTGTGGGAGCGTGTGGCTCATCAATATACTGCTCAATTTTCTGAGTGGATGATGGTTGCCATGATCGGACTGGGTGGGATACTGAGTTATGGTAGCTATCGTTGGTGGCTCTATGAATATCACCATGCGACCCCTTTGTTACAGGTAAGCATTTTTGATAATCGTATCTATCGCTATTGCACCATTATCAGTGTGACGCAAACCATCGGCTTGATGCTGTATTTAATCTTGTTGCCAATGCTGATACAACAAGTCATGCACCACCCTGCCACATGGACGGGGTGGGTGTTGATGGCATCAACCTTGATAGCCAGTGTTACCACGCAATTAGTGGGCAAAATTGTTGACAAGCAGGGTGCTAGATTGCTCGGTTGTTGGGGTGTGATATTGACCGCATCAGCAAGTTTTGGTTTGGCTTGGCAGTTGGTGGATATTTCTATCATTGCTGTGGTCATATGGGTTTGTGTGCATGGATTGGGCGTAGGGCTTGCTTATATCCCAACCACGACCGTTGGTTTTAGCCAACTGCCTGCTGATAAAGTTACAGAGGGTGCATCGCTCAATAATATCAGTCGCCGAATATGTTCAGGGTTGGTGATTTGGCTTGCGATGGCGTATGTCAATTATCGTCAAACACAAGCCGTTAATGAGGTCGGCATTTTACAGGAGCTATTGTTATTAATAGGTGGGATGTTATTGCTTAGTTTGCCCTTTGCATTTGCATTACCAAGAACATCGAGTAGTTTCATCAATCAACAACAATCATAAATTTAAGGGGAATATTTTGACATCTAACGCTTTGCAAGTGTGGCAGTCGCCACTGGATACTGCAATTATTCACGAAGTTGAGCAACGGGTTATCCGCCAGTTGTTACAGGCATTATTGTTTGAAGATATTTTGTCAAACGTATGTGTGGTTGAGTGTTCAAGTCTTGAGCAGGGCTTGGTTCAGTTTAGTATCACGTGTCCGAACGATGTGGTATATAAAGCCATTGGGCGAGTGCATTTTAGCTTTGGCATGATTCGCTTATCTGATACGCCTGTAACCAAAACTTATCAAGGTATGCAAACAACAGTCCACCTTGATGATGTCATTAATGATGTGTTAATGCCATTAGAAGAGGCAACGCTTAAAGACAGTTTTATCAAAGAATTACGTCAAACGTTCATCCATGATTGCCAATCACGCCACCATAGACAGCAACATATCAAACAACTACACGAGATGACTTACGATGAGTTGGAAGGCTATTTGGACTTTGGACATCCGTATCACCCTTGTTATAAATCAAGACTGGGTTTTAGCTTAGAAGATAATGACCGTTTTGGTCCAGAATTTGCCCATCCGATACAACTGGTGTGGCTAGCGGTTAATACAGAGCTATTGGTCACTAACACCACGCAAGAGTTTGGTTATGCCAGTTGGTGTCGCCAATATCTTGGTGATGAGATTTATGAGCAGTTGTGTGAACGGCTATCGCAATATGAATTAGCTGTTGAGCATTTTGCGTTCGTCCCTGTTCATCCTTGGCAGTGGCAAGCGACATTAATAGAGGCATTGACACCCCTAATGCAAACGCATCAAGTGGTCTATCTTGGTGAAGTTGGCATGGAGTATTATGCCCAGCAGTCGATTCGTACCTTAGTTTATCACCCTACTGATAATAAAAAACACGCCCTATCGCCATCACCTTATCTCAAACTGGCAATGCACTTGGTGAATACATCAAGTACCCGTATTTTGGCAAAACATACAGTATTAAATAGTGCAACCATCACACATTGGCTAAAAACATTGGTGGCGAACGACAAGCAAGCCGTAGATTTGCAAGTGAATTTCTTGGGTGAAGTCATGGGGGTGAGCCTAAACCACGAACGCTTACAACAACAAGGCTATCATCACCCTGCAATCTATGGCGGTTTGGCAAGTATATGGCGTGAAAATGTTCATCAGTATTTAGGGCAAGGGCAGTCAGCATTCCCGCTCAATGGTATTAGTTATATTCAGCCAAATGGCAAACCTTTGATTGATAGTTGGTTGCAACGTTATGACATGGCAGATTGGGTGGGTCAACTGATTGACGTGACGGTTACACCGATTATCTATATGCTATTTGCCCAAGGCATTGCATTGGAGTGCCATGCCCAAAATATCGTTTTGGTGCATGATGATGGCTATCCCATCAAGGTGTTACTGAAAGATTTGCATGATGGCATTCGCTTTTGCCCTGATAAGCTGACTCACCCTAATACCAAACCTATCTTAGAGCAACTACCACAGGCACATGCAAGGCTTAATCGTGGCTCATTTATCGAAACAGACGATACCGCAGGTATTCGTGATATGACGGTTGCTTGTCTGTTTTTTGTGGCATTTGCTGATATTGCTATTTTTTTACAGACTCATTATCACTATTCAGAAGCCGTATTTTGGCAACAAGTGGCTGATAGTATTTATGCCTTTGCACAACGCTATCCCGAACATCAATCTCGCTATCAGTGCTTTGACTTGTTTGCTGAAAAAACCAGAATTGAATCACTGGCAAAACGTCGATTATTTGGTGACCGTGATTTTCCAATCAAATGGCTAGACAATCCATTGTCTCAGTTTAAATTGAAGCAGGGGTAACAATGTCTCTAACAGCTCCCAAGCAGGACAACCATACGACACCCTATCAGCCAATCGCTCACACGAGCGATGGTGATGCCAGTCAGACACTTTGTTTATCCGCTGAATGGCAAATCATGGCGAATATAATCGAATGTTGTTTACTAGAAAACTGGCTATCCCCCAATCATATTATCAGCACAAGCACCAGTCTGTTAATGCAGCAGCCCCTGTGGCTAAAGACTGCTTTATATTCAGCCTTGCCAACGGCTTACCATGACTTATTGGAGACGGATAGTGATTGTCTGCATCTCATTTTAGGTGATGGCTGTGAGATGATGATACAGGTAGAACATGGGTTTTGTAGTCCTTGGCGACTAAAAAAATCAACTTATCCTTTGGTCAGGCTTGCTCACGGTACTAGCATATGCGTTGAACAGATAAGCCAGCCAAACGACGCTGTGTGCTATCAAGTTATTATCGATAGCAAGGCATTATTAGCCCTGTTATTACAAGGGCTAGCCAATAATCCAGCTAACACAAGTAATAACCCACAAGGCATTAATCTGTTGCAAGAACAGCTGAAACTTGCCAAACGTGCCTTGCTTTGGTCACAGCAAAACGCTATCTCAAACCCTCATGTTACCCCGATTAATGCACAGGCTCACTGGTATCAGACATGGCGAGTGGCTGAGCAATGGGCATCCTTATGCGATAGACCCTTTCATCCGCTTGCCAAAGCAAAAATCGGCTTTGACCAAGCAGACTATCAAGCCTATATGGCTGAGTTTAACCAACCCATTTGCCTAAATTGGGTGGCGCTTGACAAGCGATATGTGATGTATGGTTCGGGCGTGGCAGATTTATCCCAACAGACCCCTGCTAACTTGCTACTATCAGCACCACAATACCAAGCCCTGAATCAAGAGGTGTGTGAAAAAAATCTCTCAACGACACACATTGCAATCCCTATCCATCCGTGGCAACTTCCCCGTATGCTTGAACGGTTGTATGGGACAGAGCATCAGCAAAAAATCGTGGTGGTTTTGGATTTTCAGGCATTGACGATGTTGGCAAGTTCATCCACTCGTAGCCTACTGTTAGACAGCCCTTCTGCTTACAGTACCAAACTGCCATTGGCTATTTTTGCACTCAATTCGCAACGCTACTTACCACCACTTAAGCTAATTAATGGTGAAAAAAATCAACGAATCTTACAACAGGCAAAGACGCTTGATGCCACACTCAAAGCCCAGTTGTATTTGTGGGAAGAAACACAGTGGTGGACATATATGGAGCAGGGGCATTGCCACGATAAAAGTAGTGATAACCCTTATTTTTATCAAGAAAAGCCCACGCAACTCGGCATTTTATTGAGACGATTGCCTGAAGAAGTGTGTCGTGATACCACTCGGCTTATACCCATGGCAAGTCTGGCTCACTATGGTTCTGACTATCATCTGTTTGATGAATGGTTCAAAGACAAGTTAGATGATATGTCACGACTACACACAGCCGTGCAGGAAGCATTTGCAGAAATCTGCGAGATATTTTTTGGTACGATGTTACGCTGTCTAAAGCTGGGATTTATCCCCGAGTTACATGGTCAAAATATCGTACTTGTTACCGAGCAAGCTCACACGGTTGGGCTATTGTTGCGTGACCATGACTCTGTGCGTATTTATTTACCTTGGCTAACTGAACAAGGCATAGCCGACCCCTGTTATTTGAGTCCGCCAAATTTTCGCAATCGACTGTATTGCCAATCTGCAATAGAGCTGGTGTTTTACTTTCAATCATTGGGTATCTTAGTAAATATCAGAGCCATTATTGAGAGCCTTGCCAACCACTATCAGATTGACGAAGCATCGCTGTGGCAAGTAGCTTATCAGCAGTTAACCACCCAATTAGCCACGCTGGCATTGGATGAACAACGCCGTATATGGTTAATTGAGCAACTGTTAGAGCAACCAAACTACCCATACAAAACCTTGCTATTGCCTATCGCTGAGCGAGGCGATGAACAACACGGAAGTATGCCAGCAGGAGCAAGCTTCACAACCAATCCTTTTTATCAAATATCTCATCAATTTTCTCAATAATTTTTTCAACAAGGTTTGGCAATGGCACGGATATCTCAAGAACTTATTGACGCTTATCAAACTATTAACACTTCAACCATTGGGCATCTCATCGGTGAAGGCTATGTTGCAGGTTTAAGACCGATTGCCCCATGTCAGAAAGTCTATGCAGGCAACTTGGTGACCGTGATTTTGAAAAATGAAAATACACAAGCAATTCGTCAAGCATTGTTAAATTGCCAATCAGGTGATGTGTTATGTATTGATGCTCGAGTATTGAATCATAGAGCTTGTTGGGGGGCGTTGCGTACTTGTATCGCTATGTATCATGGTGTCAGTGCGGTTATGGTATTAGGTAGAGTGACAGATTCACGAGCCATAGAGCAACTTGGTTTTCCTGTATTTGGGCTTGGTATCAGTCCTTTAACGACCAGTGCAACGCTTGATAATGCCAATAACAATGAAGATAACACTGCTTCACTGTATCAACCAATACACTATAGCCATGAAGGCTATGATATCACGCTCAATAACAATAGCTTGGTGGTACTAGATAATGATGGGGTGTTTGTACTATCTTCATCGCAAGCTATGTTACTCAAAAATGAGTTTCAATCAAAACAACAACAAGATGATGAAAAATTCTCAAGCTTCATGGGTGAATTTACTTAAAAGGTAAAATTTTTCAAAATCTTAAATAATAATGATTATCATTATTAATTAGATATGCTAACATTACTCAACTGTTACAAAACCAAAATAATTTGTTAGATTTGAGTGAGGATTCTTATGTACCAAAAAGCTTTTATAGTGACCCTGCTAGCAGTTGCGGTTAACCAACAACTGCATGCCGAAACCGCCAAAGCACAAATATCAGCGAACGATGATATACCTACCACAACGTTGGATGAGTTGACACTCTACGCCGGAATCAAATCAGGCACGGTATTGGCACAAAAAATCAGTGAAATGCCTGAAGTCACCCAAGTCATTAGCGAAAAACAAATTTCCCAACAAGCAGTAGCAGGTCGTACCGTCATTGATGTTTTAGGACAACTTGTGCCAAGCTTAGGTACAGGCAGTGGTACGGCGAGTAACTTTGGGATGACCATGCACGGCAGACCTGTCCAATACCTTATCAATGGCGTACCATTGACAGGCTCTCGAGATATTTCACGCCAAATCAATAGCATCAACCCTAAGCAGTTAGAGCGTATCGAAGTTTTATCAGGAGCAACCAGTATCTATGGGTCTGGAGCGACAGGTGGACTGATTAATCTAGTGACCAAATCTAGCTACCAACAAGGGCTACATGGTGAAAGTCGTATTGGCATATCGACCAATAATAATTTTAACAAAGAGGCGTTGGGTTATAGTGCTGGGCAGACAGTGACTTTTGGTAATGACAAGCTTAACGCCCGAGTAGATGTGGATTATGAATCAAGGGGTGGACGCTTTGATAGTGACAATAAACGCATTGCCCCAGAAGTTTGGCAAACGGATTTACAAGATACTGATAGTTTGAGCGTCAACACCAATCTCAACTATCAAGCCACACCCACACAAAACATCAATTTGGCGGCTACTTACTATAAAGACCAACAAGATACCGACTATGCCCCTGATTATGGCAAAGGGTTAGGTGTGCTACTCAAAGGCGATACACCATCAATGCAAGCCATCAAAGGGTTGCAATTAGACAATCAACCCTTTACCAAAAAATCCACCGTGAGCCTTAACTACAATAACAGTGATATCAAAGGCTCTAATCTGAACGTGACAGGTTATTATCGTCAAGAAGACGGACGCTATTATCCGACACCTGCCCCCATATCGATCAAACCTGCCTATCCCTTGATTGACAGTTTGGCGGTTGATAACGCAACCAAAGACAAATATAAAAAGAAACTGGCAAACAGTGCCTACAGTATCTTGCAATCAACAGCCGATATCAATGTGATGGGACTGCGTGCCGCCATGCAAACTCCCAGTACATGGCAAGATAAAAAGCTGTTATGGAGCTATGGTGCTGACTTTGAGCGAGAAACAGACAAACAGCATTACGATGGTAATGACCTTAAAACCTTTATTGACAGTAATGGGCTGAAGATTCAGCCAAATAATACACGCTACACCGCAGGCCCAAACAGCACCATTGATAAGGTAGGGGCATTTGTTAATTTAGATGCTGATGTCACAGATAAATGGCATGTGAGTGGCGGTGTTCGCCACCAAAACATCACCAGTAAGACGGATGCCTTTACCACTCGTAACGAAGCCCAATTACAAGATTTATTGGCTCAGTTCAAGTTGCCTTATCAAGCAGGTAGTGTGCCTGCAGGTGAAACCAAACATAACAAAACCTTATTTAATCTTGGGACAAGTTATAACATCGCACCCCAACAGAAAATTTTTGCCAACTTTTCCCAAGGCTTTAATCTACCTGATATTCAGCGAGTACTACGAGATGTGAATGTCGGCTTTAAGGTCAATTCTGATACGGTTGCACCGATTACAGTCAATAATTATGAGTTAGGTTGGCAGGGTGATTTTGACAAAACCAAAGCCAAAGTGGTGGGGTTTTATAATACCTCAGATAAAGTAGTGCAGTTTACCAAAGACTTTAATGTTGTCGCTGCTGATACCGATGAGAGAATCTATGGGGCAGAAGCCAGTATCAATCACCGATTTAATCAAGAGTGGTCAGCAGGCTCTAGTCTTGCTTATGGCAAAGGCGAATATAAAGATGCGGCAGGTACTTGGCGTGATTTGGGGGCATTTCGAGTAACCCCACTCAAAGCAACAGCGTACGCACAATATACCTTCCCACAAGGTAGTAGTCTTCGTTTGCAAGGTAGTGCAATTGGCGGTACAGATGAGGCTTATAACGATATGCTGGTTGCGGCGGTGGATAAGAATATTAGCAAATCTCGTGAAGCGAAAATCACAGGCTATGCCACACTGGATTTATTAGGGCAAGTCAAACTGGGTAAAGGCGATTTAGCATTTGGGGTCTATAATATCGGCAATACTCGATATCGTAGCGTGTTTAACCAATCCGCTGAAGCGATTGCAGGTCCTTTGGCAGGGCAAGAAGCCCAAGGGCGGACTTATGGGCTTCAATATAGCCTAAACTGGTTCTAAACCGTCTTTTGGCTACTTTCTGTAGTTAATCGGAAATTAAAATGAGCACCGCTCGCCCTGAGCCTGTCGAAGGGTGGCGGTCACTATGCTTCGACAGGCTCACCATGAATGACCTTGTTCATTATAATTCAGTTTTTACTATAATTTTCAAAACCCTATGCAACGCTATGCCAAAAACGTTATCTGCTTAGATGATAAAGGGTTTTAGCAGATTTTAAATCAGTGAATCAAAAATATCTTACTATGCAAACATTGCCACCTACACCTATCAGTGACCCTAATATTACCCCTTTTTTAGCAGACATTATTTCGCACATTAATGATGAGCATACCCATGACTTACGGACGATAGCCGAAGCCAAGCTGGGTGGGCTATCTCAGCAAATTGCTGTGTCGGTTGAGCAGATTTATCACCATGGCTTTGAGATGAAGGTCTGCCAGTTCGCCACTCATAACGCCATAGCCAATACGCCAAGCCAAGAAAAGCCCTTGCCTGTTTTGCACCGCTTATGGGTGGATTTTGACCAACCCATTGAGCAATTAGAAGATTTGATGATGGCGTATGTCAAAGTCCTAGAGCGTAGTCAACGCAAGCTCGGTAGATTGCCAATTCAGACGCTAGAGCGAAAATTTACGTTTCTAGAAGGGTTTTTTGTGACCGAGAATATGTATCGCATGGTATTAACTGCACCAAACGATACAGTCATTGACCAAGCAGGCTATGCGTATTTATTTGATATCGATGAGTCATTGATTGATAACACCAAAGATAGCAGACCCCGACCACACCGTTATTACACCCTTCGCCAAGTCACCCAAACCACATCAAATGCTCAAGTTTGGATAGATGTCTATGTGCATGGTGATAATCTTGGCAGTCGTTGGGCGACATCTCGCAAGCTTGGCGACACCATCACCACCCAGCGAGAGTTTGCCGAGCATGTTCATCATTTACATGATGGCAAAGCTTTGCTTATAGCGGATGAAACATCGTTACCAACTGTGGCACGGTTACTTGAGCAATGGCAAAATCCTATCCCACCTGTGGTGATGGTCATGACCCACAATGCCACCGAACAGGCTTATTTATCACACAGTACAAGTGCCACGCCTTATCGCTTAATTCAAATAAATCATTATGCTAGCCATGACATACAAGGACATATTCAGCAATTACTGGATGAACAGATGACCTTTGACAGCGTGTGGGGCGGACTGCAAGCAGGACTGGTCAAAACGCTAAGACCTTGGTTGCAACAAGCCTTAGCAATGAATAGACAACAGATGGTTTTAAAAGTTTATTGGCGATGATAGAGCATCGCTATGGCAGATTCTTAACTTTAACGCTAATAATTAATCAGCGTTATTCATTGTAACAAAGTTCTTAAAATTTAGACGAGATACTCGATGCTGACAATCAATCAAGTCGCTTGGCAACAAAGTAATACCCCCATACTTGAAGACATTTCCTGTGATATTGCCCAAGGCAAACTGTATGCCCTTATTGGTCAAAATGGCTCTGGAAAATCTTCACTCATCAAATTGATGGCAGGTGAAATATTGCCTTCACACGGTGATATCCGTGTTGATGATACGCCTTTACGACAATTAGGCGGTAAGGCATTGGGCAGAAAAATCGCCTATCTACCGCAGAATTTACCTGCGACCCACGCATTTACCGTGGAAGAACTGGTGATGTCGGGGCGTTACCCTTGGCAACGCTGGCTTAGTAAGCCCGTCCAAGCCGACCGAGATATTGTAGAACACAGTATGCACCAAACCCAAATTCAGCATAAAGCGACACAGACGGTTGCATCGTTGTCGGGCGGTGAGCGAGCAAGGGCATGGCTTGCCATGGCATTAGCACAGCAAACCCGCTATCTACTACTTGATGAACTTTTAGCCCCATTGGATATTGTCTATCAAGTCGAAATTTTACGTTTATTACGTCAGTTGGCAAAAGAACGTGAATTGGGCGTGGTATTGATTATCCATGATATCAATCTGTCTGCTCAGTTTTGTGATGATATCATCGCCCTTAAAGACGGTAAGCTCTGTCATCTTGGTAGCGTGCAAGATACTATGACCCAAGCGGTGCTTGAGTCGATATTTGGGGTGTCATTACGCTTGATTGACCACCCTGAACATGACTACAAGGTGGCAATCTTATGACAAAAACCAGCCAATACACGACCCATAATCGATTGGCTCAGTTAAGCCGTTGTTTTAGCATTGTTTTACTGGGCTTTGGTCTAGTCGCTTGTCATTCTAACACGACCACTGCCACCCGCGATACGCCTGCCTCTGTGCATACGACACAAGCAACACGCATTCTGACCCCTGATTGGGGAATTGCCGCCGAACTAACAGCTTTGGGCTATCCACCCATTGCCACAGGCGACTTGCGAATGTATGAGCAATGGATGGGAAAACCACTACCCAAGCAGACCATTGACCTTGGTATTCGTTATCAACCCAACCCAGAGCTTATCGCACAACTGAATGTCGATTTGGTGATTGATAACTTTTTTTATGAGCATATCCGCCCGATGTATGGCAGTGTGCCTACCAAGTCAGTGCTTTTTAAAGCCAAAGGAGATGTTGCTACTTGGCAAGACTTTGCTACGGCTACCATAGCACTGGGTCAAATCCTGCAAGATGCTGGCAACCCACAAGGCAATGAACGAGTACAGACTTACCTTACCCAAAGTCAGCAGGTCTTACAACAGCAAGGACAGCAATTTAGGCATCGTTATCCTAATATCAAAAAATTGGCAATCGTACAGTTTGCGGATGCAGGGCATTTACGTCTGTATGCTGACAATAGTCTATTTAAAGTTACAACTGACCAGCTCGGCGTATCGCTTGTCAACTTTCATCAAGGCAATAAATGGGGCTTTAGTAATATTGAGTTAGCAGAATTGGCAAAACTTGAGAACGACAGTTGTCTGATAGTGATAAAACCCTTTAGTCATATGCTACAAGCCGAACTTGATAAAAGCGTGCTATGGCAACAACTTGGCTTTGGTCATAAGCGGTGTATGGCTATAATAGACCCTGTTTGGTCATATGGTGGGGGTATCGCATCCATGCGTCAATTTGCTGACCACTTAAGCCAAACGCCCTTACAAGGCGTGGCACCGCCAAACCTGTCATCCCCACCATTGTCAAACACGACCAAGCCAAAGGGGTAAAAATGAAAAAAAGCGTTATCACCCAAAATACCCGTAGCCGTGTTGTGAATAAGTCTTTTGTTAAGCAATTTGTTGGCATTATATGTTGGCTTGGGCTGATTGTTGCTAGTAGTTATTATCTATTCGCTCAATTATGGCATGCCCCTATTGCTCATCTGTTTACGGCAAGCCAACAGTTAAGCGTGCAGGAGTTAGCCACACAGCTCAAGCTATTACCCACCACATTAGTAGCTATCATGGCAGGTGGGCTACTGGGGGTTGCCAGTCTGTTACTACAACAACTGGTAAAAAATCCACTGGCTTCGGATACCACATTGGCAGTGGGTAGCGGTGCTCAAATGGCACTGTTGATTGTCACCTTGTTTTTGCCGAATCTTGGCTTGTATGGTAATTTTTGGGTGGCACTGATTGGCTCACTTATGAGTATGGGGCTGGTGTGGCTGATGGCAATGCCAAGCCGTTTTAACCCTGTGGTTTTAGTTTTGTCTGGCTTGATTATCAATATTTTCTTTTCAGCTTTGTCCTCATTAATGATGTTATTTTTTTCGGAAAAATCTTTGGGTGTCATGGTTTGGGGTGGGGGTGTGCTATCTCAACTTGGTTGGCAAAGTACCCAGTTGCTTGCGATAACTACAATCGCTCTACCCCTTTTGGTTGTTCCTTTGCTCAAACCACTTAGCTTGATGAGCTTGGATGATACCCAAGCCAAAAGTCTGGGTGTGCCTATCTCCACGATACGAGCTTTGGTATTGGTACTGGTGGCGGTACTGGTGGCTTTGGTTGTCAGTCAGGTTGGGGTGTTAAGCTTTGTGGGGCTGGGTGCGGCAACTTTGGTTAATATCAGTCGGGTACGACAGTTAGCCAGTCGGTTGGTATTGGGGTTTTTGCTCGGTGGTGGGCTGTTATGGTTTGCCAGTAATGTGGTGATGATGCTCATGCAGAAAATGCCTGTGGTGATTCCTGTGGGGGCAATCACAGGTATTTTGGGTGCACCTTTGATTATTTGGGTGATTTTACGGCAGCGTCACCAAACGCTCGGTGATACGGCGACTTTTACCCACTATCGCCAGCGAGCCATTACTCCCATGACTTATGTAGGTTTAAGTTTGGCATTGTTTGTCATTATTATGATGGCATTGGGGTTTACCAAAAATATCCATACGGGCGGTTGGGGGCTATCATGGGATAGCGAGATGATTTATCAATTTCGCTTACCCAGAACGCTTAGTGCGGCTGCCACAGGAATTATGCTGGCAACGGCAGGTGTGATGATTCAATCTTATACCCGAAACCCGATGGCAAGCCCTGAAGTGCTAGGTATCAGCTCTGGCTCTGCGGTGGGGGTGCTGATTTATCTACTGATTGCCTCGTTATTAGGCTTGCCACTGGCATTGGGTAGTATTTTTGTCGGTGGTATTGTGGGTGCATTGGCAACCTTGTGGCTAATTTTAATGTTGTCTAAAAAATTAAGCTCGGATTATTTAATTTTGGTTGGGGTGGCGATAGGAGCGTTGATGAATGGTGTCCTAAGCTTAATCAATTTGGCAGGCGACCCAAGACTCCAATCGATATTAAGTTGGCTATCTGGCACAACGTATAGTGCCCGACCTGAAACCGTATGGTGGCTTATCGGCTTTGCCATTATCTTAGTCACTTGCGGTTGGCTATTAATTGAACCCCTTCGATTATTGAGCCTAGGGCGTTCAGTCGCCAGGTCGTTAGGGCTTGGTATTCGGATGGCAGATATGGCTGTCTTGTTGGTGATTGCTGGCTTAAGTACAGCGACTACCCTAGCAGTTGGTCCGTTAAGTTTTGTGGGGCTGATGATACCACACTTGGCAACTTATTTTGGGGCGGTTAATCTTAATAAACAATTACCGATTAGTATGTTATTTGGGGCAATTTTGATGGTAATGGCTGACTGGTTGGGTCGGTACGTGATTTTCCCTTATGAAATCCCTGCAGGCACAATCGCAGCTATCATAGGTGGTGTGTACTTTATGTGGTTGATGAGAAAAACATCTTAAATCTAGCTCATTAGGGGTTAGAACCTGTTCATAATCTTTTTAATAACAGAGCAATGAACGCCAAATTAACAAATTGCAAACTACTATTCAAACTACGCTCACAGTTGAGACTGGGATCAGCACAGAATTCGGAGAAAATAGTACGTTAAGGAATTTAGTCGAGTATTTTTAAAATTGATAAAGGTCAAGGTGTCTAAAAAACGTCGGTTTTTTAGACACTTCAATTTCCACAAAAAAACAGGGGCAAATCGCCCCTATTTCTGTCAATTAACTTGTCTATTAAATAGCGTCTAACAAACCCATAAATTTACCTTTAAAACAAAAACTTGGGTTAGCAGATATCGTAGGTGACTAATGCGTTTCTGCCAACTCAGTTAACATCGCCTGTCTTAAAATAGCATTCATCCGAGTTTGATAACCCTTGCCTTGAGACTTGAGCCATAGCAATACGTCACTGTCTATGCGTACCGTGGCGATTTGTTTGGTTGGCTTATAAAGCGGATTGCTAACAGCGTTCGCCCAAAATTCATCCGTCAACGGTGGGATATCATAATAGTCAATGTCTGCCTCATTTAATTTAGCAAGACGAGCCTTTGCTTCTTTGCTTAATTTAGGCGGATTGGTTAAATCAATACTTCGAGTAACGATTTTGCTCATAACGTTTCTTTTCCCTTTTATCTGCAGGACGGGCTGAGATAATACGGATATACTCCTCACCGTCATCATCAAACCAAGTATGGGCAACCAGAATAACAGCAATGCCTTCAATTTCTCCAATACTCTGCCATCGCATCTCACCATTCTCGATTCTATCTTGGCTCATCAAAAGAAAAGGGTCAGCAAATACGAGCATGGCTTCATCGAAACTAATGCCATGTTTTTCAAGATTACTGGCAGCCTTGTTCTCATCCCAACAGAAATTCATTTAAGCCTACTTTAAATCAATCTATTTAGTATTGTAAATACATTTTTGTAAATCTTAGTAGTAAAATGCCAAATCGTCAAGATAACTTGCTCATGCTTACTGATAATTATTCATGTGCTAACAAATCTAACCCTGCCTTTTTAAGCTCTCCTTTCGCCGTCACATAGTGGTACAGCGTACTGCTGGGAATATCACCCAGCTCCCTGCAAATCGCAGGAATACTTTTGGTTTGGTCTTGCATCAGATGCTGAGCATAACGAAGTTTCTCAGCCGTCATAATTCTAGGTCTGCCGCCTTTACGCCCCCGAGCCCTAGCAGCCGCAATCCCCTCTTTCACCCGTTGACGAATGATATTACGCTCCATCTCGGCAAACGCCGCTTGAATTTGTAAAAACGCCCGACCTGCAGGGGTTGTGGTATCCATCGGTGAATTGATGGCTTTAAAGCCAATGTCTTTTTCAGCGAGTTCATCAATCAACTTTATAAGATCACTGGCTAATCGCCCTAACCTATCCAAATCCAAAACAACAAGCACATCCCCTTTTCGCAAATAGTTGAGACAATCATCCAATCCTTTACGTTGGGAATTACTGCCTGATGCCTTGTCTTCAAAAATTCGTTCACAGCCAATTTCTTTTAACGCATCAACTTGACGATCGAGTAACTGCTTCCCTTCAGAAGTTGACACTCGGGCATAACCAATTAAACTCATGGTAAAATTCTCACGATAAAAGATAATTACCCAATCTTATCATATTTAGATAACTATGGCTTTATCATGAAATAAACATGATAAAAAAGCGCCGAATTGGCGCTGATATACAAAATCACGAAAAACAATTGTTTTTCGTGGGATTGTTACGTAAGTAATAGACGCTTTGTTGTAACAAAATTCGACAAAATTCTTTAGCGTGCTATATGATCCGAATTCTGTGCAGACCCCTAATATCGTCACCCAATTGCGAGAGATGGATTGTGAGTTGGTGTCGATTAAAGAAATTTTGATACCAGTACGACTTCTGGTAAATTGACCTTTCATCTATTTGCTTCCTTAGCAGAATTTGAAAGGGGGCGAATGGATGGATGACTTGAGAAATTAAAAGAGTCAGAGAAACAGATGATCCGCCAGTTGATGAGCGACCGCCAAAATTCAACAACGAATATTGCTCAGCAATTTGGGGTGAATTGGGTAACGGTTTATAAGGTGGTGCAAGATGCCAAAAAAGGGAAATAAAAATAAAACATTTATTAAAAACGCATTTTAAATATAAAATACCTGTATTTTTATCTCAATATAAGATTATTTTATATGTTTTTATTTTACGACATTTCTTTTTACCGCATTGAGTTTTTCATATTTATTTTGTCCCAAGATTTCTTGGCAACGATTTAACAGGGTTTGACGAATAAAGTTACTAACAGAAACTTCATGCTGTTCAGATAATTTACCGACCGTTGCTTCGATAATCTCCAATTCTTCAACATACAATGGCACAGAGATATTACGCCCATGCCTGGTGCGAGAGCGTTGTTTGGGCGTAAGGCTATTTGGCTCAATAACTACTTCATTTTTATTGCGAGTTATAACCTTCTCGACTGCCTTTATGGTGTCTTGCGTATCAGAATTAACATCTTGTACAAAATCCACTTGTTCACGGGCTTTTTTAAATCTATTTTCCGTCATTTATAACACCTCAATTAAAAACTCATTAAGCTCATCTTTTGCTTTGCTACTCCCCATTTCAGACACTGAAAGACTTTCAATAATCGCATCTCGAAATTGCTTACGGTCATGAATAACTGTATTAATCAATTTTAGGATAGGAAAATCTGTCAAATACTCTTTCGCTTGGTTGACTTCGTTATTTTTTGGATTAGCAGAAGCCTTGTTAATTACAGCAAAAACCTTTAACGCAGGATTCTTTTTGGTTGCCGCTTGGGCTTTATCCGCAATATAGGGAATTACTTCCAAATCAAGCAAACTGGGTTGCGTGGGAACAATTAATTTGTCAGAAACTAATAATGCCTCTCGGAAAATCTCAGAATCCCGACCTGCGACATCAATCAAGATATAATCATATTTATCGTTGAATGGTTCTAAGGTGTCCAAAAGATTGGCATGAACGGTTATGACATCTAACTTATTTTCCCGATGTTCATTCCATTGAAAAGCCGAACGTTGTTCATCCGCATCGACCAATAACAACTTGCCTTTGTTGCTGAGCGCCACTGCCAAATTGGTGGCTAAAGTTGTTTTCCCAACACCACCCTTACGATTGGCGATAGTAAAAATTACTGCCATTTTTTAATCTCCTATTTTTAAGGTATTTTACATCAAGAAAAAGATTATAGTAAGTGAATAATTAGCCAAATATAAATATTTTATAAAATAAAAATACCTGTATTTAAAGATTAAAATACAGGTATTATAAATTTTAAAATGAATTTTGATTTATGTCCCTTCAGGTATTAATTCAAAAAGTTGGCGCTTCAACTCGTCAAAATCTAGCGAATCATTACCAAAACCCTTATTCATCTGTCTTTGTACCCAAGCTCGAATAGCGGTAAAATTATCGAAATTGCTATCAACTTCTAAAAAGTTTGCAAGACCAAAGCCATTTTGCACTTCTAACTCTCTGATTAATCGGTTAGATAAGCGATTAGCTTGTTGGCTGATTTGTTTTTGGGCTTTTAACATTTTGTTTAAATGTTTTGCATTGACACCTAGCATGAAAAACTCCTTATGATTTAATCCATGATTGAAAGAATATTCAAAGTTGCGACTGTCCTACCACAAAATATGTTAAAATAATGCCAATTCATTACCTATATATAAAAATATAATTTCTACTTAAAGAAAAATATTTTCTATATGTAGGACATATTACCCGAATTATTTTCTACTTGCAATAAATTTTTATCTACATATAGGAATTTTATGTTAAAACTTAACTTACCCGTATTATTTGCTCAAAAAGGAATGCGAGTGAGCGATGCAGAAAAACGAACTAATTTGGCTCGCTCAACTCTATATCGACTTTATAACAATGAAGCCACTCGCATTGATTTTGATTCCATTGAAAAGCTATGTAAGCTACTTGATTGCACGCCAAACGATCTGTTCATCATCTCAGACGATTAATAAAAACATTTATTTTAATTTTAAAAAACATTATTAGTAGCACTAAAATAAACTAAAAATACACGTACTGTACGTTTATTAAAAATTTATTGTTATGTTACTTTTCGTTCAAGTAACTCCTGAATTTTCTGAAAGTCATTCACTTTTTCAGGGTCTTTTAGCATAGGTCTCCAACTGTCGATAAGTTCTTTGTAGCCACCTCGAAAACTCGGAGACATAAATTTACTGTTGGCAGTAGTAAATTCTTCAGCGTATATGGCAATTTTATTGATTTGACTATCAGTCAAACCTTTTACTACCCAGCTAGGATGATTTTTTTTACTGGACTGCTCTGATACACAATGGTTTACCGTCTTTATATTCGCGTCATTGGCTAATTGACGTTCTTTTAGCTCTACAGAAAATTTAAACCCTATAACAGTCCGCCCTTTCTTTTGTTGTTGAAAATCTACTAACAAATCTGTCTTATCATTAATTTCCTTGATAGAAGGCATTAGAACACGCTTTTTAAAGTCTGCCAAAATTTTATATTCGCTATCTTCAACCCCCATTTGACTACGGAAAGTTTGTACTTCAAATAATTTAGTTTTACCAGCTACTTTCCACTGAACAAGTAATTCATATAATCGTACAGAGTACACACTTTTCAGTTGTGCAGTCTGTTCAAGATAATATTGTGTAAAAAAATCCTCAAAGCCATCAATGCGAGTAATTGCTTCTACAACCGCCTTTGTAAAACAAATATTTATAGCTCCTTGGTTATCTAAATACTCAATCTGCTGAATCCAACGGCTTTTTACAATATTACCTTCCTTATTAATAAAACTAAATCTACGATTAAAAAGTGTCTCTTCCGCTTGTTTCATTAAAATATAACCATTCTGCAAGGTCGTATTAAATATTTCAGAATAACGCTTACCATCAATTCTTAATGGTTTATCTGTGTGTAATCCTGTCCCTGTCTCTCTGGCATCGACGATGCCAAGCTGAATAATTCTAAGTTCTGGCAAGCTTAATGTTTGCAAGGCTTCATTCAAACGATTTGATTTAACGACAAGATTTTGATTAGATTTAGGCGATACTTTTTGCTTATTCTTGAGTGAAAGGTCTAATTCGTTTTGTTTGGAAATATTTTGATTATTTTTTGGATTAGACATTTTAATTTCATCATTACTTATAATTTGAATTGTCAACATATCAAAAGTTCAATATATAGTCAAATATATTTTTGTCCACATATATGTAAATGAGTGTCCACATATATGTAAATGATTGTCCACATATATGTAAATGAGTGTCCACATATATGTAAATGAGTGTCCACATATGAGGGCTCTAAGCCTTGCTGGATAAGAATCACAGCAGTCTAAAAGGTATTAAAAGTAATTAAAATGTAATAAAAACCTTTTTTTCTTAAATTATATAAAAAAACTACTAATAAAATAAAAGATTGTTGATATTTAATAAGTTTTTGTACCGTTTTTCTTTAACATAGTGAGTATATAAATAAAATTTTAGTGGTATAAATAAAATATTTTAGAAATCAATAATATATGGACTAAAAAATAAATTATTGTAAATGGTTGTCCATATATGAAATTCATTTTCTCTAACATAGTGAGGCATAAATTCATTATACTTGGTCAATTTTAGACAATGAGTTAATTTCATGAATCATGCTGTACATAACAAATTGGTCTCTTTTATTTGGTCAATTGCAGATGACTGTTTAAGAGATGTTTATGTTCGTGGTAAATATCGTGATGTAATCTTACCTATGACAGTATTACGCCGTCTTGATAGTATTCTTGAGCCTACCAAACAAGCCGTTCTTGAAGAAGTTGAATTTCAAAAAAAGGATTTAGGATTAACTGAATTTGATGATGATGGCTTGCGCAAAGCATCAGGTTTTGTGTTTTACAATACTAACAAATGGACGCTCAAAAAACTCAAGGAATCAGCCAGCAATAATCAGCAATTGCTACTTTCCAACTTTGAGGAGTATTTAAATGGCTTTAGTGCTAACGTCAAAGACATATTAGTGCGGTTTAAATTACTTGACCAAGTTCGCCATATGGCAAATAAAAACGTTCTACTCGATGTTTTAGAGAAATTCGTTTCACCCTACCTAAATTTATCACCAATTGAGCAACGTGACCCACAAGACCAATTGCTGCCTGCTCTTAGTAATTTAGGAATGGGTTATGTTTTTGAAGAGCTGATTCGCAGATTCAATGAAGAAAATAACGAGGAAGCAGGGGAGCACTTTACCCCAAGAGAAGTCATTGAGTTAATGACGCATTTAGTATTTGACCCAATCAAAGATACACTACCTAAAACATTAACCGTTTATGACCCAGCGTGTGGTAGCGGGGGTATGCTGACCGAATCTGAAAACTTCATTCACGAAAAATACCCGCTAGACAATATGCAACGCACCATATTTTTGTATGGCAAAGAAATCAATGATGAGACTTACGCCATTTGTAAATCAGATATGATGATTAAAGGCGACAACCCAGAAAACATTCGGGTTGGCTCAACCTTATCAACCGATGAATTTGCAGGTACGCAATTTGATTTTATGCTGTCCAATCCACCATATGGTAAAAGCTGGGCAGGAGAGAAGAAAAATATCTATGATACCGACGGCAAAACCGTTTCTGATACCCGGTTTATCGTTACCTTAAACGATTATTGGGGTAATCCACAAGTAGTAGATGCAACCCCACGCTCTAGTGATGGGCAGTTATTGTTTTTGATGGAAATGGTTAGCAAGATGAAATCGAGCAGGGGAGGGGAAAAAGGCTCTCGTATTGCATCAGTGCATAATGGCTCAAGCTTGTTCACAGGTGATGCTGGTAGTGGTGAAAGTAATATCCGCCGACACATTATCGAAAATGATTGGCTTGACGCAATTATCCAATTGCCGAACAATTTATTTTATAACACAGGTATCACCACTTACATTTGGCTGTTATCCAACAATAAGCCAAGCGAACGTCAAGGCAAAGTCCAACTGATTGATGCCAGTCAAATGTATCGCAAGCTCAAAAAGAACTTAGGCAGTAAAAATAGCGAATTTAGCCCACAAGATATTGCCACGATTACCCAAACTTATCTTGATATGGCAACCATCCGTGGGCAGTTGGATGCTAAAGGCGAGCCAACAGGCATTGCTAGTCAAGTATTTGCCAATCAAGATTTTGGCTATCATAAGGTCAATATCGAGCGTCCTGACCGTCGTCACGCTCAGTTTACCGCCGAGTCGATTGCCAAGTTGCGTTTTGATAATAGCCTAAGCGATGCTATGAACACGCTATATGAACAATATGGCGATGAGGTTTATCAAGCTGAGTTTTATACCAAGTACAAAAACGATTTAAAAAAATGGGCAGAATCTGAAGAGATGGGCTTAAGTTTGGCTCAACGCAAAAAAATTCTTGATATTAAGACTTGGCAAAACCAAGTGTCCATCATGAACCATGCTAAAACGCTCTGGGAAGCTCTAGGAGATGTTTTATATACCGACTTTAATCTTTTTACCAAAAAGGTCGAGAACGTGCTTAAAACGCACGATATTAAGCTTAAAAACAATGAGCGAAAACAAATTCTTGATGCGGTCAGTTGGTATGATGAAACAGGTGAAAAAGTGATTAAATCTATCACTACATTAAAAGCCGATAAAATCCAAGCCTTATGCGAGCGATTTGGCTGTCAGCCTGAGCAATTAGCCGATTTTGGGTATTATCCTGCCCAAGATGTGGGTGTTGAGAATGCCAAGCCCGACCAGTATGTGATTTATGAAAGCAGTAGCGAATTACGAGATAGCGAGTCAATCTCGCTCAATCAAGGTATTTACGATTACTTTTTGGCAGAAGTACGACCGCATGTGAGCGAGGCATGGCTAGATATGGAAAGTATCAAGATTGGTTATGATATTAGCTTTAACAAGTATTTTTATCAGCATAGACCGCTGAGAAACTTGGATGAGGTAGCAAGTGAGCTGTTGCAACTAGATAAAGAGGCAGATGGCTTGATTCGAGATATTTTGGGCGGTTAGTGGGTCTGACTTTGCTATAATGCAAAGATATTTTTGATTTGTGCTAAGGAAATTTATGCCCACCAAGTTACCGCCTAAGCCTTATAAAACGGTACAACAACAGTTAGATACCTATAAACAGCGTGGCTTAATTGTTGATGATAATAAAAAAGCATTGGGCTATCTACGAACAATTGGCTACTATCGGTTGAGCGGTTATGCGTATGTGTTTCGCCAAGTGATGCCAGACGGTACAGTCGATAATGCGTTTGAGCCAAACAGCCATTTTCAAGACATCAAAGCCTTGTATATGTTCGATAAAAAACTGCGTCAGTTGGCATTGGATGCGTTGGAGCGAATCGAAGTGGCTATGCGAGTACGAATTGCCGATAGGCTTGGCTCATTTGACCCATTAGCCCATTTAGATGAACAGTATTTTGATGATAAGGTCAGGCATGCCGATTGGGTGGCTCGTTATGAAGCGGTGATAGCTCGAGAAAAACACAGCGATTTTGTCAAACATCATCAGCAGTATTATCACGATATTCCCGTTTGGGCAGGGTGTGAGCTGTGGGATTTTGGGGCGATGTCGATTTTGTATAAAATCATGCGACGGACGGATAAAGAAGCGATTGCTAGATATTATCGCTTGCCCAGTGCCAAATTGTTAGAAACTCAATTACACGCCTTCAATTTGATTCGCAATATCTCGGCACATCATGGGCGTTTATGGAATCGCCATGTGGTATTTAAAGCGTCGCTAAAGGGGTTGGAGCCAGAGTTTCAAAAGTTTGACCCTGCCAAGGTGTTGCTCTACTTTTGCCTAATGCAACGGATGTTAACGTTTATTTGCCCAAATTCGACTTGGGGACAGCGGTTTTTAGATACGTTGGATGAGTTTCCGCAGATGAGCAATAATAAAGTGAGTTTGGAGCAATTTGGCTTGCCAAAGTCGATGAGTTTGGCGGATTTGAAAGCGTGGCGCTTATGGCGATAGCGATTTTAAAATTTTTGGTTCGCTAGAAATAGATAGCCCCAAGACTTGTTATTCCCATAATGGGCAAGAACTTGGGGAGTTGTTGGGGCTAATTATATAGGTTTACCTATATTTTGTCAAATATGTATTAGATTTTCAATGGTTGTAAATTCAATGAGTTATGCAAAGTATGAGAGTTACAAAGACAGCGGTGTGGATTGGTTAGGGAAAATTCCAAGCGACTGGGATTTGTTAAAAGTTAAAAATATTTTTCGATTGGTGATGAAATTCGCCCCAAAAAATAATGATTGCGAGTTGCTTTCGGTTTATACGGATATTGGAGTTAAACCTAGAAAAGAGCTTGAAGAAAGGGGTAATAGAGCAACGACAACGGACGGCTATTTGATTGTAGAAAAAGGCGATATTGTTGTAAATAAGCTTTTGGCATGGATGGGGGCAATTGGTTTATCAGATTATGACGGCGTTACTAGCCCAGCATATGACGTTTTAAAGCCAAAAATGCCAATTGAAGGTATTTTTTATCATTTGTTATTTCGCTCACCGCAATGTACGTCTGAGTTAAAAAGACATTCTCGTGGCATTATGGATATGCGATTACGACTATATTTTGATAAATTTGGTGACGTTGTTGTACCTTATCCAAATATTGAAGTTCAAAAAAAGATAGTTTCTTTTTTAGCTGAAAAAACCGCCCAAATTGACCAAGCGATTGCTCTAAAACAACAGCAAATTGAAAAACTCAATGAATATAAACAAATCGTCATTCAAAATGCCGTCACTAAAGGCTTAAACCCCAACGCACCTATGAAAGATAGTGGCGTGGCATGGATAGGCGATATTCCAGAACATTGGGAAATGGTATCAATAAAACGTATTGCAAAAATAAGCCCTAAAGTAGATTTATCAAATTATAAACTCGATGAAAAAGTAACTTTTCTACCAATGGAAAAAGTTTCTTCAAATGGCGATATTGACTGTGAAATTTTAAAACCAATTCGAGAAGTAAAACAAGGATTTACCGCATTTAAGAAAAATGACGTAATTTTAGCAAAAATTACCCCTTGTTTTGAGAATGGCAAAGGGGCATTACTAGATAAATTAGAAACCGAAATTGGATATGGCTCAACAGAATTTCATGTCTTGCGAGCAAGTAAAAGGATTAAAGCGTATTACCTGTACTTAATTACTCACTCTTCAAATTTTTTGACATTGGGTGAAGCGATGATGACAGGCTCAGCAGGTCAAAAGCGAGTTCCAACCGATTTTGTTGCTAATTATCAATTTCCTTTACCACCAATGAGTGAGCAACAGCAAATAATTGAATACGTTGAAAATTTAAATCGTAAAATTAGCGATACAATCCAAAGCTATCAAACCCAAATCCACCGTCTAAAAGAATACAAAAACATCCTAATTAATCAAGCTGTCACAGGCAAAATAAAAATCTAACGAGCCACCCATGCAGAAACTTACCAACTTTAGCGAAAAAGAACTTGAAGACCATATCGTCACCGCCCTAACCGCTAACGGCTATCAACAAGGCAACCCTGCCGACTTTGACAAAATCCAAGCCATCGACAGCCACTATTTTTGGCAATTTCTGCATAACAGCCAACAAACCGCCCTAGACACCATCGCCAAACACAACCCAGACTGGCAAAAAACCATCATCCACCGCCTAAACAACACCATCAAAAAATACGGCATACTGCATATACTCAAAAAAGGCTTGGACGTGGACAACGCCAACTTAACCTTTCTTTACCCAAAGCCCCTAGCAAGCTCTAGCCAAATCGCCCGTGACAACTATCAACAGAATATTTTTAGCGTTACCCGCCAAGTTCGCTATAGCCGACATAACAGCAATTCGGTGGATTTGGTCATTTTTTTAAACGGTCTAGCTATCATCACGTTAGAACTTAAAAGCACTCACAAAAACCAAACCGCCCGTTTTAATGCCATCGAACAATACAAAAAAGATAGAAGCCCCGATGACCCGTTATTTAACTTCGCCCGAGCGATTGTCCACTTTACCCTAGACAACCAAGAAGCCTACATGACCACACGGCTAAACGGGGCAAATACCTTCTTTTTACCGTTCAATAAAGGCAACTACGGCAACGCAGGTAACCCACCCAACCCTAACGGCTTTAACACCGAATACCTTTGGAACGAAGTGTTACAGCCTGACAGCTTAGTTAATCTCATCAGCCATTTTGTGCGATTAGGCTGTGATAATCCCGACATCAAAAAGCCCAATCTTGGCGACATGACCCTGTATTTCCCCCGCTACCATCAAATGAGCGTGGTAAGGCGATTGGTGCAAGACGTCGCTGGCAATGGCGTTGGCAAACGCTATCTGATTCAGCATTCCGCAGGGTCGGGCAAGTCCAACTCCATCACATGGCTTGCCTATCAGCTTATAGAAGCCTATCCGCACAGCGAACAAGCAAAAGGGGCGAAAGGGCTAGAACAGCCGCTATATGATTCGGTGATTGTAGTGACTGACCGCAAAATTTTGGACAAACAGCTCAAAGACAATATCAAGCAGTTTAGCGAAGTCAAAGGCATTATCGCCCATGCCGAACGCTCAAAAGACCTACGCAACGCCCTAGAAAACGGCAAAAAAATCATCATCACCACTATTCAAAAATTCCCCTTTATCCTAGACGACATTGGCGAAATGGCGGACAAGAACTTTGCTATTATCATCGACGAAGCCCACAGCTCACAAAGCGGAATGGCTCACGATGGCATGAATACCGCTTTGGGTATTGATACCGATAACGAAAAAGATGGTGATATGGACGATAACCAAGACCGCATTATAAAGGCAATGGAATCACGCAAAATGCGGGGCAATGGCAGCTATTTTGCTTTCACGGCTACCCCAAAAGACAGCACCCTAGAAAAATTTGGCGAAAAACAAGCCGACGGTCGCTTTACTCCCTTTGACCTGTACTCCATGAAGCAAGCCATTGAAGAAGGCTTTATTCTGGATGTGGTACGCAATTACACCACCTTCAAATCTTACTACGAGATTCAAAAATCGGTCGAAAATGACCCAGCATTTGATTCTAACAAGGCACAAAAAGCCCTGAAAGCGTATGTCGAACGCCAACAGCAAACCATCGATGTCAAAGCCGAAATCATGCTTGATCACTTTATCAGCAATATTTTTGCCAAAAAACGCCTAAAAGGTCATGCCAAAGCCATGATAGTCACACAAAATATCGAAATGGCAATCCGTTATTACCAAGCGATTAACCGCTTATTAGAGCAAAAAGGCAATCCCTTTAAAGCCATGATAGCCTTTAGTGGTGAAAAAATCGTGGACGGCATTGGCTACACCGAGAGCCAAATCAACGGCTTTGAAGATAGCAAAACCAAAGAAAAATTTGATAGCGATGACTACCGAATTTTGGTCGTTGCGAATAAATATCTGACAGGCTTTGACCAACCCAAACTTACCGCCATGTATGTCGATAAAAAATTGCGAGATGTACTGGCAGTGCAAACCCTGTCAAGGCTCAATCGCTCGGCGAATAAGTACGACAAAAAAACCGAAGATTTGTTTGTGTTGGACTTTTTTAATGAGCTAAAACATATCAAATCCGCATTTGATAAATACTTTACCGTCACCACCCTAAGCCAAGCGACCGATGTCAATATACTTAGCGATATCAAAACTGAACTGGATGCGGTAGGCGTTTATGAACCCCATGAAGTCATTGACTATGCCGAAGCCTATTTTGGCGGTGCCAGTATGGAAACCTTGCAAGGCAAAATCAATATTTTGGCAGAACGCTTTAACCATGAGCTAGAACTTAGCGATGACGCAAAAATCGAATTTAAAATGCAAGCCAAACAATTTGTCAAACTCTATAGCCGTCTTGCATCCATTATGCCGTTTAACAAAATCGAATGGGAGCGATTGTTTTGGTTATTAAAAGCATTAATTCCTGAGCTTAACATTCGCACCCAGGAAGATGATGATATCGATGACTTGTTAGAATCGATTGATTTAAATACTTATGCGATTGAAAGAACGGCTTTAGGTTCAAAGATAACATTAGACGAAAAAGAAGCGGTTATCGACCCGAGCAACCCTAACGTGATTGGCGTACATACTGAAGCAAAAACCAACAACCTAGATAAAATCATCGCAGATTTTAATGAGCGATGGTTTAAAAGTTGGCATATTACGCCAGAAGAACAACGAATGAAATTTATCAACTTAGCACAACGAATTTATGACCATCCTGACTTTCAACAGAAGTATCTGACCACGAAAGATGAACAACATCGCAACCTAGAATTTGAAAAACTGGTCAAAGATATTATTGTCGAGGACCGAAAAAAAGAAATCGATTTTTACAAACTTTTTATCCAAGATGAAGCCTTTCAACTTGCATTTTTGAGTAATCTCAGACAAGTAGTTGATAGAAAATCACTATCAGACTTATCAAAATAAATTTGTAAAAGTTATTGCATAGTGAAAAAAAGGTTTGAACAATTTAATGATTCAAATCTTTTTTTATTAACCTAGTAACAACTTTGACTTACTGGATCATATTATCACCCTATGCCAAACTTACCACATCACTATCAAACAATTGGGCTCAATTATTAAAAAATCCCGAGTATACGATTCAAGCATCTGTTGTCAACAATGCAATATCATGTATCAAATTGGCGCACCCTATACCAAAACTATCACCCACAATAACACAACCTACTATTGTCAAAACTGCATCCAATTTAGACAGGCAAACTAAAAAATAATCCTTAAAAATAGAAAATACTTAGTCCAGAAGAGAAACGTAAGTAGTCTATAACCATCCCATCAATCTCATCGATTAGTAATTAAAATATATTAAATCTCTACTCAAATTTTTGAATAAAAAAGAAAAAACTGCATACCTTTTTAACTATATTTTCTACGATTTTTGGAAATTTTTCTATCAAATTGATAGATAAATTTTCTATAAAAACTAAAAATAATTATCTTTATTACGACGAATTACAAGCTATTTTTTCACATAAAAAAATCATACTTTTTGAGATTAAAAAATATTATTTTTATTTGAATTTTTTGAAAAGTTTATTAGATAAATAAAAATTTTCTGTCGAAAATTATGAATTAAAATTTTTAGTTTCTGGATTTATAGACGAACCATCTGAATGATTATTTATAGAATTAGTCGCTAAATTTTGATGTATTTTTGAATTATCTTGCATCGAGTTATTCGTAGTTCGTTGTAAATTATTTTCTAAACTCTCAAAATCTCTAATTGTTTTTAACTTGTTTATTAAAATTTTTAAAGCCTTCTTCTCTGATTTTTCTGCATGTTTTTCAATAATATTTAGGTGATATTTAGCAGATTTTGCATCATCAATACTTTTTAAAAAGCGACTAAATATAGCACCGATAGCCGCTATTTCTACTTTCTCTTTTTGCTCCAATGCTTGTTGAATCTCAGCCAACTCTTTTTGTAACTGTTCGGCAGATTTATTGAGATACTTACTCATACATTACTCCAATAAAACATGTTTCTCAGAAAATCAATCTCACCATACTAACAGAAGAGGATGGTTTGGGCAAATATTAGCTTTACTGTCTTTTGCTAGCTATGCTAAAATCAGAAATAATAACAAAAGGTGGCTAGTTTCGACATAGCCAGCACATGCAGAGACACCAAATTTACTAACGTAAATTAGTTGTCTCTGCGTTCTGGCAAAGGGGGCTTACCCCCTTTTGAAACCCCAAGCCCCCAGTTATCGCTTCACAAAGTTGCGTTCAAAATGGGTGCTTATTGGGGAGACCCCAAACCCCCTTAAACCAAAATCAAGCCTTATAA
>NZ_DAMCJP010000011.1:0-57677 GCF_032097965.1 Moraxella sp. CTOTU49803 | reverse complement strand
GTTAACGTGTGGTTTAGTACGTTCAAACTTGGCCTTTGCCATAATTTAATCCTCTTTTGTTAATATTAACCCAATGTCTTAGGTCATTTACTTTATTATCAACGCTTATAGGTTATGAAAATTTGACCCATTAAATTTAACAGGTCAAATTAGCTAACTTATAATTTTTTTCAGTGTCGAATAGGATAGAAGAATTTGACTGGTTTTAACAATCAAATTGCCCATCAAACTTATTCGTCATCATCTTTATGAGTGAATTTTTTGATGATTTCATCAGCAACGTTACGTGGTGTCTCAGCGTATTTTGCAAACTCCATTGAGTAGGTTGCACGACCTTGAGACATTGAACGTAATTGGGTTGCATAACCAAACATCTCGGCTAGTGGTACTTCAGCACGGATTTGTTTAACGCCGCCAAACATATCATCCATACCTTGAACCATACCACGGCGACGGTTTAAGTCACCCATGATATCACCCATGTAGTCTTCCGGTGTTTCAACTTCTACTTTCATGACGGGCTCAAGTAGAACAGGGTTTGCATTCATAAAGCCTTTACGGAAGGCCATAGAACCTGCCATTTTGAACGACAACTCATCTGAGTCAACGTCATGGTATGAACCATCATACAGTGTTGCTTTAATACCAACGACTGGGTAACCTGCAAGAACACCATTTTTCATACGTTCTTGAATACCTTTGTCTACCGCACCAAAGTACTCTTTTGGTACCACACCACCAACAACTTCTTCAGCAAATTCATATTCTTTGCCGTCAGCCGTATCAAGTGGCTCAAGACGTAACCATACATGACCGAATTTACCACGACCACCAGTTTGGCGTACGAATTTGCCTTCTTGTTCAACAGTGTTACGAATCGTTTCACGGTAAGCTACTTGTGGTGCACCCACGTTAGCTTCAACGCTAAACTCACGTTTCATACGGTCAACAAGAATTTCTAAGTGAAGCTCACCCATACCGCTGATGATAGTCTGACCAGATTCTTCATCGGTGTGAACACGGAATGACGGGTCTTCTTTTGCCAAACGATTAAGCGCGATTGACATTTTTTCTTGGTCAGCTTTGGTTTTTGGTTCCACTGCCAATGAAATAACAGGATCTGGGAATTCCATGCGCTCAAGGGTAATGATATTGTTTTCGTCACATAGGGTATCACCTGTGGTTACATCTTTTAGACCTACAAATGCAACGATGTCACCTGCGCGAACTTCATCCACTTCTTTTTGTGAGTTAGCGTGCATCTCAACGATACGGCCAATACGCTCACGTTTCATTTTCACTGGGTTATAAACAGAGTCACCTTGTTTAGCAACACCTGAATAAACACGTACGAAGGTTAAGTTACCCACGTATTTGTCATTCATGATTTTGAACGCAAGACCAGCAAATGGTGCATCATCCGATGATTCACGCGTCGCTTCAGTTTCAGCTTTGTCATCTAACACACCTTTGATCGCATCAACGTCATTTGGTGCTGGTAAGAATTCGATAACCGCATCAAGCATACGTTGTACGCCTTTGTTTTTAAACGCAGTACCACAAAGCATTGGTTGAATTTCGCCCGCTAAGGTACGTGCACGTAAGCCTGCTACGATATCTTCACGTGATAAATCACCTTCTTCTAGGTATTTATCCATCAACTCTTCTGAAGATTCAGCCGCTGCCTCAACCATGTTGCTGCGCCATTCATCGACGGTATCAACCAAGTTAGCAGGAATTTCTGCATATTCAAATTTCATACCTTGAGAAGCGACATCCCAAATGATGGCTTTCATCTCTAGAAGGTCAACAACCCCTTCAAAGGTATCTTCTGCACCGATTGGCACAACCACAGGTACTGGGTTACCCCCAAGACGTTGTTTTACTTGGTCAACAACGCGGAAAAAGTTTGCTCCTGTGCGGTCCATTTTGTTTACGAACGCAAGACGTGGTACTTTATATTTGTTTGCCTGACGCCATACTGTTTCTGACTGAGGCTGTACACCACCAACCGCACAGTAAACCATACATGCACCGTCAAGTACACGCATTGAACGTTCTACTTCAATGGTGAAGTCAACGTGACCGGGGGTGTCAATGATGTTAATGCGATGCTCTGGGAATTGATGACCCATACCAGACCAGAAACAAGTCGTTGCCGCTGAGGTAATAGTAATACCACGCTCTTGCTCTTGTTCCATCCAGTCCATGGTTGCAGCACCTTCATGCACTTCACCTAGCTTATGGTTTTTACCTGTATAAAACAAAATACGTTCAGTTGTTGTCGTTTTACCCGCATCAATATGTGCAGAGATACCGATATTACGGTAGCGATTTAAGGGTGTTGTACGTGCCATAGTTAATTCCTAAGGACTAAAGATTAAAATTATTCCATTATCAATAAACAGTTATGTCTTAAAATGAATAATAATTAGTTTTAACATTTGATTGAAAGATCGACAACCAACTAGATAAAAGAAAGCCTTACTCTTGACATAAGTGCTGTATGATAAGAGCTTGCCATGACAAACGCATGACAAGCTTCTTTTTCAATATGAAATATTGGGCTGAATTTGCAAACTTCAAGTCACCCAATATCATCTATCTTATTATAAGCTAATTGCTACCTAGGTGATAGCAATCAGTATCAATTAGAAACGATAGTGTGAGAACGCTTTGTTTGCGTCAGCCATACGGTGAACTTCGTCACGTTTTTTCAGTGCATTACCTTTGCCATCAGCTGCGTCTAGCAATTCACCTGCTAAACGTAAAGCCATAGATTTTTCAGAACGTTTTGCAGCCGCATCAACTAACCAACGCATTGCTAATGCAGTACGACGGGAGGGACGTACTTCCATAGGAACTTGGTAGGTAGCACCACCCACACGGCGAGCTTTTACTTCCACCATTGGGCGAACTCTTTCTAACGTATCTTCAAAAAACTGGACAGGATCAACGCCCGAGTTTTTTTCTACAACACGGTCTAATGCACCGTATACGATTGATTCTGCAACTGATTTTTTACCGTCAACCATTACATGGTTGATGAATTTAGCAAGTGTTTTGCTACCAAATTTAGGATCTGGTAGGATTTCACGGGCAGCGATGACACGACGTCTAGGCATGATAATTTCCTTGTGTATTCAGGGTAGTCTGGTAGCTAAGCGGTTGCTTTTCACCAGCCTTACTGCATAGTGTTGCAAAACTATAATCAACTATGCAAACAATGTTAAAAAATGGGGTAAAAAACGGCTAAAATTATGCTTTAGGACGTTTTGCGCCGTATTTTGAGCGGCCTTGTTTACGATCTTTTACGCCTGCACAGTCAAGTGCGCCACGAACGGTATGGTAACGAACACCTGGTAAGTCTTTTACACGACCACCACGGATAAGTACAACACTGTGCTCTTGTAGGTTGTGACCTTCACCACCGATGTAGCTTGATACTTCAAAACCTGACGTCAAACGTACACGGCATACTTTACGCATCGCTGAGTTTGGTTTTTTTGGTGTGGTAGTGTATACACGGGTACACACGCCACGGCGTTGTGGGCAAGCTTTTAATGCTGGCACTTTTGATTTTTCAGTAATGGTATTGCGACCTTTACGAATTAATTGATTTGTAGTTGCCATAAGGCACTCTCTCCCGTTTGTTGTCAAAAAATCTCTAAAAACCGCTAATAAGCTATTTTTAGGACAGCGTATTATAGAGATTTTTGTTGGTTTTATCAACTAAAAAATCACCTAGAAGATGCGAATGGTGATTGTTAGAAAAATTTGAAAAAAGTGGGGAAAGGCAAATTATCAAACATCGTGCTTATCGAGCACAGAGTATCTAACACACTGTGAATTACATCACAATAGACTAAAATAAAAAAGACTAAAACTAAAAGAACCAATGCGCTAACTTTGAAAACCTTAAGAAACTTATCGGTTAAAAGTCAACGCATCGGTTCTAGCTCAAGTTATTATTTATTGTTATTATTCAATGATTCCAAAAAATTCAATTTAATGATGGTGGTTTTAAGTAATTGTAATTTTAAATTTCTTATTTTTTTTATAATTTTTTTAAATTAACAACGTGATGTACTGACATTTTACTTTTATTTATTGGGGTTGTTAGTGGTTATTAAGCTTGTCATCCGTTGTTAAATCTATTTTGCCAAATTTAAGCGGGTTGGTCTTTTTAGATTTGGTGAATAACGTTGATATTGATAACTAAAAATGTGACGTTGCTGACGGGTTGTGTAAAAGTTTGTGTGACATGACTTAAAGTAACGAACTTTATCGTAACTAGCCTTAAATTAATAAGCACTCGCTACAACTAATAAAAAAGGTAAAAGCCAGACAGCTAGCTTTTACCTGGTTATATTAGCGCAAGATTATTCTTCAGTCATATGCGTCAACTTCGGCGCGGGGGCGAATACCGACATCGCAATTTCAATCACTTCATTGATAATAATATTGTTGTAAGCCGTACCCAAGCCAACCGCAGTGAGTGGAATAACTTTATGTAAAAAACCGAAATTAAACTGCTCAATGTTAATGTTAAACTGTGTCGATATTTCTTCTAGTTTGGTTAATATCCCCATCGCTGATTGGCTGTCTTCTTCGGCAAGCACTGCCGCTCTATATTCTTCAATCGACTGGTCGGTCATCGCTTCAAATATACCCAAGCCTGCGAGCAAAGTTTGCTTTTCTTGCAATTTATTGAGATCCACTTTAGCTAAAATTTCATAAGCGATGGCGATACCTTGTTGTCCCGTCAACGGACGGTCATAAATTGCACTGATTTGGAAAATCGTCCGTAAACACACCGCCAACAACCACATTGTATCTACCAAAATACCGGGTAAACCTGCCAAATTACTAAGTCCACCCAAGGTAGCTAAAGCACGGTTTTGATCGCCAATACTACGAGCTAAGGCTTGTCGTTCACTAGCAACCAAAGTGTCTTTAAAACGCGCATCACGCGCCAAATCAAAATTTGCCCAATTTTGCGACAGTTTACCGACTTGGGAAAAAACCGCATCCGTGGCTTTATCAAAACTTGCCTTGGGGATTATTGAGGTCGCCATTTTGGTATAGCTGCCAAATGGGGTTTTACCGAGTAATTTTTTTGATAGTTTGGGAATATGCTCATGAAACGCATTTTTATCGTTTGATAAGGCTCGTTGAAGGCTATCAAAATCAATATCTGCTAGGGGTTTGGTTTGTATTGTGTCTTTTGCGCTCAGTTGTGCTAATTTTTGACCTAGGGCTTCAAAGACACGGCGGCTAATAGAAATAGAGGTTGACATGAGAGTTATCCTTAATATTATGCTTTTTATTGGAAAATAATACTTTAGTTGAACAGCGTAAAGAAAGTGACCGCACTTTTCAACTTTAATGCGTAAAGAGACGTTACACAATGATAGCTTTTGTCGATTTGTTTGAGTGTTTCGCATATATCGAATTTTGGTAAAGACAAGATAATTAACTATAAACGTGATGAATAGCTGTGGCGTAAGAAATATTTTGTAACATTTTTGGGGAAAAACTAGGCAGGTGAAATCCAGAGGGGTACAATAGCGTGATATTTATCATCAATTGATTAAACCAAAAGGAATGGTATATGCAGCGCGTTGTAATCACAGGGGCAGGACTTATCTCGTGTATTGGTAATGACTTAGCCACAGTCAGCGAGTCGCTACAGCAAGGCAAATCGGGCTTGGTATTTAATCCAATTTATCAAGAAAAAGGCTTTAAAGCCTGTGTCTCAGGTAGTATTGATGACGATAACCTAGATACCTCGAATATCGATCGCAAACTTAAACGCTTTTTGTCAAAAGCCAGTTTATACGCCTATCTAAGTGCGCTACAAGCAATCGAGCAAGCAGGATTGTCATTAGCAGATATTGCCCATAACACTAATATCGGCGTGGTAGCAGGTTCAGGTGGGGCATCGAGTGCCGATGTGGCGGCAGCGGTCGACGCAATGCGCGAAAAAGGCTTGCGCGGTGTCGGCGCGATGGCAGTGCCAAAAACCATGGCAAGTACGGTATCAGCCAGTGTTGCAACGGGGTTAAAGATTGGCGGGGTTAGCTACTCTATTGCATCAGCTTGCGCGACCTCAACGCATTGTGTGGGTCATGCCATGGAGCTGATTCAATTGGGTAAGCAAGACATTGTGATTGCAGGGGGCGGCGAGCAAGAAGACTGGACACAATCTTGTATGTTTGATGGTATGGGTGCGATGAGCACACAATATAATGACAAGCCGCAACTCGCCAGTCGCCCTTACGATGCAGATCGAGACGGCTTTGTGATTGCAGGCGGTGGCGGTATGGTTGTGGTTGAGAGCCTAGACTCTGCGAAACAACATGGCGCAACAATATTAGCAGAAATTGTCGGTTATGGCGCAAGCTCTGATGGTGCGGATATGGTGGCACCCAGTGGCGTAGGTGCTATTAACTGTATGAAACAAGCGCTTAAACAAGCAGGCTTAACCACGGTTGACTATATCAACACCCATGGTACCAGTACGCCGATTGGGGATATTACTGAGCTTGAAGCGATTCGCCAGGTGTTTGGTGGTGATGTACCCCCGATTAGCTCAACCAAATCAATGACAGGTCATAGTTTGGGCGCGGTAGGGGTGCAAGAATTAATTTATTGTTTATTGATGCTCAATCAAGGCTTTATTGCGCCCAATATCAATATTGAAAACTTGGATGAAAAAGCCAAAGATTTTGATATTGTGCGTGAGAAACGGGATGCAAATCTTAATACGATTATGACCAATAGCTTTGGCTTTGGTGGTACCAATGCCAGTTTAATCATCAAAAAGTTTGTTGAATAAATACTGATGGACCGTCATAATTGATTAAAAATAGGCGATGACAGTTACCCGATTGTCATCGCTTTTTTGACGCTACATATAATCATAAAGGTAAAGCATGTACCCAATGCCAAGTTTACAACATCTTGCGCCCTCTCAACTCATCACCCTGTTACAGCAGTTTAATGCGACCAATAATCATGCAATCTATCCGATTTGGCTCGATAACGAGGGTCAAAATGTTATCGGTTTATTGCCAAAAACAATTTTTGAAATACATTCTCAAAATCAGCTTACCCAAAAGCAACGTCAAAATTGCTCATTCGATGATGTTGGGTACTGTGATACTGTGATTAACACTGGTGCTGATACTGCCACTGATAGGGCAACTAAGGGTATTGATATTGGCGAATTAACTGCTGTGCTTGAGGCTTATCAACACCAGCAGCTATCATCTAAGCAGTCTGCTATCCAACATACCGCTAATGTGGGCTACCAAGATGGCCTGATGGGGTTTATTAGCTACGATTTATCAGCGCATCATTTAGCAAATGCAAACCATGTGCAAGCAAGTGCAACTCACGGGGAAGCCAGTTACTTAACGCCCAATCAGCCGCAACTATTTTTGGGACATTATGATATTTATTTGACCTATCAATACGGGAAGTGGCATTTACATACCACCACTGAGGAAGCCATGGCGCAAGCCGTCACCATCGAAAACTGGCTGAATAATTTAGTCAGTGACGCCAACCTTCCTACACCAAAGCCGCTTAGCTTGTCACCTTTATGGCAAAAATCTGCGTACCACCAAGCTTTTAACAAAATCCAAGACTATTTAAAAGCAGGGGACTGTTACCAGATTAATCTTACTCAGTGCTGGCAAGGTGAGTTATCCAATCAGCAGTTGGTCGATTATTTGCCAAGCTTGCATCAGTCCACCCAGGCGCCGTTTGCAGGATATCTAGCACTCGGCAATTACGAGTTACTAAGCTGCTCGCCAGAGTTGTTTTTTACCTTTGCAAAAAACGCGCAAGGCGAAAATTGCATCATTACCAAACCGATAAAAGGCACGCGCCCACGCGGACAAAACGTAGCTGCTGACCAAGCCAATAAAAATGAACTTGCTAGCAGCGAAAAAGACATCGCCGAAAATGTCATGATTGTCGATTTACTGCGCAATGATTTGGGCAAATATGCCAAAACTGGGACGGTAAAAGTCCCAAAACTGTTTGATATCGAAAGTTTTAGCAATGTGCACCATATGGTGAGTACCATCACCGCCACGCTCAAAGATAACATCAGCCCTTGGACTGTATTATTTGAAAGTCTGCCTGCTGGCTCGATTACCGGTACACCCAAAAAGCGCGCAGTAGAAATCATCAATGAATTGGAAGCCAAACCGCGCGGGGCTTACTGTGGTACGATGGGGTATCTCAATTTTGATGGCACAGGGCAATGGAATGTGCTGATTCGTACGCTACAAGCTTTAGATAATAATGTTAGTCTGTGGGCAGGCGGCGGCATCACGATTGCGTCAGACTGTGAGGCAGAATACCAAGAATGTTTTGATAAAGTAGGAAATTTACTAAAAATATTGCACCAGTAAAGTTACAACAACCTGCCATCAAGTGCGGTATTGAGTTCAGCTGCACTGATGGGCACGCTTTCGTCCTCAAATGGATTAAACACTAGCTCAATATCATAAAAGGCGATATGGGTATCCACAATCGCCAATTTTTTGCGACCCAGCTGCTGGCTAAATGCCAATAACTGTGCTTGATGAGCAAAGCGATAAGTCACCACCTCGCCTGTTTCGATATTTTGGCATTTGATAAAAAACTGAATGCTAGGGTCACTCACAGCGGTCAAACCAAATTTGTTAAGGTATCTAGTAAGCGCTGATTTTGTTCTGCCGTGCCGATGGTGATACGCAAATAATCGCTAATTTTTGGTTTGTTAAAATGACGAACAATCACCCCTTGCGCCCGCAATTTTTCAAATACCTGTATGGTTTCCCCCATTAAAGCAGGTGGTTTGGCAAACACAAAGTTGGCTTGTGAAGGCAAGACAGTAAAGCCTAATTGGGTCAAAGCTTGCGTGACATCATGGCGTAGTGCGATGACTTTTTGGTTGCAGGCAACAAAATAATCGTTATCTTGTAAGCTGGCAACTGCACCTGCTTGGGCAAGGCGATCTAGGGGATAGCTGTTAAAACTATTTTTATAGCGATTTAATGCTTCAATGAGTGAGTGATTGGCAAACGCCATGCCGACACGCAGCCCTGCTAACGAGCGAGACTTTGAAAAGGTTTGGGTCACCACTAGGTTATCATATTTATCAATCAAACTGACGGCAGAGGCATTGGGTGTGTCTGCAAAATCGATATACGCTTCATCAATCACAATCACCGCATTGCGATGTTCTTGTAGAAGTTTTTCAATATCCGCCAGCGGCAAAAGCACCCCAGTTGGTGCATTGGGATTGGCAATAATAATACCACTACACGGGCGGCGATAGTCATCAACATCAATGCTAAAATCGGCTTTGAGCGCAATGGTCACCAAATCCACGTGGAAAGTATCGGCATACACAGGATAAAAACTGTAACTAATATCAGGGGTTAATACCGAACGGTCTTTGACAAAAAAACAAGCAAAAATATGCGCCAAAACTTCATCAGAACCATTACCGACAAAAATTTGATTGGGGGCTACCTGATAAACTTGTGCCATCACCGCACGGAGTTCATCGGATTCTGGGGCGGGGTAGCGCTTTAAATGATCGGCTTGATTGAGCAAAACTTGTGCGATGGCTTCAGCGACTTTGGGGGAGGGTGGAAAAGGGTTTTCATTGGTATTAAGCTTACACAGATTGTCATGCTTGGGCTGTTCACCCGGTGTATAGGGCGTTAGGTTGCGAATCAAGGTACTCCACAGTCGAGTGTTAATTTCGGGTGTTGCATCTGCGTTTGAAGTAAGCGTATCCACCATGACAAATCCTTACAAGATAATCAATGTGTTAAATCAATGTGGCCAGTCAATTTGCTAAGTCAATTTACCAAACCAATGCGCCAAAGGCTGGCACAAACAATACATAGTAGCATAAATTGGTTAAAAATTTATCTACCGCAGCCCACTAATATCATAAAATTTGGGCTCAACGGTTGAGCAAGACGGATAGACAGTGAATTTTTAGCCGTTATGTGAATAAACCGTGCGCTGGCTTGACGAATATGTTAAAAGATAACCTTTTAACTCAAGCCTGTTAAACCAAGCCCGTTAAAACAAGCCCATTAAAATAAGCTTATTAAATCATCCTTGATAATAAGTTACCTAGTTAAAATTTTGGAAGATGTATGAAATTCTCAGCGTCGCAATCGAGCGAGTCGAATATTCTCCCTGCTGCTAACGCGTCTCAGATGTCGGTAGCAACTGCCCCGATCAAGGCATTAATTATCACGGTAGTCATTGCCATTTTATTATTGGCTATCAATATGCGCGCGCCCATTATTGGGTTTGGTGCGGTAGCAAAACTGGTTCAGCAAGATTTGGGGTTAACGACCAAAACCATTGGTTTGATTGGTACGATTCCTGTCATGGCATTTGCATCGAGTTCGTTTGTTGCGCCTATGCTGTCACGGCGGATTGGCTTAGAAAACACCATGATTTTGGCAACCAGTTTGCTTGCTATCGGTATTTTTGTGCGGGTGGCGCATCCGCAATTAGGATTTTTGCTAGCGGGTACGGTGCTGCTATCGTTGGCGATTTCACTCGGCAATGTGTTAATCCCTGCCGTCATCAAAAAATACACCCCCAATCACATTGGGCTGGTGATGGGAAGCTATTCGATGTTTTTATCGGTGTTTGCCGGCTTTGCGTCAGGCATTGCGATGTGGCTTGTCAGCTTGTCCAACTGGCAATTTGCACTGGGGGTATGGGGCTGGGTCTCCGTGGCAGCGGTAGCAGCTTGGCTAATGGTCGCCCATTTGCGGTTACGGCAAAAAATTAGCACCCATGATGATAATATCATCAACCAAGCGGTTGCCGAAGCAGCACAACCAAGCCGAAAGTCAGTCTGGAAAATCCCGATGGCGTGGTGGATTAGTGCGTTTATGGGTTTGCAATCACTACTTTATTATACGCTTGCCAGTTTTTTACCGTCCTTACTCATTGATAAAGGGCTGAGCAAAGCGCAAGCAGGCAACGTGGGCATGGTGTTTCAATTGGTCGCTTTTCCTTCGATTTTACTGTTGACCAAATGGGTTTCTAGCCAGTGGAATTTACGCACTTTAGCGTTGCTTGCCGCAGTGGGAAACTTGGTGGGTGTGTTTGGCTTTGGGTTTTTGCCCCTGCAAGGCTGGGTATGGGTTTGGAGTATTGCATCAGGCTTTGGATGTGGGGTGATTTTCACCTTATGTATGATGATTTTTACCTTAAAATCAAAGGATAGTCAACAAGCCGCTGAACTGTCGGGGATGGCACAAACAGTGGGTTATAGTATCGCGATAACCGGTCCGATTGTGACAGGGTGGCTTAAAGACTTGAGTTATACTTGGACACTATCGATGGGGTTTTTAACGATTTTAATGGTACTTAATTGTGTGTTTAGTTGGTTGGCGACGCAAAACAAAGCGATTGAATAGCGAGGAAAATTTGGGGTAACCTTGCGCGTTTTACCCGGCATTTTTATGTTAAAGGCTTGTGTATCTTTCAGCTAAATTGAGTAAAAAATCCTGTTTATTGCCCGCTTTTTATCTATACTGTGAGCGTCATTACCAATGTAACTCGTAATTCACGACAATGCAATTAACGGCAAACAACGGCAATAGTGTTGGTAATGCTCTATTTTATCCTTAACAACTATATAGCCAATCTTGGTAGCCAATCATAAGATAACGTTGTCTAGTCAAGATTAGCCATCTTATAAAATTAGCCACAAAAAAATCATCAGAGGAAAATAACATGTCAAACGATAAGCGTATTTCAGACACAATGGAACAAGCGTTAAACAAGCAAATGATGGAAGAAGCCACGCAAGCGCAGGCGTATATTGCGCTCGGTAGCTGGGCAGAAGTGAACAATTACCCAGGCATTGCAGATTTTTTCTACAAGCATTCGGCTGAAGAACGTAACCATATGTTCAAATTTTTGGCCTATATCAATGAGCGTGGTGGCGAAGCTAAAATTGAAGCGATTCCCGCACCGCGTGACAACCCTGTCAGTCTTGAAACCTGTATCGAAGACGTTTGGCAACATGAGTTAGAAAATTCAAAAAAAATCTATGCACTTGTGGACCAAGCCATGGCAGAGCGCGATTGGGCAACGTTTAATTTCTTACAATGGTTTGTCAAAGAACAAATTGAAGAAGAAGCGTTAATCAATAACCTACGTGATAAATTTGCCTTGGCATCAAAAGATAAGGCAGATAACCAAAACTTCTATGAATTGGATAAAGACATGGCATCAGCTTCTCAAGAAGGTGATTTGCCACGGGAAAAATCGGTTGAATAATTTTGCCTGCATAAAAAAAGCTGAGAATTAATCTCAGCTTTTTTTGTACTTCATTATTTTTTATTTCAGTTTTTACTTCAGTGGCAGCTTATCTTTTTAAATTAGCTTTTTAAACTAACGTCACTGGCATCGACTGGCAATTGATTGGGTTTTAACGCCACAGGCTGTGATACCAAAGCGGCTTTAAATACTTCATCAATCGTTTCTACTGGCTGGATGCTTAAGCCCTGTTTGACATTATCAGGAATATCAATCAAGTCACGCTCATTGGATTTTGGAATCAATACGTGTTTGATACCGCCACGATGCGCTGCAAGCAGTTTTTCCTTCAAGCCACCGATACGTAGCACTTTGCCACGCAAAGTAACTTCACCCGTCATGGCAATATCGGGGCGAATGGCAATACCTGTCATCGCAGAGGCTAACGCAAGCGTTAACGCAATACCGGCGGATGGACCGTCTTTGGGGGTCGCACCTTCTGGCATATGCACGTGGATATCTGTGCCTTTGAGCTTATCGTAGCTGACGCCTAAGCTATCAGCACGGGCACGGACCACCGTCATCGCCGCACGAATTGACTCTTTCATCACATCACCCAGTGAACCTGTAAAACTTAGCTCACCTTTACCTTGCACCGCAACCGCTTCAATGGTCAACAGCTCACCACCGACTTGTGTCCAAGCCAAACCTGTGACACGACCGACTTCAGGTTCTTGCTCTGCCAAGCCATAATCGAATTGGTACACACCCAAGTAATCAGCGACATTTGAACTATCGACCGTTAATTTGTGTGCCGCGGTTTTATCTTCCGCTTTGTCTTTGCCCGATGATTCAACATTTTGTTTCACCACTTTGCGGGCGATTTTGTTGATTTCACGTTCAAGGTTACGCACACCTGCTTCACGGGTATAACGCTGTACGATCGCTTTGATTGCCTCATCGGTGATATCAATTTCAGTATCACTTAAGCCATTTTGTTGAATCGCTTTTGGTACTAAGTATTTATCCGCGATGCTGATTTTCTCATCTTCGGTATAACCCGGCAGACGAATCACTTCCATACGGTCAAGTAACGCAGGCGGGATATCCATACTATTGGCGGTACAGATAAACATCACTTGTGATAAGTCTAAATCCATATCCAAGTAGTGATCGTTAAAGCTATGATTTTGCGATGGGTCTAACACTTCAAGCAGCGCTGAAGCAGGGTCACCACGAAAATCTTGCGCCATTTTATCGATTTCATCGAGTAAGAATAGCGGATTTTTTACGCCCACTTTTGAGAGTGATTGTACGATTTTACCTGGCATAGCGCCGATATAGGTACGTCGATGCCCACGGATTTCGGCTTCGTCTCGCACGCCGCCCAATGCCATACGGATAAACTCACGACCTGTCGCACGGGCAATGGATTCACCTAAAGAAGTTTTACCCACCCCAGGCGGACCTACCAAGCAAAGAATGGGACCTTTTAAAGTATCCACGCGAGATTGCACTGCCAAGAACTCCAAGATGCGGTCTTTCACGTCTTGTAAACCATAATGGTCAGTGTCAAGCACGTCATGGGCTTTGTTAAGGTCGATTGAGACATCACTGGTTTTGTTCCAAGGCGTATCTAAAATCCACTCGACATAGTTACGCACGACTGATGACTCAGAAGAGGCAGCAGGCATGGTTTTGAGTTTACGAAACTCATTTTCTGCTTTTTTACGCACCGCTTCTGGCAAATCGGCTTCCGCTAAACGTTTTTCTAGCTCAGCAATATCGTCATCTTCATAATTCTCACCGCGTTCTTCATGAAGGTCAGAAAGCTCAGATTTTATCGCTTTCATTTTCTCATTTAAGAAATACTCGCGCTGGTTGTTTTCCATCTGGCGACGGACCGCTTCTTGTAATTCTTGCTCGATATTGTGCTCAGCACTCTGCTGAATCAAATAGTCTGACAACGCTTTGATATGCGCAGTCAAATCATCGACTTCCAAGAAGTTTTGTTTAATCGATAAATTAAGTGAGACACGCGTCGCAATGAAATATACCAATTCTTCAAGTTGGGTAATACGCTCAGCCACACGAATCAACTCGCGTGAGTTACGTAGGCGATTTTCCGCATATTTGCTAAACAAAGCAACTAATGCTTCTTTGTGCGATTTTTGCGTTTTAGCCGTCATATTCACGGTGATAGGCGCTTTTTCAAAATCGGCAAGTAATACCGCTTCTTCCTCATCGGTGTCTTGGATGTCGACCAATTTGGCACGGTACAGACCTTCAATCAGCACTTTGATGCAATTTTCGTCATTTTCATGTGGCATGGTATTGACGACACGGCACACCGTACCATATTCAAATAGATTACTGGCATCAATGTCTTCAGATAGTGAGTCTTTTTGTGCCACCACCAATACTTTATTGTCGAATTCGTTTTGCGCAAGCTCGACTGCTTTAACTGAAGGCGTACGACCCACAAATAAAGCGATTTGCATTTGTGGATATACCACAACGTCACGTAAAGCTAACAATGGTAGCGTAGTGAATTCTTGCGATTCAGATGATTCTGGATTTGTCATTAAAACATCATCTTGCATATACTATGTCCCCTTAAATAACACAACAAGCAACTGACCATTTGTGAGCAAATGATGGCTTGCTGATAGACTTAAAAATATAAATGGCGTCAATGCAAAAAATTGCAAGGCTGGTCACACAAAGGGGGAAAAAACGACCAGCCAAGGGCGATAAAATGATAACAAAGTGCTAAAAATAACCACGGTAATCGTGCACTGAGCCTAATGTCGCTGTGATATTGATGTATCCTTGTCTAATTTTTTAGGCTAATTTATACGTCTCTAATTTATGCGTGTCTAATTTATATATATCTAAAAGTCGTCCAAGTCTTCAGAATTCACTCGGGTAAAGGCATCAGCTTGGGTTAAAAGTTGATTTAACCTAGCGGGATTCATGACACTGGCAATTTCTGCATCGCTTAATTCATTAAGATTTTCAGTTAATTTGGCATTATTAGTGGGTGAATCTGAAGCGGTAGTTGGAATGCTGTCATTGTTTTTTTTATCGTTCATCTAATTATTATCCATTCATTCTTTAGACACCAAATAGCGTCGGAATATCCATAGGTTACTCGGCGTGATTAAGGCGTCAAGCGTGATATCCCAAGGATTAGCATTTAATTTTTCAACCAATTGAAAATCATAAGCCCAGCCAATTTTAAGCGGTTTGCTTTTAACCTTGGCTAAGGTGCGGTCATAGTAACCACCACCCATCCCCATACGATTGCCAATTTTATCCGCTGCCACTAACGGCATAAATAATACATCAAGCGCCGCTACGTTAAGCATTTTTCCTTTCTCAGGTTGGCGCATACCCAGTGGATGTTTGGGTAGGCGAGATTGTCGCCAAGTTTTTTGGCTAAATTGGATAAATACGAGCGGCTGATGTTTGCCAGTGACGACAGGTAAATAAATACGATAACCGCGCTGCCTTGCCCAATCCATCAGCGGTTGGGTAGGCATCTCCCCAAAGGCATCTGCAAAAATCCCGATCTTGACGTTTTTGCCAGTTAAAGCAGGATGCTGTAGTCGGTTTAAACCTCGTCGTGCTTGATAAGCGGCGCGATTACGGTGGCGCTTGGATAAGCGTAGACGTTGTTGACGTAACTGTTTACGCAAGTGATGAGCATTCATAGATTCACAGCGATGATGTAATGGTTATAGATTATAGTTAAGCCATTGATAATAAAGCATGATAATAAATCAAAATCAAAAGAAAGCCAAATGGCTGATTTGGCTAATTAGGTTTAGTTGCTTAGCTATTTATTCACTTATTTATTTGCTTAAACACCCAAACATCCTATCGTTAGTGTATAAACCATAACAAGTGTCCGCTACCTATTATTACCTGTTATGCCATGCCCTTTGAAATATTTGAAAAATAAAGCATTTTTGCGGACGGTGATACTGAGTTTTAGTAGCCCTACAGACTCAAACTTAACTAGCAGCGCCTGTAAAAGATGATATGATTGCTGATAACGAGGATGACGGTTTATGTATACGTCTTTAAATTTTTATCTCAAGTCCAATTACCAAAGTTTGGCTTGTAAGTTAGCTCGTTTGTAGTTTATGTTGCATTTTTTTAAATTGCTGTGTTGATAACTTAGGAAAAATTAATGGATGCACTCAGTATGTTGCTTGAAGATATACATTTGTATCAAACTCAGTATCACTATATACACGCCACTGGGGAGTGGTCGTTTGAGTTAGATAAAAAAGATTGTATCGTGTTTTATTTGGTTACCACAGGTGGGATTAGTATTAAGGTCGATGATGTATATCGCAACGCACACGCGCGCGATGTGGTCATGGTGCCAGGCGGCAAAAAACACCTTGTTTGTGGTGTAGGGCAATCGGATATCCCATCAATTGACATTGCCCCGTTATTAAGCAACCAGACTGTTGAAACTATCAACTTGGGTAAACCTGCGATTTCTAGCAAAGGTGATGAGCCAGCGCAAACAACTGAAATGGTGGCGATTGTATGCCATTACGATCGAGAGATTACGCGCCCGTTACTCAGCGCTTTACCAGAAATTTTGCCAGAAAGCGAATCAAACGATGAGCAAAAAATGATTATGCTTGAGTTGGGTGTCAAATTTTTGGCATTAGAGTCTGAGCAGAATCGACTTGGTAAAATGACCATTATCAATCGTATCGCCAGTATTTTGATGATTGAGTGTGTACGCAACTATATTGAGGATTTGCCTGAAGCGACAGATAATTGGCTAAAAGCTGTGAAAGACCCTTACCTTGCCAAGGCGTTGGCAGTCATGCATGATCGACCTGAGACCAATTGGACCATTCATAAGTTAGCTGAAGTCGCCGGGATGTCACGCAGTAGTTTTGCCGAACATTTTCGTGAAGTGGTGGGGGTGCCGCCGTTAACTTATTTAACGGACTATCGACTTCGTCTTGCGGCGCGTTATTTACGACTACAAGAAAATAGCATCAGCCGTATCAGTGAGTTAGTGGGTTATGCCTCCGATAGTACCTTTAGCCAAGCATTCAAACGCGTCTATAAAATGTCACCACGAAAATATCGCCAGTCGTTTCGAACCGAGGGTGTGCATTTTGCTGACAGCTTGAGCGAGGAATGAGTCAGTAATCGAGAACCCTGAGTAACCACAAAAAAGCAGGTTTGCTGCGGTTTTGTGGTTATCGCCACTTTTATAGCAATCTTTATGTCTTAGAGCGAGTTTTATCGCAACTAAGAATGCCCAGTCTATTTTCATAGCAATATCTGTTAGGTTATGTCGACAGGGGTATGATATAGTGACAAGCACTGTCCCATATTTTATCAGCTGCGATTGCCAACATGGAAACTTCAACTACCAAAGGTCAACCTGTCGAAGCACATGGCTTGCACATCAAGCCCAATCCAGAAGACCCTGCGATGGACCATCGTGGTGTTAACCCAATGGATGTTACCAGCCAATACACGGCCGTGTTTCATGCACAAGAAAACGCAGTGACCGAGTATTTTGAACACTCCCAACCCCACCAACTGTTATTTTATATCTCCAGTAAAAAATCCCAGTTTATTGAAACTAAAAAACTGCAAGTCGCCAAATATTTAAATATGCGCGATAATGTTGGGCTGATGCAACTGCAGCATTTGTTCAATAATTTACATATCGTCGATGATTTGGTGATGTCGATTAGCCATCATTTACCGCCGCAGCGACCGATTGGTTGGCAGATTGTCAGCCAAAGCAAAAATTTAATGAACCTGCCAACGGTAGGCTTGATGCCATCATCCGCTGATTTCCGTGGTCTTGAGCATAGTTTGGCGGCGACCGTGATTCAGTTTTTGGGCGTGGCATGCTATCACAATGACCGGGGTTATTTTGTCGGGCATATTTTAGGTTATCTATTTAGTTGTTATTATTTCGCCCATCTCGGTGTCAACTATTCAGTCACGCCATTAAAAGAGGCAGCGATTCCCAATTACCCTTACCAAGTCATCAATGTGGCAGAATTAGTGAGACTATTGCAGTCACTCGATGAGTCGCTCAAAGCGCAAGTTTATCAATTAGCCATCTATTGTGCGCAAATCAGTGAATACGCCGTTGACAAACGAATCGAGAAAATGCTGATTACTGAGGTCAATAGCTTTAACAAACAAGACTTGCGCGATGAGCTATCGGTGTTGGTACAATATGATTCCAATGAAAACGAGTCTTTATTTCAGCCTATTAAGCCTTTAAAATAACGCTAATTTTACCCGTTGGGAACTCACATGCCCGCATTTCAGTACAAAGCCATGGATACCCAAGGCAAGTCACACCAAGGTATTCTTGAAGGCGATTCTGCTAGGCTAATCCGCCAACAACTGCGCGATAAAAATTTACTGCCTGTCGAAGTCTCACCTGTGCAAAAAACCGATGTCAGTCGCAACCGATTGTGGCAAAAAGGGGTGGGCGCGTATGATTTGGCATTAATCACCCGCCAATTGTCGGTGTTGTTGGCAGCGTCGATACCGATTGAACAAGCGTTGCAAGCGATTGCCAAACAAAGTGAAAAACCGCATGTCAAAGCGTTGATGCATGGCGTGCGCGGCAAAGTATTGGAAGGCTATAGCCTAGCGAGCGCGCTACAAGACTCTGGTAATTTTCCAGCGATTTATATCGCCACCATTGCCGCAGGTGAGCGCTCGGGACATTTGGATTTGATTTTAAACCAGTTAGCCGATTACACCGAAAATCGCTTTGCCATGCAAAAAAAGGTACAAGGCGCGATGGTGTATCCGATAATCTTGCTGATGATGGCGGTGGCAGTGGTGGTGGGCTTGATGAGCTTTGTCGTGCCAAAAATTGTCAAAGTGTTTGAACAATCTGAGCAAGCGCTGCCATGGATCACCCAAGTAGTGTTGGCATTGTCTAATCTCTTAACCCAATGGTGGTGGCTGATATTAGGCGGGCTAATCGGTGCGGTTTTTTTATTTGTGAAGTTTATTAAAACGGCGGCAGGCAAAGCCACTTTTGACCAATTTGTCTTGCGCTTGCCGGTGTTTGGTAAATTATCGCGAAATCTGAACGCATCACGTTTTGCCAGTACGTTAGCGATTTTGGTACGCTCAGGGGTGCCGTTGGTGGAAGCACTAGCCATCGGCGCGGCAGTCAGCACCAATACCCATATCAAGCATACCATCGCGCGCGCCACAGAAAAAGTCACCGAGGGCGCGAGCCTATCAAGCCAGCTTGAGCGCAGTAATTATTTTCCGCCGATGATGGTACAGATGATTAAAAGCGGCGAGAACTCAGGCGAGCTTGATGACATGCTGACGCGTGCAGCAGCGATGCAGCAAAATGAAGCCACCAATATGATTAGCACGCTATTGTCACTACTTGAGCCGCTGATGTTGGTGCTGATGGGGGTGATTGTCATGACCATTGTGATGGCAGTGATGCTACCGATTATCAATATGAATGATTTGGCAGGCTAAACCCTAAAACCGCCAAATAATTAATCGCCAAATAATTAATGGCTAAATCATCCGACAAAATTAACCAAATCGGTATGCAAATTGTCAAAAAAGCCGTGTAAAATCCTAACACGTTATTAAAAGCGCTAAAAATTTAAAAAATGGAAATTCGTATGTGTTGTGCTCATGTATCAAAAAATCGTCAATCGGGTTTTACCTTAATTGAAGTCATGGTGGTGATTGTCATTTTGGCAATTTTGGCAGGTCTTGTGGTGCCCAAAGTGGTGGGTCAAAGTGACAAAGCCCGCGTCAAAACCACCGAAACGGCTTTATCCACCACCTCAAATGCCATTGATATGTTTAAAGTGGACAATGGTCGCTATCCAACTACACAAGAAGGGTTAGAAGCCCTAAACAAGCCACCACAAGGTGCCAAAAACTGGCCAGAGGGCGGGTATATTAAAGGCGGTTTCCCGAAAGATGGCTGGGATAATGACCTACAATATGTTATCCCAGGTACCGAAGGCAGAACCTATGATTTGTTCTCATTGGGGGCTGATGGCAAAGAAGGCGGCGAAGGTCAAGACGCAGACATTTTTGCTAAATTATAAGTTTGGTGCTGTTACTGGGTTAACGAAATCAGAGTCACGCACTCTGATTTTTTTTGCTAGGTTTTTAGGCAGGGATTAGCTAAAATTAGCCGTCATAGTATAATTACGCAATTTAAAACGTATAAATTTAAAACCTATAAATCTGAAACGTATGAATTTAAAACGTATGAGAAGTTGTCTTTGAAAAATATGTCCCCTATGCCTAAGCCACTGTTTTGTTTTCGAACCGTGAGTCGTCATGTCTCTTTACTTGGCACCCTACTGGCTGTCACTAGCCTCACTATGCCAAGCGCCCAAGCGATTAGTTTAAGCGAGGTTTTTGGCGGCAGTGACAATCCCAGCTTGACAGTCAAAGATAAGCCGCTACCGGTGCATGAGGCTTTTAAAGTCTATACTGAGCAAAAAGGGCAAGTAGTGACCATTCATGTGGATGTCAAAGCAGGCTATTATGCGTATCGGGATAAATTAACCTTACAATTGCCTGATGGGGTAACAGCGACGCCATTACAATTTAGTGCAGCACCGACCTACGTGGATGACCCGGATTTTGGTCGGGTGCCTGTGTTTGAACAACCCTTTACTGCTACAACCACCTTAAGCGCGGATAAAGCAATTACCTCGCAACCTGCTACGGTCAAATGGCAGGGCTGCGCCAAAGTAGGGCTTTGCTATCCCCCTGAAAAAACCAAATTTGTCATCACCCAATTGGCCGCTTCCACCAAAAATGCCGCAAAAAAATCAAACGCAATGACGTCAAAAACGGCGCAAACCAAAGTCACCAATACCTTGGCGATGACCAATGATGCCGCCCCAATAACGACTCAGCAATCTGCTAGCTTGACCCCTGCTAAAACCGTCAATGAGGCAACTAGCACACCGTCTCCCAAACAAGCGCTGTCCAGTGGCAATACAGCCGCAGCAGCGCAGCAAGTCGCATCGACCACAGTGACCGATGTCTTAACTACAGCGCAGTTAACGGCATCCGCCCCTATAGCCTCCGTTACATCGTTTCAACCTATCCAAACAACTGTCATAACTGAACCCGCGGCTTCATCGGCGGCGGTGGCAACGAGTTTGACGGGTAGCGCTAGCAATCAAGATATTTTTGGATTAACCAAGCATAGCGGTGTTGCGTTATTGCTATTATTTTTAGCGGGATTGGGGTTATCTTTTACCCCTTGTGTGTTACCTATGCTGCCGATTGTAGCCAATATCGTTGCCCGTCAACATCGTCCATCTGCCAAAAAAGGGTTATTACTCACGGGCAGCTATGGCTTGGGTGTTGCTACCAGTTATGGCATTTTGGGGGCAGTGGTTGCGTTATTTGGGCAATCTTTGGGTATACTAAACTGGCTACAAAACCCTGTCATTTTGCTAATTTTTGCAGGGTTATTTATCCTGCTTGGACTGTACATGTTGGATGTCATTCGCTGGCAATTGCCGCATGCGCTGCGCGTCAAGTTCCAGAGAATCAGCCAAATTGGGGAAAATCGACTCGGTAGCTTAAGTGGTAGTTATTTGACGGGCTTGTTTTCTGCACTAGTTGTCTCACCTTGCGTGTCGGCACCCCTTGCAGGCGCGTTGGCAGGCGTGGCAGCACTGGGTGATCCTGTGATGGGTTTTGCCGCATTGTTTTTGTTGGGGCTTGGGCTATCCACACCGCTCATTTTACTGGGCGCCACTCAAGGTAATTTTATGCCAAAAGCAGGCGAGTGGATGAACTGGGTCAAAACCAGCTTTGGTTTGTTGTTATTTGGCGTCGCTTTATTGATGATAGAGCGTATATGGCTATCAAGCTGGATGCTGATGCTATGGGCGCTGTGGTTTGCTGTGATTGGCTTATGGCTGTGGCGCTGGCAAGGCAAAAAAGGTCAATTACTCACTCAAGCACTAGCATTGCTAGCATGCATTTGGTCAGCGTGTCTGGTGATAGGCACTGCCTCAGGTAGTCAAGATAGTTGGCAGCCGCTTAACAAGCTTATGAATACCTCAGGGCAATCGGCGTTAACGGCAACGAAGACTACTCAAACGATTAAAATCACTAAACTGTCACAGCTTGAGCCCTTGCTTGCGCAATATCCAAAGCTAGTCGTCGATGTCACCGCAGAGTGGTGCATCGAATGTCGTATCATGGATAAAACACTTTTTGCCAACCCGCCGCAAAGTTTAGCCAGCTGGCAAGTTGTCAAACTCGATGTGACTGACAATACGCCGGATAGCCAAGCAATCTATAAAAAATTAGCCGTGTTCGGTCCGCCTGTACTGTTGTATTACCAAAACGGTCAACTGGTAGCAAGACAAAACGGTGAAGTCAAACGCCCTGATTTTGAGCAAATCTTGTCCCAATTAAATTAAGTCCAATTAAACTCAGTTAAAGAAAACTTAGTCAAATGATTCATTGACTCATCCAACCATTAAGGTTAAAAAAAATTGAACTATCACTTAACAAATTCTATAGCCATCCCGTTAACTTTGGGGGTGCTAATTTTTGTCACTGGGTGTTCCCATGCAGGCAATGCCGACCAACAGCCCAGCCAAAATAAAAGCCAAAACCAAAGCGGAAATAGCCAGTTAGCAAGCCCAAATTCACCGTTAGCAGGCTCAAAGTCCAATCAACAGACGGCTAAAAATTCAGCAAGTTATACTGACAAAAAACGTCAGGCAACAAATCTTCAATGCAACAATGCCGTAATTAATCAAGCTTATCAAGCCAAAAATCCCAGCGTTAAACGACAGGTATTAGGGTGTGGTACGGTGATTAAAGTGCTAAAAGACGATAACCAGGGTAGCCGCCATCAAAAATTTTTAGTCAAAATTGATAACTATCCAAACATCACGGTGTTAATTGCCCATAATATTGATTTGGCACCCCGCATCGAGGGTATCCAAGCCAAAAATCCCATTCGTTTTTATGGTGAATATATTTATAACGACAAAGGTGGCGTTGTACATTGGACACACCGTGACCCTGCTAGCCGTCATCAAGACGGATGGCTTGAATATAAAGGCCAGCAGTATCAATAGAATTATCTATACAAGACAAGCACCAATAGAAATACCGATAATTGACGAGCCAATAGTTGCTTGGAATTTTACTTTACTGTTAAAAATTATTATGCATTTGTTAACTATTTGTCATCAATTTTTGCTATCATGAACGATATTTTTGTAAGAAGGTCAACCTATGTCACAACTTACGCTTTACCGTACCTCTTTATCGCTTGCTATACTAGCCACACTAACAGTTACAGCAACTACGCACGCAAAAACTTCAACAAAATCCTCAACAAGAGCTTCAGCAAAAACTTTAATAAAAACAACTGTTATTTCTGTCGACCAACAAACGCTGCTCACTTGTTCAAAAATCACTGACAATGTCGCGCGGTTGGCTTGTTTTGACAAGATAAGCGTTGGTAAAATCGAACCTGAAGCCAAGGCGCCCCTTGATATTGCCAAAACCTTGGAAGTGAGTATTAAAGAAGGTAAAGCGGTGCCAGTGTTAGCCGTGAATCAAACGACAACCGTCACGACCCCCACTAAAAATGAGCAAAAAAAACTGGATCATTTAGTGCCCAACAAGCAAGACAAAACAATCTTAAAGCAAGTGGGGGTTACCGCAGCGGATGTGGAAAGATATACGCCACTGAGTGTGTTATATGACTTGGATAAAAATGATCCCAAAGGGATACTGACGATACGTCCCCATTTGCCCATGTATGTCATGCCGCTTTGGTACAACGCAACGCCAAACTATGACATTCATTCACCCACCCAAGATCATGTTCGCGCATCGAAAGATTATTTGCAGCATCTAGATAGCAAGCTGCAAATTTCAATGAAAACCAAGCTTGCCCAAGATGTGTTCGATACCAATGCCGATGTTTGGCTTGGCTATACCCAGCAGTCTTATTGGCAAGTGTATAATGGTAAAAGTTCAAGACCTTTTCGCAGCTCAGATTACCAGCCAGAGATATTTTTGACACAGCCTATCAAGGGTGATCTGCCTGGGAATGGGTCATTAAGAATGTTAGGCGCGGGGCTAGTGCATGAATCAAATGGACAATCAGACCCGTTATCACGTTCTTGGAATCGTATCTATGCGATGGCAGGGACGGAGTGGGGCAAGCTCACCGTGATTCCAAGACTGTGGCTCATCGCATATGAAAACAGTAAAGACTCGGATAACCCAGATATTGGCGACTACATGGGCTATGGCGATGTGCGTTGGTTGTATCCGCTCAATGACCAAAGCACAGTCGGCGGTGTGATGCGTTATAATCCAAGTACCAATAAAGGCGCTATACAGGTGGATTATGCTTATCCATTGACAGGCGGTATGAAAGCGATTTTACAAGTATTCCATGGCTATGGTGAAAACATCCAAGACTATAATCATAAGAGCACCAATGTCGGTATTGGTATCATGTTCAATGATTTTAAAGGGCTTTAACTGCGTTTATGGCAATCGTAGCCCCCTTGCCTTGGTGGCGATTGCCCTTTGCCATGGCGTTGGTGTATCAAGCGAAAGTTCATCACCGTTGCCAACTATGTGGCATCAATGATTGCGCTGCAGCAGGCTTTGATAACTTAGCACCGCGTCACCATGACCATTGGTTTAATCGACAGCAATTTCTTTGTCAGCCATGCCATAGCCGGTTTGCATGGTCCGCGTCATTTTTTACTTTGCAATTGAGCCAAACCTCAATCCGTGGCGTAGCCAGCGGCTACTATCAATATCCCCTCAATCAAATCATGCTTGGGTACAAAAATGGGCAGCAGTTACATCATCTGCCTGTTTTGATTCAAGCTATCAGACAACTGCATATACCTAAAGGTTGTCATTCAAAAAACTCGTTAATCGTTAAAGTACCAACAAGTTTACAACGCATTAGGCAACGCGGCTTCGATCCGCTTGCCATTTTAACCGCTTATCTAAGCTTTCACTGGCAAATCCCTGTTTTTACGGGTGTGCAGCGACTCGACCGACCTCACCAACAGGGGCTAAGCCGAGATGAGCGTTTAGATAATATCAAAGATGCGTTTTCTTTGACAGATATGCCGCCTAGCAAAAATTTGATTTTATTTGATGATGTGGTCACCACAGGCGCCACCCTGTCTGAATTGGCTAATCTACTCACAAATTATCACCCATCTGCCCATATTCATGCGTATTCAGTATTACATGGTAAGATTTTGCATTAGGTCCTGCTTGTCACTGTTTTGCGACCAAAGTTGCATCGCGATATTGTTAAAGCTCGCAGATAAAGGCGGGCTACCAGTGGGTTATTGGCAAGATGCTTTAAAATCCTAAGCTAAAAATGATTTGATAATACTTGAGCGCCCTTTCGTCCTAATTCGCTTAGCAACGATAAGTGACTGAGGCAAACTATGGGTAGTAAGCTTGAGGTATGACAATTAACAAAAATACTGTGATAATAGGTATGTTTTTTGCTTTAATGTTAGAATGGTTTGTGCTAGCAAACATGGTATGATAGGTCATTTATTGAGGGGTATGGGTGGGTATCGTGATGAAATTTTTGAACAGACAATATCATCGTAATCGAGATCTTGACCAAGGTTTTACGCTGATTGAGCTTGTCATCACCATTGCGATTATAGCTATCATTGCCGCGATGGCAGCGCCTAGTATGCAGCGACAGATTCAGCAAGCCAAAGCTAGGAAAGCAGTCAGTATTATTGAGTCTGCCCTTAGAGATACTCAGGTCCAAGCAATCATTAGTCAAAAAAATACGAAAATTGTTTTGACAAACACAAATAATGTCAAGAATTTTAAGAGTTTCTATGTGGGAGACAATGTTGCCACAGATACGCCTCAGGCTATCTATAATCTTGGAACAGAAGTGTTAATCACACCGATACCAAGTACGCTGTTGGCTGTCAGTTTTACCCCCACTAAAAAGTCCTATCAAGGTCAAACTGTAATATCTACTCGCATGGGGCAAGATGCAAATGATGCAGTAGCTACGACGGGGTTTTATATCTGTGTGGGATCGGGTAACCCACAATATTTAGTGGAAATAGATGCAAGTAATAGTATTAAAAGTAGTAAAAGTGGGAGCTGCTCATGAGATACCATCAATATGGTGTAGGACTCATTGAGGTATTAGTGTCTCTGTTGATTTTGGCAGTGGCAATTTTGGGTTTTAGTGCCATGCAAATGCAGTCTATCAAATCTACTTCTGAGTCGGTTGATAGATCACAGACACTATTAATGATGAGGTCGCTTGCGGAAAAAATCCGTGCCAATCCTACAGCGATTGCTACTTACCAAGATGCACTCAATAAAGTCTACGCTGATATGAACAAAGCGGCTGGTGCTAAAGATACCTTTCCGCAGCCTTCAAATCTTTGTATAGGTAGTACGATGTGCACAGCAACAGACATAGCCAATGCTGAGGTATGGAAACTAAAAACCCAACTCACATCGACAGGTCTACAGATGGATTTGCAACCATGTCCGAGTACGGGGGGAGGAGGAACAACAGCTTCTACTAATGTTATGTATTCCTACTGTCTGATTACTGCTTGGGGAAACACAACACCAACAATCGGCACAGATGATAATCCAATCAAAGACCCAAAAATTGCAAACGATAAGGGCACAATGGATTGTCTAACCTCAAGAGATGCTTCCAACACCACGAATATTAAAACGGGTGGTAAATATCATCCCAAAGCAACCTGTATGTTTCTGGAGATTAATTAATATGAAAAGGTTGCAACAGGGTTTCACGCTTATAGAGTTAATGATAGCGCTCATTTTAGGACTATTAGTATCTGCAGCAGCTTTGCAAATACTTTACACTAACTCATTATCTTCAAACATACAAAGTGCAGGATCTAATATTGTAGATACCAATACTTTTGGTCTTGATTATCTAACTAAGCAAATTCGTAAAGCTAACTATGGTATTTTATCATCACAAAGCTTCTTTTTAAATCATCGAACGCCACAAGGCGGCATTGTATTGACAGCACCAGACAAATTAAAAGTATTTGGCAATACAGTTACAGTTTCAAATACTACTGTAACTGTTCCTAGTAATTTGCGCGGCTTATCAAAGAGTGATCAACTGATCTCTGATACGCTTTTGACAAGATCGGCATCTTCGTTAAGTGGCAGTAATGTCAAATCTGGCTCTACAGTGCTTTCAAGTGACCAGTTGACCATCCAGTATAAAGTGTCAAGTGATAATCAAGTGGATTGCCAAAGTCGCAATGTGATGAAAGATGATTATGTTATCGAGCGATATTTTGTGCGGGATGGTGGGTTGGCCTGTGCCTCGGCGATCTATACCTATAGCGAGACTACTGCAAAAAAGGATGCAACTAATCAAAACGCCATTAATATTGACAAGTATAAGAAACCTATTAAACAGTCAAATGGCAGTTTTAATCGAGATACAAGTGATACTACGCAAAATCTAGCAGGTAGTGGCGAGATAATTATTCCCAATGTGGATTATTTTAGAGTATTGTTAGGTGTGAGTGATAGTAAAAACTTTTCAACGAATCCAAGCACATATAACCTGACATATATGCCCATCCCAACGCCTATCACAACTGAAAATGCAGACCCTTTTCCAACATTGAACAATCGAAGAATTGTGAATGTTCAAATAGGGCTTTTAATACGTTCAGATGGCTCAGTTACCGCATCAAAAGATCCATCATTTACAGTTTTGGACAAGACCGATATAAAGTTAAATGATACCTCCAAAAATGATGGAAAAATGAGAAGAGTTTTGGAGACAACTGTCTTTCTAAGAAATGCCAGAGGGACTGTACAATGAACCAACAGTATTTGTTAAAAGGCTATCCTAAATCTCAAGCCGGTGTAGCACTCATCATCGTCTTAATTGTCTTGCTACTAATATCTATTCTTGGAATTATTGTATTAAGAAAAAGTACAACGGATTTGCAGGTGGCCACAGCCTCGCAAATTTCTCAGTTGATGTTTCAAGCCAATGATGATGCTTTTGGCAAAGTCGAAAAAGAAGATAGATTGCGAGTGGCTTCCACTTCCTCTACTAAAAAAGGACTTGATACATTACAAGGGTATATCTCAAGAGCCGGTGAAGATACTTTTGATGCAGAGACAGTATTTTGTGTACGTCCACGAGAGAGTGATTTATTTAGACTTGATAAAATTACTCAAAAAAATAATACAGGAAATATATTGGAAGGTGCAAATCGGGGATTTTGTGACCCCACAAACCCGAATGATTATGTCAATGAAGGTCGTGTAATGACGCAAATGACTTTTGTCAAATTAGCAAAGGCAAAAGATGTCGTACCGTTATCAGAGCATGCTAGAAATGACGAAAGTAATGATTTGTCAACTAATTCAAGTGCTCAAGAGTCCCCTTGTGTTTATTTTAATGGTTATTCTGTATCACTTATTCCTAGTTATACTAGTTCAAATGTCAGTTTAGGCAATAGTACATCAACAGGCACAGATACAGTGGCAGGATGTTTAAAGCAAAAAATTGACGATATTGACAAGTGTCTAACGGATTTGGGTGTACCCCATAATATCCAAATGCAAAGCTATAAACACGAACCTGTAGGTGTAAGCTGTCTGAGTTAAAAATTTTTTATTTAAAATTATTAATCTTAAATACGTGTATCAATAAATATTAAGGTGAAATATCACCGAGGTAGCTGAAAATGGAACAAGCATACATCAAAAATTACTGTTCAAATATGAGTTTCAAACTGTTGCCACTTGCTATTGGTAGCTTGATGGTTACAAACGTAACCACCCATGCTAGTGATATTGAGCTGTATAAAGCTGCTTCTGCGGGAGGCGCAACGGTGATGCTGGCGTTCGATAACTCAGGCAGTATGGGTGTAGGAAGTATTCTTGATGATTATAATGTTGGCACTACATTAAACGGACAATATTATTGTAATGTAGATTGGTTATTAATTATTCCAATTCCGATTTCTCCAACTACAGAAAGTGTGCCAGTAGCTATTTATGATGATAATGGTAACGTTACAACAGCAACGAACAATTATGATGTTACATATTGTACAGTCAAGAATATAAGATACTATGATCGCATTTCTCGTCTAAAACAAGCATTAATACCGATGTTAGCAAATCCAAAACAAGCCTTTGGCACAGGCGCAAACTTTACCAGTTATAACTTAGGTTTGGCAAAATTCTATTCTGATAATTATAAAAATGCTGGTGTAATCGCTTATCCGGCTAAACCATTTACACTAGACAATCGAAAAAAAATGATAGAGGCTGTTAGAAATTTAAATGCTGAAACCAACACGCCCAGCGCGCATGCCTATGCTGAAGTAGGGTCTTATATGCTTGGTACTACTACCAAAGATATTACCAATAGTGGGTTTAATTTGGCAGAATCTTCTTCAAAAGATACAAATAACTATTTTTCGCCCGTTACTCCAGTAACAAGTAGCAACCAACAACAATGTGGCGGTAATGGTATCTATTTTTTAACTGATGGAGAGCCTAATAGTGTAGATAAAAATTCAGCGATTGACTTGATGAACAGTGCGTTGAATAAAGTGGGTCCTATAGCCAACCCAGCAGGTACTAAATTAACAGTCGGCACAAATACGACTTGTGATGCCAATGGCTTATCATCAAATTCTACTACTACTGGTTGGAATTGTATGGGTAAGTTTTCCCAATTATTGCGCAATACCAATAATCCAGTGGGCCGAGAAATTATTACCGGTACAGCAGGGTTTGGAGCGGATTTTAATGATTTTGCAAATGCTACCAAGATTAATAATAAGTACAATTGCTCTATAGCAAACAGTCAAAATGCTCAAAATCTTTGTAAATTAGGCGAAAAAGGTTATGGCTTTGGTGAAGGTGGCTTTTATTTTGTTAAAACGCCTGATCAACTCGCTGCTAGTATTAAAGAATTTATCGCAGGCGTAGGTGATAAAGAAATTCCAGCGATATCCACCGGTACGATGTCAGTGCCATTGGATGCACTTAATACTCAGCAATCCCGTGGTTTTGCCTATACGCCTATTTTAGACCCCAGGCCAGGCGTTACCAATCTGTGGGATGGCAACCTAAAAAAATATTATATCCGCAATGGTACCGTCACCGCTGATGGCGCCGGTACAAAACCAGTATTTAATGATTTGACTGGACAATTTTCTACTTCTACCTATGATATCTGGAATACCATTAATGACGCTACAAGGGAAGATGCACAGCGACCTGATAAAGCTTTACCACAAGTGGGTGGAGCATTTCAGCAAGTGTTTGAGAAATCAGGTAATGATAGAAATCTGTGGGTAAATATCGATGATACACTCACCAATATCAAAGTTGACCCAACAACCAAAAAACCATCAGGATTTACAGCGCTTAAACCTGTTCTACGTACTGACTTGGTTAAACCTACTACAGGTACAGATCCTCGCACATTAGTCATTAAAGATATTTTAAACAATATTTTAGTGTTCACAGGATTTCCTGCTCAAACCTTAACAGATATGGATGATACGACGGTATTAGTTGGCACACCTACCAAAACACCAAAAAATATTGGTGGGGTGATTCACTCACTTCCTCAACTAGTCACCTATGGCATCGATTTAGATACCAACGGTAAATTTAATGCTACAACACGTAAAGACAGTGTATTGTACGGTTCAATGGATGGGGCATTACACCTAATAGATGATAGTACAGGCAAAGAGCAGTTTACCTTTATTCCGAAAGAAATTTTAGACTTGCAATCAGGTGCTCTAATAAAAAGTGGTAAAACTACTGACTCGAAGCTACCCTATGGGGTTGATGCACCTTGGAATGTGTATACAACCTATAATATCACGAGTAACACTACAGGGACAGATACTAGCGCTGTCACTACAAATAGCTATGTCGCTAAACAAGTCTTTGCCTCAGGCGGTTTACGCATGGGTGGTTCAACCTACTATAGCTTGGATATTACAAATCCGAGTACGCCAAGTTTGATCTATTCAGTTGGTTCTAACTATGCAAATGTATTACAGGGTCAAGCTTCTACCATATATGGCATGAAGAATGGGATTTATGGTAATGCAACCACTAATACTGACGAACAAAAAGCTTATTCTCGTATGGGACAAACGTGGGGCAAGCCTAGTGTAGGTTTTGTGCGGTCAGGGGGCAAAAAAGTCATGGTGAATTTCTTACCTGGTGGCTATGACACTCGTTATGAGACTGCAAACTTCGCTGCAGATTCATCAAATCTTGCACAAGGTAATGCAGTCTATATGGTACGAGTAGGGGAAGAAAAAGAAGACAGTACAACCAAAAAAGTGACTATAGATACCACATCAGCTAAAGGTAAGCTGTTATGGTGGGCAAGTTATCCAGCATCAAAAGATGTTACAACCACAGCTGCACGTCCTACTTCCGTCACCTTACAAAAAACTGAACACAGTGATTTGACTGCTAGTATTGTCACTGAAATACGTACCGTTGACCGTAACTATGACGGCTATACAGATTTTATTTATTTTGCTGACTTAGGCGGCAGAGTGTGGCGAGCTGATATCAATAATAACAAAGATACGGATAATTTCCGTGTTGATCGTGTGGTCAAATTATTAGATGTAAGCGATCAAAAAGGTGGTTCAGATGTTGCCCCAAGGTTTTATGAACGTCCATTATTTACAGTAACTGATGAAGTCGTAGAAGGTTCACCCATAGCACAAATTACTGTGGGTACAGGCAATCGCAGTTTACCTGTAAGTGATAAACGTAGCGTACCAGATGCTATTTATAGTTTTATGGATAGAGAAGCGGGTAAAAAAGATTTGTTCTGCTATAAGAGCGATGCTGAGTGTATAGGCACTGCTAATTCAGATCCTTATTTGAGTCAAGCGCTTGTGACCAAGGATTTAACTGTAGCCAATCTGGCTAAGGTAACTTTTACGGCTAACGATGCAACTATAAAAACCAATATGATGAAAGGTGTGACAGATACAACATTCAAACATGGTTGGTATTATCCATTTGAGCAGTGGTACAAAGTCAATGGTACAGGTGCTAGTGCGGTTATGAGTAATGTATTAGAAACTGATCGCACAAAATATCAAGGTATGAAAATGCTTAATGAGCCAGATGCTCAAAATGGTCTACTATTCGTGTCGGTTTATAATCCAAATGTCAATTTAATTGCAGAGGGTTGTTCTGCTACGGTACAAGGTGCCACTCAACGTATGCTGATGTGTCTACCTTTTGGCAACTGTGGTGCTTCGGGTTATAATACTACAACTGCTGCGGATGATAAGCCAGATTACACCAAGCGTTCAGCAGCCTTAGCAGGTGCTGGCATTGTTGATAATATCATTACTCAGTCTAAGCCTGATGTGGGCGGCTCATTATTTGGGGTATTACAACTTAGCTGTACAGGTACAAACTGTGATAAAGCAACCTTTAATAAACCCAGTACGATTGATATCAATACCATTAACTCAAACGGTGTTAATCGTGACAAAGTTATGAATCCGCGAGAATGGTGGGAAAAGTAGCGTGAGTAAAGCACATTTTGCTATAGCTGAGAAGACTATGCTTAATTCAACAGGTTTTACTTTGATTGAATTGATGATTACAGTGATGATAATAGCCATTTTGGCAGCGATTGCTGTACCATCTTATCAGCACTTTATCAAAAAAAATGATATTCAAAAAGTAAAATCTATCATCATGATGCAGTCAAATGAACTCAACAAATGGCGAGCAAGGCAATTAAATTATGCAGGGTTTACCCCCCAATCACAAACGTTTGATTCAGACAAAAAGACGTTTCACTATCCTAATACAGATAGTGCAAAGTATGATATCAAAATGGTGACAATACTAGGATCTGGTTCGAATTTAAGCGAGTCAACATTTGCAAATGCCAGTGTAGCAACCAACTATGTCATATTGGCTACCCCGTTACTCCGTGGATATCCTTATATTGGTTTTTCTAGTCAAGGAATCCAATGTGAGTCGCTAGATAGTTCAATAACGGCAATAAAAATTTTTAAAGATAGCAACTGCGGTACAGGAAGTTCATCATGGTAATAACCCAGTACAAAAGTAATGGCTTTACTCTAATTGAACTCATGATTGTGGTAGCAATTATTGGTATATTAGCGGCAGTGGCTTATCCCAATTATCAATCTTATGTGATTAAAACACATCGTAATAACATGATGTTTGAATTACAGAATATCGCCATGCGTATCCAATCTCGAAAACTAGTGGAAGGTGTATACACAAATATTTCTCTGTCTCATGTTTTAGGCGTCACTCCTGTACTTGGTGCTATTACTTATCCATTGGGTAATGCAGATTATAATGTAACCATTATTGACAGCTCAACTAATACCCCAATGACAGGAAATACCATGACTACTTCTAAATGGCGTATACAGGCTATACCAATTTCCAACGGTCTTATGAGTAATGATGGCACATTAACTTATGATTCTGATGGTGTAAAATGCCGAAATACCTCATGTGGTACAGGTCAAGAGTGGAATAACTAGCTTGTCAAGCTAGACATTGAACAATTTTTGGCAGTATGGACAATCTTTATGTGGGGTGATATAAAATAGTGACCAAGGCGGTGAGAAGTGATTATGAGCAGCTGAAAGAAGATTATGGAAAACTGCTAGAAATAGTGAATTCGCTATTATTAGAAAATTTTGAGTTAAAACAAAAAACGCATCAAGTTTGATGCGTTTTAAAATTTTAAATAACATTAACCACGACATGAACCTGGTAAATACTTAGCTGGTAAACCAGTATTTCCTGTTGCTGGTCCACATTTCCATGAAGAAATTACAACACCGCCTGGTGCAGTAGCAGTAATAGCTGCACCACTAGAATCAAGTGGTGTCATTTCGATTTTTTTGTTTCGTGCATCAGTTGGAAGATCGGTAGCAGAAGTAGTTGTTACGATAATCTTTCCATCAGCATCGGTAGCTACAGATTGAACATATTTAGTTGAGGGTGCTGCTCCTCGACCTACGCCTACTTCACATCCCCATGCATTAGCTGCTGGTTTATTGGTAGCGGACTGATATACTTCTGAAACAGTAGTACGACAAGTACTGCCAGCTAAGATTACTTCTCCTAATTTAGCTCTAACCGTGTAATCTCTATATGCTGGTAAAGCGATCGCAGCCAAAATACCGATAATAGCGATAACGATCATTAATTCGATAAGGGTAAAACCTTTTTGAGCATTCATAACATTCTCCATACATAAATGTTGTTGGTTTATTTATAAGCTTTAGAAGCCTGTTTTAATGTTAGCATTAAACGTGCCAACTTTTATTATAGACAATTTATATAGAAAAACAGCCGCTTGTGCATAAAAAAAATTCAAATTGTAAATTCATCTGCATATTTTTATTAAAAAATGACAATTATTGTCAGGTCGGATTTCATACTTTCGACAAATATTGTCATGGAGTGATTTGCATCACGTATTTTTTGTTTCTGTTTGGGCGTTGTGATAGCGTAAATTTCTACCTTTGAAAGCTTCCAAAACAAATATGGTAGTATCAAGATATAAATTTCGTTGCTGAATCGAATACTTATTTTATAAAAAATGCTAAACTACCTCGTTTAGCATTTTTGCGTTTAACCCATACGAAAATCCTATGCTGTCATCTACGCCACCCCAAACCCTCAATCAAGATACTCGTCTGTTTACCCTATTGATTGGGTTAGCCATTTTGACCTATCTAATGCCTTGGCATTCGCCACTGGGGCGAGATTTTGTCGTCAATGCCACTGCATTTGGGTTTGTGAGTTTGGCAATCGCGGCTTTTCTTTGGCAAAACCCGATTACAAAGGTTAGCAAATCTGTGCTTACTTGGTTGCTGCTAGCGCTATTGCTTGTATGTCAGCCACTCTTCAACCATATCGCTTACCCTGATGCCTTAATTTTCCCGGTGATAAGCTTGCTGGTCGTTGCCTTGACTGCGTTGATAGGCAGTAATATTGAAAATAAAGCGAATTTATTAAACAGCCTGTTTATTGCAGTATATCTCATGGCAATCATCACCTTTATGATTCAAATGATGCAAACCCAAGGCTATCAGATTGATTATAAAGGTTGGGTAATTGCCCGTGGTAATGCCAATGGCGGACGCTATGATGGCAACTTTGGACAAGCCAATCACGCAGGCTACGCGTTTGTGTTGGCGCTGTGTGGGGTGATTTATCAACTGCAGCAGTCGTTTCAAGAAAGGTTAAATGCGCCGCAGTGGCTGATTGGTCGATACCGACAATATGCGCGGTTTGGCTTGATGCTATTGTTTGTGATATTTACCATCGGGCTTGCCTTGACCCAAAGTCGTGCGGGTCTGGTGATGATGCTGGCGGTGATTCCCATTTTCTTTTTGACCCAGCCGATGGCGTGGAAAAGTAAATTATCGGCTAGCGTTTTTGGTCTTGTCGTATTTGTGCTGTACTATATGGGCGCAAGCTGGCTGAGCAATTATAGCAGCGCCAATCAGCTTGGGGCGGTGAGTCGTATGGCAGGCGGGCAGGGGAACCGCTCGGCGATGAGCGAACGCGCCATGATGATATTTCATGACCATGTGCTTACAGGGGTCGGTTGGAACAACTACATGGGCGCAAGCATTGATTATGCCCAATATTTTAAATGGCCAGAGATTGCCGACCATTCGCATAATTTTGCTACCATGATTTTGGCGGAGCTAGGGGTGCTCGGTGCGCTATGCTTTGTGCCGATTGTCTGGGTGCTGGTGCGGGCAATTCATCTGCGCCATAGCAGCGAAAGCGCGATTGCCCTGGCGTTTGTCATCGCCAGTATCTTGTATGCCAGTGTCGAATACCCGTTATGGTATTTTCGTTATCTCGCGGTTTTTGCCTTGTTTTTGGCATTGATTGATCAGCGCAACTGGCAACTTGCGTGGCAACCCAAGCTAAGAAAAGCCATGTCTATTATTATGCTTGGTTTGGCCATGTTATCAGGCTACTATATTTGGCAATATTTTCATCTCAATTATTTGGATTATAATCGCTTTATCAAGCATACCAATCATCTAAACCAAGACAAAGGAATTGACTACCAAAATGACGTGTTTGGCTTTAGTGCTTATCATGACCGCATCCTTGCCATGCAAGTGCCGATTAATCACCATCAGGCAAGCGTCAAAGAAGCCATCTTTGAAGAGGTGCTAAATACCGATTCTTCCCAGTTTAATATATTAGCTTATGCACAGTTTTTAGCCTATAAAGGTGAAAAGCAAGCGGCATTAAAACATATCAAAGCGGCTTGTGTCATGGTAAAAAATTTGTCGGATTGTGATAATGTGGATACTGACTTGGGCAATCTTGCTAAACAAGATCCTGCGACATTTGCAGCTTTATACCGTGAGTTTCAGCAATGGCGAGACGCCAATCCTGAAAAAACAGGACTTACACCATAATGCAGCGGGTAATTTTCTTGTTATGGCAAAATATCGCGTTCCGACTTATCGTGGGCTGGTTGGTTGTGGTGGTGTTGCCGGCGCTGCTGATGTGGCGAATGCGCTTCTTGCAGGGGCGCTGGCTACTGACTGAATTTAACAGTATGGTGTTAGCCACGTTGGGTGTCTTGCTTGTCACCCTTGGTCTGCGCAAACTCACCCAATTTCCAGGTCAACGCTCCATCAGCTTTGTGTTGCCAACCTTATTGTTGGTGATGATGCTGTTAGGCATGGTGATTATCGTTTTTCGGTTGCCGTATTCGCTATATTACTTTGGCTTATCGGGCGTTATCGGGGCAGTGTTTTTCTTTTTATCGTTTTTGCTGGAGCAAAAAGCGCACCAACCTTATATGGCGTATATTCCACTGGGGCATTGTCAAAACTTTGAAGCGATTTTTCAGATCCATTGGCTGCGTCTTGAAAAACCGCATTTGGATGCCATACAATCCAAAAAAGTCCAAGCGATAGTAGCAGACCTATCATCGCCTGCACTCGATGAAGACTGGCAGCGATTTTTAACGGAGCAAACGTTACAGGGCAGACCGGTGTATAATAATCGCCAGGTGTATGAGTCTTTGACAGGTCGTCTGCCGATTCATCATTTATATGAAAACGAGTTGGGCTCGCTGTTGCCCTCGCAGACCTATTTAAGGTTTAAACAACTGATTGATATTATAGCGATTTTATTGGTCTCACCCTTGGTATTGCTGATTGCGGTGATAACTGTTATTGCGATACGGTTGGAAAGTCCGGGTAAGGCGATATTTGTCCAAGAGCGGGTCGGGCAAGGCGGCAAATTGTTTAAAATCTATAAATTTCGCAGTATGCGCTTTGACTCAGAAAAAAACGGGGCAAAACTGGCGCAACAAAATGACCCGCGTGTGACTAAAGTCGGCAAGTTTATTCGCAAAACCCGTATCGATGAACTGCCGCAATTTTTGAATGTGCTCAAAGGCGACATGAGTCTGATTGGACCGAGACCTGAACAGCTAAGTTTTGTCAAAACCTTTGAAAAAACCATCCCTTTTTATAATTATCGACATATCGTCAAACCCGGTATTTCTGGATGGGCGCAGGTCACACAAGGCTATGCCAGTGATACCGATGAGACAGCGCTTAAGGTACAGTACGATTTTTATTATATTAAACATATTTCTTTTGCATTAGATATCTTGATTGTGCTCAAAACCATTCAAACCATGCTGACAGGTTTTGGGGCTAGATAAACTGCGACAAATAACTTTAGCCATAATAGGTAGCGCACTATGTTAAGCAATTCAACCATTCTAGTGACAGGCGGGACAGGCTCATTTGGGCATACCTTTGTGCCGATGACGCTTGAAAAATACAATCCCAAAAAATTGATTATCCTCTCGCGTGATGAGATGAAACAGTGGGAAATGGCAAAACTGTATCAAGGCGACCCGCGTGTACGTTTTTTTATCGGTGATGTGCGTGATAAAGACCGTCTATATCGAGCGCTTGATGGGGTGGATTATGTGGTGCATGCGGCAGCAACCAAAATCGTACCCACCGCCGAATATAATCCGTTTGAATGTGTCAAAACTAATATCAACGGCGCAATGAATTTAATTGATGCCTGTATTGATAAAGGGGTGAAAAAAGTCGTTGCCTTATCGACTGACAAAGCATCTAGTCCCGTGAATCTGTATGGCGCGACCAAATTGGCATCGGACAAACTGTTTGTCGCAGGCAACGCCTATTCAGGGGAGCATGGCACACGCTTTTCGGTGGTACGTTATGGCAATGTCATGGGGAGTCGTGGCTCGGTGATTCCGTATTTTCTATCAATTAAAGACAGTGGCGTGCTGACCATCACCGACCCGCGTATGACCCGTTTTATGATTTCGCTTGAGCAAGGCGTGGAGCTGGTTTGGCATGCATTTGACGACATGGTGGGCGGCGAAATTTATGTCAAAAAAATTCCTTCTATGACCATGCCAGATTTGGCAACTGCCGTTTCTGCCACTGCTGAGCAAAAAATCATTGGTATTCGTCCTGGCGAGAAATTGCATGAGCAAATGATTAGTGCCGAAGATTCTTTTCATACCTACGAATATCCTGAGCATTTTAAAATCTTGCCTGCGATTAATGGCTGGGATGAAACGCCTGAGCGTATCAAAGATGGTGTTAAAGTGCCAGAAGGCTTTGTGTACGCCAGTGATAATAACAGTGAGTGGATGACAACTGGGCAGCTCCAAGAATGGATTGAAACCAACAAAGCAAAAATTGGTAAAATTTAAACGCTAACCCTTGATAACAAACCCACTTAATAACGAACCCCTTGGGCAAATATTATGGCAAATCAATTTATCCCTTATGGTCGTCAGCATATCACCCAAACTGATATTGATTCCGTGGTCGCTGTGCTACAGTCTGATTTTTTGACCCAAGGTAGTCAAGTACCAGCGTTTGAAGAACGCGTCGCTACCTATACGGGGGCAAAGTTTGGCGTGGCGGTGAATAGTGCGACGTCAGCACTACATATTGCTTGTTTGGCATTGGGGCTTGGTCAAGGTGAAAAGGGCAAAGACGACTGGCTGTGGACGACGCCGATTACCTTTACCGCATCTGCCAACTGTGGATTGTACTGTGGTGCTAACATTGATTTTGTGGATATTGATCCGCTAACGCTCAATATGTCTATCACCGCCTTGGAAGAAAAGTTACAGCTTGCCGATGCTGAAAACCGCTTGCCAAAAATAGTCATTCCCGTACATTTCACCGGTGAGCCCTGTGATATGGCGGCCATTTATGCGCTATCGCAACAATATGGCTTTAAGGTTATTGAGGACGCCTCTCATGCCATTGGTGGCAAATATCACAAGCAACCAATCGGCAATTGTGAGTTTAGCGACATTACTGTGTTTAGCTTTCACCCTGTCAAAATCATTACCACCGCAGAAGGCGGACTGGCAACAACGAATGACCCGGCATTGGCGGAAAAAATGCAGTTACTCCGTAGTCATGGTATCACCCGTGATGCCAATCTAATGACCCACAAACCTGACGGTGGTTGGTATTATCAGCAAATTGATTTGGGCTTTAACTATCGCATGACCGAATTGCAAGGAGCATTGGGGGTGAGTCAAATGAACTATTTGGATGACTTTGTCACTCGCCGTCATCAGCTTGGCAAGCGTTATGATGAATTATTAACAGATTTGCCGATTATGTTGCCTTATCGCAATCCTGCTAATTATTCGGGCTTTCATTTATATCCCATTCAACTAACAGCAGACAGTGGCAAAACGCGTAAGCAAGTGTTTGACAGTTTGCGGGCGCAAAATATCGGGGTGAATGTGCATTATATTCCAGTGCATACCCAGCCGTATTATGCCAAGTTGGGCTTTAGACAAGGCGATTTTCCGCATGCCGAAAGCTACTATGCACAAGCAATTAGTTTGCCATTGTATTATGACCTAAGTGAAGCCTCGCAAGCGCAAGTGGTGGATGCCTTAAAGATAGCGTTGGCTCAGGCATTAGCATAATGAAGGTCTGTATCATCCCTGCGCGTGGGGGGAGTAAACGCATTCCGCGCAAAAACATCAAAGATTTTTGTGGCAAACCCATGCTGGCTCGTGCCATTGAAACGGCAAAAAACAGCCAACTGTTTGAGCAGATTATCGTTTCCACTGATGATGGCGCTATTGCCGATATCGCTCAACACCATGGTGCTACTGTGAGCCAAAGACCTGCCGAGCTTGCCGATGATTATGCCACTACCGCTGCGGTGATTCGGCATGTGCTGCAGCACGTGCCAAAAGCTAGCCATATCTGCTGTCTCTATCCCTGTACGCCGTTATTAAAACCGCAGTATTTAACCGATAGTTTTGAGCGTTGGCAATCATCCAACAGTTTGTATTGTTTTCCGGTTTTAGAGTTTGAATCCAATGTGTTACGCTCACTGAAATTAAGCGAAACGGGTGAAGTGTCGAGCATGTTTAGCCAACATGAACTCACCAGAACCCAAGATTTGCCGCAGGCGTATTTTGACGCAGGGCAGTTTTATTGGGGCAGTCGTGAAGCATGGCTTAGCGAGGATAAAATCCATAATCATGCGCTAGGCTATGTGTTGCCAAAATACAGCGTGGTCGACATTGATGATGAAAATGATTGGCGATTTGCTGAACGCCTGTACCAAGCACAACTGGAGCTAGCATGAAAATCGTGGTGCGAGCAGATGCAAGTTTAACGATGGGTAGCGGTCATATCATGCGTTGCCTCACGCTCGCTGACGGGTTAAAACAGCAAGGGCATGATATCTCGTTTATTTGTCGGGAGCATGACGGGCATTTGGCGGATTTGATTGGACAAAAAGGTTTTGCTGTGCAGCTGTTAGCCAAAAGTGGGACTGCAGATTTTATCAAACAGCATGCCCATAGCGAGTGGCTCGGCGCTAGTGAAAGCGATGATTTTGCCGAGTGTAAACCAATCTTGCAAGCATTAAAGCCAGATTGGCTGATTATCGACCATTATGCCATTGGCAAAAACTGGGAGCAGCAAGCCAAACGACTTTTGCCAAACCTTAAAATTTTAGCCATTGACGATTTAGCCGACCGAACGCACGATTGTGAGATTTTGCTCGACCAAAATTTTGGGCGAAAAAACGAAGATTATCAACCGCTTGTGCCAAGTGATTGCCAGCGACTACTAGGTACACGTTATACACTATTACGTGATGAGTTTGCCAGCTGGCGAGCGATGAGCCTAAGCAGACGTAAAAGCGTGCAGCCGCCCAACAATATATTGGTCAATCTTGGCGGTGTCGATAATGATAATGTCACGCTCAAGATTTTGCAAAGTCTCAATACCTTTTTCCAACAATCTACGCAATCATTTAACGTGACTGTCGTCATGGGCAAAACTGCGCCGCATATCGAAAGTGTACAAAGGTTTGCCAAGCGCGCAAGTTTTGCGTGTGCGGTACTTGTCAATGTGACTAATATGGCGGAGTTGATGGCAAATGCTGACCTTGCGATTGGGGCTGCAGGAAGCACTACCTGGGAGCGCTGCTGTTTGGGCTTACCGATGGTGCTGATCGTGCTTGCCGATAACCAACAGGTGATTGCCGAAGCGTTGGCGGATAAAAACCTGGTCAAAGTGGTGACTGACATGGCGACATTGGATGAGCAACTGCCCCGCTTATTGAGCGAACTGGCCGACAATTATAAAAAATTCAGCCGTCAATCTGCCAAGTTGGTCGATGGGCAAGGGGCGAAACGGGTTGTGCACTGGATTGAATTTGCGCAAAAATTTCAACATTGTCAAGTGCGACAATCGACCCAAGCCGATAGCCAGATGATTTGGCAATGGCGTAATCACATCGACGTGCGCCGGTGGATGTTTGGGCAAAATGAAATTGCCCTCGCTGACCATGAAAAATGGTATGGCAAACAGCTTGACCGTGCCAATGTGCATTTGCTGATTTTTGAAGTCGCTGGTGAGCCAATGGGGCTAGTCAATGTTACCCAAATGACGGTGGATAAATACCAGACGCTGCAGTTGGCAAACACCCATACGGCAAACCCTAATTCGTCAAATCCTAATTCATCAAGGCAGAATGAAAAAACCGCCAGTTGGGGGTTTTATTTATCCCCTAATAGCCCAAAAGGGCAGGGGTTTGGTTTTGCATTGGGGGTTTTGGCGATTGCACAGATTTTCAACACCACCGACATTGGCAAAATCACCGCGCAAGTGCTGGCATATAATACCGCGTCACTGGCGTTGCATCGTAAATTGGGATTTAGCGAAACAGGTGTGTTAAAACAGCATTTTGGTGTGGGTGACAAAGTGTATGATGTGGTTGAGTTTGAATTAAAATCGCAAGATTTTTTATTTTAATGGTATTTTTATGAATCAAAATTTTAGCATTAACAACCGTCCAATCGGTATTGACCATGCGCCATACATCATCGCCGAAATGTCCGCCAACCACAACGGCGACATCAATAACGCTTACCGTATCATTGACATGGCAAAGGCGTGCGGGGCAGATGCGGTTAAAATGCAAACCTACACCGCAGATACCATCACCCTCAACAGCACCGCCGCTGACTTCCAAATTCATGGGGGACTGTGGGACGGGCGTACCTTGTATGACTTGTACCAAGAAGCTTACACGCCGTGGGACTGGCATAAACCATTGTTTGACCACGCTCACAAAGTCGGTATCACCATGTTTAGCTCACCGTTTGACTTTACTGCGGTGGATTTACTCGAGGATTTGAACGCCCCAGCGTATAAAATCGCCTCGTTTGAAGCGATTGATTTACCGCTTATCAAATATGTGGCAAGTACCGGCAAGCCGATGATTATCTCCACAGGGATGGCGGACCAAGCCGAAATTGCCGAGGCGGTTGCCGCCGCTCGTGATGGCGGCTGCAAACAGCTTGCGTTATTGCACTGCGTGAGTGGTTATCCAGCTCCCGCGCAGGACTATAACCTGCGTACCATTGTCGATATGCAGCGCCGTTTTGGCGTGCCGATTGGCTTATCCGACCATACGCTTGACAACACCACCGCCGTGACAAGCGTGGCATTAGGGGCATGTATTATTGAAAAACACGTCACCCTAGACCGCAATGGCGGCGGCGCGGATGACAGTTTTTCACTGGAAAAAGACGAACTCACCGCGCTCTGCCGTGATAGCAAAACCGCTTGGCAGTCGCTCGGACAAGTGGACTATGGGCGAAAATCAAGCGAAATCGGCAATGTGCAATTTCGCCGCTCACTGTATTTTGTCAAAGACATGACGGCAGGGGATGTGATTGATGAAAGCTGTATCCGTAGCGTTCGCCCTGGCTTTGGTCTTGCCCCGAAGTTTTATGATGAATTAATGGGCAAAAAAGTGATAACGGATATCCACGCCAATACCGCCACCTCGTGGGATGTCCTTGAAAGGTAATGTTAAATAAAATCAAACGTTTAACACAATCTGCCTTACTCAAAGACAGCCTGATTTATGTGGTGGGCGAGATGACCGCCAAAGCCGTGCCGTTTTTGCTATTGCCCTATTTGACACGGGTATTAGGCACAACGGGCTTTGGTGATTTGTCCTATTATTTATCGCTCACGGCGTTTATTGTAATCGCCATGAGTCTGTCGCAAAATGGCGCTTTGACCCGTTATTTTTATGTGTATGGCAGGCATGGGCTGGGCAATATTTTACTGGCGGGTGGGCTCTATAGCGTGGGCGTGCTGCTGATTGGCACAGCGATTAGCTGGCTGTTACATAGCGAATTGTTATTTTACTGCTTTTTTACTGCCTTTTTGCAAACCTTGATTCAAAACCAACTGGCACTGCGGCAATGCCAAAAACGCCCGTTTAGCTATCTGACCATCCAATTGGGCTTAGCCTTGGGAAATTTACTATGGACGGTGCTGATTTTTCAGTTTTTTGCTGGCGATACCACGGATAAAGTTGCCCAGCGTCTTATCGCGATTATCTTGGCGCATGGGGTTACTTTTGTGGCAGCGTTGGCGTGGGCAAAATACCAATTTGCTATCAAATTTCGCTTTACCCCGAAACGGCTCAAACTGGGACTCGGCTATATTTTAACCCTAGGCTTGCCGCTGCTGTTACATGGGTTAAGCTATACCATCAAAGGGCAACTTGACCGAGTGTTGATTCACGAGCGGTTTAGCAGTCATGAGCTAGGCGTATACTCGGCAGGCGTGCAAGTCGCCAGTAGCTTGACTATTGTGATTATGGCGGTCAATTCTGCGCTGGTGCCTCACTTATATGAACGGCTAAAATCGCAGCGCATGACAGTGATGCAATTGCATCGACTGTTTTGGCTGAGTTTGATGGTGCCTGTTATATTGACTGCCATGGCTTGGGCGATGCCGTCGTCATTAATGGCGTGGTTATTGGGGGCAGATTTTGCCCAAAGCCAGTATTATGTGGTGATGTTTGTACTGGCGTTTTCGCTGATAATTCCGTATTTATTATTGGTGAATTTTCTGTTTTATCATGCCAAAAGCGCCCAAATCTCACTGTGTTCCGTTATCTCAACGGTCGTGTATTTGGTTGCCTTGTGGGTGTTAAGTGGCGTATCACTGGCGGTGGTGCCGTATGCGACTATTATTAGTGGCGTGGTGATTTTGCCGCTGTTATATTATTATACACTGCAGGTGGAAAAGGTCAAAAAAACGCCATGAATCTCATTCTTTGTATTACCCCCTTGCAAGTATTGATTGCCAAGCAAATTATTAAGCAACACAGTACCCCTTTTATTGGGCTTTATTTGCCGTATGGCGTCCATTCAAAAAGCGAGCCCAAACATCGCTATTATTTTGAACAACTTGAGCAGGTCTGCCAAAAATCCGCCTTTATCGAACTGAACAATAAAACCTGGGGCGAGCGTTTTGCCACCCTAAACCACATCAAAACCACACTTAACACGCTTGATATTTGGCAAAAACCTATCGAAAACGTCTATCTGGCCAGTATTGATGTGTTGTTTTTGCAATATGTTATTTCTAAAGTAAAATTCCAACAGCTGTATACCTTTGATGACGGCACCGCTAATATTTTCCCCAATTCTAGCTATTTTCAACCGTTACCAAAATCCTTGCCATTACAACTGTTTAAACACGTCGTGGGCATTACTTATCCCAGTATCCCTAGTATTTTGGCTATATCCAAAAAACATTTCACCATTTTTCCCCGGGAAAAAAATATCATAGCTACTACCGAGTCTGTTTATTTGTTTGATAAAGTAGACCATCAGCCAGATGAAAATTTGCCGGTAAAACGGCTGTTATTGGGGCAAGCCCTCGACAATTTTATCGGTGACAAAGCTTATAGTGATATTGTAGAAACAATGGTCAAGGCATTTCACCTTGACGCATTTTGTCCACACCCGCGAGAAAACTTGGATTTTAGCCATCTTTTGCCGGTGATTGATAGCAATAAAATCATTGAAGATTATCTAAGCGAGGCATTGCAACAAAACCCCCACCAACGCTTTGAAATTTATACCTTTATCAGCACTGCCGTGTTTTCGCTCAAAGAATTTCCCCGCACCCAAGTATTTATGGTATATACCCAAGCGCTGTGGGATAAATTCCCTGATGCTTATGAGTTTCTTGCCAGTCGTGGTTTTACCCTCATTAATTTAGATGACACAAATAATCTAAATGGGTTCAAAGGGTAACAGCATGAAAAAACACGCCTTACTTATCCAAGCCCACCAAGATATCAGTTATTTTATTAAGCTGGCGAAAAGTCAGCCAAACGTCAATTTTTATGTGCATATGGATGCAAAATCCGATTATTTTCCTGACGCTGAGACTGCACAGCTAGCCAATGTATTTTTGCTCAAAGATAGAATAACGGTACGTTGGGGCGGGTTTAGCCAAATTGAAGCAACATTAAAATTGTTTGAAACGGCGTTTGCCAATGAGGACAATGCTTATTTTCACCTGTTAAGCGGTGAAGATGTGGTATTACAACCATTTGAAGTGATAGAAAAACAGTGGCAACAGCGGTTTGATTTTCAGGCGATGATGTCCTGCGAGAGGGCGCCACAGTATGCCTATCGCTTTATTATGGATAGTCCCCATGCCGATAGCGACTGGCAACGGCAATTGACGGGTAAAATCATCACCAAACTGCAACAAGGCGTGGCAAAAGTAAAAACTTATCACTCACCCATTTATTTTGGCTCACAATGGTTTTCAGTGACGCGTGCAGACTGGGAAAAAATTGTGCCTTTTACCGATGAATACAGTGATTTTTTTCGCCACAAACTGGTACCCGATGAGCATTTTTTTCAAACCCTAATTACTGAAAAATTAACCAATCAAATTCGTCTAAGCAATGATAACCGCCGACAGATTATTTTTGACAAAAATGTAAATAATGGCAATAGTCCGATTTATTTGGATTTATTAAAGCTGGAGCGGGCGAAATTTGATGGCTATTGGTTTGCTCGTAAAGTAAAAAAGGATGTGGCATTGACTTGGCTGGGTGAATTAACATGAAATTTTCTGTATTGATGTCGCTGTATGACAAAGAAAACCCCGAATTTTTAGCCGAATGTCTAGCCAGCTTGGTCAATCAAACACGCCAAGCCGATGAGATTATTTTGGTGTTTGATGGTCCAATCAATTTGGCATTACAAAAAGTGGTACAAGATTTTAAGCCGCAACTACCGTTAACGATTATCGCTTTAACAAAAAACGTCGGGCTTGGACAGGCTTTGAATGAAGGTCTAAACGCTTGTCAACATGACTGGGTCATGCGCATGGATACGGATGATATCTGTGTGCCTAACCGCTTTGAACAGCAAATCAACTTTATCCAAAACCACCCCAATATTGACGTGTTGGGCGGGCAAATCATTGAATTTGAAAAACAGCTGTCACAGGGAAAAAAATCTCGCACAGTGCCAACCTCACACGAGGCAATTTTTGCCTCCGCCAAGTCGCGCAATCCCATCAACCACATGACCGTTGCCTTCAAAAAATCAGCGGTACAAGTGGTCGGTAGCTATCACCATGCGCCGCTGTTTGAAGATTATGATTTGTGGGTACGGTTATTGGTCGCTGGCTATCAGTTTGCCAATTTGCCCGAGGTGCTAGTGTATGCACGGGCAGGGGATGCGATGTATGAACGGCGCGGGGGCTTGGCGTATGCCCGATACGAATTGGCAATTCAGCAAAGCTTTTATCAACAAGGGTTTTTGCATATGGCGCAACTGCTTAAAAACCTCGCCATTCGCTTACCGGTGCGATTATTGCCAAATAGTTTACGTAGTTTGGTTTATCAAAAACTTTTAAGAAAATAACTTAGCGCCGAATGACCTTGCGATTGGGACTTAAGTTTTTTACCATCTTTTCAGGCAATGGCAAAACTTCCCCACACATCAGTCCCGCCAGCAACTCACTACAAATCGGCGCATAAGCATAGCCTTTTGACCCCAATGCCGAAAAGCTCCAGACTCGGCTGTTGCTTTCATAACCCGCTTGCCACACCTGCCCAACTAGGGGTAGATAATCCACGGTTTGGCTGCGGATACTAGCGCGACCCTGCCAATGGGGTAGGTTTTTTTCGACGGTAAATATATCGGTGTTATTGACCAAATCGGGCACCGCACCCGCCAAATCTGCCACATTCATCTGGTGGTCAGCAACTGCTGGCGTAGTATCCAAGGTATCCCTGACAAAACTCGCCCCAAGCATGACATGAAGCTTACTGTTTTCGTTAAAACTGGCGTAATAACATCCATACTTTAGCGGCAATTTTGGCAACTGTGCTTTATCATGCTCATCGACAGCAAACCACGTCACTTGCCCACGGCTGTGATTAAAGCGTTTGATGGTGGGTAAAAAATCGCAGGTGTCTAAAGCCATGCACAAAATCACATGGTCAAAAAACTGCTGACGCTCAGTGAATGTTAATAGCACTTGGTCGCAATCTTGCTGAAAATAGGTTAATTCCTCGGTTTGAAAGCTAATATTGGTGTGGCATAAAACAGCGTTGGCAAAGTTTGCGGTAGTGATTAACCCGGCATTGGGCAAAAATACCACTTGCCCAACCTCATAACCGACCTTTGCTTTGGCTTGTTCAGCGGTCAATAAACGGGCAAATTCAATGGGGAAATCTTCGACTTCATCGAGTTGTAAGCGATTGTGTGAGAGTAAATCCAAACAGCCTGTGGTTTGTAGGATGTTAATACCGGTTTGTGCGGTCAAATAAGGGTAAAATCGACAGCTTGCCAAATAACCAATCGCATGTAGATTGGTTTCAAGGCGTTTTAGGCTGGTAAGTTTTGGCGCAAGAAAACCGCGGATGTTGCCCGATGCGCCTGCCAACGGCTCATCTTTATCAAAAATGGTGACCTTGTGTCCACGGGCGGCTAAGGCATACGCACTGCTTAAACCCGCCACCCCAGCCCCAATCACCGCCACAGACAGCGGTTTTGTAATGGCGGAAAAATTGGGTAGTTCAAAGCCTTTAGCTTTATTGGCTTTTCGACGCTGCCGACGTCGGGATTCAAACGTGTCAGTAAAGGGTAGGGTGACAAAAAATGGTTTAATTTTTTTGTTATAGCGAAAATAAACCTCGCAAAAATTGGCGGATGTTAACTTAGGTTGAAAGCTTGCGGTGAGCATTTCTCGCTTTTTGCCAAATCCTTTACGTTTGGCTAAGGTAAAACCGTGATGTTTTAGCCCCTGTTTGACTGAGCTTGCCACGCTAAATGTCGCCAAAGTCGTGTGAGGTTTGGACAATCTTGCGATTTGAGCAAATAAACTTTCTGACCAAAGCTCTTGGTTACAGCTCGGCGCAAACCCATCAAGCAGCCACGCATCGACTTTGCCTTGCCCAGTCACTTGCGACAAACTACTCGTCGCATCGCCAAGCCATAAATCAATCGTCAATCGTTCATCAAACCAGTTCAAACGATGGCAACCAGCCAGTGGCGGTGGATAGTTGTCAATGATCTGTTGTGATAACCCAGCAAGCTCTGTCCACACGCTCAGCGCTTGCGCAAGGTCAGTTTTGCTTAGGGGAAATTTTTCGGTGGTAATGATATGTAAATGGCTGTGATTGTCAGGTCTGATTTGTTGCCACAGTTCCCAAATAGCCAAGATATTAAGACCTGTCCCAAAACCAATCTCACCGATGACAAATCGTTCAAAGTTCTGCAAATTAGCGAGGCGAGTGGCTAAGTCGTTGCCATCAATAAAAACATGGCGAGATTCTGCCAAGCCGTCTGTTTTGGAAAAATAAACATCGCCAAATTCGCTAGAGCGGGGGACAGTGACGCCATTATCGTCTAGCTGCCAGTGCAGTTTGGCGGTTTGAATGGTTGGTGTTGGGGTAGTGCTTGAGACAGGAGGTTGGCTAGATTGTGACATCAGTGACCCATAATAAATAACTAAAAGTTAGTGCTAAGTAAAATATTACTAATACAAGGCTTGAAAACAGCGATTAGGGGGTATAGCATAACTGATTTTTTATCGTTGCAACATGGCATGCAGCTTTTTTGGGTGTGGTAACAACATGAATCAATCAAGTAACGGGCGTTATAACCTAATCACCGCATTGGCAATGATTGTGGGGATTGTGATTGGCTCAGGGATATTTTTTAAGGCAGACAATGTTTTAAAATATACCAACGGCAATGTGGCGTTGGGGGTAGGGGTTTTTGTATTGGCGGCGGTGGCGATTATTTTCGGTTCGCTATCGATTGCTGAGCTGGCAAAACGTACCGATGCGCATGGCGGCTTGATTGGCTATGCCGATGAATTTGTCAGTCCACATTTTTCTACGATGATTGGCTGGTTTCAATTGTTTTTGTATTACCCGACGCTTGGCGTGGTGGTGACGTGGGTGGTGGGTATTTACACCGCCCTGTTATTTGGGGTAAAAGAGGCATCGCTTGAATTACAAATGGGCATTGGTCTGACATGGTTTGTCATTTGTTATCTGTTTAATGTGATGGCAGCGGTGTTTGCCGGGCGTTTTCAAGTCTTTGCCACTGTCGTTAAATTAATTCCGTTATTTGTGCTAGGGGTGATGGCGTTTGTCTATGGTGACCCTGTGAGCGCCTTAACGCATCCAAGTGAATCCGCGCGTCAAGCCACCCAGTCTTTGGCATGGCTCGGTGCCATCGGTCCGATTGCGTTTTCATTTGATGGTTGGGTGGTTTCTACCAGTATTTCAGGGGAAATCAAACATGCCAAACGTAATTTACCGATTGCACTAGTTGTCGCGCCTATGTTGATTTTATTGGGCTATTTGCTGTATTTTGTTGGACTGACCTCGTATCTAGGCGCCGCAAAAGTGATGGCATTGGGTGATGAAAGCGTGTATGTGGTGGCAACCCAGTTATTTGGCGAAACCGCTGCCAAAGCCTTTTTGGTATTTGTGGTGATTTCGGTGATGGGTACAGTCAATGGCTTGGTATTAGGGCTGATTCGTCTGCCGCATTCTTTAGCGCTCAAATCATTGATTCCGTTTAGCGCGCAATTGCGTCACGTCTCGCCCAACTATCAGCTATCGGTTGGTTCAGCGCTGCTAGGTTTTGCCTTATCGATGTTTTGGGCGGCTGTGCATTATGCGGTGATGAAAAGTCAGCTACTTGGCGATATGGATATTTCAGAAATCGCGATTGTGGTGAGTTACTTGCTGTATTTGGTATTTTACTTTGCTGTGTTTCGCTTATGGCAACAAGGTCATATCAAAAGTATGTTATTGGGTGTGATATCGCCGATTTTGGCGGCATTGGGCTCATTGATGGTAGTGTTCGGCGGCATGCAAAATCCGCTGTTTTTGCCTGTCTGCTTACCGATTTGTGCGCTTGTCCTCCTGCTTGCCTACTTTTACAGTCGCTATCTACACAGTCGATAACTGCCTTACGCCAAGTGCTTTATGTCAAGTGCATTGCGTCAACTTTTTGGATAACGCTAAAAACTGCGCCACGCCTTGTCCGGCGGCACGACCCGTGGCAAAACAAGCCGTTAGCAGATAGCCACCCGTTGGCGCATCCCAATCAAGCATCTCGCCACAGCAAAATACATAAGGATTGGATTTTAGCGCAAAATCCTCGGTTAACGCTGAGCGTTTCACCCCGCCGCCACAGCTAATCGCTTCTTCAATCGGTCGAAAACTATCGAATTCTACCGTTAACTGTTTGATTGCTTTTGTCATTTTATCAGCATCATGCCAGTGCGTTTTTGCGACGATTTCTCTGAGTAAGGCGATTTTGACAGGATCAAGTCCTGCCTTTCGCCAAAGGTTAGCTAGCGATTGTTTTTTTGGGTTTTTTAAACTACTCAATAATTTTTCGTCAGACACATCAGGTAGCAAATCAAGTTGTAGTGATATTTTACCCGTATGATTTAATTGCTCACGCATGGCACGATTGAGCCGATATATCAGCCCGCTTTCCATGCCATAATGGGTGAGAATAATATCACCAAAACCCTGCTCAATTTTTCCATTGGGCAATGTCACCTGGGCTTTCACCCGTTTTAACGCTTTGCCAAAATCGCGGTGCAAATGCGCCGACCAAAGCTGTGACAGTGGGCGACAGATACCGATATTGCTGGCATAAAACGGCGTCAATTCTGTATCGCTGAGCCATGCCTGCCATTTGCCATCACTACCGAGCCGCGACCATGACATCGCGCCCGTTGCCAACACAATCGCATCAAAGCTTTGGCTAACAGTTAGGTTGCCGCTTTCATGCGCTACCGAAAAAGTCGCTTGCTTGCCGTCAATATCGTCACAGCTATGCCGATAAAAAAACGTTACGCCGTCCTGCTGCAACGCTTGCAACCACGCCCGCAGCAGTGGCGAGGCTTTCATCATGGTAGGAAAGATGCGACCTGTCGAGCCAACAAAAGATTCAATCCCCAAGCGGGTCATAAAATCACGGATATGCGTGGCATTAAAATCTTGAATATGCGGCGTAAGCCAGTCATTCGGCTGATAACGTGTGACAAAGGTATCAACGGGCTCAGCGTGCGAGATATTGAGTCCAGATTTACCTGCCATCAACAGCTTGCGCGCAGGGGAAGGTTTTTGTTCAAATACTTGGATTGTGAGATCAAACTGGCGCAGATAATCTGCCACCATCAGTCCAGCAGGACCTGCGCCAATGATGGCGACGGTGGGCTTTTTTGGCAAGTCGGCTTGGTTATTTGGCATCATGGCAAGTCAATGTCAGGCTTATAATAGTAGGCTTATAAAGTCGATTACCAGCGACCTTTACGCCCTGCGACCAGCCAGCCCAGTCCGATACCCAGTATCCCACTGAGTAATGCCGTGACCGCACCATAGATAAAAATCTGTCCACTGCGCTCATTGACAAGCACTTTGACCTGCGTATTTAAACTATCGACTTGGTTTTGTAATTCAGCATTTTTTGCCAATAGTTGTTGGTTGGCGTTGGACAGCTGACTGTCAGTGGGCTGGTTGAGCTGGGCGAGGGTAGGTTGTTTGGGGTTTTGCATCGGTGAAGTGCTACTGGCAACGCTCGAGGCAATCTCTGGTTGTTTGGCGAGTGGTTGTCCTGTTTTTGGGTCAGTGACGACAACTTGCGGTGCTGCATGGGTCAGACTTGTCACCTGTAATACCGTCAATAACACTGCGCCGCTTGCCAAAGAGCCCACCAATTTTTTCATGCTTGTCACCTATCACCACCCAGACTTTGCCAATTATGTACTGCAAACAACTGTTAAACCCAACATTAACTCGCTGATTTAGGAAAAACTTGGATAAAGGGTTTGATATCCACATGACTATACACACCATTTAATAAGTAAGGCTCTTCACTTGCCCAAGCTTGCACCGCTTCATCGCTGTCAAAATCCACGACCAATACACTGCCACTCATTTCAGGCTCTCCATGCGTAATGGGCGTAGGGCCTGCGATGATGAGACGGCGCTGTTCATCTAACCGGGTAAGACGCTCAAGATGAGCAGAACGGAATTGTTTGCGTAGCTCAAGGCTATCAGGGACGTCATGACCGATAATAATATAAAGTGCCATCCATATTCTCCTTTAGTTTTTTCCTTTATCATTGATTTGTTGCTGTATATCTGGATTTAGATGGTTTTTTAAGAACACAAATTGCCCGATTAAAAACACCAACATCACCGGTATCCATCCCCAGCTTTTAAAATTAATCCAGGTATCGTTGTTGGTAAAAAACGCAAAATAATATTGCAAACCTGCCATCAGCAAGAAATACCCTGCCCAAGCGAGGGTGAGTTTATTCCAGCCAGACTGGGTCAATCGAAACACATTTTTCATTGCCAGTTCTAATAGCGGTTTACCTATCGCGACACTGATAATGAGGGCAACTGCAAATACGCTATTGATGACGGTTGATTTCCATTTTAAAAATGCTTCGTTATGGAAAATTAAGCTTAATCCACAAAATCCCACGGTTAAAATCAGCGTCACCCACTGCTGTTTATTGAGCTTGCCTTTTTGTCTGGCAAAATGCACGACATATACCACCAGTGTCGTAATCAATAACGCCGCCGCACCTGCCAATACCCCTTGCTGTTTGGAAAAGTAAAAAAATGCCAGTAAAGGTAGCAAATCCAATAAACCGCTCATAGTCATCTCTAACAAAAATCGCTTGTAAAAATCTTAGCCGCTAGTTTACACGGATATGCTAAAATCGAAAAGTAACTTTGCGATTTTCCTTGCTTCATCAATCTGTGCCCTTGTGAGCGAGCCAGCGTAGAGTTAACCCCTTTTTGTCCTATTGTTGGCAACCAGCTTTTGTAATTAAGGCGTATTTGTGAATTCTTTAAATCTCGATATCTTGTCTAGCAGTCCTATTTATACCCAACTTCCGATTGATATGCACTGCCACAGTACCCGCTCAGATGGCACTTTTAGCCCAAGCGAAGTGGTGCAAAAAGCGCATGAAAAAGGGGTGAAAGTATTATCCTTAAGCGACCATGATACAGTGCTTGGTATTCTTGAGGCGCGCCAAACCGCTGATAGTCTTGGTATGACGCTGATTCACGGTGTCGAAATCAGCTGTCGTCATCGTGTCATGGGCGGCTACTCCAAAAAACCTGCCCAAAATGAAAAAGTGATTCATGTATTGGGGTACGGCTTTAGTGATATCGAAACAATGCATAGCAAACTGGCTGCCATCCAAGCCAATCGAGAAACGCGCGGCTATGCGATGTGCGAGCGTGTGGCAAGTACCTTTAAACGCCCGATGGATGAGATTTGGCAGGCGGTGTTAGTGCAAGCCAAAGGTAATCCCCAAGCGGTCGGTCGTACCCATATTGCCAAAGTGATGGCGGATCAAGGCTTGGTGAGTGACGTGCAAAAAGCCTTTACTGGCTATTTGGCTGACCATAAACCTTGCTATGTGGCACTCGATGGCTTATCGCTTAAAGATTGCATCAATTTGATTCATGACTGTGGTGGCAAAGCGTCTTTGGCTCATGCGACTCGCTATAATTTAACCGCCAACAAAGTGCGTAAACTGATTGCGGATTTTGCCAGTAGCGGTGGCGATGCGGTGGAGTTGCCCGCCAGTAATGAACCGACTTCAACCCGCCATATGGTCGATAGAGTGATTAAAGAGCATAAGTTAAAGGTGTCTATCGGTAGTGATTTTCACGGCACGACTATGCCGTGGCGCGTGTTAGGTAGTGTGCCAAAACTCCATGAAGGGCAAGTGGGAATTTGGGAGAGTTGTTAAACACTTACCATTCTGTTGACTACCCAGCAAGATTTTTTAGTATTTTTCCTTATAAGGATATTTATGAAAGGCACAAGGACGCCAAGTAGCTGTAAAGCAGTAGCTGTAACCAAGTGCCTGTAATTATTTGACTGAAACTAAGATTTTTTGTCAAACGCCGTCAGTGGCTTAAACTCAATCGATTTCGCCATCGGCAATTCCTCAATAGCACGCAGTCGCCAGCTATTGGCTGGGTCATGTACCACAATATAGTATTTGCCTTTAGATGGGTCTAGCTGCACATTGCCCGCATAACTGCCATCACTTAACCGTTTGACAATAATGTCACGGTCTTTTTGCTTTTGGGTGGCATGGGAAATCTCCACTGCCAATTGCTCAGGTGCGTTAAACTTGTCACTGACGGGCGCCTCAAGTTTAAAATTCACTGCCTGGTGGCTAATCATCATTTGACCGGTTAGCCCCAAATCATGCGCCAGTTTGTCTTTGGACACATCCGCATATAAGGTCTTACCATCCATGTACCAGTCATCACGCACGGTAGAGTCTTGTATTCTCACCGAGTAAAACACGAACCAGATACAGGCGACTACCACAAATAGCGGCAGACCAATAACAAAAATCCAAACCATATAATTTTTATACCAAAGTTTGGATATCGACTGATTAGAAGTTGATGAAGCAGGAGAATTTGTCGGTGTTGCCATAGACCACTCAGCAGATAACAATCAAAAAGCTAGTATAGCAGAAAAACCCATGCCCCAATAACGTGTGCCAATAATTTGCCATAAAAAAAGCCGATTATCAAAATCAGCTTTTTTAGGCAATCAAACTTATTTATCGGTGGTAAACACGTTATCTTTTACCGCTTTGTATTTACCGCCATCATCCACGCTCACCACTTGCATTTGGATAGGAATATTGCTTTGGGTAATCACTTTTGGATCGCCTAGCACACTGACAGGGAAGTCATAACTTTCGCCTGCTTCTAATGGAATGGTTTTAAAGCGGCTATCAAGTTTTAAGCCGGGTTGTGGTGTCAATGTCACCGCATAATCATGGTCTTGCTGGGTTTTGTTGGTGATTTTGATGATGTAGTTATTTTCTACCAAACCTTGCGCATTGATTGACGACAACTGATTACGGTCACGGCGTATATCAATCTGTAGCGGTACACGGCTGGTTAAAAAATAAACCCCCGTCCCAATCAACAACGTAATTACCGCCAAATAAGCAAAAAACCGTGGACGCAAAATTTTACTTGGCTCATTCTCTACCAATTGGCGTTCGGTACTATAACGAATCAAACCGCGTGGTTTATTAACTTTATCCATGATGTCATTACACGCATCGACACAGGCCGCACACTGGATGCATTCAACTTGCAAACCATCACGAATATCGATACCCGTCGGACACACTTGCACACACATCAAACAGTTGATACAGTCACCTAAGTTCTCATCTTCACCGCCTCTTTTACGTGCGCCACGTGGCTCACCACGTTTATAGTCATAGGTGACAATCAACGTATCTTTATCGAACATCACGCTTTGGAAGCGGCCATAGGGGCAAATATGGGTACAAAAGTGCTCACGCATATAGCCTGCATTGGCAAACGTCGCAAAGGTAAAAATAAGTACCGAAACCCAAGTTAGCGGTGTCCAATCTGGCACAGGAATAACGCCAAACCATTGCCAACTATGATAAAGATAATCAGTCCCAACGGCATAACTACTAAACGTCAATGCAGTCACCAACGCCATGATAAACCAAATCAGATACACCAAGCCGCGTTTCATGATTTTTTCGCCATTCCAAGGCGCTTTATCTAACTTAAACTGCTTATTACGATCACCGATGATAAGCTTCTCAGTATATTGGTACATATGCGTCCAAATCGTCTGTGGACACGCATAGCCACACCACACACGACCGGCATAAACGGTCACCATAAACAATAAAAAGGCAGCAACCATAAAGAAAAACGCAAAAATAAAAACGTCTTGGGGTAAAAAAGTTAGCCCAAATAGCACAATCTTAGAACCCGAGAAATCGAACCATATTGCTTGGTGTCCGCCATAGCGAATCCATGGTAACACCAAAAACAACAACAATAAAAAATACATACTGACAACGCGGATGTTTTGATAAAAACCCGTCACAAAACGGGGGTGTACGCGTTTTTTAGTGGCATCTACTTGGTGAACAGGAAGTCTAAAATCATTACCAGCAGGGGAAGGAGGTTGTACAGACATTGTTTGCCCTCACATATTTTCTGACATGAATATAAAAAAATGAAAGACGACGACCGCAAAACTAGCGAACATCGCCTAACAAAAAATTGCTTAAACAATATATTCAATTATATATCAAATGGCACTAAATACCCACAAAATAAAGGGAATTATCAATAACTGCAAAATAAATGAAAAAACTTTTCGTAGTGGTATTGACAGGCAAAAAGAAAAGCGTATAATACGCACTCACTGGCAGCGACTACAGCCACAAACTGTA
>NZ_DAMCJP010000010.1:0-59996 GCF_032097965.1 Moraxella sp. CTOTU49803 | reverse complement strand
ACTTTAGCATGTTGGACTTCTTTTTTTTATCCTTTCTTATGTCGAATTCAGGTTATTAATACGTGGGATAAACAGAAAAAAGAAAAAACGAATCAACCTAAATTCAGAGGGTTTGGGAGGTAGTTTGATAGGATAGTATTTGAAACGCTGTGTCATTTCAAAGGATTGTTAACTAAAATGTGTCACCCTTTGAGTTTGAAAAGCGGTATTATAGTCAATCCTAAATTATAGTAAGCACCGTTTGCCCTGAGCTTGTCTAAGGGTAACGGTCGTTATGGTTCGACAGGCCTACCACGAACGACCCTGTTCGATATAATTCAGTTTTCACTATATGATAATTTAATCCTGTCAGGTATTGCTGCCTGACTCAAGTAAATCAGACTTCGACATAGTCGGGGCGGTTCAATAAAAATTAAAATCCATTCTCTCAGAAGAGAAAATAACTACATTTCTATATTCTTTGATTCATAGCAATTTCGCTATGAACACGAAGGATTCTTCTCATGCACATCCAATATAATCGCCCACCGTCATCTCATCCCGGTCCTGGTGGTAACTGGCCAAGTACAACAGGTCGCCCATCAGGTAGTGGTCGCGGTAATGCCAAGTAATTATTAAGGGGAGCAATCCCCTTAATCTGATTACCGATGAAAAAGTACAGTAATGACAAAGAACTGAACAAATTTATTCGGCAACTTATTAAGGATGGTATTGCATCTTTTAGACCTGGCAAAAAACATGATTTTTTGGTTGTAAATCAAATACAAAAGATTACGATACCAGACACACCTAGTGACCGAAAAGCCTATTTAAACTTTAAGACAGATATACGCAGAGCTTTACAATGCCAAAGAATACCTTTCCAACAACTATAGAAATTGTTCGTGATTTATTTAGTCACATGGATACCAAGAACCAACTCTCAGAGATACCCTCAAAAAAACCAGAGATGAACTCAAAGTACTTAGATGCCTCAGCAAACGATCTTTTCACTTCACACTATGATGTAGACTTATTTTTAAATCAATTGTGCCCAAAAGAGTTTTCAGAACGTACAGATTTACAGTTCACAACATTGCTTAAACGCAATGTGTTAGACCGCTATAATTCAATGCTATTACATGCTCGCTTAACAGCAATTATGGATGTTGATGCGATACGTAGGGCTGTATGGTCAAATTACTTAGTACCTGCTTTATGCGAGCTTATACAATTTTGTATATCCCAAATGGGTTTTATCCAGCATTGGAAAGGTAAGAATTTTATTCAAGAAAGCTTAGCTTATCTTAAAGATACTGACCAAAGCTTTGCTGAATATTTAAAAAGTGATTATTTAACCCTCGAAGATAAAAATTATATTAGTAAGTTTGGACGTAAAGATGCCTTGCCTACGCCGTCGACCTTAAAACGCCTATCTTTGACCAATACTGAAGCATCGCAGACACATTATGAGCTGTTGTGTTTCACACGCTTACTACAAAGCTTAAAAATTAAATATGGGTTCTCACTACAACAAGGAGACTTTATTCAGTTTTTGGCTCACTCTCACAACAGATTGGTACATAAGACTTCAATCAAACCTAATGAAGTTTTTCAATTAACTTATAGAGCTACTGCTATTGCAAGCATTTCAACTCATTATGCCTTTCTTGCCGAATTACCCTTATCGTATCAACCTTTAACACCTGTATTTTTTGAAAACAACCATATTAATCGAGTTCTACAAGATGATTTACCTAACCATCTACGCCCGAGAGCTCAAGGCATTGATAACCCTTATGCTTTAAATCTACATATGTTAGATCAAATAGATGGTTACCTCAAAAAGCATAAAGAAGTACAACATTTAGCACCTTACATTCATTGGGCTAAAGCAGTTAATTTGGTATATCAATATCAATTTAAGGAAGCACTTAATGAATATGAACTGTGCTTAGATGGTTTGTTATATCGTGATATACGTTATTTAGAACTACTATTAAATGAGATGCTTTGCATTGCATCACTCGTGGAGAGCCAAAATAAACTCATTAGAAAGATTTCAAATTTAGCGATCCTATTTGACCTTAAAGTTGGAATCTTTGATCCAATCGAGCGCCCTGACCGCTTTAAAACTGACTTTGTTTTTGAAGAATGGGAAAAAGAGGCAACCTTGGTTGGATTCTTTAAATATTTCACTGCCGATACTTTTAGCGACAAAGGTACGGAAATTAAAAAATTAATTCCAAAGATCAGTAGCCTTGCAGTTGCTATGGATATTAGCCCTGACTTTAAAAAAGTGAATGCAAACATTTATATTGATATTGAACAAAGACGTAAATGGCGTCAACTTCACTACTTTGTAGCTATTGGAGATTTTTCTACGGCTATAAAGCTCATTGAAGCTGGTGCCCACATAAATGCTTTAACTTCAAATAACGACAGTATTGTGCTATTGGCATTAAACCACATTACAGCTAAATCCGATGAAACATACGCATTCATCCAATATGTATTCAAATGTGGTTTTGATAAAGAGCTTTTAAATAAGCGTACAGCGAAAAAGCAAACTTGCCCCTTAAACCTCGCTGTTGAGGAAAATCTACCAAAACTCGTAAAACTCTTATTGGAAAATGGGGCTAATCCTAATATTACAGGTCTTTATGGTATTTCTATGCTTTACCAAAATTTAGGTGGGATCGGCCTATTGAATGGTCATAAAGTTGAGCAAGCAAATGATAAATATCTTGCAGATTCGATTAGACGTCATTCTAACGGTGGTAGCGATATTGAAATTTATAAGCAACTCCAGAGCCTACCAAGCCATGACCCTAGAAAGGTATTGTTTGAGGAGGTGAAGCGAATCTCTCTTGGAGACAAGAAGGTTTGCGATGCCTACGAGATTTTTGAGTTACTTTGACAATATGGTGCCGATCCAAATCAAAATACAGCTCAGTATCCAATAAAAGGCTATACACCCTTCATGCTAGCTGTTGAAAAAGATAATGCTTATGCTGTCGATCTGATGCTCAAGCATGGGGCTCAATTGGAACAAAGCTATGTAAAAGCAGAGGAAGGACGTCGTGTGTTTTTGCCTGAAATAGCTGAGTACTTTAAAGCCAATCAAGCAAAAAGGCTAATTTCGCAACACTAAAAATATAGACAATTGTATAGGATGGCGTTCAAAAAACTGTGTCAAGTTGAATTAAAGTACAGTGATTTAGTTTCTATCTGGCACCGTTTATACAGGGGATTAAATTTTGCATTTAACTTAATAACTTGAATTACTTACATCCCCTTACCCATGAAAAGCCCCAATCGAAGGCATTATCCATCGATTGATGGGAGTTAAAGTAACGGTTGATTCTTTCGACCTTTATTGCACCGTTCTCATTAGTTAATCGAGCAATGGCACACATCCCAAGTTGATTATTGCCTTCGGTTAATTGAGTTTCAATAGATTGTTGTCCTTCAATTTGTATGGTGACGATTGCATCCGTTTCTTGCCAATGCGGGATACCACTATAAATAAAGGCATAAATCAATACTTCTTCAACTTTATCCCAATGCTTCCCATTGATATCAATCCACTCACCATCCTTGGTTTGACCACTTCGGTCATCGTTGCGTAAAACCAAATAAGGGTAATCATTAAAAGCGCCAAATTGACCGCCTACTGCTTGAATACAGTCCCTACCGCCATCTTTTAAGGCAATAAACGCACCCAAATCTAGATCAATACCTAGGTTAGAAACTTTTTTCAATCTATCGCGATTCCAATTCAAATTAATTGAAATTTTGCCAAAGCCATCTTTCTTCTTTAAATTGATAGAGCTATTTGACTTAGTTAAAATCACTTTTTTTAAATTGACAGGATTGTCAGTTGCACTTTGGCTAATTAGATTATCAGGTTGATTATTACTAGCGACTTCGCCACCGAAATACTCAATCAAAGCTGCTAATCCGCCGTTAAATCCTTGACCTACCGCACTCATACGCCAAATATGATCTTTTTTATATAACTCGAGTGCTAGTAAAGCTTTTTCTTGATTAAACATACTGCCATCAAGCTGAAAGCTTGTTACAGTTTGCTGTTGATTTTGTAGGTTGATGACCGTGGTGGGCAGTTGTGACATGGTTTGAGTGCCATCAACCGTTAGGGTCAAGACCAGTCGTTCAATTTGTGGGTTTAAACTGCCTAAATTAGTGCCGAAACTGACTTTTTGGCTATCATTTTGCTTAAGCTCAAGACTGCCACAAGGACTTTTTGGTTGGTTATAAAAAATCATGTAGTCTTCATTGCTAAGTTTACTTTGGCTATCCAAACCAAACAGTGCAACGTCAAGGGATAAAGTAGCGGGTATTGTTATTTCTAAGTTGAAGGTTAATTGGTTACCTAATACATCTGATAATTTAAGTCTTTGTCCGCGAACGATTTGCATAATTTTTATCTCTATTTATTGTTATATTTAATTTCATTCTATCAGTCAGCTAAATTTTGCTCAATGGTTTGTCAGTGAACAGTAATTCAAACAGTCAATTTCAATATGGAAATAACAGATAACGAGATTTTCATTCATTGATGAATTTAACAAGATTTTAATGATGGCTTTACAATATTCATGTCGGGGGTGTAGTGACCTCTGTTGTCAAATACGGAATAAACTTTTTTGCCATTTCGCTAAGGTTTGCATGGGTATGCCAAGTTCTTTTGCAGTTAGGCTGACATTATCATCATTTTCTTTAACTTTGGTGATGGCTTCGGCTTTGAAACTTTCGCTGTATTCTACTCTTTTCTTAGTCATGGTAAACTCCTGTTTAGGTTGTTAGTTTACCAAATATTTTCTTCCGTTTTTTTCGGCATACATCACTAAATTGGATATCATTAAAACCTCGTTTCAAGCAATAATAAACTTGCAAAATAAATTACTGACTGGTAAGTTATTTAATGATATAATACTGATAAATACATTAGTAAAAGTCAAGATGATAATTAAATGATAAAACAGCGAGCTACCACAGAGTTTGAAAAAGCCCAACGTCGTGAAAAGTTACTCGATGCTGCCATCGAAATATTTTTTCAAAAAGGCTTCCATGCGACCCGTTTAGAAGATATTGCTAAACAAGCGGGGCTGTCGAAAGGCACGTTATATCTATATTTTGAGAATAAAGAATCCATATTTTTAGCATTAATCGAACGCCTGGCTTTAAGCAGTGTTCACAAACTTACTCAACATTTACAAGATTTCGATGAGTCTGAGCAGTCCATTGAAAAAATCTTGAGTGGTTTGTTTGATGAAATTATCTACATATTAGTTGATACTCAGTTGCCTAAATTAATTAAAATTATGATAGGGGATAGCCAAAATTTTCCTGTCATTGTGCAACATTATAAGCAAAATATCATCGATGTCGCTTTGTCCCAACTGGCGTTATTTTTGGAAAAAGCCCATCAAAAAAAGTTGCTGAATGTGCCTGAGCCTATAATTACTGCTCAAATTATCATATCACCGTTTATTTTAAGCGTATTAATGCAAGTATTATTTTTTGGTGAAGATAAACAAGCGGATAGGGCAAGAATTCAAGCATTATTGCAGATCCACCAAAAGATGTTAATAAATTATCTGACAGTAGCTAAATAAAGTTGATGCTGGTGACAAATACCTAGCAAGCAACATGAAAAAGAGTAAAGCTTTTATTTACTCATTTATTTTAAAACCAATTAGCTTTAATGACTTGTGCCTTTCAGTACTTTTAAAATTAAATGATGGTAAGAATGATAATAAGTAAGGAGCTTGGTCTCTCAATGCAAAAATTTCTCTCTACCGCTGCACTGACGATAATGGCTTTCTCTTTGATAGGCTGTGAGCAAATTAGTCATGTTTTTGATACCAAAAAAATTTCAGCGACACATAGCACTGTTGGCTATATCGAAGGCGATTATCGCTATCTAGTTGCTCCTCGCAGTGGGTGGTTAAAGTCTGTTACCGTCAATCTTGGTGATACCCTCCATCGTGGACAATTGGCATTTAACTATCGCAGTGATGCTGAACAATTTGCCGTCAATCAAGCCGATGCTCAACTACAATCTCAAATTGCCCAAAGCCAAAATCTGACCACTGGTGCTAGACCTGAGGAAATCGCCAGTTTGCAAGCTCAGTTTAAAGCCGCTCAAGCTCAATTATTGCTTGCTAAACAAACGCTCGAGCGATATCAAATGCTGCAACGCTCAGATGCAGTAGCACAAGTCCAAGTCGATGAAATGGTAACCCAAGTTAGAACAGCACAAGCGGCGGTTGATAGCATACAAGCACAAATCCGTGCAGCCAACCTACCTGCTAGACAGCAGACCCAAAATGCTTCAATTGCCACCAGTAAAGCGGCTAAAGCGGCGTTAGAAAAAGCTCAATATGATTTAAGCCAACTGAATGTGGACAGCGAATTGGCTGGCGAAGTTATCCAAGTATATTATCATACAGGTGAATACGTGACTCAGGGTCAACCAATTGTCCAACTTCTGCCCAAGTCCAGTCGCAAAATTATCTTTTATATACCCCAAGATAAATTATCAACGCTAAAAGTTGGACAGGTAGTGAAGATACAGTCCATTGCAAGTCAACAAACCCTGTCAAACGCTACCATTAACTATATAAGTCCACAAGCAAGTTACACACCGCCTGTTATCTACAGCAATGAAAACGCTGACAAACTCACCTTTCGAGTGGAAGGGGTACTTAATTCCACAGGAGATACGCCCAATTTGCAAGTTGGTCAGCCTGTACAAGTCATCCTCGAATAAAAATGAAGGATATAAATCTTATGGCACCCTCTACCTATTCAGCTTCTAATAGCAAGATAGAGCCTTTATCAATGATTAACCAAGCCCAAGGGTTAGCGATTGATGTCAAAAATTTATGCAAGAAGTTTGGTGACAAAGTCGCTGTAGACAATGTATCAATTGCACAGCCTATAGGGTCAGTATGGGGATTTTTAGGACCTAATGGTTCGGGTAAAACCACGACAATTCGTATGCTATGTGGATTATTAGAACCGACATCCGGAGAGGGGAGTTGTCTGGGCTTTGATGTGGTCAAACAATCTCGTGAAATCAAAAACTTGACAGGCTATATGACCCAGAAATTTAGCTTTTGGGAAGATTTGACCATTAAAGAGAATTTAGATTTTGTTGCAAGGTTGTATGAATTACCAAATCGCAAACAAATCGTAGAAAAAACCTTAGCTGAGTTAGGGTTAGAAAAACGCCAAAATCAACTGGCGGGTAGTTTATCAGGCGGCTGGAAACAAAGATTGTCACTAGCAGCGGTGACCATGCATGAGCCTAAATTACTGCTGCTTGATGAACCAACTGCGGGCGTTGACCCGCAAGCTCGACGAGACTTCTGGCAACAAATCCACCGTTTAAGCGAGCAAGGACTGACAGTATTGGTCTCGACCCATTATATGGATGAGGCAGAACGCTGCGACCATATTGTGTATTTGGCATATGGCAAGCTAATTACTCAAGGTACGGTCAATGAGATTATTCAACAATCGGGTCTGATTTCATTTGAAACCACGAACAATTACACACCCGAAATGCAGTCAACCCAGCCTGAAAGTCCTACAGAAAATAATATTCGAAGTTTACTGTCAGAAATTGAAGCACTGCCTAGTATCGAAGAAGCCAGTTTTTATGCTGATAAAATCAAAGTCAGTGGGCATAATAGCCAAGCCATGCAACAAGACTTTGTCGCATTAAATCAAATTTTGCAATCAAGAGGGCAATCTGTCATTCATTGGCAAACAGTGACCCCAACACTTGAAGATGCGTTTATTGCGTTAGAAAAGCAAACGGGTGGGGATAGTCGCTAATGGCTCATTATACCCATAGGTCGCACAGATTGTCATTTAGTCGTATTCAAGCCATTTTAATCAAAGAATTGATTCAAATGAAGCGGGATAGGCTTACCTTTGCTATGCTGTTAATGATACCTATCATGCAACTCATACTATTCGGATTCGTCATTAACAACCATCCCAAGCATTTACCAACCGCTATTTATTTACAGGAAAATACTGAAATCACCCGTAGTATTATTAGCAATATGGCTCAGTCGGATTACTTTGATGTCGTCGCTGATGTAAATACTTTAAATGCTTATCGAGGCACTGCCCCATTACAAGACACTAGCAGCTTATTACAATCAGGAAAAGTGAACTTTGTTTTAACCATTCCATTAGGATTTAGCAAGGCTTGGGTGAGAGGCGAAAAACCGAGCTTATTATTAGAAGCCGATGCGACTGATCCTGCAGCAGCAGCAATGGCAGTGGCTCAAATTAGTCCGATTGTAGAGCGAACATTAGCAGATATTCAAACAGGTTCGTTAAACTACTTAAAATCCAAACCTAGTTCTATCAATGTGGTGGTGCATAATAAATATAACCCAGAAGGCATCAGTCAATTTAACATTGTGCCAGGATTGCTGGGAGTGATTTTGACGATGACGATGGTCATGATTACTAGCATCGCCATGACTCGTGAGGCGGAGCGAGGCACGATGGAAAATTTACTGGCAATGCCCAGTAAACCACTGGAAGTAATGATTGGTAAAATCACACCCTATGTGCTGATGGGTCTAGTGCAAACTATCATTATTTTACTCGCAAGTGATATGTTATTTCATGTGCCATTTGTTGGTTCTGGCTCTTCATTTGCACTGGGCGTAGGGTTGTTTATATTAACGAATTTAGCGATAGGTTTTACTTTTAGTACAATTGCAAAATCACAAATGCAAGCAATGCAGCTCACTTTCTTTTTCTTTTTACCTTCGATGCTATTGTCTGGTTTTATGTTTCCGTTTCAAGGTATGCCTAGATGGGCTCAATATATAGGGGAGATCCTACCTTTGACCCACTTTCTACGCATTGTTCGGGGTATTATGCTAAAAGGTACCACCTTAAATTTATTAGCGAATGAGTTTTTTGCATTGGTTGCGATACTCATAATTGTTGGTACAGTTGCAATGTTAAGATATCGTCAAACGTTGGATTGATATTTCACATGGGGCTTACCATGAACGACCCTATGATTCACTAAATGATATGACACCTGCTGAGTTTAAACAGGTGGCTTAATGTTTCTAATTTGATGTTGTTTTAAGTTTGGGGTATTTACACTATGCTCGAGTATCAATAGCCAAGTACGCCTTTATGCAAGAGAATCGATTGAAATACTGCATACAACGTATGGCGACCGTATTTGAAGTCAGCCTATCAGGCTACTATGACTGGCTAAAGCGAGGCATGAGCAAGCGAAAACAGCACCACAATCGCTGTGAGCTAATGGTCAAATCCGCTCATATGGATACACAGCAAAACCGGCTGCCTTTCGAATGATTTCGTTGGCTTGTTTAAGCTCCTTAATCTCTCTTTCAAGCTCTGCAATGCGAGTGGCTTGGCTTTGAGTAGTGACGATAACAGGATTTTGCTGGTCTAGGTGCTTTTTATGCCATGAGCGTAGAGTTTCGGGCGTGCAGCCCTTGCGCAGCATGCTGCTCAGGCGCTATGGCTTGGATGGACGCCCACAGTGAGGGATAATCTTTTTGTGATTCAATCAGTAATTCGACGGCTCGTGTCTTAACTTCTGCCCTGTATTGTTTGCTTTTCATAAGGGTATTGTCTCAGAGTTTTAGGTCTCCGACAATCCAAGTATAGTTCAGTCTTTAAGTGACATATGTATCCTCGCTAAAGAGCGAACCGAATCGTCTTATCATAAGACATATAAACCAAATACGTCAGTGATAAAGTGTGTTAATTTGTGCTTTTTACCAAAAGTAATTCGCCATGTATTCAAAAATACCAAACATCTTTACTCCTGCAATGAGCAACACTACCGCCAGTAATTTATTGAGCATTGGGTCGGCAAGGCGTTTACTGCCATAAGTCGCTCCGACAAAGCCACCCACCAATGCCACCGCCAACCAAATCGGTAATTCGCATGGGAGCTTACCGCCTGTCATCAGCAATCCCAACAGCCCAGACATCGAATTAACCAAAATAAATGCCGAGGCAATTCCTGCCACTACTTTTGGGCTTGCCCAGTTGCTAAACAACAAAATCGGACTCAAAAACACACCACCGCCCACACCTGTCAAACCTGACAACAAACCGAGTATCGAACCGACCACAGCCAACAGCCACTGTGACACAGGTTTTATCGAATGGTCAGCGGTTAAAACTTTGGCAGATTTGAACGAATAAAGGGCAGAGAATACCAATACTGCCCCCACAATCGGCTTGTAAAAGTAGCTTGGCAAATGGGTCATACCGCCAATAAATGCCATTGGTACAGCAGTCACCGCTAGTGGTAAAAAAATCTGCCACGAAAAATTTTTGCCACTATAAAACCGCCAAAACGCAATTGCAGACACGAGGATATTTAAGCACAATGCCGTCGGTTTCATCATCGCAGGCTCGACGCCGACAATTCCCATGACCGCCAAATAGCTAGATGCACCGCCATGCCCAACGGATGAATATAACAAAGCGGATAAAAAGAATAAAACACTTAAAATAGCGGTGGGCATCTTTTTTATTTATCCTTTCTAACCATTATTACTCAACCACAAACTTTCTTCACTGTCGGCATAAAATTCCTGTTTCCACACAGGGATATCCGCTTTGATGGCATCGAGTAACCAACGGCACGCATCAAACGCAGGGTAGCGGTGGTGAGCCGTCACGCCAATCCATACCGCCATGTCACCGATTGCCAAGTCACCAATCCGATGAATCGCCACCGCATTGATGATGTCAAACTGCTGTTTGGCTTGTGTGATAAGTTTTTCACCTTGGTTAATTGCCAGTTTTTCGTAGCCGTAATAGGTCAGCTTGGTGACTGGGCGAGCGTTATTATGGTTGCGTACCCAACCCTCAAAGGTGGCTAATGCACCGCTTTGATCATTGAGTAGGGCGAGTTTTAGTCGTCTATCGTTAATGGGTTTATCGAGTAGGGCAAAGCCTTGTTGGATAGCGATGTCGTAGGCTTCATTTTCGCTAATACTGATAATGGATGAACCTTTATGTAATGAACTCATGGTGTTCTCTAGGTTATTTTTAGGTGGAATAAATAGACAATGTCAATTTTTAATCTATTAGACACCCTCTAACTCCCCCTTATCAGGGGAGGGTTGGGGTAGGGTTTGTCCAAATTAAACCTACCCCCCTGCCACAGGCGGAATAAAAGCGACAATATCGCCCTGTTGAATGGGGGTATCCCAATCGGTAATTTCATGGTTTATCGCCACGGCAATTTTGTGTTGAGCAAGGCGAAAGTTGTAACGCTCGGTTAATTGCTGATACAAGGCGACCAAGCTATCACCGTCAAAACTTAGTCGTTCTTCGTCCTTACCTGCTTGTTCGGCAAGACTAGCAAAGTATAAAACCTCAATTTGCTTATTGGTTGGCGTATCATTAGTTTGCACATTATTGGTTGGCATAGTCTGACTTCCCCCCAGTTTTGGTTAATAGTTTGATATCGCTGATAATAATGTCGTGCGAAATGGCTTTTGTCATGTCGTAGATAGTAAGGCAGGCGACTGACACAGCGGTTAAAGCCTCCATTTCTACGCCTGTTTTGTGAGTGACTTTGGCGGTGGCGGTCACGGTGATGGCGTGGTCGCTGTCGCCATAGTCAAAGCTCATTTTTACGCTATCAAGTGGCAGTGGGTGGCATAAGGGAATCAGGTCTGAGGTGCTTTTTGCTCCCATGACACCTGCGATGTAGGCGGTTTGGGTGATTGAGCCTTTTTTTGTCATGCCGTCTGCGTTTTTGATGGCGGTGTAGATGTCGGCAGGGAATATGACTTGCCCTGTGGCGGTGGCGGTACGTGTGGTGGCGGTTTTGGCGGATACATCGACCATTGCGATATCGCCGTTTGCATCTAAATGGGTTAAATGATTTGTCATTTTTTAATTCTCTAATTTTTGTAAAGCCAATTCAAACTTATCTTTCGTGTTAAAATTCGCCAAGTTTACCCAAGGATCTGGCAACTCAACCATTTTTACCGTTTTATCCACCAAAAACTTCATCACCGACCGATTGCCCTTATCTAAATAGTCATAAAGCTCAAGCAATAAATCAGTGCGATATAGCCCTAATAGTGGGTAATCTTTTTCACCCTTTAGATAAATAACATCTTCATGTTTATTAGTTGCTCTATCAAACAACTGATGATAAAGCTGATTTGCACCAATCAAACAATCACAGCTAATCACCATTAAATAATCTTCAGGATAAACCACTTGCAACATTGCATTGGCAATCGCAGATAATGCCCCTGCTCCTTTACCGTTGTCATCGCTTGGCAATTCGTCAGCAATCACAATTACTTTGCCTTTTTCCAAATAGCTTGGGTGATAAAAATTTTTGCCATTATCCGCTATCATCACTGGCACTTTTAAATTTGTTTCATGCCTTAATTGCGTACTTAAAGATTTAGCATGATCGATATGCCACTCTAGCAAGGTTTCACCGTTTGGCAATGTTAACAGGGCTTTTGGCGAACCCATTCGAGTAGATTCGCCCCCTGCCAAAATCACAATTCCTGCCAAATCAATCATGTGTTGGGTTGACACGCATTAGATGCGGTACAAAGTTACACGGACGAGTGCGGTTGTCGAGTTGCTCTTTTAAAATCCCTTCCCAACCAGTGCGACACGCACCAGTTGACCCTGGCAAACAGAAAATCGCTGTATTATTCGCCATACCTGCCACCGCACGAGATTGGAGCGTGGACATACCGATTTCGTCTTTTGACAAGGCACGGAACATTTCGCCAAAGCCCTGTACTTCTTTATCAAACAAAGGCGACACCGCCTCTGGCATACTGTCACGGACATAAAACCCTGTACCGCCTGTGGTGATGACTGCATGGACATTGGGGTCGGCTATCCATTTGCTGACCATGGCACGGATTTGGTAAATACAGTCTGTCGTTAAGGCACGTTCGGCAAGGGTGTGACCTGCCTCGACTAGGCTATCGGCTAGGTATTTACCAGAGGTATCTTCGTCTAGCGTGCGTGTGTCGGATACGGTGAGTACAGCGATATTTAGCGGGATAAAAGGTTTGGCAGGTTTCGTCATTTTGAGTTCCTTGTTGTTAGCTGTAGGGGTGTAAGGCTTACGCCCTGTCTTTTTTTTGGATTTGGTGTTAGCCGCTCGACAAGCGTTTTTTGGCAAGTACTTTTTTCCAACTATCTTCTAAACAATCAATCGCAAGCCATTTATCGACTGTTTCGCTATCAAGATTGCCTTTTTGGTTAGCCAGCTGCCACAGCGTAGCAAGGTCGGCAAAGGGATAGGGGCGTTCTACCAAATACACAGACAAACCTTGTATCAGCTCACCGTCTTGCACCACTTTAAAATACCACCCAGCCCCACCGATATCCGTCAAAAATGAGGCAACGCCATACTGCTGAACTTGGTCGTCAATCTTGTAACAAGGTCGGCGTGGTTGCACGATTTTTAGCTTGACGCTGTTGTTATCATCATCGCCATAGCGTCCTATTTCTCCAAATAAATAGACGTCACCAATACAAACATTAGCCTCAGACATTGGCTCACCGTCTGTCGTCACGGTCAAGTTTTCGCCCAATGCGCCAATGCTGACGTTTAGGTCAAATTGGGCGTTGATTTTGGCATAAGTGACGGTGGACATTTGATGTAGGGCTTTTAGGTGTCCGCCATGATGTTTGCGGTCGGCTTGCTCGTCTGTCAGCAATCCCATGTAATTGACCGCTACAGGTTCTTTAATGGGATATTTGTTAATCGCACTCAATTTTTCACGAGTAAATAAGTCGGCTTTGCCTGCTCGTACTTCGGTGAGTGTGCCGATAAACTGTGGTAACTGGATTGAATTGGGCATTTAGGTTCTCATTTTATCAAAGGGGCTAAATTTCGCTTAAATGCCATTCTCGCATATTTTCAACATAGTACAAATCGTCAATTCACCCATGTTTTTTTAAAGAATTTCGGTGGGTAAACGGTGCGTAAAACGCACCCTACGAATCTACAAACCTTTAAAACCTTTTAACCACCAATCATAGAAAGATTATTCATCAACCCACTATTTTGTTCATGTAAATGGTGATGTTCTGGCTTAATCGGCATTAGATTTTGCACCGCTCTTTTTAGCCCAGTCACATCGCCACTCGCCAAAAACTCACGCACATCATAGCTTGCCTTATCAAACAAACACAAATGCACCTTGCCTTGACTGCTCACTCGCAAGCGATTGCACGAATCACAAAAATGCGTGGCATACGGCTCGATAATGCCGATTTTGCCGACATAATCGTCATGGCGATACTCGGTCGCAGGTCCTGCATCACTGGCTCGCACCTGTGCCACCCAGCCACGCTCCAGTAGATAATCACGGATTCGGCTGACATTGGTATGCTCAGCAAAAAACAGCTTGCCATTGTCCGAAGTCTGCATAAACTCAATAAAGCGGTAGGTCACAGGGCGAGTTTTGGCATAGTCTAGGGCGGATAATAAATTGTCAAAAGCGGTATCGGCTTTGAGTATGCCATTGATTTTTAGGCGAATATCGGTGCTGTCGAGTAGTGTATCAATATCACCTAATAAAGTCGGCAACATATCAAAGCCTGTGATTTGTTTAAACAGCATGGGGTCAAAGCTATCAATGCTAAGATTAAGCTGGTTTAGCCCTGCGGTGTGCCAAGCGGATAGGTGTTTGCCGAGTTTATAGCCGTTAGAACTCACCGCCACCGTGGCAATGCCGTGACTTTTGGTCAAAGCGATGATATCGGTAAGGTCAGAGCGAATGGACGGCTCACCGCCTGTTAAGCGGATTTTGCTTGTACCCAATTCGGCGAAGCCTTGTACTAAGGTATTGATTTCATTCAGGGAAAGTTCATTATCGGGGCGTTTGCCACCGTTGGCGGTATAGCCGTTTGGCAAACAATAGTCACAGCGGAAGTTACAAAAATCGGTGACTGACAGGCGTAAGTAATTGAGTTGTCTATGAAAACCGTCCACCAGCGTTGATTTGGGGGCATAACGATGAGCGGTAGGGCTTGAGCCTACAGGCATTGGGTGGGTGGTGATGGTTTTCATGGTGAGCTTTAGGCGTTGCCTCGGTAATGGCTGAAATTTTACTGTAACAAGTTTTTAGTAAGAATACCATTCACCATTAGTAACGCAAACTACTACTTTAGCGGTACAGATAAAGACGGTATTAAGATTTAAAGGAATTTTGTATAATCTAATCATTAATTATCAAGCCAAAAACCAACAACTATGAAAAAATTACATCCTTTGATTAAGTCAGAAATGCTTAATACTTTTCAATCAGTAAAAGAGCTTATGCTTGGTAAAAATTACGACAATATGTTACAACAGAGTTCACAAGGTTTTTTATTTACCTATGATGACTGGAGTGATGTAGTCAGAATGGAAAAACTCCAATATATTGATAATGCACAATATGCCATTATAGAAACTTTGTTTTCGGATTTTGTAAATTATTTAGAAAATTCTGATGACTTTGACCAAAAAGAAATTAATAAATTTAAATTCGTTGATGAGATATTTCATGAGCATTTAAGAGAGTTAAGTTTTTTCAAATTTAGAAATCCTGAAATTATCTCTATAGATGAAGCTATTAATGAATTTAAGGATATCAATTTTTTCCCACCTACTATTGTTTTGAAAGATGGAAAATTTATTGATATCCAAAATCATTTCACCAATGTAGTGTATTTTTAACAGTTTTAAAAATTAAAATTATTGAAAGTTCCAACTAAAAGGCTCAATCGTCACCCATTCACCTGCCGTCACCCCTGCATTGTCTTGCGGTAATACCAACAAACAATTCGCTTGGCTTAACTGCTTGATACGGTGCGAATCTTGAGCGGATAAGGGCGTGACGCTTAAATTCCCCTCATCGTCTTGGGCAACAATCGCTCGTTGATAATCCTGTCTGCCAACCGCTTTTTTGATGTTATGGGTGGTTTTGGCTTGTAACCGTAATGGCTTTGGCAGATCCATTTTATTGACCGCTGACAGTCGCCATAACGCAGGTTTGACAAACTGCAAACAACCGACCACCGTCGATAACGGATTTCCGGGTAAACCAAAATACAAAACGGTTTTTTCGGCTTTTTTAAACTCTCCAAACACAAACGGCTTTCCGGGTTTCATCGCCACTTTATAATGGTTAATTTGCCCCAAATCATCAATCACCGTGGTTAAAAAGTCATAATCGCCCACCGATACCCCTGCAGTTGAGATAATCAGATCACATTCGCTAATTGCTTGCTGTACCGTGTTTCGAGTCGCCTCAAGCGTGTCGGCAACAATGCCATAATCTTTGATAATAATGGGTAATTCATTGAGCAAGGATTTCAGCGTTGGGGTATTGGAATTGTAAATCTTTGCCAAATGGGTGAGTGGCTCGCCGATTTGTACCAACTCATCCCCCGTGGCGATGATACCCACGGTCAAAGGGGCAAATACCGACACTTGAGCCACGCCTAGATTTGCCAATAGGCTGATATCAGTGGGATTCAGGCGTTTGCCAATGGTTAGGACGGTTTCGCCTGTTTGCACTTCTTCGCCTTGATAGCGGATATTTGAGCTGACTGTGGCGGTTTTAGTTAGCGTAATGGCATAGCGCTGGGTTTTATCAATGCTATCTTTAATATCGTTAAAATTGGTATTCTCCTGCATCACCACGGTGTCGCAATCGCTCGGCACGACCGCCCCTGTAAAAATCCGCACGCCTTGCCCTGCTTGCAATGCACCGTCAAATGCCTTGCCTGCGACCGATTCACCCACGATAGTCAGAGCGGTGTGTTCGGCAAGCTCGCTACCCTTGGCAAAGGCATAACCGTCCATTGCGGATAGGTTTTGGCGTGGAATGTCAAAACTGGCGGTGATGTCTTGTGCCAAAATATGATTTTTGGCTTGCAATAGTGGTAGCGTTTGGGTCGCTCGCTGATTGAGCGGATGTTCGGCTAAATATTGTTGGCAACGTTCGGTAATGGCGGATTTTAAATCTTGGACGGATATCATACTTCATCTCTAATACATTCAAATAAGTAGGGCGGGTTAGCAAAGCGTTACCCACCAATTTAATCATAAAATCAATCATTTAGTCTGGTGGGTTACGCCAAAAAATACGACTAACCCACCCTACAAGCTGTGGGTTTTTTAAAACTTTTGTCACCCACGATACACATTTTCTTCATTCATTTGCAAATTCATGCCTTGAATATCAGCATTATGGCTAAGTTTGAACAAAAAGTCCGTCAAACCATGATGAAACGATTGTTGGGTCAATTCATTGGCAATCATCGGCATGGCTTGCGCAAAACTCAAGGCTTGACCGTCTTCACGGCTTAACACCTCAACAATATGCACGCCATAGCGAGTTTCGATGGGATTGACCGACACGCCGACAGGCAAACCAAACACCGCTTGCTCGAACTCTGGAACGGTTTCACCTTTGACGATTTCGCCCAAATCACCGCCGTTGTCTTTTGAGGGACACAATGAGTATTGTTGGGCGAATTGGATAAAGTCAGCGTCCCGATTTTGGCTGTTTTGCAGGGTTTCAATTAGGTTTGTCGCCTGTTTTTTTAGCTCGATACGTTCTTCTCCTGCATCGGGTGGCGAAGCCAATAAAATATGGCGTACCGTCAACAGCGGTGGAGTGACGTAGCGTTGTGGGTTGCTATCGAATAACTGGCGACAGCTACCTTCATTAGGTATGGTGGGTTGGACGTTTTTATCAATCAAGTCGCTGATGGCGGTTTCTTCATCGGCTTGCCAAGCGGATTCGCCCAATGTGGGGTCGGCATACACGGCTTGCTTGAGGAGTTCTCGGATGACCAGGGCTTGGGCGGATAAAAATAACGCCTCGTCTTGGCTGTTGGCTGGGTGATATTGCACTTCTTGGGCGATGGCGGTGGGGTCGATGACCACGCCATTGACGCTGATATTGGGGATTTGTTGGCGACTACTGGCGATTAGATTATCGGGGCGTTTCGCCTCAGCTAGTGCCTCTTCGATGAGTTCTTTTTCGCTGTGGGGGCGTTTGAGGTCATCTGAGGTTGGCATGATACGAATGCCATCATCAAATTCATCATGATGGTCATGGTTATGAGTATGTTCATGATGGTGATGTTCGTGTGTTTGTTTGTCACCACCTGCACATCCACAAGTACCACCGCCACAGCATGTTGATTTGGGTGATTGGGTGTCTAAATTGGTTTGGTTTTGGGGGTTAAAGGTAGCAACGCTCATGGAGATTTTCCTTAGAATCGTATGAAATTGTAATTTTATAAAGTTTCCCCATTATGACAATTATCAATGATTTAAAAAATACTCCATTGTGATTATGCCATGCTACTAGGGCATGTCCCTATTCAGATGATGTGGCTAAATAGACAACCACGAAAGAGCTGAGCTGCTTTTTTGGTTGTCTATAAGGCGATAGATAAGGCTGTTGGAACAATGCTTTGACAGCATATTTGTCTTAACGGTATTAGCCTGTCAACTGTTTAGTAATCAAAGATTTTAACGGTGGTAAATTATTGCTAACCCGCAATACCAATGAACGAATTGCCTTGGCTGGTTTGTTTTCTGTGGTGAATAATGTCACCATTGCATTCGTACCGTGATACATTGGGCGAGTCAATAACATATGTTGGCGTTGATATTTTGCTAATAGCTCGGGTGAGGCGATATCAGATTGGTTGGCTACAGCTTGTTTGATAAGTTTAGATAATACTTCAACACTATGCAGACCCAAATTGAATCCATGAGCTGTGACAGGATGCATACCCACTGCGGCATCACCGATAACTGCACTGCGATTGGCATAAAAACGATTGGCATGCACCCCCACTAATGGATAGCGATGTTGACTACTGATTAATCGCATTTCGCCAAGGCTACCGTCAATGTAACCCTCAATTTCTTTGGCGAAGGCAGTGGGTGATAAGCCCAATAAATACTCAGCTTGTTCATTTTTTACCGTAATCACGCAGTTGGTCATCTGCTCAGTCATCGGTAATAATGCCACTGTTACCCCATAGTAGAATGATTCAACGGCTCTGTGCTGATTAGACTGGGTGTGTGACATACGACACACAATCATACTTCGTCCAAAATCATGGCTATCTGCTGTGATACCTAATTGGCGACGAGTTTGTGAGAAGCGACTATCTGCTACGATAAGCATATTGGCAGTGATTGTCTGCAAGTTATCTAATGTTACCGTAACGAAGCGTGACGCTGTCTGCACATTTTTGACACCGCTGTCACACTGTAAAGTGATATTGTCACAGACTTTGGTCGCTTCATAGCAAGCTTTGCGAATCAAGTGATTAGATACCAAATAGCCTAACCCTTCAATGGCAAGTCCTCTGACACTTTTTGGTTTGCCAAAGTATAGATGATAAGTTGAGTTACCATCATACACACTGGCATCTTTTAAAATATGTTTTTCGTCATTAGGAATTTTTTGCCAAATATCCAGTTGTTGCATGAGATCTTTGGAGGCGTGGGTTAAAGCGATTTCACGTCCATCATAAGGTGGATTAGCAAGGCTGTCTTCAGAAGCTTTTTCGACAATTGCAATTTGTAAACCTGTCTGTGCGATGGCTTTGGCAAAACTTAAGCCTGCAGGTCCTGCTCCAACGATAATGATGTCAAAATGAGGTGGCATTGGGTTAGATAGATTGATGTTAGCTTGATTTGATAAACTATCATGCGTGGTCTGTGTTTGTTGTTTCATAATTCAATTTCCTCTATAGTTAACGCATAGTGGCAGAATTATAACAATGGTACATTTCCATTTGTGATGAGCTTAACGAAATGGGGTAGAGCACGTTCGATAGGCTCAGGGCAAGCGGTTTTTGTATCAATTATTAACTGCTTTGGCTATAAAAAATACGTGAGTATTATTAAAAGACGACCATTAGGCTATGTCCATTAGGCTATGTCAGAGTGGCTCAATCTTTCAGCCTCAAAAAGATTCTTCAGAAGTCTAATGCGTTGATGATATTTGCTAAAAAAAACCACGAATAGACGGCTGGAGTGTTCTATCCGTGGAAACTGGGAAAACAACAAATCAGTTTTTTAATTCATGGTTTGATTATTGAGCCGTTTTTTGACGCACGATTTGATAACGTCTACCCAAGTACCATATCGGTGCAGAGATAATGTGAATCAAGCGAGTAAACGGCACTAATAAAATCAAAGTCGTACCCAAGAACATATGTAGTTTATACACAATCCCAGCTTGCTCAACCAGTGAGGCAGCATACACAGGGCGAAGAATCGCCAAGTTTTGAGCCCAGCTTGCCAAGTTCATCATCATCACGCCGTCCATGTGGTCCATTGATACAAAAATCGTGCCAAGACCTAACAACAACTGAGCCAACAAGATAATCAATAACGCCTTGTCGCCAAAGGTCGAGGTATGGCTGATACGAGGGTCAGAAAAACGGCGGATAATCAGCATGATTAAACCAAACAAACACACGACCCCTGACACGCCACCCACGACCATTGCCATGATTTGTTTTTGCGGAGCGGCGATAAAATGTTCATACACGGCGTGCGGTGTAAACATACCAAACAAATGCCCTAACAACACAATCAAAATACCAATGTGAAACAGGTTGCTTGCCACACGCATATTGCGAGGTTGAAGCATTTGGCTTGAGCTGGTTTTCCATGTGTACTGTGAGGTGTCAAAACGCACCCAACAGCCGAAAATACACACGGTGATGGCGATATAAGGGTAAATACCGTATAAAAAAACGTGCATCCAATTTTCTGCGTTCATCATTGGACTCCTTCTTTGAGGGTGTTATTTTTTAGATGATTTGATTGACTTTGTAATTCATTAGACTGACTGTTGGCACGACTAGAAGTTTGGTCAAAATCGACCCAATGCACAGGGGCAACGCTGTTGTGTTGGGCTTGTTGTCCAAGGGTTTGGGCGATATGTTGTTGGGTTTGGTTGGAGGGGCAACGCTCTTGCTCTGCACCCAAAAAGTCCACCATTTCTTCTTCCCATTCGCTGTCAATGGCTTCAAGGCTGTCTTCGGCAAGTTTGACCGCTTCGGATTTATTCATATTGGCAAGCTCGTCATCAATCAAGCTTAACGGCTGTCCTGCGACTTGCAATAATGCCTTAAATAAGCTGGCGTACTCACTTTGTTTATCAATAAGTCTTGCCCCAAGCACTGCCAAAATATGGCTGACATCGGCAATGTCCATGCGGACTTGCATTTCGTCATCTGTGGCTACGGCTTGGTATGCCAAAAACTCAAGGTACATCGGAATGTAATCTGGCAATTCTTTGGCATCAATAGCAAATCCTGCTTGCTCGTATTGAGCCATTAAATCGACCATGGCTTGACCACGGTCACGGCTTTCACCATGAACGTGTTCAAACAGCCATAGCGACAAGGTGCGACCACGTTCAAATAGGCTGTCATAGCGGGCTTGGGCTTCTAATTCACCCAAATTTGTCAAGCTGTCAATCAAGTCTGCGATTTCGCCTCGCACTGCTGGGCTAATCAAGCGTGAATTTTTTACCAAGTCTTTGCAAACGTCTAACGTGTCATCGGCAAACAGTTCGTGACTGGGATAATCCATGAGCAAACTAATCACTTTTAACAGTTTCATATCATGGCTGTTGCTCTGAATATTGGTTTGCTCAATATTGGTGTTTTCAACCGTTGGGGTAGCGTCACTCATATCAGTTCTCCCAAGTTTGCACGGTGTCAATCATGTCACGGCGACTGGTTTTTTTATTGCCAAACATACTGTAATCGCTGTCACCGTTGCATTCATTGCCAAAGGTAAAGCCACAGCCACCACGCTCGGCAAACGCATCGCTTAGGGCTTCTTCACGGTGAGCGGTTGGGATGACAAAACGGTCTTCGTAATTGGCAATCGCAAGGTAGCGGTACATTTCTTCGACTTGGTGTTTGCTCAGACCTACGCTATCTAGCACGCTTTGGGCATCAACTTTATCGACCAGTTGTGAGCGTTTGTAGCTACGCATGGCAAGTAAGCGTTTGAGTGCCAATTTGACAGGGGCTTCATCGCCTGCGGTCAGCATATTGGCAAGGTATTTGACAGGAATACGCAAGCTATCGACATCTGGAATCAAGCCGTCCATACCGACTGTGCCTGCTTCGGCGGCGTTTTGAATCGGCGATAGTGGTGGCACATACCAAACCATTGGCAAGGTGCGGTATTCTGGGTGCAATGGCAATGCCAATTTCCAGTCCATTGCCAGTTTATACACAGGCGATTTTTGAGCGGATTCGATGACCGACATATCCACGCCGTCTTTTAGGGCTTGGGCGATGACCGCAGGGTCATTTGGGTCAAGGAAAATGTCAAGTTGGGCTTGGTAAAGGTCTTTTTCGTTGGCGATACCAGCGACTTCTTTGATTTTGTCGGCATCATACAATAGCACGCCTAGATAGCGAATCCGCCCTACGCAGGTTTCGGAACATACGGTTGGCATACCGCTTTCGATACGAGGGTAACAGAAGATACATTTTTCGGATTTGCCCGACTTCCAGTTGTAGTAGATTTTTTTGTAAGGACAGCCCGAAATACACATCCGCCAGCCACGACATTTTTCTTGGTCAATCAGCACAATGCCGTCTTCTTCACGTTTATAAATCGCTCCACTTGGACACGAGGCAACACACGCAGGGTTCAAGCAATGCTCGCACAGGCGTGGTAGGTACATCATGAAGGTGTTTTCGTATTGACCGTAGATATCGGCTTGGACGTTGTCAAAGTTTTTGTCCAAACGGCGTTTGGCAAATTCTGAACCAAGAATTTCTTCCCAGTTGGGACCCCATTCAATTTTTTGCATCCGCTTGCCTGTAATCAGTGAGCGTGGGCGAGCAATCGGTTGGTGTTCGCTAATCGGGGCAGTGTGTAGGTGTTGGTAATCGAAGTCAAACGGTTCGTAGTAGTCGTCAATACTTGGCAAATCTGGGTTGGCAAAGATATTGGCGAGAATGCGGAATTTGCCCCCGATTTTTGGGTTGATTGAGCCGTCAGCGTTGCGAATCCAGCCACCTTTCCATTTGGCTTGGTTTTCCCATTCTTTGGGGTAGCCGATACCAGGTTTGGATTCGACATTGTTAAACCATGCGTATTCCATGCCTTCACGACTGGTCCAGACGTTTTTACAGGTGACAGAGCAGGTGTGACAACCGATACATTTATCAAGGTTTAGCACCATGCCGACTTGTGAGCGAATTTTCATAAAAAATTCCTTATGGGTTGCCTAATTTATGGCTGACCGCATCAGTGGGGCGAGCATAAATTTGGGTATTTGTCATTTTTTTATTGTATCCCCCTCGGCTTGCCAAAAACATCATGCCAAAGGGGATAAATTGAGTGGTTCATTATGCTAAAGTAGTAGCCTATATTTAGACTACGCTTTAAAAAAGCTAGATAATTCTAAATCATCCTCTATTTAACCCCTCTAAATCCCCCTTGGCAGGGGGAGAACCGCTCACTCCTCTGCTAAGGGGAGGGTTGGGGTGGGGTTAATGACATCTTAATCCAACGTAGTCGGTAATGGGCGAGGCAATTCGTCATCGGGTTTGCCTTCAAGCCAATCGACTTTTGCCATTTTACGTACCAACACAAATTCGTCACGGTTACAGCCGACTGTGCCATAGTAGTTAAAGCCATAGGCTTGTTGGGCATAGCCACCAATCATGTGAGTGGGTTTTAGCACCGCACGAGTGACTGAGTTATGAATACCGCCACGAGTGCCTGTGGATTCTGAGCCTGGGATGTTGACCAGTTTTTCTTGGGCATGGTACATCATGGTCATGCCTTCTTTGACACGTTGCGACACCACGGCACGAGCGGTGATTGAGCCGTTTGCGTTAAACACTTCAATCCAGTCGTTGTCTTCGATGTCAGCTTTGCGTGCGTCAATTTCGCTCATCCACACACAAGGACCGCCACGAGAAAGGGTCAGCATTAGCAAGTTTTCAGAATAGGTACTATGAATGCCCCATTTTTGGTGCGGTGTTAAGAAGTTTAATACCACTTCTTTATTGCCGTTGGTTTTGTAGCCTTTAAAATGCTCAACGGTTTTGGTGTCAATCGGTGGGCGGTATTGTTGCATCTGCTCACCAAACGCCTGCATCCAAGGGTGGTCTTGATAAAACTGCTGACGACCTGTGATAGTACGCCAAGGAATCAACTCGTGTACGTTGGTGTAGCCTGCGTTGTAGCTGACTTTTTCCGATTCTAGTCCAGACCAAGTTGGGCTTGAGATAATTTTGCGAGGTTGTGCCACGATATCACGGAAACGGATTTTTTCGTGTTCGCTCGATTTTGCCAAATGGGTGTGGTCACGCCCTGTATTTTTTGACAAGGCTGACCATGCTTTGACCGCCACATGACCGTTGGTTTCTGGGGCAAGCATCAGGATGGTTTCGGCAGCGTCAATAGCGGTGTTAATACGAGGGCGACCTTGTGCGACAGTCGGCTCGGTAACGGTGTAGCTTAGTTCGCCAAGTTGTGCCACTTCTTCTTTGGTGTCCCAGTCCATGCCTTTGGAGTTATTACCCAAAGTGTCCATTAACGTACCCAAGGCGGTGTATTTGGCATAGGTGCTTGGATAGTCACGTTCCACAACTTTGATATGTGGACAGTTTTTACCCGGAACAGGTTTTTCGCCTGCGGTTTTCCAGTCTGTACCGCCAAATGGCTGTGCCAATTCGCCAACGCTGTCATGTTGCATGGGCAAAGTGACGACATCGGTCTGTACGCCAAGATGGGTCGCTGACAGTTGTGAGAATACATTGGCAATGCCTTTGTAGATTTCCCAGTCTGATTTTGATTCCCAAGCAGGGTCGGTGGCGGCAGTCAATGGGTGGATAAATGGGTGCATATCCGAGGTGTTCATGTCGTCTTTTTCGTACCATGTCGCTGTTGGCAACACGATATCTGAATATAAACAGGTACTCGACATACGAAAATCAAGGGTCGTCACAAGGTCAAGTTTGCCTGTGGGGGCGTTTTCGACCCAATCGACTTCATGCGGACGTAGTTCGGCAACGGTTTCATCGCCCAATACGCCATTTTTTGTACCCAAGAGATATTTGAGCATATATTCATGCCCTTTACCTGATGAACCAAGCAAGTTTGAACGCCAAATAAACAGATTGCGTGGGAAGTTGGCAGGATTATCTGGGCTTTCACAGGCAAAACTTAATGAGCCATTTTGTAGGCTTTCGACCACATAATCTTCCACTTTCATGCCTTTTGCTTTGGCTTCATTGGCAATGGTGAGTGGGTTGCGGTTTAGCTGTGGAGCAGATGGTAGCCAACCTGCACGCTCGGCTCGAATGTTGTAGTCGAGCATATGCTCTGGGAAATGGGTTTTGTTGGCGTGTGGTGACAACAATTCATGAGCCGACAATTTTTCATAACGCCATTGGCTAGAATGGTTGTAGAAGAAACTTGTGCCGTTCATGTGGCGTGGTGGTCTGTGCCAGTCAAGAGCAAATGCCAATGGGGCCCAGCCAGATTGTGGACGTAGTTTTTCTTGTCCAACATAATGTGACCAACCACCGCCAGATTTACCAATACAACCACACAGCATGAGCATATTAATCACGCCACGGTAGTTCATGTCAAGGTGATACCAGTGGTTCATCCCTGCACCAATGATAATCATGGATTTACCGTGCGTTTTGTGGGCATTTTCGGCAAATTCACGGGCAATTTGAATCACTTTCTCACGGCTTACGCCTGTGATGGCTTCTTGCCATGCAGGTGTGCCTGCGACGGTGGCATCATTGTAATCATCGGTAACGTGCTGACCGCCAACCCCATTTGCCACGCCAAGATTTGCCACCATTAAATCAAACACGGTCACGACTTTGGCGGTTTGACCATTGGCAAGGTTGATGGTGCGACAAGGGATAGTTTTATACTGAATGGCATCGCCAGCGACTGCGGTAAAGTAAGGGTGTTCGTCACCGCCAAAATAATCCAAACCGACTTCCACGGTTTCGCCACTGTCTTTTTGGCTTAACGCTAAATCAATCTCAGCCCCAGTTGAGCCGTCACGAGCTTCCAAGTTCCATTTGCCTTTGTCGGCACGTTCGGCATCGCCCCAACGGTAGCCAATCGACCCTTGTGGTGATACCAATTCGCCATGTTGATTGATGGCAACGGTTTTCCATTCTGGGTTGTTGTCTTGCTCAAGGTTGCCTGTCAAATCAGACGCACGCAAGAAACGTCCTGCACGCAACTCTCGACCTTCGCCTTCGACCATAACAAGGATCGGCAAATCGGTGTAGCGTTTGGCATAATCAACGAAGTAATCACTTGGTTGTTTGAGATAAAATTCTTTGATAATCACATGGCTAAAGGCTTGAGCAAGGGCGGCATCTGTGCCTTGTTTTGGATTAAGCCATAGGTCACAAAGTTTTGAGATTTCGGCATAGTCAGGGGTGATGGCGACAGTTTTTGTGCCTTTATAACGCACTTCGGTAAAGAAGTGAGCGTCTGGGGTACGAGTTTGCGGTACGTTTGACCCCCAAGCGATGATATAGTCAGAATTGTACCAATCGGCAGATTCTGGTACGTCAGTCTGCTCACCCCAAACCATTGGGCTAGCAGGTGGTAAGTCACAATACCAGTCATAAAATGACAAGCACACGCCACCGATTAATGATAAATAACGGCTACCTGCAGCATAGCTGACCATTGACATCGCAGGAATCGGCGAAAAGCCGATGATACGGTCAGGGCCAAAGGTTTTGGCGGTATAGACATTCGAGGCGGCGATGATTTCGTTCACTTCGCTCCAACTTGAACGCACAAAGCCACCCAAACCACGTTTGGATTTGTATTGGGCGGTTTTGGCAGGGTCAGACACGATACTGCCCCATGCTTCGACTGGGTCGGCAAATTGGGCTTTGGCTTCACGCCATAATTTGAGTAGCGGTTTACGCACTTTTGGGTATTTTAGGCGGTTGGCTGAGTACATATACCAGCTATAGCTTGCCCCACGAGGACAGCCACGAGGTTCGTGGTTGGGTAGGTCTGGGCGAGTACGTGGGTAGTCGGTTTGTTGGGTTTCCCAAGTGACTAGACCGTTTTTGACGTAGATTTTCCATGAGCATGAGCCAGTACAGTTCACACCGTGAGTCGAGCGGACGATTTTGTCGTATTGCCAACGACTGCGGTAGCTGTTTTCCCAGTCACGGCTTTCGTCACGCACTTCGCCATGACCGTCAGCAAATTCGCTTGTTTTTTTGGTAAAAAATTTAAATTGGTCGAGTAGATGGCTCATTTTGCTATCCTCATCTAGATGGTAAGGTTATATCTAGCATGAGTATAGGAGGTGTAAAGTGTCTTGCCTATCGGCTATAGGGTGGTGAACACTACTACTTAGGGGGTATTAGATTATTGAAATGAATAAATATGAATTTATTGAATTTTTCAAATTTAGATGTAAAATTATTAAAAACTTTTATGGATATTCTTAAAAAGTTAAAACGTGTTCGAGTTTATAATGTAATGCTTGAAGATGGTTATCGGGTTAAAGAGCGTAAAATAGTAGCACCGAATGGACAGTATGCTATAGCACAATACTCAACTGACCCTATAAAAGCTTCAGTTCAGTATATGGGTTGGGGCTAAGTCCAAATAGATTCTAGTTCATAGAATCACAATATTTTTACTTTTTGGGTTCATATCAATGGTGAATATATAGAAATAAAAAACGGCACTTGGGAGTTCAATTATATTATGCAGATGTGTTGTCAAGATTTGATTGAAAAGCAAAGGTCGTATGATAACCAGTCTAATTAAGTGATTGAAGTTCAATCACTTAGTCTAAAGCTTTTAAAACTAATTTGTTCTAGTTTTCCGAGTGTTACGCTTTACTAACTTATGCTACAAGATTTTATGTTAATAAGATAATTTTGTTTTGGTACGCAATATTTTACTTTTGAAGATTTAAATTCAACCAAATAAATCGTCCTTTCTAGGCTTGCTTAAAATCGGCAGATACACACACAAAAACAGTATAAAGCTGATAAGCCATAACACCTGCGACACAGTCAACAGCTGTGTATAGTAAGCGGGCAATACAATCGGCAACAGCCCACGAGTAACGATAGTCACGACCATAAGCGTTAATATCACCCCGACCAATTTAGGTGGCTCATGCACCGACAGCCCTGTATGCCCTAGACTCACACGGCTCATTATCGACAATGTCATCACCCCAATCCCTGACAATGCCAATGTATGCACCGCAAAGCTATGGGCAAAACCTGCCCAAGGCAACACCGCAAACAGCCCCAATGCCACCACCATACCGCCAAACGCTACAAACAGCGACCATACCAACGGCTTGCCCCACATCCCACTGTGATACCAACCCATCAGCCGATAGCCATTCGCCAATGCTGTGACAAGGGCAAACAGTGACGCAACCACAGGCTGGCCGCACAAGTCTGCGAACATAAAGGCAAGAAAGCCAAACAGACTGACCCTATCCACCCATACAGCGTTTTTGAGTTCTACTTTGGGAGCGTTTTTGGGCAGATGATGATTGATACCATTGCTGATGAACATCGGCATGACCCGTCGTCCAATGGTCAGCACTACCCCAATAATTAGATAAAACGCTAGATACACGCCTGTCTTTTGCCATGCGATATCGGAACGCCATGCCCCAATAGCGAAGATAACAAATGCAAGCCATAGCGAAGCAAGTTTGGCAAGGATACCGATTTGGCGACGTTGACGTACCCGAATAATCGGGGTAAACACCGCTACGCAAACCAGCGACCACCAAAGAATATCCAGTCCACTGGCAAGCCTTAGCCCAATCGCTGTGATATCAGACGACAGATGCGGTAAGCACGCCCATGTCAGCCTTGCCAATGCCCAAGGCAGAAATATCGCAAACAACCGCCACCCATATGGCATGGGCTGATTTGTCCATGTCTTCACCGCAGTGAGCAAAAATCCTGCGATGACCGCTAACGCATAGCCAAAAATCATCTCATGGGCGTGCCACATAAAAGGCGTGAAAGCGGTCAGTGTAAAGCCTGTCCAGCCTTGCAATACCGCAAGCCATAGCCCCATGGTGATAATGGCAAACACCGATGCCCCGACAAAGAACACCCGAAAGCCTAAGTTTAGGATAGGGTGTGGGGATTTGGGGGGGTAACTAGCGGATGCGATAGCGTGCAGGTTGGTCGGCAGTTTTGATGACGTTTTGGTCGGTATTTTGGTGGACATGGTGAATTCCCAGTGCTTTACTCAAGTTTATTTTGCACCGATTCACCAATCGCAACAATACTCATTTGGGAGTAATAGGGGAAGATTTACTTTGGACAAGCTACTCGGGAGAGATATTTGCAAGTACTATTTGTTATGCCATTGCCAAATCATCAACAAATTCAACCTTTAGCTTTTTGCCAAGTGCATTTGCCACATTGGATAACGTTGCAAGGGTCAAACTAGGATAAGCTACATAATTGATTAATAACCGAATTATTCACCATGAGAAAAGCCTATCCAAGCGACATTAGCCGAAAACAATTCGAGCACATACTACCTATTTTAGAAAGTGCTCGGAAGAGGGCCAAACCAAGAACGGTTGAGCTTTATGACGTATTTTGTGGGTTGTTGTATGTACTCAGAACAGGTTGCCAAAAGAAATGAACTGCATACGTTTAAAGTCATGGCAAAGCGATGGGTTGTAGAACGTTCGTTTGCTTGGCTTGAAAAAAATAGACGTCTATGGAAAAACTGTGAGCGTCATTTAAATTCGAGCCTTCAATTTACCAGTCTTGCTTTCATCGCTTTATTATTGAAAAGATTGTGAACAGGTTCTAAAATCAACTTGGAAACTCAGCCCCTTTACGGCTATAGTACCACCATGTTAGCACCATACAAATCACATAAAACACAATCAATGCGGTAAACGTGCCATTCGCCCCAAGACCTGAACCGAACATTTTAGGGATAAAGAACCCACCATACGCCGCAAAGGCTGAGGTAAAACCAACCACCGCTGCTGACTCTTTACGAGCATTGAGTTGCCAATCTGCACCGCCCAAACGCTCATGGAAAGTACGGAAAATCACAGGAATCATACGGAAAGTCGAGCCATTACCAATCCCAGTGGTGATAAATAGCACCATAAAGCACGCAAAATACCCTGCAAAGTTCCCTACTTTTAGGAAGTACATTACTGCGATTACTGCCAATGCCATCACGCCATAGTTGATTAAGGTGACTTTTGCACCGCCCAATTTGTCAGCAAGCCAGCCACCGAACGGACGGAATAACGCACCAACCAAAGGTCCTAAAAACGCCACTTTAAGCGGATTCACATCTGGGAATGAGTGTTTAATCAACATCGGAAATGCCGCCGAAAACCCAATAAACGAACCAAAAGTCGCAAGGTACAAGATACACATAATCCAGTTTTGTTGACGACCGAAAATCACCGATTGGTCTTTAAAAGACGCTTTGGCAGACGACAAGTCATTCATACCAAACCAAGCGGCAAGGGCAGCTATGATAATCAAAGGTACCCACACAAAACCAGCGTTTTGTAGATACATGGTCGTGCCTTTGGCAGTGGTTTGGGCATCACCGCCCAACGCCCCAAAGATACCCACGCCAATCACCGCAGGGACTAAAAACTGCATGACCGACACACCCAAATTACCCAAACCAGCGTTTAAGCCCATCGCTGTGCCTTGTTGCGATTTTGGATAAAAGAACGAAATATTGGACATACTAGAGGCAAAGTTCGCCCCACCAAACCCACACAGCAAAGCAATGATAGCAAAAGTGGCAAAAGGGGTATTTGGGTCTTGTAATGCAAAGCCCATCCAAATGGTCGGAATCAAGAGTGATAAGGTCGCAAGGGTGGTGAGTTTACGTCCGCCAAAAATTGGCACAAGGAACGAATAAAAAATCCGCAACGTCGCTCCAGATAAGGCAGGTAAAGCAGTTAGCCAAGCGAGTTGGGCTTTGTCAAAATGAAAGCCTGCGTCTGGCATGCGCACCACGACCACTGACCAAATCACCCACACGGAGAACGCCAGTAGTAAGTTGGGAATGGATATCCATAAGTTGCGTGTGGCGGTTTGTTTACCACCATTTGCCCAAAATTTTTCGTCTTCGGGTCGCCAATCGTCAATACGGCGACCGCCTTTTAGTTCGTTGTTCATAAGAGCCTCTAATATACCCTTGGGGTGCGTTTGATTTGCCTCAAAAGGATTTTTTACCTTGTTAGCATAATGGTTTTTTGAGCAAAAAAATCTTATGCCAAGGGCTAGGTTTCAGGGGCAATATTATCCTTTGGGGGTAGATAAGGTTTAACATAAAAAACCCACAAGATAACTTGTGGGTTTTTGGTTTCGCCAGTATTTAAGCCAGCATTTAACTTTGAGCTTTTTTCAACGCCATTTGTTTTTGATGCCCTTTTTCCATAGTAGGACGCACTTCACTCATATAAATCCAAATGAGCGACACCCACACCACGCCAAACATAATCATAAACGCAGAGCTACGCATGCCTGTGATATCCACCGCCATACCGAACATAATGGGTAGGATAAAGCCACCTAGACCACCGAACAAACCAACCACGCCTGACACTGCTCCCATGTTTTGTTTGTAGTCATCAGACAGGTATTTGAACACCGAGGCTTTACCAATCGCAAAGGTAATGCCAAGGGCAAAAATCAACACGGTGAATAGGGTGGAGTTTAAGCCTAAATGGAAGCTTTTATTGCCAGTAACGGTTTGAACCACAAGGTCAGTCTGTGGATACGACAACACGAATAGAATCAACATGGACACCCAAAGCACCCACCAAGTCACGGTATGAGCCGAATAACGGTCTGATAACCAGCCACCCAACGCACGCAGTACACCGCCAGGTAAACTAAAACAAGCTGCCAAAAACGCCGCAGTTTTGAGGTTAAAACCATATTCATCCACATAATAGTGCGTCATCCACAATGCCAACGCCACATAACCCCCGAACACAATCGAATAATACTGGCTATAACGCCACACATTTGGGTCTTTTAGCACGGCTAATTGACTGCCGATACTGGCATTACTGGCGGTGCGGTGTTCTTTGTTGTCAAAGGTCAAAAACCAAAATCCAATTGCCGTCACCAACATCATCACCGCATAGACTTTGGGTAATAATTGCCAAGTGCTAATGGCGATGATACTGGGGGCGATGAGTTTGGTAAGTGCCGAACCTGCATTCCCCGCCCCGAAGACGCCCATTGCCAACCCTTGATTTTGTGGTTCAAACCATTTGGCGACATAGGCAATCCCCACGGTAAATGAACCACCTGCCAAACCGACAAACAGACCTAATACCAAAAAGTGCCAATATTCGGTGGCAAACGACAAACAGTAAATCGGAATCACAGTCGCCAACATCAAAATAAAAAATACAATCCGACCACCGAATTTATCGGTCAACAGCCCAATCGGTAACCGTACCAGTGAGCCTGTCAACACAGGAATCGCAGTCAATAGACCAAATTCGGTTTCACTTAGACCCAACGATTTTTTGAGGGGAATCCCCAGTACCGCAAACATCATCCATACCATAAAACATACCGTAAAGGCGATAGTGGATGAGGTCAGCACCATATATTGTTTGGTTTTTAGACTTGCCATGATATGCTCCAGCTTACACAAAATGGGTGTATGGGTAATATCATAGCAAGGTATGAAGGGGTTTTGCCGGTCTGGCAGGGGCGAAACCTGCGACTGGCAAGGGCAATAATGATGCAAATTACTGCTAAAGTAGTATGGCTTTTGCGATGGGATTATTTTATAAAGTCGCTAGTTTTCAATTATTTATGCTAAACTCTTACGCAAGTTAGGTAAAAGCCTATACGATTTTGCCATCACAACTATTTAGGGGTAGTTTTGCAAAAGTCAGTATTTCGTTCACGTTTTTTGCCCAGTATTAGCAACTCACTGCCTGTTCGGGCATGGTGTGCGGTGGCGATTGTCATGGTGATGGCAGTCGGTATGGCGATGGTTAGCGGGATTTTGGCATGGATTGCTCAGTCAGATGCTGAGGCGGTCAATACCGCAGGTTCGATGCGGATGGCGACTTACCGCATTAATTATTTGGTGGTAAAACAAGAAAATCGACCAGCACAAACCCCAGCCAATGCCCAAGCATTAGCTAACCAATCCACCAACCATGAGTCACAAGTACAATCGCAACCCCAAATACAACCCGAAATACAATCCCAACAGTTATCACCCAATGATGCTCTATCCCGAAGTATTCCTGCTTCACAGCCAATTGACAGCCATTTGAGTAAAGATGAGCTACTGGCAACACTTACCCAAGATATGCAAAGTCGTCTTGCCCAGTTGGCTCATTATGAGCAGTCGCAAGGCAATCGGGATAACCAAATTAATCAGCAAATTGACACCATTCGGCAGATTTGGACAACAGAGCTTCAGCCAGCACTTGAAACGAGCGTTAGAGAGGGCAATAGCGATGCCTTGTATGCGATTTCACTTCGCTATATTGATAATGTTGACAAGTTGGTCAAACAAATTCAGACCCGCAATGAGCATCGACAATCGCTTCAACAGAACTTACAAATTGGGGCGTTGTTACTTACCATCATTATCATGTTGGCAGGGTTACATGAGATGCAACAAAATGTATTGATTCCTGTTGGGCAACTGCGTAAGGCGACACAACAATTTGGTAAAGGGGAAGACACCAGCGTTAATATCGCAGGTTATGAAGAGTTTAATGAGTTGGGTGATTCTTTTAACCAAATGACCAGTACCCTCAAAGCCTACCAAAACAACCTAGAAGCCGAAGTTGCCAAAAAAACCTACCACCTTACCCAAAGTAACCAAGCGTTGACCTTACTCTATGACTTTGCCAAACAGCTTAACCAACAGCCAGTTGCCTATGCACGGCTACAGGTACTTATTGAGCAGTTTGGTGTGGTATTGCCCAATTTTGACATTAGCCTGTGCCTACATGATGCTAATTTGCACAGTGATAACTTCAAAGATGCGATGGCGATGCACAGCTTGGGCATTCGTGATAAAAGACATCTTGGGCGAAGTTTTTGCCCCCAAGCACGTTGCCAAACCTGTGACATCAAGCATGATGAGGGCGTTTGGGTATATCCGATAAACAGCCTACAAACCCAGTGGGGTGAATTACTGGTCAAGCCACGCCATCATCACGGCAAGGGCATCCGCAAACAACCCCAGCCCACAAACTCTGCTACTTCCCAAAAGCCATCACCTGTCAATCGTATCAGGTTATTGGATGAACAAAACTGGCAAAATTTTGCCGATAGTCAAGAACCCTCTTTTGATGAAAATGAATTGTTAAACACCCTTGCCAACCTCATTGGACTGATGTTTGCAGGGCAAAAGCAGCGGGAACAAGAGCATCAGCTAATTTTGTCGGAAGAACGCAACACCATGGCAAGAGAGCTACATGACTCACTGGCACAGTCGTTATCGTATCTCAAAATGCAAGTCAGTATGCTCACCACCTTGCTCAAAGATAACCAAAACCCCAATAACCACAAAATTGAGCAAGTATTATCACAAACCAAAGACGGTCTGAATGGGGCATATAGCCAACTGCGTGAATTATTGGCAACTTTCCGCTTAAAGATAGAAGAAGGCAGTTTTGATACCGCCTTGGCACAAGCAGGCGATGAGTTCGCCAACAAAGGCGGATTTGCCGTGCATTTGGACAATCGCCTGATGAGCATCAATCTGACCGCCACTGAGCAAGTTGATTTATTACAAATTACCCGTGAAGCCCTGTCCAACATCAACCGCCATGCACAGGCAAAAAATGCCCACATCAGCCTATCGCAAAACCAACAAGGCGTGGTAAGCTTACACATCCAAGATGACGGTGTGGGGCTACAGCCCAAAGATGACGGTCAGCACCACTACGGCATGACCATCATGCAAGAACGTAGCCATAGCCTTGGCGGTGAGTGTCAAATCAACAAGGTATTACCGCATGGCACAGCCGTTCGGGTGCAGTTTTTACCCCAAGCGTTTCAGCAGAAAATAGAATAGTGGTTAAAGGTAGCAATCATAGTTCAGTTTACGTTTGTGTTGAGCCTGTCGAACCATCAACGTAAACCTTCACCGTTCGACAAGCTCAGGGCGAACGGTTTTTTATTTCAATTTAACCCACCTCATAACTAGGCGGATTCAACGAAAAATAAGGAAACATAATGTCAATCAAAGTCTATACCGCCACCAGCCCTGCCAAACTCTTATTGGTTGATGATCACCCGATGATACGGCGTGGGCTTGCCGATTTGCTAGGCTTTGAGAATAATATCAGCGTGGTTGCCGAAGCCAATCATGGTGAAGAGGCACTGGCATACCTTGCCAATCACAGCGTGGATTTGATTGTATTAGACAACAATATGCCTGTGATGAATGGACTTGAGACCCTAAAGAAAATCCGTGAGCGTGAGATAGAGGGCAAAGTGCTACTGTTCACCGTGTCCGACAACAGTATAGACGTAAAAGACGCTCTGCAACTGGGCGTGGACGGCTATCTGCTCAAGGACATGGAGCCTGAAGATATTATCAAAGATATCCACAAAATCCTGCGGGATGAGCTGGTCATCAGCCCAAGCCTAGCCCCGATATTGGCACAAGCCATGAGAAAACCTGCCAAATCCGCAGACAATTTTGACTTGACCGAACGTGAACAGCAAGTGTTACAGATGATAGCTGAGGGTTTAAGCAACAAGATGATAGGCAATAAGCTTGGCATTGCTGAATCCACGGTCAAAGTCCATGTCAAGCATATCCTAGGCAAAGTCGGACTGCGTACCCGTGTCGAAGCCGCCGTCTGGGCTGTACAGCAGTATCAGAAGTGAGCTGTCATTAACAATCTATTTACCACTTTTAGCTAATCCATTCCACCCAAATAGGCATGGGCTAAATCAGCATAATTTGATAAGGTGATGTTAAATCAACCACCTTGCTATAGCCCATGACCGACCAAGCCAACCCCTTACAACATCTTATTGACAACAATCAATTTTGGTCGCAGGCTCTATCCGCCCGTGACCCGGATTATTTCCCAAGATTATCCCGCCAACAGCACCCCAAATACCTGTGGATAGGCTGTTCGGACAGCCGTGTCCCTGCCAATGAAGTGGTCGGCCTAATGCCTGGAGAGCTGTTCGTGCATCGCAATGTCGCCAACATGGTGGTGGCTACGGACATGAATTTGCTGTCCGTTTTGCAATATGCAGTGGATGTACTCAAAGTTGAGCACATCATCGTCTGTGGGCACTATGGCTGTGGGGGGGTCAAGGCAGCATTAGGTCATCAAGAATATGGCTTGATTGACAATTGGCTTCGTGCGTTAAAAGGGATGCGGTATCAATATGACGATGCTTTTCAACACCTTAGCCCAGAGCAAGAGGTGGATTTACTCTGTGAAATTAATGTCAAACGCCAAGTGACCAACGTTTGCCATACCACGATTGTGCAGAACGCTTGGCATCGGGGCGAAAAGCTATCAGTGCATGGCTGGATATATGGCTTATCCGATGGGCGTATTCACGACTTAAACGTCAGTGTCTCTGGGCATCATCAGTTGATTGACGCTTTTATTTATACATTGTAATTGGGGTCATCTGAGAATTCGGACCATAATGTACGCTAAGGGATTTTGTCGATTATTAAATTTCATAAATCACCGCCAACAACGATCTCCTTAACATCCAAGGCAAAGACAGCGACTTTGTAGCCACCGGTAGTGACTTAAACGTTAAAGGCGATTTGTACAACAACATTGAAGGCGACGTGGTATATGAAGCCGCCACAGGCAAAGGCTATGAGCGTAGCAGCAATAAATCAAGCGGCTTTGGGGTTGGTGTATATGCCGATAGTAAAAGCCAAGGCTTTACCGTCAATGCCAATACCGCCAAAGGCTATGGCAATGTTGAAACAACCACCAATACCAATAGCCATGTCACAGTCGGTGGCAATACCTATCAAAACATTGGTGGCGATCTTGTCTTAGATGGTGCGGTCGTCACAGGCGATCACATGACCAGTCATATCGACGGGGCCATCTTAGCCAGAAGCCGTCCGGATACCGCCATATACACAGGCAAACAAACCAATGCTGGCGTTAGTGCGGACATTGGATTTGATGGGGTACCACAAAGCGTTAGCGTGAATGCGGGCAGATCAAAAGTGAACCGTCCCGGGATTGTCGGAGACCTAAAACTCTGAGACAATACCCTTATGAAAAGCAAACAATACCCAACAGAAGTTAAGACACGAGCCGTCAAATTACTGATTGAATCACAAAAAAATCATCCCTCACTTTGGGCAGCAATACAAGCCATCGCACCTGAGCAGCATGCTGCGCAAGGGCTGCACACCTGAAACCTTACGTTCATGGCATCAAAAGCACCTATCCAAGCAAAACCCCGTAACTGTAACCACAGAAAGCCAAGCTGCTCGTATTGCCGAGTTAGAGCGAGAGAACCGTGAGCTTAAACAAGCCAACGGAATCATCCGTAAAGCCGCCGCTTTTTTCGCCCAGGCGGAGAAGGGCCGCAAACCGAAGTAATGATTAAATTCATTGATGACGAAAAAGACAACTATGGAGTCGAGTCGATTTGCAGAATTCTGCCAATCGCTCCATCAACCTATTATCGCATCAAAGACGAGCAGGAAAACCCAGAGAAGCAAAGCCGACGTAAACAAAGCGACAAGCATTTAATGGAGCAAATCAAACAAATATGGCAAGACAGCGGCTGTCGTTATGGTATCCGTAAAATATGGCACAGCCTTAAACAAAACGGCTTGCCAAAGCTTGCTCGCTGCACCGTTGAACGACTGATGAAAAAACTGGGCATCCAAGGCATTTGGCGGGGCAAAGGTAAAATCACCACCAAGCAGCGAGACGACCACGACAAACCTTCTGACTTGGTCAAACGCAACTTTACCGCTGATGCCCCAAACAAGAAAAGACTCTTGCGGAGCAGTGCTCCTCAGGTGGCTGACTTTACCTACATTAAGACAAAATCTAGCTGGGTTTATACCGCCTTTGTCATTGATGTGTTTAAAAGGGTTATCGTTGGTTGGAAGGTCTCAGCCCGTATGGATACCCAACTGGTACTCGATGCCCTAAATCAAGCGTTAGATGCTCGTGGCAGACCGAGTGGCGTGATTCATCATAGCGATAAAGGTAGCCAGTACCTGTCGATTAAATATGGTGAACGGCTTAAACAATCTAAACTTGCTGCATCGGTTGGTACAAAGGGCGATTCTTACGACAACGCTTTAGCTGAAAGCGTCAATGGGCTATATAAAACGGAGGTGATTGATTATTTTAAACAAGAATGGGAGGGTGTGAATGATGTTGCACTGGCTACCCTCGATTGGGTACACTGGTACAATCATGAACGGCTGCACTCTACTAATGGATATTTGTCGCCTATTAATGCGGAAAATAACTACTATCGTTCATTAATTCCGTCAGGCTATGCTGCCTGACTCAAGTAAACCTGTCTCTGATAAAACCAGGACGGTTCAGTTTTAGTGACGCAAGGCGAAGCGCTAGCGTAGTTAAAGCCAAATACGGTGGCATGGAAGCCTCTGACGTTAAACGATTAAAAGAACTCGAAGAAGAAAACCGCAGGCTTAAGCAAATGTATGCTGACTTAAGCCTAAAATCGCAGCTACAGGCAGAAATCATAAAAAAGCTATAGTGCCTGTAGTCGAGCGTAAAGCATTAGCACAACAACTACAGGCACAGCATAATATTAGTATCGTGGTTAGCTGTCAGATTGTCTGTATCAGCCGAACTGCTTACTACTATGAGCCTAAACTTAACGATGACGACGCTATCGTTGATAAGCTTACCGAGCTCACTGACAAGCATACCCGCTGGGGATTTCCAAAGTGCTATAAGCGGCTACGTAAACTTGGGTATGTCTGGAACCATAAGCGCGTATATCGGGTCTATACAGCGATGAAACTCAATCTGCGTCGCAAAGCCAAACGGCGACTGCCTACACGTGCTCCCGAGCCACTGACAGTACCAAATAGCTTGGGGCATACTTGGTCAATGGACTTTATGAGTGACAAGTTGCATAACAATATCCGCTTTCGCACCTTTAATGTTATTGATGACTATAACCGTGAACTATTAGGCATTGATATTGGTACCAGTATACCGTCACTACGGGTGATTCGCTATTTGGATCAGTTAGCCGAGTGGCATGGCTATCCCAACAAGATTCGCGTTGATAATGGCAGTGAGTTTACCTCAAATATCTTCACAGATTGGGCAGCAGCGCATGGTATTTTGGTTGATTACATTAAGCCTGGCTGCCCATACCAAAATGCGTATATTGAACGATTCAATCGTAGCTATCGAAATGAGGTGTTAGATTGTTATTTGTTCAATAATTTAAATGAGGTCAGACAATTAACGGATGAATGGATCGAGGTTTATAACTACGAACGACCGCATGATTCATTGAATGATATGACACCTGCTGAGTTTAAACAGGTGGCTTAATGTTTCTACTTTGATCTTGTTTTAAGTTTGGGGTATTTACATCCTTAGCGTACAATATGGTTCGAATTCTATGCTGACTTCTAATAGGTTACCCATCCCTTATGCGAACCTGACGCGGTATAGCCCTCACGCCCAACCGCCTCCTAGTACCAAAACAGTCAAAACCGCATACCGAATACTTTTACCCAACAATATCATTACCGCCGACAGCCAAACATTCAATCGCAACCAACCTGCCCCAATCGGCAATAAATCACCAATAACAGGCATCCATGATAATAATAATGCCCAAACACCATATTTCTCGAATAGGCGTTTGGCTTTATCAGAAATGCGGTGGCGTTTGGGTAGCCAATAGCCAAGTCCATACGATACAATGCCGCCCAAGCTATTGGCAACTGAGGCAACCAAAAAGATACTTAGCCAATCGTTAGGATTTCGTAAGAGCAAAGCAGTTAAAGCGATATCGGATGTGCCTGGCAACACCGTTGCCGACGTAAACGCCGATACCGCCAATGTCCAAAGTTCCCAATTCATCGTTTGATAAACTCTTTAGTTAAAAACCTTAATATAGGGGTCAGCACAGAAAACGGAGAAAATAGTACGCTACAGAATCTTGTCGAGTATTTCTAAAATTGATAATGGGATAACTGTCTAAAAAACCAGCGTTTTTAGACATATCACAACTGAAAAATAATCCTAATAGGCACTGCTATTTGGTTGGGCTAATTAAAACTGCCTGGCAAAGTGGCGAATATGTTCGGCAATCACATTGGGCTGGCTTAATATGCCCCAATGGTTGCTATTGACACTAACCTTTTGAAAATTTTTAACCCATTGTGGCATGGCATCAATGTAGTCAGCACTAACGAATTTATCCTGGGTTAAAACAATCGCTTGCACAGGGCTATGGGCAAAACGCTGACGAGGGCGTAAGTTTCTGGGTAAAAAATTCGCCCGATACAGGGCTATCCCATGTTTGCCATCCGTTTGTACCAAGGTATCAAGCGGAATATCCTGGGTGTTTTCTAGCTTTTGAACGTGTTTTTGCCATTGCTTAGGTGAGTAAGTTTGCCAAAAAGTAGGTGCGAGAAAGGGCAAGTGCATCATGCCGATATACCAAGATTTACTCAGTATCGACAACAGCTTGGCAGGCTGAGAACCAATACTGCGTAAGTAAAGTGCCACATGGTCAAGGCAAGGACCTGAAATGGTAGAAAATGATAAAATTTTGCCCGCCAATTTTAGGTCAGTCACCGCTTCCCACGCCTGAATTGAACCCCAATCATGGGCAGCAAGATGAAACGGCTTATCACCAAGCAGCTGCTTTGCCACGGCTTGCAAATCCTCACTGAGTTGTAATAAATGATACGCTTTTATATATGTCGGACAGTCTGACTCCCCTGCCCCTCGCACGTCATAGGCTATCACAAAAAAATCGGCAATGAGATGGGGTATGACTTTTTCCCAAACCGTATGGCGGTCGGGATAGCCATGCACCAATACCAAAGGCGGTAAAGTGCTATCACCATACGTAAATGCGGCAAGTTGGTGATTATCCGTGGTAAAAATCTTATGATGTTGGGGCGATAAAGTAGGCATAGTTGGGTCTCGTTTTTGGCTTAATATTGTGGGTCTCTGACAGTTTGGGTGACGAATGTTAGATTAGACTTATTTGATAATGTTGTTAAATGAAGTAAGACGATGGTAGTGGGCGGTGTTTTTTAGGCGAATGAGATAGTCTCAATTTTGAAAATACTCGACAAAATTCCTTAGCGTACAATATGGTTCGAATTCTTAGATGACCCCTAATAAGCAATATTCACTCTTTAATAGCCAATTTATCTAAAATCCCACATTCTGCCGTCCCATCCCCTTTACAACTATCATGCCAAACTTGTAATGTGCTTTTCATGGCTTGTAATTGCTCGATTTTTTCGTTTAATGTCACAATATGCTGTGTGGTTAAGGCTTTAACCTCACTATTATTACGACATGGATTGTCCTGCATTGCCAGTAATACCTTGATTTCTGCTAACGAAAAATCTACGTCTCTCGCTCGTTTAATAAATTGTAAACGCTCAATACTATCCTGTGAATAGTCCCGATAACCTGACGGTGTGCGAGTAATCGCAGGAATTAGCCCGATTTTTTCATACTCTCGGATTTGGCGAGCGGTCAAGCCTGTGGTTTGTTCTACCTGTTTAATATTCACTATATTTCCTTTTACAAAAGAATAACAAAGAAATAGCTTGACCCTAACATAGTGTTAAGCTTTATACTGAGTATAAATTAAATCTCCGACTAACAAAAGGAAAAACGTATGAACGTACTTTCTACCAAATTCAAAGCTTTAGCCTTATTCAGTTCTATCGCCCTATTAACCGCCTGCAATCAGCCTACCAAAACTGAGAAATCAACTAATCCAGTAACCGCAAGTAGCGCCAGTAGCGTAGTAGCATCCACAAAGACAAATGAAACCGCCCATGCAGGACATGATATGAGCAAAATGAATGGCATGGGAACAGCAAGCAGTCCTACTGCTAGCCAACCTGCCCACGTTGCCGAGTATATGCAATCCATGAACACCATGCACGAACAGATGATGTCTGCCAGCCATATTGCTAACCCTGATGTTGCTTTTGCTACAGGTATGATTGCCCACCATCAAGGGGCGATTGATATGGCAAAAATTCAGCTAAAATACGGCAAAGACAGCGAAATGCGAGCCTTGGCAGAAAATATTATTAAAGCCCAACAAATAGAAATCACACAAATGCAAACGTGGCTTAGCAAACACAAAGATGACAAAGCCCCTACTAATACCGCTATGCCTGAAATGGATATGAAAAGCCATGATGCCATGATGCAAGGCATTATGGACAGTGACCCCGATGTTGCCTTTGCCAAAGGTATGATACCACATCATCAAGGGGCAATTGACATGGCGAATACGGAATTAAAAATGGGCAAAGACAAAGAGATGCTACAACTTGCCAAGCAGATAAAATCTGCCCAAGACCCTGAAATTAAGCAAATGCAAGCATGGCTTGACAGTAAAAAAACTAAATAATTAAATAATTAAACCACTTTAATAAAACCAAAGGAACGACTATGAGTAATCAAACCACTACCCTAAACATTAACGGCATGACCTGTGGTGGCTGTGTCAAAAGCGTCACCAACGCCCTTAATCAAGTGACAGGCGTACAGCAAGCCGATGTGAGCCTAGAGCAAAACAATGCGGTGATTAACTTTGATGATAGCCAAACCAATGAAACTGCCTTAAAACAAGCCATTGAAGATGCAGGATTTGAAGCGAGTTAAAAGTATCATCAATTTCTTATTTTTATCAAAATACCAATAATACGCCTTTTAATTCATTTAAAAGGCGTATTTTACCTTTAGCAATGAATGTTTTAAGGAAATAAAAACTGCCATGACGACCGAAACTATCAATCTTGATATTGGTGGTATGACTTGCCAAGCCTGTGCCAATCGTATCGAAAAGGTGCTGAATAAAAAACCTGCCATTCTTGAAGCAACGGTGAATTATGCCAATGAAACCGCCCATGTGAGTTTTGACGACAGCCAAACCAATGCCGATGAAGTGCTAGACTGGGTTAAGAAAACAGGCTATACCGCCCACATTCAGCAAGCCGATGCGATGTTTTCCCAAGACAAAGCCACAGAAAGCGTCACACCGCCCCTTCGGCTGATATTGATTTGGCTGTGTTTATTGCCGTTTTTGTGGGGTATGCTGGGCATGATGATTGGCAAACACGACTTTATGCCCGCGATTTGGGTGCAGTTTATTTTAGCCACGATTGTTCAGTTTGGTTTGGCATTGCCATTTTATAAAAGTGCGTGGGCGAGTATTCGAGGTGGACTTGCCAATATGGACGTATTAGTGGTATTGGGAACGCTGACCATTTGGGCGTATTCGACTTATGTGTGGCTAACTATGGAGAGTTCGCACGCCATGCACGATACGGCTCACGCTATGCCTGATGTGTATTTTGAGGCAGGGGTGATGGTCATAGCCTTTGTGCGATTGGGCAAATATCTGGAAGAACGCACCAAAAAACACAGTTTAAACAGCATTAATCTGTTGCTAGAACTCACACCAAGTAATGTTTTGCTAAAAGTGGGAAATGACTGGCAACAAACGCCGTTATCCAAGGTCAAAATCGGGCAGATTTTACTGGCAAAACACGGTGACCGTATTGCCTGTGATGGTGTGGTGACTGCTGTTACAGGGGGCGAAGCGTGGTGTGACGAAAGTCATCTCACAGGTGAATCCTTGCCGATTCCCAAAAAAAACGGCGACAACGTGATGGCAGGGGCAATGCTGTCCAGCGGTACACTCGAATATCGGGCAACCGCCATTGGGAGCCAAACCCAGCTTGGCGACATGATTACCGCCCTCAATGACGCCCAAGGCAGTAAAGCCAATATCGCCCGTATCGCTGACCGTGTGGCAGGGGTGTTTGTGCCTGTGGTGGTGGTGATTGCGATACTCACGTTTATCGGCAATTTTTATGTGCTTGGCTCGTTTGATACCGCCTTAATGCGAGCCGTGGCGGTGTTGGTGATTGCCTGTCCGTGTGCCATGGGGCTTGCCACGCCGTCTGCGATTATGGCAGGGATGGGCGTTGCTTCTCGGCATGGGGTGTGGTTTAAAGATGCCCAAGCCTTAGAAGCGACTGGCTCGGTGGATACCATTGCCTTGGATAAAACAGGTACGATTACCGAAGGCAAACCGCAAGTCGTAGCACATTATCTGTTTGATGAAGAGTTAAATTTAGCCGAAATCGCTCAAATCACCGCCACGCTTGAAACCCATGCCAATCATCCATTAGCGACTGCCATGCTTGACTATGCTAAAACCTTTAACTTGGAAAATACCTTTACCGTCAATAACGTAGAAAATGTGACAGGCAAAGGCATACAAGGCGACATTGCAGATATTGGCTTGGTAAAAGTCGGTAGCCCTGCTTTTACCAATATGACGTTACCGCAAGAGATTTTGGCAGAAAAAACATGGCAAGTTGCAAGCCTTGTTGCCGTTAGCGTGAATGACGTACCGATTGCCATGTTTGCCCTTGCAGATAGCTTGAAAGCGGACAGTATGACCGCCATTGCCTCACTTAAAAAACTGGGCTTAACCACAATAATGTTAAGCGGTGATAAACAATCGGTTGCCGATTATATAGGTGGACAAGTCAAAATTGATACCGCGATTGGCGAACTTTCACCTCGGGATAAAGCCACAAAAATCAGCGAACTACAGCAAAATGGCAAAAAAGTGGCGATGGTTGGCGATGGCGTAAATGATGCCCCTGCCATGGCAACGGCTACCGCTAGCTTTGCGGTACAAAATGGCACGGATATCGCCCAACACAGTGCTTCGGCTCGTTTGATGGGCGATGGCAGTCACTCTATTAGCCATGTGTTGTCAGCGGTAACGATTGCCCGAGCCACATTAAGAAATATTAAGCAAAACCTGTTTTTTGCTTTTATTTACAATATGATAGGCATTGGCTTTGCCATGGTGGGCTTGCTTAATCCGATGTTAGCGGCAGGGGCGATGGCGTTAAGTTCGATTTCGGTATTAATGAATGCGTTGCGATTGACACGGTTAAAAGGATAAACTTTTTCATAAATTAATGTTTTCCACAGGTTTTGTTAATGATGTGTTTTTCTTATTATGGTAAATTGGGTAAGAAACTAAACAAATGTCATTACCGCCCTATATGGTTCGAATTTTGGGCTAGTTCATTCTTATCGTACTATATTTGGTATTCTTAGCTTATCATTTAATTGAGCTAATTGTTTTTCAAATACCTCCCGTTCTACATTACCATCTTGACGAGCAACAAGTTTACCTTCTTGATAATATAACAAAGCAGGCGGAGCAAATACGTCCAATGCTTGGTACACTTCTTTACTATCCACTGTATCATCGGTGACATCCATTTTTATTACTTGCCAATCATTAAGCTGGGCTGGTGGTGTTTCAAATAACGTTTTATCCATAGTTCGACAAGTAATACACCAATCAGCAGTTACATCAACTAAAACCTTTGGATTGTTCGCTAAAATAGGGTTTAACTCGCTCATTTTATATATCTTAGTGATTTTTGGTGATTGGTCTGTGATGCTACTTGCAACACTTGATGTTTTGATGGTTTTTAGGGGTTGCCAGCTATCTTGACTACCCAATGCCATTCCAATTAATAAAATACTTGCCCAAATTGCCGTTATAAGGGCAATTGCCTTGATTACTATTCGTCCGTGTGATGGTTCTTGTTTTTGTCCAATACCTTGCCAATGCCATAGCCATGTTGCCACGACCATAAACCATATCGCCCATATCCCTAACATGAAATGAGATATCAAAACCCTTTCTATCATTACTAAAGCCACAGCGAATAACATCAAAGCAAAACCTGTTTTTACCCATACCATCCATTCTCCTGTTTTTGGCATAAAATTTCCCTGTGTTGCACCTAAAATAATCAAAGGTGTAGAAAGTCCAAGCCCTAAAAGGAATAAAGCAAAAAACCCAATTACAGGGTTACCCAAAGTAGCTACCCCTGCCAATGCTCCTGCAAGCGGGGCGGATACACAAGGCGACACAACCATGGCTGAAAAAAATCCTGTAATGAAACTGCCCGACATACTTCCTAGACGGCTTGTACCTATATTACTTATTGTTTGACCTAAGCGTGACAATCGAGCAGAGAGGGGAAATGGTATGGCATCAAGCATATACAAGCCCAAAAGCACAAACACCGTTGCAAAGCTTAGTAAAATAATTGGCTCTTGGAGCATATTCATCAAGCCAAGCGATTGCCCAAATACTGCAACCAATGCCCCCACTAATCCATAACTGGTTGCTACACCCACACCATAGCTACCTGTTAATAACAAGCCTTTTTTAGCAGAAGGACTATGCTGACGTGCCACAATATTCACCACGATAGGTAGCATTGGTAGTACACATGGCGTAAATGATAAACCCAACCCTGCCAAAAATAACAATAGTAATGCCCAGCCTGTATGCCGACTCAATCCAAAAATATCATTGTCACCCTGTGAGGGATGTTGAGCTGTGATGTCGGTCGTGATAGGTGGCGAGAGTGGGGCCTTGTCTGTGATAACAGGAGTGGTATTATTGGGCGATGGACGTAGGGTCGTAGGCACAGCACTAGCGGCTTGTGGCGTGATAGGCTGTAAGGTGAAATTCACTTTTTCAGGAGGGTAACATAGTCCCATCTTAGCACAGCCTTGCCACTTCACAATAGCAGGCTGTGCTTGCATAGGTTGTAATACAGAAAGTGTCGTTTTAGCAGTAAAGCTTTTATCAATAATAGGTACACGCCCGAAACTGGGGTCATTCACAAACGTGGCAGTTTGGTCAAAAACCAAAGGTGTGGCATTCACACCTTGAGGTAATTCAAGTTTGAGCTTATCTTGATATACAAAATAGCCATCTTTGACATCTGCCTGAATAGTGAGCTGATTACCTTGCTGGGTCGTTGTTATCGCAAATGCCTCTTGAACGGGCAACGGTTTGGATGGATTGGTCGTATTGGCGTTATTTGAACTAAAAATATCAGACAAATTTATAGCATGGGCTGGAGTTACCTTGATAGCTATGATAAAAACAATAGCTAATAGTTGAACTAACGAAATAAAATAACTTCGTTGATAGGAGGAAATTATATTTTTAGTTATCATATTGCTGGCACTTATAACTCATATCTTGATTCGTATTTTCGGTTTGTAGCTTAATTGAATTTATAGATATTATTTAAGCATCTATCATAGGTGGTTCTCGACGTTTAGCTTCCAAAAAAAAGCTATCTATCAATACCAATACTACGCCAAGATTAATCGCCACATCCGCCAAATTAAAAATCGGGAAGTTCCACACATTCGCATAGTGCACATGTAGAAAATCAACCACATAGCCTAAACGCACCCTATCCATCAAGTTACCTAACGCCCCTGCCATTATCAATGCCAATCCTGCTGATAACACCCCTGTATCACGGGGTAAACGCCTTAAATAGACAATAATAAATCCACATACGCCAAATGCTAACCCACTAAAAAAGAAACGTTGCCAACCGCCTTGGTCAGCAAGAAAGCTAAAGGCAGCTCCATAGTTATGGGCTAGGGTAAAGTTAAAGATTGGCTCAATGACCGATACTGTTTGGTATAACTGAAAGTTATTTTCAAAATATACCTTGGAAAGTTGGTCAATCCCAACCACCAACGCACTTAAGCCATACCATAGCCAAGCAGTTTGGGGATTTTTAATATCACTTAAGGTGTTTTTCGACGGCTGCATAACAACTCGATAAATTTAGGTATTAGGTAAATGACGACTTAACGAACTCTTTATGGTTTGGCTGTGGTTTTGACTTCATTGGCAACCATTGCCTGTAACCCATCGGGTGATAGTTTAGTTAGCAACTTGCCATTGACATAGTAAGTCGGTGTACCTGAGATTTTAATAGTTTTGGCATCGTCCATGTCTTGTTTCAGTACTTGGTTAATTTTATCACTATTCATACTGGCACGAGCTTTTTGTTCATCAAGCCCAGCCTTGATAGCCGCTTGCCAAGCCGCTTTAACTGTTTCGTCGTCATGCCACTGCGGTTGGGCTTCAAATACCGCTGCTAAAACTGGTTCGTATATACCCTGTTCTTTGGCAGTTTCTAAAATACGAGCCACTTGTTCAGAGCCTTTATGAAATAAGGTGTAACGTAGCACCAGCCTTACCTTACCATTATGCTCATTGATGATTTGTTTAACATACGGATTCATTGCCCGACACGCCTCACATGAAGGGTCAAAAAACTCTACTATAGTTACAGGGGCATCTACCTTACCAATAATAGGTGAATGCGAGCGTACTAAGGTATCTGTAGCGACTTGCTTGGCAGTAATAGTATCAGATTCGCCTTGTGGTGTAGATTGGGCATTAGTTGTAGTGGGAGTTTGGCTATTATTTGAATTAGTGGTGGTTTGTTGTCCACAAGCAACCAACGTGGCTGAAAGAGCAAGTAGCGTAGTCACTAGGGTAAGTGTAGTTTTTTTCATGAAAAATTCCTTATAGACGAGTAGCCATTTTTAGTTAAAATTTTGATTAAATAATTAAATGGATATACCACATTAGCGTTTATCCACAAAGTCCATACGTTGAATTCGCATGGCATTGATAATGGCTAATAAAGCCACACCCACATCAGCAAATACTGCCTCCCACATCGTCGCCACACCGCCAGCACCCAATATTAATACAATAGCTTTGACCACAAATGCCAAGGTAATATTTTGCCAAACAATTTTACGGGTTTGTTTGCCAATATTAATCGCCATTGGAATTTTTGATGGTTTATCATCTTGAATGACCACGTCAGCGGTTTCAATTGTGGCATCACTGCCCAAGCCTCCCATAGCAATACCCACATCACTTAAAGCGACGACAGGAGCATCATTCACTCCATCTCCCACAAATGCCACGGTTTGTTTTTTATTGGCTTTATTAGAAGGTTGGTCTTTGATAGTTTTTAAGTGGGTTACTTTATCTTCAGGCAATAAATCACCGAAATAACGTTCAATGTGTAACTTGTCGGCGACTGACTTTACTACGGCGGTTTTATCACCACTTAACATTGTAGTCGTGACCCCAAGCTGTTTTAAGGTATCAACGGCATGAGAAGCATCTGCTTTGATTTGGTCGGCAATGGTAAGAAAGCCCACATATTGCCCTGCATACGCCATAACGATGACAGTATCAATACTTTGAGCCACTTCGCTAGGATATTGAATATTAAATTTATCCAATAATTTTGCATTTCCTGCTAAAAAAGATTGCCCCTTGATACTAGCGGTTAAACCATACCCCGCAATCTCCTGCACATTGTCTAGGGCAATCGTGCTATCGACTTGCCCAACATACTCGTGGACTGCGGTAGCTATGGGATGCGTAGATTTGCTTTCTATAGCATTTAGATAGCCTAGCATCATATTTGGGTCAAAGGCTGGCTCAATGTTTACCTCTTGGACTTTGAACACCCCCTCAGTCATCGTTCCCGTTTTATCCATCACCACATTGTCAATGGTCGCTAGGGTATCTAAAAAATTACTGCCCTTAAATAAAATTCCATTACGGCTACCTGCCCCAATACCACCAAAATAGCCAAGCGGAATCGAAATCACCAAAGCACAAGGGCAAGATATGACTAAAAATACCAAAGCCCGATACAGCCAATTACTAAACACATAATCAGCCACAAAGAAATAGGGTACAAGGGTAATAGCAATCGCTAAGGCAACTACTATCGGGGTATAAATTTTGGCAAACTTACTGATAAAAAGCTCAGTCGGGGCTTTTTGGCGGGTCGCATCTTGCACTAAGGCTAAAATTTTAGACAGCTTGGAATCTTGATAAGCAGTCGTAACTCTAATTTGCACCACATTTTGTAAATTAATCATCCCTGCCAATACCACATCGCCTTGACGTTTGGTATCGGGTTTACTTTCCCCTGTCAAAGCCGAGGTATTAAATGAAGCGGTATCAGAAAGTAAGACCCCATCCAGTGCTAGCTTTTCACCTGCTTTTAGCTGAATAATTTGTTCGACACCCACGGATATAGCTTTAACAATGCTGGGTTGGTTATTTTCAATGATGGTGACCTCATCAGGACGTTGGTCAAGCAAAGCTTTGATATTTCCCTTTGCACGTTGTACTGCCATTGCTTGAAAGATTTCCCCTATAGTATAAAAAAGCATGACGGCAACACCCTCGGGGTATTCGCCAATGGCAAATGCCCCAATGGTCGCAATACCCATCAGAAAAAATTCTGAAAACCAATTGCCAGACTTGATACTTTCAAAAGCCTCTCTTAACACAGGAAAGCCCACAGGAATATAAGCAATGGCATATACAATAAAGCGTGGTATTTCCGTGAACCATACAGGTTTTATCACATGGTCAAGCACTAGCCCAATGGCTAATACCACAAAGGCAATTATCGCTGGTAAAAAAAGCTGAAACGTGGTTTTGTCACCTGTGTCATGCGACTGGTCATGCCCATCTTCATTACTGTGACCCTCATGGTTGCCATGGCTAGCGGTTATGATTTTTTCTTCCTCGTCGGTACAGCAACAATTTTTTGACATACGACACCTTTCTAATGGTTTTATTAAAGATTACCTGTTACTATAAACCCTGTAGTCACTACAGGGTCAAGTAATAATAATCCAAGTCATACGAAAAGGTCACTTATGTCTATATTTAAAATCAGCGAGTTAAGTAAAAAAACAGGGATTAATATCGAAACTATCCGTTACTATGAGAAAATTGGGGCGATAAATAAAGCCAGTCGAGGCGAAAATGCGTACCGCTATTTTAACCAGCATGCCATTGAACAATTAGAATTTATTAAAACCTGTCGTTCATTAGGTTTTACAATGCAAGAAATTAAGGCTTTTAATCAACTTAAGCAAAATCCCAACCAAAGCTGTGTGATAGCGGATAAGCTAGTTGCTAGCCATTTGGCACAGATTGAACAAAAAATACAGCAATTACAAACTATTCGAGCCTTATTACACACAATGAGCAATTGTCAACAAGATTCTGTCGATAAGTGCAAAGTAATTCATTCATTACAATTCGCACCCACTTTAATAGAAGAAGGAATTAAACTATCTACGACAGAGCTAGAGGCAATACGGTAGAGGTAACATATAATACTTGGGTATCTATATGTAGCTCATAATAGGACAGCTTACTGCCAATTCTTACTTAAGATTTCGGCTCAATCTTTTCCCCGTCTTCCTTGACAAAAGTTTGAGTTAAAGGCATATCAATCAAATCTAGCACCACCTCAGACGGACGGCACAGCTTAACCCCTTGCTTTTTGCCATTTTCAGCTACCACGATTGGGCGGTTGATTAAGATTGGCTCGGCTAACATGGCTTGGATAATGTCATCATCAGTCAAATTAGGGTTATCTAACCCACGTTCGGAAAATGGTTCAACATTGACCCGCAGTAATTGCCTAGGCGTAATCCCCATTTTGGCAATCAAATCACGCAGGGTTGGCTCGGTAGGCGGATTTTCCAAATAGTGAATAACCGTTGGCTCAATGCCTTGATGTTTAATAAAAGCAAGGGTATTGCGTGAGGTACCGCAGTTTGGGTTGTGGTAAATGGTGATATGTTGCATGGTCTTATCCTTATTAAAGTTGATTTTGATTTACTCGTTTCATTAATGCTTCGGCACTTTCTATCCGTTCCGAATAGCGATTTACCAAGTAATCTTTATTATCCCGTGTCAGTAGGGTAAATTTCATTAATTCCTCTAGCACATCAACAATACGCTGATAATAGCTTGACGGATTCATTCGCCCATTATCGTCAAATTCTAAAAATGCCTTTGCGACTGATGATTGGTTAGGAATGGTGAGCATTCGCATCCACCGTCCCAAAATCCGTAATTGATTGACCGCATTAAACGATTGTGAACCGCCCGACACCTGCATAATGGCGAGGGTTTTACCTTGGGTTGGACGAACTGCCCCAATCGATAGCGGAATCCAGTCAATTTGGGTTTTCATAATGCCTGTCATTGCCCCATGCCGTTCGGGGCTACACCAAACCATGCCCTCACACCAGTTTACCAACTCATGCAATTCTTTGACTTTGGGGTGTTCCGTCCCTTGTGGGTTGGTTGCGGTATCATCTACCAATGGCAAACCGCTAGGGTCAAAGATTTTGGTTTCTACCCCCATTTTGCTAAGAATTCTAGCCGATTCCTCAACTACTTTACGACTGTAAGAGGTTTCACGCAATGAGCCGTATAACAGTAGGATTTTAGGGGGTGTGGTTGATAGGTTTAAATTAAAATCTGCCACCACAGGGGCATGAAAATGTATATTATCCAGTTGCGGTGTGGTTGGGTCATTTAGGGTATTTTGGTTCATCAATTTTCCTTTTTATTTTATTGAACAATCGGCAACCAAACTGCCAATGCCACCAAAGTTGCTACCAATACAGGCAAGGTTAAAATAATACCGACTTTAATATAATAACCCCAACTTACGGTGATATTTTTACTAGCTAACACGTGCAACCACAGCAACGTTGCAAGCGAGCCAATCGGCGTAATCTTTGTGCCTAAATCACAGCCTATTACATTGGCATAAATCATGGCCTGCTTTATCATGGGATCATGGATAGTCGCCTCATCAATCGCTAAAGCTTGAATTAGCACCGTTGGCATATTATTCATTACAGATGAAAGCCCTGCCGATAATAACCCTGTTGCTACTGTAGCTGTCATCATGCCATGATTAGCGAGTTGGCTTAACTCATGAGCTAAATAATCGGTCAGCCCTGCATTTTTTAAACCATACACCACCAAATACATACCCAATGAAAATATCACCACTTGCCACGGGGCATTTTTGACAATCGGTAGCACCGTTATTTTTTTACCCATTTTCGCTACCACAACCAACACCAAAGCTCCAACCCCTGCAATGAAGCTAATGGGTACACCTATAGGCTCAAGCACAAAAAAACCCAACAAAAGTAACGCCAACACCACCCAACCCATGATAAAGGTATTTTTATCCACGATAGCTGATTGTGAGTTTTCGATTAAATCCAACGCATAAACCGTAGGAATGTCTTTATGATAAAACCCATACAATACCAATAATGAGGTGACAACCGCTACCACGTTTACTGGTATCATCACTTTGGCATAATCGGTAAAAGGGATTTTAAAAAAGTCAGCCGACACAATATTTACCAAATTAGACACCACGAGCGGAATACTAGCGGTATCAGCGATAAACCCTGCTGTCATAATAGAAGCAAGGGTAGTCGCAGGGGAAAAGCGTAACGTGGTTAAAATCGCAATGACAATGGGTGTTAATATCAAAGCCACACCATCATTGGCAAACAATGCCGATACCACCGCCCCAAGTAGCACAATAAACGCAAACAATCGATTACCGCTACCTTTTGCTAATCTTGCAACGTGCAAGGCGATATAGCGAAAAAACCCTGCTTCATCTAGTAACAGGCTAATAATGATAATCGCAATAAAAGCAAAAGTTGCGTTCCACACGATATCCCAAACCACAGGAATATCGGCAAGCGTAATTACGCCCAGTAGCAACGCCAATCCCGCCCCGATACTGGCAGTCCAGCCAATGCCTAAGCCTTTGGGTTGCCAAATCACCAAAATCAGCGTGATAATAAATAAACTAATGGCTAACCACATGTAAAAACCTATCAATTTGGGGCATTACGCTCACTTGGATTTGTCAAAAATGGCGGTACAATATCGTTTGGATTGACGTTTTGACGGTGATTTTTAGTCGCAGTCGCCCACCAAACCAACTGACTAAACGTCCGCCCAAAATAACCTTGCCAAGCGTTTACGTCCACATTAGGTAAAAACTGCCCTTGTTCATCAAATACATTTTGAGCGTGGGGCAAATGCACCATAGCCGACACAGACAAACAGCCCAACTCTGCTAAAAACGTTCGCATACCCACCCCTGCCCTCATACCACCCCATTGCCCTGCCGAATAGGTCACAATCGCACTTGGTTTAAATGCAAAGCGAGAACTACCAAAATGATTGAGCAAATGAGCCAACGCAGGGCTAAGGGAATGATTGTATTCGGGGCTAATCATTACATACCCGTCCGCAAGGCTAATCTTTTCAGCCAACTGTTCTAAGCCAACAGGGGCTTTACCTTGAGCATAGGAAAATTGAGATTTAAAAACGGCTTGTTCAAAGACGGGCTTAATTATAGGGTCTAATGGGTCTATCAGCTCAATTTCAATATCGGGGTAAGCCATGCGTAGATATTGTTCACAAGCCAATGCCACACGATAGCCCAAGCGAGCAGGTCTAGGCGGTGTGCTTTCTCTTACACTACCTAGAAACAGTAAAAATTTCATAGCCTACACCCTATCATTAATGATAAAATCGGATATATCATAAACTATATATTCGGATATGTAAATATATGAATAAATCAGATTTTCTTAAGGCGTTAAGCGACCCCACCCGATTAAAGATTGTGCAATTACTTAATCAAAAGCAATCTGTAGTGGTCAACTAATATTAGACAGTATCTAAGAGATTTTCACTAAAAAATTGCTTTTCTTTCTCGACTGGTGTTAAATAATTATTAAAACTATGGGGTCTAATTTGGCTATAGTAACCGATTATATAACTTGCCACATCAATTCTTGCTTGAGCTAAATCATCATAGCCATTTAATGGCATCCACTCTGTCTTAAAACTTCTAAAGAATCGCTCCGTTGGTGCATTATACCAACAATTACCACGACGACTCATACTGTGTTTCATACCCGCACATCTTGCCACCGCTTCGGCGTAAGTACGACTGGTGTAATGCGTACCTTGATCAGAATGAAATAACACATTTTGTGGATTCAATCGAACTGTGTAAGCCATTTTGAGAGCTTCCACTGTCAATCTGCTATCAGGACTGTCGCTCATCGCAAATCCCACGATATTGCGAGAGAATAAGTCAATTACTACTGCTAAATAGCAAAAACATGCTTTGGTGCGAATATAAGTAACATCGCCTGTCCACACTTGATTTGGAGCAGTTGGGGCAAAGTCACGATTCAGTACATTATCGTGAATGCGGTGAGGTTTGTCAGCGTGTTTGTAAGGGTGTTTGGTTCGTTGACGACTGACTAGTCCCTGTTCCTGCATGATTTTCCGAGCTTTGTAACGACTTAGTTTAATCTGATATTTGCTACTAACAATTTGGGCTATGTTTCTAGCTCCTGCTGAACCTTTTGAGGCTTCAAAGGCTTGTTTTACCCAGACTCTTAGATTCAATTGCTCCAAGCTGGGCAGTTTAGGCTTTTTTAGGGTGTAATGAGTGCTCCTTGGTATATCAAATAGCTGACACAGTCTTACTTTACTGATTTTGGGTTCAGATTTAGCCGTTTGCTCTATTAGCGAAATCCGAGACTGTCTTGTGCCAATAGAGCGGATGCCTTTTTTAAAATATCTCGCTCCAACCTTAACTGGGCATTCTCTTTTTTCAGTCGTTGGATTTCTTGTTGTTCGGGTGTGATAGCTCTACCTGTGGCTAATGGTTTGCCTGATTGTTCTGCACGGTATCGTTGTAGCCATTTTTCCAAAGTTGATTTGCCAACATTGTATTGACTGGCAACATCGGGTACTTTTTGCCCTTGTTCTTCAATCAATTTGATGAGTTCAAGTTTAAATTCTGCTGAGTATTGATTTCTAACTTTTGTCATGAGATTATTCCTCTACTTAAGGTATTATAATCTCTTATTAACTGTCTTGGTTTATTATGCCACTACAGGTTGCTGAAGGAAGAATTGTTGGGATAGATGGTAAAGTGTATGCACATGCGACTACGACGTGTTTAATTTTTGATATTTAAGGGATTAGCACAGAAAACGGAAAAAAATAGGACGGTAAGGGATTTTATCGAGTATTTTTGAGTAACTACTATCTGTCCAAAATTAGTTGACCACTACAATTGGTTGGTAATGTTAGCCAATAGACGTTAATTAACTGTAATTTAGGAGATTTTTATGCCAATTCGGTGACGTTTTCTATCTTTTAACACCAATTCCAGTTTTTAGTTGAGTTTGAAATTGGTGTCGATAGAAGGTCGCTGGTTTGTGCAAAGGTCTTTAATCAATTAAAAAGTTTTATAAGGTAAAAACTTTCCTGATAACAGGATCTTGACGCGGTCTCCTGCAGGATTGTTTTCACGTTGAATGTCCATCGAAAAATCAATCGCACTCATAATCCCATCGCCAAATTCTTCATGAATTAACTCTTTTATTGTTAAACCATACACACTAATCACTTCATATAAGCGGTAAATCAATGGATCAGAAGGCACCGCTGTTGACAAGCTACCTTTATAAGGCACAACCTTTAACCACTTTATCTCATTTTCATTTAAATTAAATAAGTCACCTACTTTATTTGCTTGTTCATCATTTAAGGTCATTTGACCTAAGCAAGCGGCAGTAACCCATTCTTTGCTAAGTCCCACTTCTTTAGCAACTTTTTCCCAGGTCAGACCTTTAGAAACTTTGGTGGCAATAATTTTTTCTGTTACTTCTAGGCGATTTTTAATCATCATAGTCTCCTGCTAAATTAGGTAAAGCAATTTATGTCATTTAACTGTATAAGCGATTTATGAAGAAAAAGTCTTCAAATTTAGTTAAGCAAAAGCCATGCCAAATGAGTTTACGTTCTAAATACCGTAATTCTAAACTACCGAAAAGTTATGGGGAAATTATTGAAAATTTGATGAAACATCATTGATAAGTTGCACCAAAAAGATATGGATGCACAAGATTAGATTGATTATATTTTAAAAAATTAAGTAATAATTCTAAATATTAATCTTTAAATTAATCCTTTTATATAAATTTTATGAAAATATTAAAAAAATATATTTACTTTTAATTCAATATTTTAATCAATTATTTAATAAGTATTCTAGCTATACATTTTAATTTGGCACACCAGTTGCATCCACTGTTTTGTAATTATTAATTAATGATTGCAAAGTGAGTTTAGTGAATTCTATTTTTCTCAGTTATGTTGGAGTTTTGGTATGTCTTATCTATCCCCAAAAGAGTTTGTCACTAAAATGGTTGATTCGGGTGAATCAAAACTAACCATGTCTTTACGCGATACATTGATTCGATCTTACATGGCTGGTGCTATTTTAGCATTGGCAGCAGTATTTGCCGTCACAGTAGCCACACAAACAGGGGTACCTCTATTAGGAGCGTTATTATTTCCAGTCGGTTTCTGCATGTTGTATTTAATGGGTTTCGATCTCTTAACGGGCGTATTTATGTTAACTCCTCTAGCCCTACTTGATAAACGTTCAGGCGTCACGGTCAATAAAATCCTTCGAAACTGGGGTTGGGTATTCTTGGGTAACTTTGCAGGCGCACTCACTGTCGCAGTTATTATGGCTTTTGTTTTTACCTATGGCTTCAATACACCTGCTGGACCTGTAGGTGACAAGATTGCTCATATTGGTGAAGCCCGTACTCTTGGCTATGCTAAATATGGTGTCTCAGGTTGGCTTACTATTTTTTTACGCGGGGTTTTATGTAATTGGATGGTCTCAATGGGAGTTGTTGGTGCCATGGTATCAAGTAGCGTTTCAGGCAAAGTTATCGCGATGTGGATGCCTATCATGTTGTTCTTCTTTATGGGGTTTGAGCATTCAGTGGTAAATATGTTTTTATTCCCATTTGGTTTAATTATGGGTGGCAACTTCTCTATCATGGACTACTTAGTTTGGAATGAAATCCCAACAGCACTTGGTAACTTAGTTGGTGGCATTACCTTTACTGGCTTAACCCTTTATGCAACTCACTATAAAACAGGTGCAAAACGTAGTTTAGTTGCCATGGATAATACTACAGTGAATAAAAGCTTAACCAAACGCATTGCATAGTTTTTATCACCATTTTTAAGAATGTAATTACCCCTAATAAATCCCTTAGAAGCATTTCGCAAGATTGCTTTTAAGGGACTGCTAAATCGAAAGCAACTAACTTCTAATTCACTATTTCCAAAATTTTAATCTATAGCCATTTAATATCATGATGGCTTTATGAAGAATAAACCAGCGTTAAATCAAGGACAAAGCATGAAAAATCTTATCGTCATCGGTAATGGCATGGTCGGTCATCACTTTATCGAAAAAGCGATTGAAAAAAACTTGCACCAAATTTATCAAATTCATGTATTTAGTGCAGAAAAACGCCCAGCATATGACCGTGTCTATTTATCCAGTTACTTTGAACACAAAGACGCCAGTCAGCTTAATTTAGTGGATTTGGCAAACTATGAGCAAGCGGGCATTACTTTGCATTTGGGTGAAGGCGTCGCAAGTTTTGATGCGCAAACCAAAACCCTTATCACCAGCAAGGGCAACACCTTAGAATTTGAAAAATTGGTGCTAGCAACAGGCTCGTATCCGTTCGTACCCCCCGTACAGGGCAATGACCATGCCCACTGCCATGTGTATCGCACTATTGATGACTTAGACGCCATCATCGCCACCGCCGCCAATTCTCGAGTACAGCGTGGCGTGGTTGTGGGCGGTGGTTTATTGGGATTAGAAGCCGCCAAAGCCTTAGTGACACTGGGTTTAACCACCTATGTAGTCGAGTTTGCCCCACAATTGATGGGCGTTCAGCTTGACACTGCAGGTGGTGAGTTGCTGAAAAAGAAAATCGAAGACTTGGGCGTCACCGTTTTGACAGGCAAAAACACCCAAAAAATCATCGATAACCATGACGATGACGCCAGTTTTTTAACCATGCAATTTGCCGATGGTACGCTACTTGATACTGATTTGATTTTGTTTAGCGCAGGGATTCGCCCTCAAGACAGTCTTGCTCGCAGCTCTGGACTCAAGCTGGGTGAGCGTGGTGGTATCGTTATCAACGACACTTGCCAAACCAGCGTGCCAGACGTGTATGCCATTGGTGAATGTGCGTTGTGGGACAATAAAATTTATGGGCTAGTCGCCCCAGGCTACACTATGGCAAGCGTGTGTGCGTCACAACTGGCAGGCGAGCATGACAGCCTATTTGACGGTGCGGACATGAGTACCAAACTTAAACTCATGGGCGTCGATGTCGGCAGTATTGGCGATGCCCATGGCAAAATCAAAGACAGTTTAAGCTTTGTCTACCAAAACCCAAAAACAGGCGTGTATAAAAAGTTAGTCACCTCGGACGATGGCAAACGCTTGCTGGGTGCGGTACTTGTGGGTGATACGGAAGATTATAGCAATCTGCTGCAGTTGTTTTTAAACGGTATTGATTTGCCACTACAACCTGAAAGTTTGATTTTACCGAATGTCGAAAAGCCTGTTATGGGCGTAGAGAATCTGCCCGATAGCGCAACGCTATGCTCGTGCTATAACGTTAGTAAAGGTCAAATCTGCGCAGCCGTGGACAATGGGGCCATGACTTATGAAGACATCAAGATCTGCACTAAGGCCAGTACAGGCTGTGGCGGTTGTGCCCAAATCGTCAAAGATACGTTAGTATCTGAACTCAAAAAACGTGGTATTGAAGTCAAAAATCACATCTGCGGGCATTTCGCTTACTCTCGCCAAGAGTTGTATCACTTAGTGCGTGTCGGCAATATCCACACCTTTGAAGAGATGATTGAAAGACACGGACACG
>NZ_DAMCJP010000009.1:0-100594 GCF_032097965.1 Moraxella sp. CTOTU49803 | reverse complement strand
ACAAGTTGTTCTTGTGTTTGTTGTTATTTAGTGTACCAAAGATATCGTCTATCATATGGTGAGCTTGATATTGTAATACGTTTTGTTTTACGCTGTCAAGCTTTATTTAATTCTTGCTAAGCTTCGTAATTTGTTTTACTTGTTTGTAAACTCTTCGTCGCTCAGTGGTGGCGTATTATACGTGAATCTAAATGGGTGTCAACACCTTTTTCTTAAAATTTTTAAATAAAATAAAAATACCGCCTTGCGGCGGTATTTTTATTGATGCTCTAATCAGTAAATTGATTATTTGTTGTCATCTTTTACTTCGGTGAATTCTGCATCGACAACCCCATCATCTTGCTGGGTTTGTTGTGGCTGTGCATCACCCGTTTCTGCAGTAGCGCCTGCGTCAGCGTAGATTTTTTGACTAACCGGTAAGAAGGCATTGTCTAGGGCTTCAAGTTTTGACTTGATGTCTTCTAGATTATCTTCTTTGACAGCCAATTCTAGCGCTTTGATAGCTTCTTCTACTGCGGTTTTGTCGCTATCGGTTACTTTGTCAGCCGCATCTTTCATGGCTTTTTGCACGCCATGAATACGACCATCTGCTTCGTTACGTACTTGCGCAAGTTCAGCAAATTTGGCATCTTCAGCGGCATTAGCTTCAGCATCACGAATCATCTGCTCAATTTCAGCATCTGATAGACCTGAATCGGCTTTAATTTGGATACTTTGTGCTTTACCCGTACCTTTGTCTTTAGCCGAGATATTCATGATACCGTCAGCGTTGATGTCAAAGGTAACTTCAATTTGCGGTACGCCACGCGGTGCGGGTGGAATATCGGTCAAATCGAAACGTCCAAGCAATTTGTTTTGTGCGGCAATTTTACGCTCACCTTGGTAGACCTGAATAGTTACTGCTGGTTGGTTGTCATCCGCTGTAGAGAACACTTGTGATTTCTTGGTTGGAATCATGGTGTTTTTCTCGATGATTGGCGTCAACACACCGCCCATGGTTTCGATGCCTAGGGTTAACGGTGTCACATCAAGCAGTAGTACGTCAGTTTTGTCACCAGACAGTACCGCACCTTGAATCGCTGCACCCATCGCTACGGCTTCATCAGGGTTCACATCTTTACGAGGTTCTTTACCAAAGAATTCTTGAACACGCTGTTGCACCAGTGGCATACGGCTTTGACCACCCACCAAGATAACGTCATCAATATCAGACGCTTTTAAGCCCGCGTCGCTCAGTGCGATTTTACAAGGCTCAATGGTACGGTTGACAAGCGCTTCAGTTAAGCTTTCTAACTTGGCACGGGTTACGTTTACCACTAAGTGTTTTGGACCTGTGGCATCGGCAGTGATATACGGTAAGTTAATATCCGTGCTTTGTGAGCTTGAAAGCTCGATTTTCGCTTTTTCTGCCGCTTCTTTTAGACGCTGCATCGCCAGTGGGTCACCTTTTAGGTTCACACTGTTTTCTTTTTTAAATTCTTCAACCAAGTAGTCGATTAAGGTTAGGTCAAAGTCTTCTCCGCCTAAGAAGGTGTCACCATTGGTTGAAAGCACTTCAAATTGCTGCTCGCCATCAACGTCTGCGATTTCGATGATTGAAATATCGAAAGTACCACCACCTAAGTCATAAACCGCAATCTTACGGTCTGCCCCGCCTTTTTTGTCCATACCGTAGGCTAAAGCTGCCGCTGTAGGTTCGTTGATAATACGTTTGACATCAAGACCTGCGATTTTACCTGCGTCTTTAGTGGCTTGACGTTGGCTGTCATTAAAGTAAGCAGGTACCGTTACTACCGCTTCAGTGACGTTTTCACCCAGATAATCTTCTGCAGTTTTTTTCATTTTCTTCAAAACTTCAGCAGAGATTTGAGGTGGTGCTAATTTTTTACCGTTGATGTCAACCCAAGCGTCGCCATTGTCAGCTTTGACAATTTTATATGGCACCATACCGATGTCTTTTTGCACGACTTTATCTTCAAACTTGCGACCAATCAAACGTTTGATAGCAAATAAGGTATTTTGTGGGTTGGTTACCGCTTGGCGCTTGGCTGATTGACCGACTAGGATTTCCCCGTCATCTTTATAAGCAACGATTGATGGGGTGGTACGTGCGCCTTCAGCATTGTCGATGACTTTAACTTTGTCACCTTCCATCACTGCAACACATGAGTTGGTTGTACCTAAGTCAATACCAATAATTTTAGCCATAATTAAATTCTCCAATTTTTATTTTGATGGTAAGTGGTGATGAGCACCACGTTGTCTTGTATTTTTATATCGGTTTACCGAGGGTTTTTTTCAAGCAGTTAGCAAAAGTTTTTTGCTACGCTTGTTACCAATCGGTCAATCCGTTGTTTACTGCTTGCCTACTAGCTGCCCACGCGAACCATGGCTGGGCGCAATAAACGCTCATTTAGCGTATAACCTTTTTGTAGTACTTGACCGACTTGGTTGGCGCTTGCCTCTGGGTCGATACCCACGGCTTCATGCAGGTCAGCATTGAATGTTTCGCCTTGTGGATCGACCACTTTTACGCCGTATCTTTCTAGCACCGTAAGCAGCGATTTGTGGGTAAGTTTGACGCCTTCAAGCACGGGATCATTGTCAGATTGGCTACTTTCAATTGCACGTTCAAGGTTATCCACGGTTTCTAATAGGTCTTTGGCAAACTTTTCTAAGGCAAATTTTTTGGTTTTTTCGGTTTCTTGCTCCATGCGGTTGCGCGCATTGTAGGCTTCAGCATTGGCACGGGCATGGGCTTCTTTGGCTTCTTTGACTTGACCTTCAAGCTCGGCAATACGCTGCTCGTAAGTGCTCAAATTAATGTCGCTAGGAATGGTTTTTTGCTCGTTACTTGGCTCAAACTGTTCCATGGCATCTTTTAACTCCGTTGAGACGGCGTCAGTTTGATTTTGCGGTTGCGTATTTTGGTTGTTATCAGCTGAATTCATCAATCATCACTCCTATTATCAAAGTAACCGTCACCAAGGTAACAGTTACACATTAAAACAGTTAAAGTTATTGGCTTTGATAATGGTTAATCCCTTTGATTTCAAGAGTGATTCGCATTATTTGCGGGTCAAAATGGCGTTTTTCCTATGAAATCCACACTAAATTTGCGTATTTATGACATGAGAAGATAAAAATTGCCAAAAACAAGGTGTTAAGCGCGTACTTGTTGTTGGGTTAGTGCATCAAAAATTTGGCTAGGTCGAACAAATCCAAGGGTGTCGCCGAGTAAATAACCGATGGCATCACCAAAGTATTGATAAGCAGCCGCGAAATCAGTAGCAGGTGTTAGACCAGATAGGTTACAACTTGTGGATACCAAAAATCCAAACGGGTTATTGTTGTCTACATGGGCGATGTGATTGCAAAGTTCGGCAATCATCGGATGGCTAATCACCCGTATGGCTAAGCTATCTCGCCCACCTGTGACCCACTCGGGGATTTTGCCTTGCAATGATGCAGGAATCGGTAACAACCAAGTGGTGGCTTGTGCATCGCTAGACTGCCAACTTGCCGCAATGCTATCGACTACTTGCTGTGGTAACGGCTGTAAGAATGGCTGAATATGGGCGATATCGCCTGTGATAACAATCATACCTTTTTCGATTGGACGTTGTTTAATCGCTAAAATCTGTTTCACTGCGGTTTCGTTAAATGGGTCACAGCCGATTCCCCACACCGCTTCGGTTGGATAAGCCAGTAGATTGCCGGCTTGTAGAAATTGCTGAACTGCATCGAGCTGGGTGTCATTAAATTGCATTATATACCTCGATTATTTTGTAGTTTTTTTTGCTTATCGCTTATCAAAATTAAGGGCGGCAGCGCATATACAGACCGCCGCGCTGCATCACCAATCCCATTAGCTCAAGCTCAATCAGCCAGCCCATAAGTGTCGCAATATCGGTGCGGGTCTTATCGACCAAGCTGTCTAAATCTTGCCCGACCCAATCGAGTTGATTAAGTAGTGTCTGCAAATGCGGGGGCACATCCATCGCCAATGTCGCTTGGTGCGGCTGGGTTTTTGGTGCTGATTCGGACGGTAATTGAGGGCTATTGCTCACTGCCTGTGCAACTATCGGCGCTGTTTCAACCTCGGTGGCTTTGACAATCGGTGATTTAAAAATTGATAAATCTTCCAAAATTTGTGATGGATGATCGACCAAGGTCGCACCTTCACGAATCAATTGGTGGCAACCTTTGGCGTTGAGGTTATCAATATGACTAGGAATAGCAAAAACTTGTTTGCCTTGCTCGTTGGCTTCTCTGGCCGTGATGAGCGAGCCACTTTTTGCAGCCGCTTCTACAACCAAAGTTGCTAAACTTAGCCCAGCGACGAGACGATTGCGCCTTGGAAAATGGTAGCGATTGCTCGGCATATCAGGCAATAATTCACTAATGACGCAGCCACCTGACGCAATAATATGGGCTTTAAGGCTGGCGTGATTTTTTGGATAACAATGTTTAATACCATTGCCCAGTACCGCAATAGTACCACCTTGTGTGGCCGTCATCTGTAAACTTAACGCACCTAAATGTGCTTGTTTGTCAATTCCTTCTGCCATGCCACTGGTGATCCATAAGCCTTCGTGCGCCAAATATTGCGCCATATCAAAGGCAATTTTTTCGGCATGTGGGCTAGGTTTACGACTTCCAACGATCGCCAATTGTGGTTGGCTTAAGGCAGATAAGTTGCCTTGGTACAATAGCAAAGGGGGTGGGTCATAGATGTTTTTTAACTGACTCGGATATAAAGGGTCATTATCAAACACCACACCATACTGCCCTTGTGATAGTTCTAATAGCGTATCATTCAAAAATTGGCTGGTTCGACTGGCGCTGATAAACTCAGCAAAGCGTTTATGGTGATTATCATGCAAGCCCAGTGCTTGCCAATCTGCCAGCGTGGCTTGAATCGCTTGTTCAGCGCTACCAAAACGCGCTACAAGCTTATTATAAACAGGTACAGATAAGTTCACTAAATGCCATAACAATAGGGCAGCCTGCTGCGCCGGGTTTAGGTTAGGCTGATAGTCCTGCATCACGTATATTCCTTAGGCATGTATATGGCTTATGGTGTTTGCTATTATAAATTTTTCTCACGATAAAAACTTTAAAGACAGCAAAGCCAGTCAAGGTGACTGGCTTTTGAACAATCGCTTACCAAGCCAAGCAAGCATAACCAAGGGCAAGCAAAGGTAAGCGAAAGCGTTAGTTGCCGACCGCAGGCAATAAAAAATCTTGCTCATGAATTGGTGCTTCTGCATCGAGTACATAAGCGTAGCTAATATCGTTAAATGCTTTAAATACCATCACATGACCGATTTGCTCACTTGGCAACCGTACTGCCCCACCTTTCACGGATGAATAGTCGTCCAAGACTAAAGCGCCTTTTTGATAAACCGTTAACACATCGCCTGGCTCAGCGCCTTGGCTGGTGCCCAAATTAATGGCAATCACCCCATCTCGACCCGCACTACTAATTGAGTTTAAAATACGAATCACGCGACCGCCACGAGTAACGCTGGCAGGTTTTGGATAAAAAGCGGGTGGCAAGTACTGACCGACTTCGACAAATACACGGTCACCTTCGCGCACTTCTTGACCATACGATTTTTTAAGCTCGATACTAGAAACACCGTTTGATGCTACGCTAGTGACGATACCTGCAGCAACCTGGGTGACTTCAAGACCGATGACTTTACGGGTAGTTGGGTCAACATACGGTTCGCCCTCACGATACACGCCATAGCGTTGTCCCACAATGAGTGGCACGCCTTTGGCATAAATTTTGTTACCGACACCTGTGATAATGTTTTTATCTTTTGAAGCCAGCACATAGGGAGTAGTTTTAAAGTCATCAGGCGATACGATGATATTGCGTTCAAGCCATGTTTCAATGGCAGTCAAAGGAATCGCAGGGATACTACCGGCAGCACTCACCACGGTGGTTGTAGTGGTTGGCGCGCTCATGGCTTTTTTAATGCCTGCACAGCCTTCCCCCGTATCTACACCGACCAATTTTTGCCCTTTAATCACACATAAGATAATCACATCTTTTGGATAAATCAGATGCGGATTACGAATCTGTTTATTAGTCGCCCAAATTTCTTTCCAGCGCCACGGACTTTCTAAGAATTTACCGGAGATATCCCAAAGCGTATCACCTTTTTTTACCACATAACGGTTGGGCGCATCGGCTTTGATACGAGGTGGCGGATTATTAGCAGCGGCTAGCGAAGTCACTGTCATACCTAGGGTTGCCAACAAAGCGAAGGATAATTTTTTCATTGTCGTGGTGTTATAGTTCATCATAGCCCAATACTCAAGGTTAACGGCTTAACGCTTTAAAATGGCATATGCTTTACCATCACTTATAAAAATCATAGCCGAATGTTGTGTTATGTGTCGCAAAATCACCCATAATTTGCACTATGTAAATTTTGGTTAGCATAGCATAAAATAATTGGGGCTTCATAAATTTTCTCTTTAATTCTCTTTAAATAGTTTTTTTAAATAATTGGTTTTTGGTAGATTTTAATCACTCAATAATTATCATTGATTATTTGCTATTGTGAAGCGATTGGATTGCACCTATATATAGGTTATAGTAGCCAAACTTTAGCGTTTGCGTTACCCTATGCCAATTTTTTTAGAGAATTTTTGCCAGATTAACCAAATTAAAAGTTGACCCATTATGGCCTTACGTACTATTTTAAACTACCCAGACCCGAGGCTTCGTACCCTTGCCAAGCCTGTTACCCACTTTGATGATGACCTAAAAACCTTGATTGATGATATGTTCGAAACCATGTATGCCGCCAAAGGTATAGGTCTGGCGGCAACGCAAGTGGATGAGCACATTCAATTGGTAGTGATGGACTTATCTGAAGATGGCAGCCAGCCTCGGGTGTTTATCAATCCCATTGTGACCCCGTTAGCCGATGAATTATATAGCTACGAAGAAGGGTGTTTGTCTGTGCCCGAGTATTATGACAAAGTCGATAGACCCAAACATGTCAGAATTGAGGCTGTCGACGCGCAGGGCAACCCGTTTGTTGAAGAAGCACAAGGCCTACTTGCCGTATGTATCCAACATGAAATTGACCACTTAAACGGTAAAGTTTTTGTGGATTATTTATCCAAGCTCAAACAAGACCGTGCACGTGATAAGGTGCGTAAAGTTGTCAAACAACGTGAAAAAGATGCTGAACATAAAAGATTGTGATTTTTAACTGTAAGGGAAAACCATGACCACTCGCCCATCGCGTATCGCCACCGTAACACGAAATACTGCCGAAACCCAAATCACCGTGTCTATCAACCTTGACGGTACAGGTCAAGGCAGCATTGACACGGGTGTGCCATTTCTTGACCATATGCTTGACCAAATCAAACGTCATGGCTTAATTGACATGGATATCACCTGTAACGGCGACACCCACATTGACGACCATCATAGCGTCGAAGATGTCGGTATCACGCTAGGTCAAGCCTTCAAACAAGCGATTGGTGATAAAAAAGGCATCGTGCGTTATGGACATTTTTATGCGCCGCTCGATGAAAGCCTCAGCCGTGCGGTAGTGGATATTTCAGGTCGCCCTGGACTGCATATGGATATCCCGTTTACCCGTGCGATGATTGGTGGGTTTGATGTGGATTTGTTCAGTGAATTTTTTTATGGCTTTGTCAATCACGCCATGATAACTATTCATTTGGATAACTTGAAAGGCAAAAACAGCCATCACCAAATTGAAAGTACCTTTAAAGCCTTTGCTCGTGCGCTGCGCATGGCAGTGGAATATGATGAACGTGCACTCGATAGATTGCCAAGTACAAAAGAAAGTCTTTAATAGCAAACTGTAAAAATAAAAGCCCTGTTTGAGACGAGGGCTTTTTTTATGCTAGTTGTTTTGTACTAATTTTCGGGTGTTAGTCCTTAAAATTATTAAATTGCAGGGGCACACCAAATTGCTTTTCTTTCAAAAACGCCATCGCTTGCTGTAGCGTATCTTTTTTCTTATCATTGACCCGTACTTTATCGCCTTGAATCGCTGCCGATACTTTCAAGTCCGACTCTTTTAATGCCTTACTGATTTTTTTGGCGGTATCGCCATCAAGTCCATCTTTGAGATTGACTACCTTTTTCATTTGTTTGCCCGAACCTTGATTATCCTGTGGGTCGAGCGACTGCAAATCCACCCCACGTTTTATCATGTTTTTCTCAAGCATGGCATACACGTTTTCCATCTGCAACTCATTGTCTGCGGTGATGGTGATTTTTTTGTCTTTCTCATTGAGTTCGACTTTAATATCACTGCCCTTAAAATCAAAACGGGTGGCGATTTCTTTCTCGGTATTTTGTACGGCATGTTTAACTTCAAATAACTGTAATTCTGAAACCACGTCAAATGATGGCATGAGGTTTTCCTTATCAAATTTGTTGAATAAAATCTAAAAAATCTGCCCTATCATAACTGATTTTGTCAATTTTTAACAATTGACCCAATATTTACTCAAAAGATAATTGTATAAAATAAATCATATATTTCATTATGTTTCAAAATATTAATTAAAATGATTAACTTTTTGATAACGCTGATTACAGTTTTTTACCTTATTTGTTTGTATAATGAGTAAGCAAATAGGTCATTTACTAAAAAATGTAATATAACAATTTACGATAATAAGGAGTAGGACATGGCGTTTAGCGATATGATTGGCAAACAAGTGCCAAGCGTGACTTTTCATACCCAACAGCAAGGCAAATGGGTAGATGTTAGCACAGATGAATTATTCAAAGGCAAAAAAGTAGTATTGTTCGCATTACCAGGGGCGTTTACACCAACGTGTTCATCACTGCATTTACCCCGCTACAACGAATTGGCAACTGAATTTGCCAAACTAGGCGTTGATGACATCGTGTGTGTCTCGGTCAATGATACCTTTGTTATGAATGCTTGGGCAAAAGACCAAGACTGTAGCAATGTGACCGTGATTCCAGATGGTAACGGTGAGTTTACTGAAGCAATGGGGCGCCTAATTGATGACTCAGCAATTGGGTTCGGCAAACGTTCATGGCGTTATTCGATGCTGGTGGATGATGGCAAAATCGTCAAAATCTTTGACGAACCCCAAGACAGCGGCAGTGATGACCCATACGAAGTATCAGATGCCGATACCATGATTAAATATATTGACCCAAACTGGCAAGACAAACCCTCTGTCTCAATTTTTACCAAGCCTGGTTGCCCACATTGTGCCAAAGCCAAAGAAACGTTAACACAAAAAGGCTTCAAGTTTGAAGAAATTGTACTTGGTAAAGACGCTACTATTACCTCAGTGCGAGCCATTACTGGTCGTGAAACTACCCCACAGGTGTTTATCGGTGGCAAACACATCGGTGGTAATGATGACTTACAAAAATATTTTGCTGATGCAAAATAATGTTTGATTAAATAAAAAAAAGACAGTCTAGGCTGTCTTTTTTATTGGCTAGTTAAAATTATTTTCCATCTCTTCAAGCGTCATCATCAAATTCATCACCTGCTCTTCCACTGCTTCAATCTCACTTTTTAATGCCGTCTGCTCATCGAGCAACGTTAACAAATCGGCTTTTCGGCTATCATCATACAGACCTGCATCACCCAGTTTTTCTTCGATCTCACCCAACTGCGCCATGAATTTTTCTAGTTGCTTTTCCTCGTTTTCGATTTTTTTACGGATGGGCGCGGTGAGTTTACGCTGTTCAGCGGATTTTTTGCGTTGTTCTTCTTTGGATAACGCATTGGGCACGTTAGACGTTTCACGTGAAACATCTGTTTTATGGTCGGCTAATTTTTTGTCTTCGAGCTTTTTATTGTCGTTCGCTTGTTTGGCTTGCTGTTTACGGGTCTGTGATAACCACTGACTATAATAAGCGATGTCATTGTCAAAGATGTTACATTGACCATCATGCACCAAATATAGCTCATCGCAAACATTGGCTATCATTTCTCGGTCATGTGACACCAGAATGACCGCCCCTTCAAATTCTTGCAAAGCCATGCTCAATGCTTGCCGCATTTCCAAATCTAGGTGGTTGGTCGGCTCGTCTAATACCAAAACATTGGGACGCTGCCATACGATGAGCGCAAGGGTGAGTCTTGCCCGCTCGCCGCCAGAGAATAACTTGCTTTTGGTATCAATGCGCTCACCGCGAAAGTCAAAACTACCTAAAAACGCCCGTAAATCAGCGTCTGAGGTTTTGCCTGCGAGACGCTGCAGCATCAACATGGGTGATGCTTCGCCATCAAGGCTATCCATTTGGTGTTGGTTAAAATACCCTAGTACCAAACTATCTGCGGCTTTACGCGTCCCAGACAAGATAGGCAACTCACCCACCAAGCCTTTAATAACCGTTGATTTGCCTGCGCCATTCATCCCTAGCAGACCGATGCGGCTGTCAGGGGTAATTTGTAGGCGAATGTTCTCGATGAGTGCGACACCGTTGTAACCCACACTGGCATTGTCTAGCACCAATAATGGCGATGTTAATTGCACAGGGGCTTTGAAACGAAATTGAAACGGATTGTCCGCCATGATAGGCGCTAGCTCGGTCATCCGTTCCAGCTGTTTGACACGGGCTTGTGCTTGTTTGGCTTTGGAGGCTTTGGCTTTAAAACGGCGGATAAAATCTTCAAGGTGCGCACGGGTTTCTTGCTGTTTTTCAAACTGTTGCTGTTGCTGGGCTAAGCGCTCACTGCGGGTACGCACAAAGGTGCTGTAATTGCCTGTATAAAGGGTCATTTGCTGGTTTTCAATGTGCAAGATATTGCTCACCACATTATCCAAAAACGCTTGGTCATGCGAAATCATGAGTAGCGTGCCGTCATAGGCTTTGAGCCATTCTTCAAGCCACAAGATGGCATCCAAATCCAAGTGATTGGTCGGTTCATCAAGCAGCAATAAATCTGCTCGGCTCATTAAGGTTTTGGCAAGGTTTAGGCGCATACGCCAGCCCCCTGAAAAACTACTCACAGGTTGGCTTTCTTGGGCGACATTAAATCCAAGTCCTGTCATGGTTTGGGAGGCTTTTGCAGGGGTACTATAACCATGGATATCATCGAAGCGCGCGTGCACATGGGCAAGCTCATCTTCTGACAAAGTATCTGGATGGTTAATCTTATCTTGCAGCTCAAAGTATTCTTTGTCGCCACTCAACACAAAATCTATTGCCGACTGGTCAGTGCTTTCAATCTCTTGCGCCATATGACCGATTTGCCAACTGTTGGGAACCGATAGACTGCCTGTATCGAGTGCCAATTCGCCTTCGCCTTTTTGGTTCAATAGCGTCGCAAAAAAACTGGATTTACCTGTGCCATTGTTGCCTGTTAACCCGATTTTCCAACCTGGATGGATTTGCAAATTAACATCTTTAAATAATACCCGCCCATCACGGCGAATACTGGCATCTTTTAGTTCTATCATAATCGGCTCAAAACTCAAAAAATTTGACTAAAATTAAATGGGAAAATTCTTGATAGTATAAAGCAAGCACCCCATAATAAGAAAAAAGTTTTTATAAGGAATACCCCGATGAGCGATACCGTAACTGATAGTATGGTTGATGGCATGACCTTGACCGATAATGCTGCCAAAAAAGTGCGTAGCCTACGTGATTCAGAAGGCAATAACGACTTGATGCTGCGGGTATATGTGACGGGTGGTGGCTGCTCGGGTTTTTCGTATGGTTTTAATTTTGAAGAGAACTTGGGCGATGATGATGCTACCTTTAGCAACGATGATGTAGCACTGGTCGTTGATAGTTTGAGCTACCAATATCTACATGGCTCAACCATTGATTATGTGGAAGGATTAGAAGGCTCACGTTTTACCGTCAACAATCCAAACGCCACTACGACTTGTGGCTGTGGTTCGTCATTTTCTATCTAGCTTTACTGGCTAATTTTACTGTGGTTTTTTACCTAGTTTATTTGAATGATTAAAAGGCTTTAGCTTAAATATAGTAAGTAACTGTTAAGTTTAGCCTTTTAATTTGCGTTTATCCTGTATTTGTTACCTTTGAACAAAATCATCTACATTTTTTTAGCGTTTATCAGATTTTATTTGTGTTGTCAGCCTTTATCCATAATAATGGTGTGATCTACAGCGTAATAACACCTAAGTGTTATCATCAAGTACCCTAATATAGGTTGACATTAATTTATTCTTGTTAATTACTTAACGTTAAATGTGTTAATGATTTAAGTTTGTTAGCTAAGCAATGATAATTAAGCAATCTTTATTATTAATTTAATAATACCAAGGAGCTTATCATGGCTAAATTATCTTTAGACTCACTCAATAACATCGATGGTTTTATTGCAGCTGCATTGGTTGACAGCGAATCAGGTCTAGCCCTTGCCACAACGGGTAATGGTATCGACCTTGAAGTTGCAGCAGCGGGAAACACTGAAGTAGTACGTGCAAAACGTAAAGCTTCTAAAGCTTTAAACCTTAATGATAATATCGAAGACATCCTAATCACATTAAGTAAACAATATCACTTAATCCGTCCGCTAGTCCGTAACGAAAACCTATTCTTATACCTAGTACTTGATCGTCAAAAATCAAACTTAGCCATGGCGCGTCATGAATTAAAAGGGTTTGAGACTGAATTGGATTTCTCTTAATGCCTTTTTCATTAAAAGTGACAGATGTCAGGTAAAAATTACCAGTTAATCGAGTAATACGATAGTTTTTATCATACCCACGGTATTATTACTGTGGGTTTTTTACGTTTGGCGAATATCGCAATTGGTAATTTCGTCATCACGATATTTTGATAGTGTTTGCCTAAATTTGGTGGCATAATTTCACACAATTAAAAATACTATTAGGATAACTATGACTCAAGCGCCTCAAACTTGTACTTCTTTGCAGCTACCTACTTGGCTAACCGCTGAAAACATTCATGGCATGCTCCGGGGTATTGAAAAAGAAGGCTTACGTATGAGCCCTGAGGGATATATTGCCACTACCCCACACCCTGCCAAGCTTGGCTCAAAACTCACTCACCCTTTTATCACTACTGACTATGCCGAAAGCTTGTTAGAGCTAATTACTGAGCCAAAACCCACGGTGAAAGAAGCGCTTGATATGCTGCGTGATTTGCATATTGTGGTTCAAAATGCTTTGACCGATGATGAGCTGTTTTGGTCGATGTCGATGCCTTGTATGATTTCGGACGATGAAGATATTTTGCTGGCAGACTATGGCACCTCAAACTCAGGTAGATTAAAAACCCTCTATCGTCACGGCTTGGGTATTCGCTATGGTCGCCGTATGCAGACCATAGCAGGATTGCATTATAATTTATCATTTGGTGATAATTTATTCACCGCTTGGCAACAGCAGTTAGGTGATACCCAGTCATTAACTGAATTTAAAAATGAAAAATACTTGGGTCTGATTCGTAACTTCAAGCGTCTAAGTGGTATGGTGCTGTATTTGGTTGGTGCAAGTCCTGCCGTGTGCGCGTGTTTTTTAAAAGGTCGCGAGCATCCGCTAAAGCCAATGAACGCATCAACTTACTATTTACCCAACGCCACTTCCCTGCGTATGGGCAAACTGGGTTACCAAAATAGCGTACAAGATGATTTAGATATCCGCTACAACAGTCTTGATGAATATGTCGCTGGTTTGCGTAATGCCATCCACACGCCGCATCCTAATTTTAGCGCGTTGGGACTCGATGACGACAACGGCTACCCCATTCAAATCAATGACCATATTTTGCAGATTGAAAACGAGTACTACAGCCCGATTCGACCCAAACAAATCACCCAACCTGGCGAAAACCCCAGTGATGCCTTAGCCAAGCGCGGTATCGCTTATGTGGAACTCCGAGCGATTGACTTAGATCCGTATAGCGAAATCGGTATCAGCTTAAATACCGCCTGTTTTATGGAAATTTTAGCATTGTACTGCCTATTGCTAGATAGTCCTGACTTATTGCCCGATGAAGATGCCCTACTTGCTCAAAACCAAGAAAAAATTGTCAATCAAGGGCGCGAGCCAAACTTAATGATTGATACACTAGCAGGGCAAGTCGCATTTAAAGACTGGCTAGTACAGCATTTGCTAGGTATGCGTAAGCTATCAGAACTCTTAGATGTCACCTATGGTAGTAATGATTACCGCAACGCGTGGCAATCAATGATGGCAAAAGCGCAAAATCCCGACAATACCCTATCAGCACAAGTATTAGCCGATACCGAACGCTTTGATAGTAGCTGGCAGTTTGGTAAGTCACTGGCGCAAATGCATGCCAATCGCTTAAGACATCAAGGATTGGTCCCTGAGCAAATGACTTACTTCGAGCAGCTTGCCAAAGACTCTGTGCGTGAGCAGGCTGATATCGAGCAGAATGACACACAAGATTTTTATGCATATGTAGGTCAATTTCGCTAATTAGTAGGTGCTAGTTATCAGGTGCCAGTTAGCAGGTATCGTTGCGCTGATTATTTTATAGGGTTAAATTTCTAAAATTCTAAGCGCTATTGTTTGGCTTATTCTTTTTCACTAAATTGTTTGATGGTTTTTTTATGCGTGATGCTTCATTGACCCACAGCTTGTTAAGTTATCGGGGACTGACAGGACTATTGACGTTAGCCAGCATTATTGGCATGAGTTTCGCCTATTTTTATTTGCAAGGGGTGGTAAAATTAGACCCGTGTCCGCTGTGTATCTTTCAGCGAGTGGGTTTGATTGTGATGGGGATTTTTGCCTTTATCGCCTTTTTGCTCAATCCAAAACAAGCTTGGGCAAAGATTTTGTTGATGTTTGGCGCGCTGCTCGGCATTTTGTGGTCAATTGCTGTGGCGATTCGCCATGTCTGGATTCAACACCTGCCACCTGACCAAGTCCCCTCATGTGGTCCTGGGTTAGACTATTGGATGGATACGTTGCCGATTGCCCAAGTGCTGAAAGAAGTATTTAAAGGTTCTGGCGAGTGCGCGGTGATTGACTGGACGTTTTTAGGCTTTAGTATCCCAGAATTATCCTTGGGGTTTTTTAGCATTTTATTGGTAATGATTATTTTGGCGATCCGTAAAAGCAATACTCGATAACACTATCGGTCGTGGTTTAAACCCATAAAAAAGGCGATAATCAATCGCCTTTTTTATTAGCTTTTTTAGTCCCTTTATTCCCATTCAATGGTCGCTGGTGGCTTACTTGAGATATCGTAGGTCACACGTGATACCTCTTTGATTTCATTCATGATGCGATTGGACACTGTTTCAATCAAATCATACGGTAAATGGGCAAAACGTGCTGTCATAAAGTCAATGGTTTCAACCGCCCGTAATGCAATCACCCACGCATAGCGGCGACCATCACCGACCACGCCCACTGATTTTACAGGTTGGAACACGGCAAACGCTTGTGCGGTTTTCTCATACCAACCAGATTTTTCCAACTCTTGCATAAAGATGGCATCGGCTTGACGCAAAATATCGGCATATTCTTTTTTCACTTCACCCAAGATACGCACGCCTAGACCTGGACCTGGGAAAGGATGACGATAAATCATCTTTTCAGGTAACCCTAATGTCACGCCGAGCTTACGCACTTCATCTTTAAACAGATCACGTAAGGGTTCAATGAGTTTGAACTGCAAATCGTCTGGCAAGCCACCGACATTGTGGTGCGACTTGATCACATGCGCTTTGCCTTGGTGACTTTTTGCAGATTCAATGACATCGGGATAAATGGTCCCTTGTGCTAAGAATTGAATGCCTTTGCCCTCACCCGACAGTTCACGTGCCGTATCTGCAAACACATCGATAAAGGTTTTGCCAATGATTTTACGTTTGGCTTCTGGATCACTAACACCGGCTAATGCGGTCAAAAAACGTTCTTCAGCATCCACGCGAATGACTTTAACGCCCATGTTTTCAGCAAAGATTTGCATCACTTGGTCGCCTTCATGTAGGCGTAACAAACCATTATCAACAAACACACAGGTTAGCTGCTCGCCAATCGCTTTGTGAAGCAGTGCGGCTACCACCGAGCTATCAACGCCGCCCGAAAGTCCCAACAATACTTGCTCATCGCCAATTTGTTCTTTTAACTGGGCGACACGCATCTCAATGATGTTATCCGGCGTCCATGCATTGGCACAGCCACAGATTTGGTGGACAAATCGGCTAATCAATGCCTCACCTTGCAGCGTATGGGTCACTTCTGGATGAAACTGCACCCCATAATAATGCTTGCTTTCATTTGCCATCGCAGCAATTGGACAGCTTGGGGTTCTGGCAGTCACTTCAAAGCCTGCAGGTAACTCAACAACTTTATCGCCATGACTCATCCAAACGTGTAATTTGTTGGGCTCATCTTCAATGCCTTTAAAGAAGCTATCTTGAGCGGTTTTTTCAATGATAGCAGCGCCAAACTCTTGGTGACTGCTGGCTTCAATTTTGCCACCAAACCGATCTGCCATCGCCTGCATACCATAGCAAATGCCTAGTACCGGCACATTGATATCAAATACGGCGTCATTAATTTTTGGGCTATTTTCTGCATACACGCTCTCTGGACCGCCCGATAAAATAACCCCTTTTGCACCAAAGTCGTGAATGCGCTGTGCGTCAATATCGTATGGGTACATTTCACAGAATACCCCTGCTTCACGCACGCGGCGCGCAATCAGTTGACTGTACTGTGAACCATAATCCAATACCAAGATACGGTCTTGTTTGATTGAGTTGTTGGATGTTGACATACGAGCCTCTTTAAATTTGGATAAATAGCTTAATTAAACCAATGCTAACAGGTTTCAAAAATTTATGGGTATTGTACCAATTAACGGCTTTATTTGCTGATTTTTATAGACTGAAAAATGGCTACATGAATGTTTTAAGTAAAATTTTCTCTAAAAAATTTCTATGATAAACGGTCATTAATTGCGTTTTTTTTGTATCGCTTTCACCAATTGATTATCTTTGTTACACAAACCTCATCTAATAGGCTTTAGGTTTACCAAACTCTACGAAAAAATTGCTCATACTGCTACAGACGGGCCGCAAAAATTTATTATTATGAAACAGTAATAACCGAAAACGGGTTTACGAAAAATTGATTTTAATTTATTGATTTTAAGTTAATGTCACGTTTAATCGTTTTTCGACAATAAAAATAATAGCCGTATTAACAATTTTTTCTAAATACTAGTATGGCTTGGATAAAAAAACTTCAAATGAGGATACAATCATGGTAGATAATATTAATAATTCAGACTTAAACCGCGACCCTATCACTGGTGAGCCAGGCTCACACCCAATTGGTACTGCAGTAGGCGGTATGGGTGGTGCAGCTGCAGGTGCAGCTATCGGTGCTATTGGTGGTCCATTAGGTATGTTAATCGGCGGCGCAATTGGTGCAATCGCTGGTGGTGCTGCAGGTCACGCCGCAGGTGAAGCGATTGATCCAACTATCGAAGATACTTATTGGAACGATACCTATTCACAAACAACCTACTATAAAGATGGTTATGATTATACCACTGACTATCAACCAGCTTATGCCGTCGGTTATGCCAATCGTGCAAAATACCCAGCCGGTACAACGTTTGACAGTGTTGAATCAGACCTTGAACGTAGCTGGCATGAAGTAAAAGGTAATTCACGTCTTGCATGGGAAGATGCCAAAGAAGCCATTCGTGATGGTTGGGATAGAACAGACGCGCGTATTGCTGGTCAAGAATATTCACCACGTCTTCGTACGGTGGATGGCTATGCAGAAGGTGAAGAAAAAGGTCATCCTGTTGCTACTGGTACAGGTGCATTAGGTGGTGCCGCAGCAGGTGCAGCCGTTGGTTCAGTAGCCGGTCCTGTTGGTACCTTAGTGGGTGGCGCTATCGGCGCAGTAGCAGGTAGTGCTGCAGGTCATGAAGTTGGTGAAGCAGTCAATCCTACTACTGCTGAAGATGCTTACGAAAAACCTCATCCAGTTGCCAGTGGTTCTGGGGCACTAGGTGGCGCCGCAGCCGGTGCAGCCGTTGGTTCAGTAGCGGGTCCTGTCGGTACCTTAGTGGGTGGCGCGATTGGCGCTGTAGCTGGCGGGGCAGCAGGTCATGAAGTCGGTGAAGCAGTCAATCCAACTGAAGCAGGCGAACAACGTAAAGAAGCTAACCCTGTTGCCAGTGGTACAGGTATGGCAGCCGGTGCCGCTACAGGCGCAGCGATTGGTGCGGTAGGTGGTCCCGTAGGTTCAGTGGTGGGTGGTGCAATTGGTGCCGTAGCAGGTGCAGCCACAGGTAATGCCGTAGCAAATACGCTTGAAGGTAATACAGAAGAAGATACCTACTGGCGCAATAACTACAATACCACGACTTACTATACCCAAGGCTATGATTACGATACCGACTATCGCTCAGCGTATGATTATGGTTACCGTGCCCGTCATCATTTTAATACCGCTAATGAGTTTGAAAGTGTTGAAAATGATTTACGCAATGATTGGGAACAATTCAAAGGTAATTCACGTTTGACTTGGGATCAAGCTCGCCTAGCAGCACGTGATGCCTGGTATCGTATTAAGCGTTAATCTTCCGACTAAACTAGCTCAACATAAAAAAAGACTTTCATTAATTTGGAAGTCTTTTTTATTTGACTATTAAAATTAAGGACAAAAAAGCTAGTCTATTAAAGTACCATTTTAATGCCAATACCGATTAACACTAACCCACCAAAAATTTCAGCTTTACTCTCAAGCCACGTACCTGATTGCTTGCCCATAAAGACGCCAATAAAGCTAAAAATCCCTGTTACTACGGCAATTACTGCACAGGATACATAAGGATTGACTGGGATTAAATTTAAGGTAAATCCGGCTGCCATTGCATCAATACTGGTTGCAATCGCTAAAGTAGTCATAGTTTTATGGGTGATGACAACATTGGGATCATTGGCGATATCTAACGCAATATTGTGCGGGGTGGAATCTTGTGATGACGCAGCTTCATCATCGCCAGATAAGGCTTCATACAGCATTTTTCCACCAAGCCCCACCAAAATAATGCACGCAATCCAAGGCGCCCAATTTGCGATAAATCCTAAGATTGAACGTCCACCGAGATAACCAATCAACGGCATCAAACCTTGAAAGACGCCAAAATATACGCCCGCCATAACCGCAATTTTGCTCGTATCTTGGCGGTGTTTGGCACCGAGTCCAATCGCCACAGCAAACGCATCCATCGATAAGGCTATCGCTAGCAGTAATAAAGCAATCATGTGATATCTCTTTTAAAAATTCTAGCTGAAATAAAACCACCTTATTACAACATAAGGTGGTTTCCATTGTATTAAAGTATTAAAACACGATCCTAAAATTGGGTTAAATATCTAAGTTGGTCACCGTTAACGCGTTCTCCTCAATAAAGGCACGACGCGGTTCTACATCATCCCCCATCAGACACGAAAACAAATGGTCAGCAGCAATCGCATCTTCAATGGTGACTTTTAGCATATGGCGGTTTTCTGGGTCCATTGTGGTTTCCCACAATTGATCAGCGTTCATCTCCCCTAGCCCTTTATAACGCTGAATCGCTAAACCACGGCGCGCATAACTCATGATAAATTGCCATAGATAACCCATGTCTTTGATCGGCAGTTTTTTATCACTTTTAGCGATATAAGCGGTATCTGACAACATGTCTTTCCACTGGCTGGTCAAGCGATGCAAACGGCTATACTCACCTGAACCAATAAATGCGGTATCTAACAAGTATGCGTGTGGCAACTGATGGATAAAAATCGTCACGCGCGGTAGATAATAGGTTTTTTGATGATCGCCTTCTTGTTTGCTAAAGGACTCTAATTCAATTTGTGGGTCTAATCCGTCTGCCGTCACTGCTAAATTCTGCGCTAACGCTTCTACCCAATTTCGCATTTGCGCTTCATCTTCAATCATCGGTATGCTAAGCTTGCTGGTGATTGCCAACGCATCCAATACGGCGCTTGGATATTTGATTTGCAAACGGTTTTTGATGGTCTGAGTTTGGTTATAATCATTGAGCAAGGTTTCTAGCGCTTGCCCTGTGACCGCAGGCGTACCTTCACTCAAATGCAACTGGGTATCGTCAATGGTTGACGACAACAAATAGGCCTTTAACGCTTCATCATCTTTAACATACAATTCTTGGCGGCCTTTTTTCACTTTATACAGTGGTGGCTGCGCAATATAAATATGACCACGTTCTAATAGCTCTGGGGTTTGACGGAAAAAGAACGTCAGGAGCAAGGTGCGAATATGTGAACCATCCACGTCCGCATCGGTCATGATGATAATTTTGTGATAGCGTAATTTATCAGGATTGTACTCATCAGGTCCGATGCCTGTACCCAATGCGGTAATCAAGGTACCCACTTCCTGCGACGATAGCATCTTATCAAAACGCGCACGTTCTACGTTTAGAATTTTACCTTTCAGCGGTAAAATCGCCTGCATCTTACGGTTACGCCCTTGTTTGGCAGAACCGCCTGCCGAGTCCCCTTCCACAATGTACAGCTCTGACATCGCGGGGTCTTTTTCTTGGCAATCAGCAAGTTTGCCTGGCAGACCTGCGATATCAAGGGTGGTTTTACGGCGGGTCATTTCACGAGCTTTACGCGCAGCTTCTCGCGCACGGGCGGCATCGATGATTTTACCAGCAATCCCTTTGGCCGCATTGGGATTTTCAAGCAAGTAAGCGCTAAACTTATCGTGCATGGCTGATTCAACCGCGGGTTTGACTTCACTCGATACCAGTTTGTCTTTGGTTTGGCTTGAGAATTTTGGGTCAGGTACTTTGACAGAAATAATCGCCGTTAGACCTTCCCGCGCATCGTCACCTGTTACCGCAACTTTTTCTTTTTTCATCAAGTTTTCGCTATCCATATAGCTATTTAGGCAGCGTGTTAATGCCGAACGAAAACCAGAAAGGTGGGTACCACCATCTTTTTGCGGGATATTGTTGGTAAAGCATAATACTTTTTCGTTGTAGCTATCTGTCCATTGCAATGCTACTTCGACGCTGATACCGTCATTTTCTTCGCTGGTAAAATGAAACACCTCATTTAATCCAGTTTTGCCCGCATTGATGTAATGGACGAACTCAGATAGACCGCCAACGTGTTCAAACTCATGGCGTTTGTCATCGCGCTCATCCGTCAATACGATGCGTACACCCGAGTTTAAAAACGACAATTCGCGTAAACGCTTGGCGAGAATTTCAAAATCAAAAATCGTGCCTGTAAAAATATCATCGCTTGGATAAAAACGCACTTGTGTGCCTGTTTGCTGGGTGGTTTCAAGCTGCTCGATAGGCGCTACAGGCTCACCATCAGCATACGTTTGGCTATAGTGGTAGCCATCACGCCAGATATCGAGCACCAGTTTTTTTGATAACGCATTAACCACTGAGACACCGACACCGTGCAACCCACCTGAGACTTTATAACTGTTGTCGTCAAATTTACCGCCCGCATGCAGTACTGTCATGATAACCTGTGCGGCTGACACCCCTTCTTCTGGGTGAATATCGACAGGAATACCGCGTCCATTGTCTTTGACGCTGACCGATTCATCTTCATGGATGATAATATCAATTTGATCACAGTGACCCGCCAAAGCTTCATCAATGGCGTTATCCACCACTTCAAACACCATATGATGCAAACCTGTGCCATCGTCGGTATCGCCAATGTACATACCAGGGCGTACACGGACGGCTTCTAAGCCACGAAGTACGCGGATACTATCAGAACCATAGGCTTTATTTTCTTGATGACTTGATTGGGTAATAGATTGTTGTGTCTGATCGGCTACATTCGCAGATGTATCAGTCATGATGACTCCATAAGTTTTGCATGGCAAAAACGTCAGAACATACTCGATTTTATGGTCAAAATCGTTGATTTTTTTCTTAGTTTTTTGGCGAAAAATAAAGGGTTTATTGTAGCAAATTTTAGGGGAAAAGTCACTGAATATCCCCGCTTATGAGAGGCAAAATGGTGATTTAGCTGAGCTAAAAAAGAAGGAGTTTAAGTTACATCAGTTTGAAAAAATACTTAATCATCTAACCTTAGTCACCTAAAAATATTATTGGTTTTCATAGGTCATTTTGAATGCCTTGTGCTTCAAGGGATAATTGTCTAACACTTCCCTGTTCCACGTGAAACAGTTTTATATTATCCTGCCAAATCTTTTGAATACTCTCAACGATATCTTGGGTGAGACTGGTGATAAACAGCTGTGAATTCACTTGTTTTAAGCCAGTTAATAACAACATAAGTGCGTCATTATCTAATTCCGCTGTGATATCGTCCACCAATACCAAGGGTACTTTATCGACCTGATTGAGTAACGGCAACTGCGATAAGCGAAGCGCCATGACCAATAATTTTTTTTCACCCCGTGACAGCATATCGGTGGCAAGCAATGTCTGCTTGTGCTTATGCCCTGCTGCATCGGTATGCACTAAATCTAGCACAACATTGATATCAGCCCGATGGCATCCCATACGCGTATAGCCAAGCTCAATGTCAGATGCTAAACGATTGGCTAAGGTAATGGCTAAGCCAGCTTCAGTATCAAACCCCGGGGTATAACGCAATCGTAATTTTTCGGCATACTGGGGTAAAAATTTTTGCACTTGCGCCAAAAAATGGGGCTGCCATTGTTCAATGATGTGGGCCCTTGCTTGGTGAATTTTCTCTGCATGTTGACTGAGCTGGTAATCCCAAGCTGACAGTTCTTGCTGTTGCAGGCTAGTTAATGAGACGTTGCCAACATTTTGCTTTAATAAGCTATTGCGTTGTTTTAGTAGACGCTGATAAGACAGCCAATTGGAGTGGAATGATTGTTCCACGTGAAACCCTAACCAATCTAACATTTCACGCCTTGCTTGACTACCGTCCTCTAGTTGGGCAAGGCTCACAGGCTCGAGTAATAGTGTGGGTAGCAGCTGCGCAAGTGGGCTTTGGGTGACAAGCGACTGCCCATTGAGTCGCAATTGCGTGGTAGCGTCTTGGGATTTGGCAATAGCGACCGTTTGATCATGATTGAGCCTAGCAAAAACCGTCGTATCGCTAAAACCATGCTCAATATAATGCCTCGGTTGATGATGGCGAAAACTTTTGCCGCGCGATAATAAATAGATGCTTTCTAATAGCGACGTTTTCCCGCTGCCATTTTGACCCAAGAACACATTACAACTGCTGGGTTGTAATTCAATCGTGTGAAGATTGCGAAAATGATGAATAGCTAATTCAATAATTTGCATGATTTATCTACTTGACTACTCATCACTAAATTGAAAAAAATTTGCCCGCTGACTAAATACGCATTGGCATAACTACAAACTCGTGTTTGCTATCGTTGACTTGCTGTACCAATACCGAAGCATTGGCTTGGCTCATATGAAAGTCAATTTCCCCTTGCAATACATTAAGTACATCTAGCAAATAAGCCACATTGAATGATATTTCTAATGGCTCACCTTGGTATTTAACCTCAAGCTGCTCACTGGCTTCATCTTGCTCAGCATTGCTAGCACGCACCATCAAATTGTTATCACCTGAAAAATCAAAAATTACGCCACGCGATTTCTCATTACTCAAAATAGCCACGCGGCGAAGCACATTCGCTAATTGCTCTTGGCTGATACGGGCAAGTTTGTTGGTTGACGACGGCATGACGCGGCGATAATCGGGAAACTTACCATCAATCAGGCGTGCGGTAAAAGCCACCATGATGGCATTTTTTAGCTGTCCTGTACTATCGACTTCACCAAAGGGTAGTAAGACTTGTAAAAATTCACGGCCGACATTGAGGGTGATTTTATTGTCTTGATTCGGTAGCATGCGTTTAAGCTCTGCTAACAAACGTTGTAATTCAAGTACAGCTTTTCTTGGTAAAATTGCATCAAGTGCCACGCTCTCATCACACGCTATCACAGTACGTGCCAATGCCAAACGGTGACCATCGGTCGATACTGTCGCCAATTGCCGCTCTTTAACCTCAAACAGCATACCGGTGAGATAGTAACGCACGTCTTGCACTGCCATCGCAAAATGCGTTTTATCGAGCAAATCGACTAGGTCTTCACGGCCCAATTGGATAGGCGTGACTTGCTCGGGCTCACCCAATAGGGGAAAGTCTTGGGCAGGCAAAGTGCTGAGTTTAAAACGACTACTACCGCAGACAATTAAACACTGATTGTCGTTAGCGACAGTGATAGAGACCGGTAAACCGTCGGGCAATAATTTTACGATATCTTTGAATTTGTTGGCAGGAACGGTGATTTCACCTGGTTGTTTGCACGCCGATGCTGGCAAATTAAGGGTGGCTTGTAATTCAAGCTCCAAATCTGACGCTACCATCACCAATTGAGAGTCGGTTAACGCCAATTTCATATTCCCCAAAATCACCATGTTATGGCGTTTGTCAGCGGCTTTTGAAATTAAATTAATCGCTTGTAGTAACAAATCGCGAGAGATTACTAATTGCATGGCACCGCCTCAAATCAAAATGAATGGTTTAACAAATGGAAAAATTACAATCTATTATACGGGGTAATTAACTAAAAATCTTTTTAATCGAGTTAACAAAATACTAGGTCTGTAACATTAATTTTAATGAGCGATAATCCTTATCAAACATCAGATCGCTGACACAAAGTTCTTGAACTTTCTCACAGGCGTGCATCACCGTGGTATGGTCGCGACCGCCAAATGATTGACCAATTTCTGTAAAGCTGTTGTTGGTTAGTTCACGTGCTAAACTCATAGCCACTTGCCGCGGACGAGCGATATGACGTAAACGCTTTTTACCCATTAAGTCTTTGACTGAGATATCATAAAACTCAGCAACAACTTTACGAATATTATCCATACTGACCGCTTGTACACGCATGGCAATCAAATCTTTTAACGCCATTTGTACCAGTTCTAAATGGATAGGCTGATTGAGCAGACGGGAAATGGCTAAAACTTTGTTGAGCGCGCCTTCCAATTCTCGCACATTGGCGATGATATGCTGAGCGATAAAAATAGCGCACTCTTTTGGCAAAATCACCTCTTGCGCCTTGGATTTTTTTTGCAAAATTTGAATACGGGTTTCTAGCTCTGGCGGCTCTAACGCCACGGCCACCCCCCAAGCTAGACGTGACTTTAAACGCTCGTCAAAATCAGTCAGTGCACTCGGGTGTTTATCGGATGCCAAAATCACCTGTTTATTTTTGCTCATAAAGTCATTGAGCAATAGCAAAAACTGCTCGCTACTTTTTTGCTTGCCGGCAATCACATGAATATCATCAATAATCAACAAATCGGCTTTTTTAATTTTATCTTTGAACTCATCGATTTTTTGTGTTCTTAATGAATGCACCAGCTGGTTGACAAACTTATCGGAAGTAAAGTAATAAAAACTTTTGCCTTGCTTTAAAATCTCATGGGCAATTGCTTGCATCAAATGGGTTTTTCCCAAACCTGTCGCACCATAAATAAACAGCGGATTATTTTTAGATTGACCCAAGTTGTTAGCAGTCTCTCGGCAAATACTATAAGCAATTTGATTGGATTTTGCGGTTACGAATTGGTCAAACGTAAAATGCGGATCGATATACTGAAAGGAGCGTTGCTGCTCAGTTTTTACCAGTGTCACTTTTTGCTCACCAAACTCTTGTTTACTAACGGCGTCGGTGATTGCGTTACCCTTATCAATTTGAATTTGCACCTGAATCGGTAAGGTGGGCTCAAGCTGTTGTAAAATCGTTTGAATTTGACTTAAATGATTTTTTTCAACATAACTGGCAAAGTACTGGTTAGGTACATTGACAACCATCGTGTTATTATGCATCGAGGCGGATAATGGGCGAATCCACATGGTAAAAATATTATCAGGTACTTGATATTTTAATTCGTCAACGCACTTAAGCCATAATGCATCAGCCATAACTTTGCTTTCCTAATCCAAGCATCTTCAAAATTGGTGTAATGTATCATAAAACAGCGATTTTACAAATAAAATTATTGTGGATAACAATGTGGATATAATTGTTGATAAGTAAAAACAGGAAATTACTAACAAGCTATCAACGGTTTATATACATACTTATCAACATGGCAAATATTTGTTTTTTTATAATTTTTAGTTAAATATCCACAGAAATAGACCTGCTTAATAATAATAAATAATACTTATTAAATATATAATAATAAAATAATTTTTTGTGGATAACTTTTGTTGAATGGTATTTGTTATACAAAAATGTTATTTTAAATAAACAAAATAATTGATTGTGTCTGTGATTTAAAGAAAGAAATTAACCAATAATCTTAGTTATCCTTGACCTATTGGTTAAAATTAAGGATAATACTAGATTAACTGTTTTGAAATTTTGTATTTTAACCGTTATCGGTTAAATATCACGTAAATTTAGCCAAGGTGAATCGCATGAAACGCACTTTCCAACCAAGCGTAATCAAACGTAAACGTACTCACGGTTTCCGTGCTCGTATGGCTACCAAGAATGGCCGTCAAGTTTTAGCTCGTCGTCGCGCTAAAGGCCGTCATCGTTTAACGGTGTAATGTCTATTTCTTAACTTGATTTAATGATAATGTTGACATTAAAACAGGTTATAGTAAAAAGCGATATACTTCTTATATCGCTTTTTTTATTGTTATACCCGAAGTCCGTTCGTAACCTACGCTTAGCGTACTCCTCTACTCTATTATTTCAGCCTGTTTTTACCCTATCCATCAAATCTTGATAGCTTTTAATGGTGCTTTGGTATTGATTTGGACTTATCCTCATGACTGCAGACAAACCTTTTAAATTTGATAAATCACAGCGGCTGCTAACGCCCAAAGATTTTAAAACGATGTCGGGTCGTCATACCAAAACTGGTGAAGATCAGTCACAGCATGTTGTCGTTTTTAAAATTCATCAACCTAATCTGTTGTTATTCGTCAAAGTGGTTTTAGCTGATAGCCAAAGACAAGCTGCAGTAAATCGGTTGGGTCTTGCGATTACTAAAAAGAAAGTCAAACGTGCCCATGAAAGAAATCGTATTAAGCGATTAACGCGAGAGTATTTTCGGTTGCATCAGCACCAGCTAAATGCCCAAGTTGATATTTTATTAACTATCAAGCAGTTTTCCGATGATATGAAAAATCAAGCAATTGTCCAGCAATTAGCGATGGGCTTTAACTTAATCAATGATAAGATTGGAAAGTTGAAGCGGAATTAATTTTAGCGGCAGTTCGTAATATCTTTACTCCAATGAAGGTAATAAAAAATCTGGGTTTAATCCATGGATAAATTATTAGCAAAATTTTTGCTGTTGATGATTATATTTTATCAGCGTTTGATTAGTCCCTGGTTGGCACCTCGTTGCCGCTTTTATCCAACGTGTTCTAGTTATGGTTTAGAGGCGGTAAGATTGCATGGGGGGTACCGGGGTGGATTATTAACAGCCAAGCGTATCGCACGTTGTCATCCTTGGGGTGGGCATGGCATTGATTTTGTCCCTAAGCCATTATATCGCTACCGTTATCATTATATTGACACATTGCCGTCTTACTTTTTGGTATATGCTTATCACTATCATTAATTTATTGGGTTGATGAAATTATAAAAACTTGTTGCGAGTCTTAAATAGCGTAATTGAGTCAACTATTTATGGAATATCTTTTTTAACTTTTTTTTAGTAGAATGTCTTCTATTTTTTAATTGTTTTTCCTTTATTAGCAACTAGTGATTTCAAGCAATATCATTAGATAGGATAGCTATATATGCAAAAAATTTTACGGACATTGATTATTATCGCAATGTTAATTACGGGTTATTTGCTGATTCTGGCATGGCGGGATGATTATACCAATGTAAATAAACCCGTGGCGATAACCCCAACAACCACAGCCGTCAGTAGTAATGATGTGCCAGTGGCGGGGGCTTCAAATACGCCAACGGGCGATATTCCCACGGCAACAGCAACCACGTCAACCCCAGCTGCTACTACCCAGCAAACGGGCGCACAGCTCATTAGTGTGATGACGGACAAATATGATATTCGTATTAATCCAGTCGGTGGCGATGTGGTATACGCCGCGCTTCGAGAGCAGACCCAGACATTAGATAGCAAACAGCCATTTGTACTCCTTGAAGAAGATAGTAATCGCGTATATGTGGCTCAGTCAGGGTTAATTGGCGCCAATGGTATTGATAATAGCAATGGTCGTGCGACTTTTACCGCGCCTAGTAACCAATTTGTCATGCAGCCCAATCAAGCCGAATTGGTCGTGCCTTTAACTTATCAAAAAGATGGTGTAACTATCATCAAATCCTATAAGTTTACCAAAGGTCAATATCCTATCAACGTTAGCTATAACATCACCAATAACGGCACGCAGCCTTGGCAAGGACAAATGTATGCGCAGTTAAAACGTGATAATAGTGAAGACCCGGGTAAAGGTGACAAAGGCGCAATTAGCCTATCGACTTACCTAGGGGGCGCATGGGGTACACCAGATCAGCCTTATAACAAACTCAAGTTTGGTAATTTCAATGAGGGTTTAAAAGCCAGCAGTGATAAAGGCTGGATTGGCATGGTACAGCACTATTTTGTCACCGCTTGGATGCCAAAGGATTACACAGCAAATTTTTATAGCCGTGAAGTTGGCAAAGATCACATCATCGGGTTTACCAGTAACCCTGTGTCAGTTGCTCCCAACAAGCAAGTGACGTTAACGTCTGCCTTGTATGCCGGTCCAAAAATTCAAACCAACCTAAAACCTTTGGCAGAGGGGTTAGATAAAACTGTTGATTACGGTATCTTATGGCCGATTTCAAAAGTGCTATTTTGGATTTTGGATAATGTGCATAAAGTATTGGGCAACTGGGGTTGGTCAATTATTGTACTCACTTTATTGGTTAAAATCGCATTGATGCCAATTGCCAATAAAAGCTATCACTCGATGGCAAAAATGCGCGCAGTTGCCCCAAGGTTGCAAGCCTTAAAAGAAGAATATGGTGATGACCGTATGCGTATGTCACAAGAGATGATGCGCATCTACAAAGAAGAAAAAGTTAACCCAATGGCAGGTTGTTTACCTGTATTACTGCAAATGCCGATTTTCTTGGCGTTGTATTGGGTACTGGTTGAATCGGTCCAATTACGTCATGCCCCTTGGATTGGTTGGATTCGCGACTTATCATCTATGGATCCATTGTTTATCTTGCCACTGATTATGGGCGCGGCGATGTTTTTCCAGCAAATGCTAAACCCGCAGCCGCAAGATCCTATGCAAGCCCGTGTGATGAAATTTATGCCGATTATTTTCACCGTGTTTATGCTATTCTTCCCAGCGGGTCTAGTGCTTTATTGGACGGTCAACAACTTGTTTAGTATGGCGCAGCAATACTTTATCAATAAGAAAGTTGAGCGTGAGCAAGCGGCAAAAGAGGCAGCACGTAACGTGGTTTAAATCCATCGAACCGTAACTTGATACTTTAACCGCCCTTTAAACAGTTGTTTAAAGGGTTTTTTATTGGCAAAAAATAATCATGTTGTAATCAGTGAACGGATGTTAAAATATCAGCATTAAGTCAATGCTGACTACCCAAAATGTTAGATTGTAAAAAACTATGTTAAATAACTCTCAAACAATGCTTACTTCAACCATTGCCGCCATTGCAACACCAATGGGTCGTGGCGGGGTTGGTGTGATACGCCTATCAGGTCCAAACAGTTACCAAATTGCCTTGGCGTTAACCGGTCGTCAAGCTTTCAAACCGCGATTTGCCCATTTTTGCCGATTTTATGATAGTGATGATACGGTGATTGATGAGGGATTGGTGTTATATTTCCCTACCCCCCATTCTTTTACCGGTGAAGATGTGATTGAGTTGCAAGGTCACGGTGGCATGATTTTGCAGCAGCAGCTTTTGACCCGTGTGTTTGAATTGGGTGCAAATCAAGCGGTAGCGGGCGAGTTTTCGGCGCGGGCTTTTGATAATGATAAGCTTGATTTGGTACAAGCAGAAGCGATTGCTGATGCCATTGATGCCACCAGTGTGGCTGCCGCAAAAAGTGCCATGCGCTCATTGACTGGTGAGTTTTCACAAAAAATTAATGCCCTGCTTGAGCAGTTAATTCAGCTACGGCTGTATGTTGAAGCCGCTATTGATTTCCCCGATGAAGAAGGGGTTGATTTTTTGGCAGATGAACATATCGCCAAACAATTACGCCAAGTTTGTGAACAACTAAACACTGTGTTAGCCACTGCCAAACAAGGGCAATTACTGCGAGATGGTGTCTCAGTTGTGATTGCCGGGCGACCCAATGCGGGAAAATCTAGCTTGCTCAATCGTCTTGCAGGGCAAGAGCGTGCCATTGTGACCGATATTGCAGGAACAACGCGCGATATTTTGCAAGAAACCATTGTGTTAAACGGTCTAACGCTAAATTTGACCGATACCGCTGGGCTGCGTCAGACTGATGATATTGTGGAACAGGCCGGTATTGAGCGAGCACGACAAGCCATTACCCAAGCTGATTTACTGCTTATGGTGTATGATGCGCACCGTGAGCATGAGCCATTACGATTAGCGACCGAATTATTTGGTAGTTTACCCAATGCCAATTCGATATTAATGATTGCCAATAAAATTGATTTATCCGACAATCACCAAAATTTGCCCAAGCAATTTTCATCACAAGAGCAGATTTACCACCCCGTCTATGTGTCTTGTAAATATGATACCGGGCTTGAGGAATTGGTCAATCAAATCTGTGATAAAGTCGGTTTTCATCCCCCTGAAAACAGCTTGATTGCACGAACACGCCATCTTGATGCGCTGCGCCGTACCCAAATGGCGCTGCAAGAAGCCGATGAGCAACTGCATTTATTTCATGCCGGTGAATTGGTGGCGGAAAGCCTACGCCAAGCACAGATTAGCCTCAACGAAATCACCGGTGAATTTACCGCCGATGATTTATTGGGCAAGATTTTTGGCAGTTTTTGTATTGGTAAATAACGTAATAGGTTTAAACTTAGCTAGGAAATCGCATGCACTGTCCATTTTGTAATGCTGAAGATACTAAAGTTATTGATTCAAGACTCGCGGCAGAAGGTGCGCAAGTACGACGTCGTCGTCAGTGTGCCGCGTGCCAAGAGCGATTTACCACCTTTGAAATTATCGAAGCGGTCATGCCTCGTATCATCAAATCCAATGGTCGTATCGAGCCGTATGATGGACAAAAACTGCGTCGCTCAGTGCAGCTACCATTACAAAAACGTCCAATATCGACCGACAACATTGAAGCTATGATTAGCCGGATTGAAAAACAGCTCAGGCAGCTCGGCGAGCGTGAGGTGCCAAGTAAAATTTTAGGTGAAATCGTCATGAAAGAGTTGAGTCAAATTGACGATGTCGCCTACGTTCGATTTGCTAGCGTGTATCGTGATTTTCAAGATATTGAAGCGTTTAAACACATGGTGTCAAACCTCACCACGGACGCCAACAAACAAGAAATCAATCAACGTATCGAAGATTTGACTCACCCACACAAGCTCAAACATCTACAATCCTAAGTTTTATTATGACGGCAACTTTATCCCCTGCTGAGCGCTATCAGCACCAATACTACATGTCATGCGCCATTGAGCTGGCTAAAAAAGGACGTTTCACCACCCGTCCCAATCCTAATGTCGGCTGCGTCATTGTCAAAGATAATCAAATCATTGGCGAAGGTTTTCACTATCAAGCAGGACAACCCCACGCCGAAGTGTTTGCCCTTCGACAAGCGTATGAGCATGATGCCAAGCAATTGCAAGGGGCAATAGCGTATGTCACGCTTGAACCTTGTAGCCATCATGGACGTACCCCGCCCTGTGCTGATGCGCTAATCCAAGCGGGTATTAGCCGTGTGGTGATTGCTGTTGTCGATCCTAATCCTAAAGTTGATGGTGGTGGTATTGCCAAACTGCAGCAGGCAGGTATCGAAATCATTACCGGTATTTGTGAGCAAGCGGCTTATCAATTAAATGAAGGCTTTTTTAAGGTCATGCGTGGCGGCTTGCCTTTTGTGCGCTTAAAGATAGCGACAAGTCTGGATGGACGCACCGCGATGGCAAATGGTGAGTCAAAATGGATAACCAGCGACCAATCACGCGAGGATGTACAGCGTTTACGAGCGCAGGCAGGGGCGATTATCACGGGTAGCGAAACCATCCTGCAAGACCATCCTGCGCTAAATATCCGTAGTCAGCAATTAGGGGTAAATTTAGACGATATGCCCCAGCCGTTATTGGTAGTGCTTGACCGTCGTCAACGCATCCAAATGACGGATGCATGGTATCAACGTCAAATTAACAAGCGTCCCGTTTTGCTTATCCAAGACGCAACTATGAGTTTAACCACACTACTCAACACTTTAAAAGACAATTACCAAATTAACGATGTGCTAGTTGAAGCAGGTGCGACGGTCGCTGCTAGTTTCTTACAACAAGGTTTGGTAGATGAATTAGTCGTGTATCAAGCGCCATGCATTTTAGGTAGCAGTGGTAAGCCCATGATTAACTTTACGGCACAGCATATGTACCAACAAATGGTAGCTTCACTGGTTTCACATGAAATAATAGGTGCGGATATCAAACTAACTTATCGGTTTGATAAGTAAATCCACATAATGGGTTGGATAAATCTCGCTGGAAATAAATAGTTAAATTATTATATTTTTTGCTTTTTAAAACTTATCCACATTGTTAGCTAAATTTAATGAAAGCGTTAAAAGGGGATTTTCTTTGTGGATAAGTGTTTCACATGAAACAGTCATTAAAGCTATTTTTTAATGTAATACTAGATTATAAGCGGTGTTTCACATGAAACATAGTACAAAACACCCGTAATCTATCACAATTAAGACCAGTGGATAAGTAGAAAAATAAGGTCAAAAGTTGTGCATAGTGTTAAGTTATCCACCAAAAGCTACCTCTATCATTTTAATTTTTTGAACGCCTGATGACCAATTTAAATTATATCTGAGAGCTGATTATAATTTAATTATTCTAAATAATATTTTATATTTGTGATAGTTGTAAAAGTACATTAAAATGCATTGATATCATAAAAAACAAGGATAAAAAATGTTCACAGGTATTATTGAAGCGACTGGAAAAATTGTTGCCATTACGCCAACACAGGGTGATGTACGCTTAAAAGTTCAATCTGACTATTTGGATTTTGCTGATGTCAAATTGGGTGACTCGATTGCAAGTAACGGGATTTGTCTCACTGTTGTAGAGCAAGGTAAAGACTGGTATGCTGTTGATGTTTCACGTGAAACACTCAATAAAACAGCGATGCAACAATGGCAAGTTGGCGATGTAGTAAACCTTGAAAAAGCCATGTTGCCTACCACACGATTTGGCGGGCACATTGTCACCGGTCATGTTGATACCACGGGTACGGTTAAACTGATAAAAAATGATTCGCGCTCGATTTATATAGAAATTGAGATTCCAAGCGAGTTTGCCAAATATGTCGCTACCAAGGGTTCTGTAACAGTCGATGGTATTAGCCTGACCAGTAATTTGGTGGAAGGTAATGTGATTAGTTTAAATATCATCCCGCATACAGCACAAGTCACCAACATAAGCAGACATTGGAAAGTGGCAACAAAAGTCAACATCGAGGTGGATGTGGTAGCCAGATATTTAGAAAAACTTCTTATGTCAACACCCGACAACATGTCAAATTCTAATCATGAAGGCATTACATTAAGCTTCCTACAACAAAATGGGTTTAGCAAATAGAGCGCAACTGCTTTATAATGATGGACAAAAAACCACTAATCAATTTACTTTTAAAACTCGACCCTCATAACGTTTTACTTCAAACAAAAAAAGACCAAGTTAACCTGGTCTTTTTTATTGTCTCAGACCATGTAATGATTGATGGCTTCGATGAGTTTTTGCTTGTTGATGGGTTTGGTCAAAAAACTGTCCATGCCCGCTTCTAAACAGATATTCCTATCATCATCAGAATCATTGGCGGTTAAGGCAACAATCGGCACACTATCTTTATTGAGGCGAATAATACGCGTCGCTTCAATACCATCTAGAATTGGCATGCGACAGTCCATCAACACAAGGCCGATTTGCTGACGATTTTCACTGAGTAACTTAACTGCTTGCTCGCCATCGGATGCTACAAGATAGCGATAACCCAAGGCTTCCAAATGCTTTTTGGCAATTTTTTGATTAACCGGGTTGTCTTCTGCTATCAATATCAATTTTTGGCTAGAAGAATGCGCATCGTTTGGGCTCTCAAGATTGGTGTGGCCCCCATCAACCACTTGAATTGGTCCATCCAATAACAGATTAGGGTTATTAACGGGTGGTGGTGCGGATGCTACGCTAACGCTAGGATGAGAGAGATTAGGGTACTGCTGCAAAAATTGCTTAAATGCCAGTTGTACGGGGAGATGGGTGTTGGTTTTTTCTTTTTTGATTTTTAAATCATATAGATGATTCACCTCCGCAATCAATTGGCTTAAAGAGGCAGGTTTTTGCAAATACCCATCAAATTGTAATTGGTGTTCGGGTGGCAAAGTTTTGGGGGATTCCATGCTTAAAATAATTTTAATCGCATCATTATAAAAATCAATATGATCTAATAACTGGTTATTGGCTTTGAGTGCTGCATCATCAATCACAAAGACCGGCATCAAGCCTTGCAAATCAAGGTTATTAATCGTATCGATAACGCCTTCATCCATAGCTGTAAAGATATGGTGCGATAATTCCACATAATTTAGCACTTTATTCACTCGCTCGAAGATAGAAAATGGCGAGATAATAATCAGTGTTATCCTTAAATTACCAGTTTTATATTGGTAAGCAGACTGCAGACTAAACTTTGGAATCGGTATAAATAGTTGGAATTCACTCCCTTGACCAAATTGACTTTCTAAATGAATAAACCCGCCCAATAAATGTGAAAAACTATTTGAAATAGCTAAACCAAGCCCTGTACCGCCAAACTGCCGACTAATGGAATCATTGGCTTGACCAAAATAAGAAAATAACTTTTGTTGGTCTTTTTCGCTAATACCTAAACCGGTATCTTTTACCGTTATTTTTAACCAATCTTCGCTGACAGTCATATTTTGGCTGGTTTTAGCCTTGATTAATGGGTGATGGCTATCGGTTTTATCAACCGTGATAGCCACGTAGCCCTCTTTGGTAAATTTTACCGCATTGGTCAATAAGTTTAAAATAATTTGCCGTAATTTGCCTTCATCACAATCAATAAAACGTGGGGTAAATGGGTCCACAAAAATATACAGACTAATTTTTTGACGTCGGGCGTTACCAAGCATCAGTTCGGTAGTTTGGCGTAGTAACTGCAAGAGATCAATAGACGTGACATTGGTTTGTAGCCTGCCTGCGTCTAATTTGGCCACATCAAGCATATCATTGAGCAGTTGAATCATGGTATAGCTAGATTGTTGCAGGGTTGCGATAGTCTCTTGTTGCTCGCTATTAAACTGTGCTTTATCTTCAGCAAGTAGATCTATCATGCCGACTAGACCACTGAGTGGAGTACGCAATTCATGCCCCACTACCGCCCACATTTTATTAAAATTGGTTAGTTTATCAGTAGTAAATTTATCTTCGACCCACGCTTTTTGCAGCTTATCGTGATAATCGGTGGTATCTTGTAAGCCACAGCTATAACCTTGTAGTTGACCAAAACGGTTATAATACGGGGTAATGCGTAAATCAAAATACAGATTTCGCTGTAGATTGGTCACGGGTAAGGTCGCATAAGTCTGAATATTCTCGAGCGAATTTAGTAACTGCTGCGTGGTTTTATTGGCACCGGTGATAAAGTCACTGAGAATATACATCGAACCCGGTTGAAACGGGGTATAAAACACTTGTGAAAATTTATGATTAAAGTAAACAATCCGACCATTTCTGCTCATGATAAATAGCAAAATTGGTGAAGTATCAATCAAAATATTTTGTCGATAGGTTAACTCGCGAACCTTATCATAATATTGCCCCATCTTATAAGCATATCGGTTAAATAGCTGAGCCAAATAGCGCGATTCAGGGTGGTCACGAAACTCATGAAGCTTGGCAGGCTGATAACCTTCACTAATTTGCAATTGCAAATTTTGGGCGTAATCGAGAAATTTATACCAAACCTCGTAACTCTTTCGTAGCTGAATCATCACATATAAAAATAGGCAAAGCCCCAGTAGCAGCGGCAGCAAATAGATAGGGTTGGCAAAATTATTCCAAAGCGGGAAGTATTGTACTTTAACGTATAAGCGGTAACCCGCTGCCAGATTCTGCCAAACTTCAAAGCCACGAGCATCATAAAATATTTTATTGCTTTGTTTGGCAGATAGCGTCCAATTGGGTAAGGGGACAGAAAAATCGTCATGGTTGTTTTTGACAACGGTAGTAGCACCCGTTGGCTCAACGATAATCAACTGATAATTTTTAATCACCGCATGGTGATCTAAAGTGATTTGGCTCCAATCGTACTCATGATAGCTAATTTTATGATTGAGTTTATCAACCAGCTCAACGAGGCAACTTTCACCGAGCTGCTGTTGCTGCTGCAACGCATAAAAACCTAGCAACCCATAACCTGCCACTATTAGTATCAGTTCGATAGCCACTAAGGTTATGATGAGTCGCCGAGCTGCTGGGCGATTGTAGAGAGAAAACTGGTTTGACACAGCGTGATATACCCAATAGAGAAAACGGTCAATGAAGGTAGAAGAAAAAAACCCATCATCACAATGCTAGATTTAAGTATTGTGCCAATTCATATTATAATAGCAGAAATTTATTGTATTTAAGACGAAATTTATCATGTCTCAAACCCCGCTTAGGGTCGTATTTGCTGGTACGCCCGAATTTGCTAAAGTCGCCTTACAAGCACTCATCAGTCACCAAAAAGCCCTTAATATTGACATTGTAGCAGTCTATACACAACCTGACCGCAAATCTGGTCGTGGACAAAAAATTAGCGCATCGCCCGTGAAAGCCCTTGCCTTAGCAAATAACATTGCGGTGGAACAACCCGAAAGCTTTAGCTTAAAATCAACCAATGGGAGTGTTTCACGTGAAACACTTAAACACTATCGACCCGATGTTATGGTGGTGGCGGCTTATGGATTGATTTTACCACTTGGCGTGCTACATACCCCAAAATTTGGCTGTATCAATATTCATGGCTCATTATTGCCACGCTGGCGCGGTGCAGCGCCCATTCAACGTGCGATTTTAGCAGGTGATGACACTACAGGTATTACCATTATGCAAATGGCGCAGGGACTCGATACGGGCGATATGCTGTATAAAGTAGCGTGCCCAATCACTGACACAGATACTACCCAACTATTGCATGATAAATTAGCCAAATTAGGCGGTGAAGCCATTGTGACGGTGTTGTCTGATTTAGAAAATTATCAACAAAACGCGCAAAAACAAGACGACGCTTTGGCTAATTATGCCGAGAAAATCACCACGGCAGAGGGTGAAATTAACTGGCAGAATGATGCCATCAGTATTCAACGCCAAATCCGTGCGTTAAATGCCTTTACCTATCTTGATGAAAACAAAGACCCCAATCAGCGTATCAAAATAATAGAAGCAGCGCCCATTAAACTTGACCAACAAACCCATGAACCTGCAGGTAAAATCGTCAGTGTGGGTCGTAATGCAATTTTAGTCGCCTGTGGCAAAAACGCGACCAACCACCAACATCAGGGTGTACAACATCTGATTAATATCACCCAAATGCAGTGGCCAGGTGGTAAGCCGTTAACCGCTGAGCAAATTGCCAATGGAGATAAACTCAAAGATGGTGATATTTTTCACTCATAACCAATTAGGCACATCATGATCCAATTACATTCTCAGCTTAACACTCGCGCCAAAGTTGTCGCCACCCTCGAGCGTATCCAACAAGGTGAGTCATTATCTAGCTTGCTTGACCCACTACTAAACCAAGTGAGCGAAAAAGACAAAGGCTTTGTCCATGAATTATTGCTTGGCACACTGCGTCAATGGTGGGCACTCGCTCGTATCGGTGAAAGCTTGATTGAGCATGAAGTCACTGACAAAGGCGTATGGGCAGCACTCAATATCGGACTGTACCAACTGCTGTACATGGACACGCCAGATTACGCGGCAATTGGTGAAACGGTCGAAGCAGTCAAACAACTGGATAAAGGTTACGGTGCTGGACTTATCAATGCCATACTGCGAAAGGTGCAAAAAAACCCTGCCAAATTTGCCAAAAAAATTGAGAAAAATCACAGTCTACCCAATTGGCTTGCCAAACAGCTCAAACAGGATTGGGGTGAATACTATGCCGAGCTTGGGCAAGCGCTTCGCCAACCTGCGCCCATATTCTTACGCGTCAATCGCAAGTTTTGTAGTGTAGAGGATTATGCCGATATATTAACCCAACAAGGCATCGGTTTTGCCCTAGTGTTAATTGGCTTTGAGAAAGTGCAAACCATTCAACTCACTGACGCTATAAGAATCACCGATTTGCCTAAATTTGCCGAAGGCTGGGTCAGTGTGCAAGACAGACATGCCCAGTTATCAGCACATATTTTGGCAAGCCTCGCCTTAGATAAATCTTTGACGGTACTAGATGCTTGCACTGCGCCTGGGGGTAAACTGGCGCATTTATTGGAGCTTGAGCAGTCAAAAACGTTTCACGTGAAACATCAAAATATCGCGCATGTAATCGCTTTGGACAACGATGAAAAACGTTTACAACGGGTAAGCCAAAACCTTGAGCGTTTGCAGTTAAACCAAGAAAATGTACACTTGGTATGTGAGAATGCCACAACGTTTCAAGTAGATACCCAATTTGATGTGATAGTGCTTGATGCACCTTGTACCGCAACAGGTGTGATTCGCCGCCATCCTGATATCGCACTGCTACGCACCGAAGAAGATGTGGGGCAAACTGCCGCGTTACAAGCCAATATTTTAGCCAACTGTTGGCATAATTTAGCAGGTAACGGCTATCTACTCTATATCACTTGCTCGATGTTAAAAGCAGAGAATGAAGACCAATTACAAGCGTTTTTAGCCATCCACAAAGAGGCGCAAATCGTGGATTTTAGCCTTAATTTATCCAACCAAATCAAACGGGACATCGGTTATCAATGCTTACCGCTTCATCAAAACGATGGCGATGGCTTTTATTATGCCTTACTGCAAAAACGTGGCTAAAAAATTGGCATTCATCGCAATGCTAGGTTTATGCTAAACTGCATCAAATTGATTAAATGGATGGAAAGATGAACTATATCAGCACCCGTGGCAAAACCGCCCCTATGCAATTTAGTGATGTGTTACTGATGGGGCTTGCCCCAGACGGCGGCTTAATGCTACCCGAAGAATACCCACAGATTGATGAAGCAACCCTCACCCAATGGCGCACTTTAAGCTACCCTGAGCTTGCCTTTGAAATCATGCAATTATTTGCCACCGATATTCCAAAAGATGATTTAAAAACACTGATTGATAAAACTTACACCGTGCAGGCATTTGGCAATCCCGATATTACCCCTGTTCGTACACTCAAAGATGGCATCAAAATCATCGAGCTATCAAACGGTCCAACACTGGCATTTAAAGACATCGCCATGCAGTTTTTGGGCAATGCTTTTGAATATGTGTTAAAGAAAAAAAATGAGCGTCTGACCATCATCGGTGCAACATCAGGCGATACAGGCTCAGCTGCTGAATATGCGTTGCGTGGCAAAGACAATATCGAAGTGTTCATGATGTCACCCCATGGCAAAATGAGTGAATTCCAGCGCGCACAAATGTATAGCCTTGATGACAAAAATATCCATAACATCGCCATCAAAGGTATGTTTGATGACTGCCAAGACATCGTAAAAGCCCTGCAGCAAGATGCCGAATTTAAAGCCAAATACAGCCTTGGGACTGTCAACTCCATTAACTGGGGTCGTATCCTCGCGCAAATCGTCTACTATTTTAAAGGTTACTTTGCCAGCACCACCGACAATAGCGAAAAGGTGAGTTTCTGCGTGCCATCGGGTAACTTTGGTAATATCTGCGCGGGACATATTGCCCGTGAAATGGGATTACCCATCGAGCGGTTAATCGTTGCCACCAACGAAAACGACGTTCTGCACGACTTTTTTACTACTGGCAAATATAGCCCCCGTACTGCTGACAAGACTTATGTGACATCAAGTCCATCGATGGATATTTCAAAAGCGTCGAATTTTGAGCGTTTTGTGTACCTGCTCGCTGAGAAAAATGGCGAAAAAATTAATACACTTTGGCAGGATGTCAACGTAGGTAAAGGCTTTGATATGTCGGATTTGATGGCAAATATCAATGGCAAATATGGCTTTGCATCGGGTAAATCAACGCATGCCGACCGTATCGCCACGATCAAACAAGTGTATGCCGAAGACAACCAGCTAATTGACCCGCATACCGCTGATGGGATAAAAGTGGCTCGTGAAGTACGCAAAGAGGGTGAGGTCATTGTCTGCGCCGAAACCGCATTGCCAGCCAAATTTGCCGAGACCATCACCGAAGCTGTTGGTCAACTTGACATTCCCCGTCCCAAACATACCGATAATATCGAAAGCTTGGCACAGTATGTGACTGTGCTTGATAACGATGCAAATTTGGTGCGGGCGCAAATTGAACAGTTTGTGGTAGCCAAATAATAGCTATCTAATAAATTGACTCAAATAAAAGCCTTTTAATTTGCTAGTTAAAAGGCTTTTTTGCTTTACTGTTTATGGACAAATTTGCGCAGTATCGCTTTGACTTCATCCGTCTGTAGACGGTTACTAAAGTGAATGTTTTCTTGTTGGATACGCGCTAGGATTTCCGTGGCATTACGCATCAAGTCTTTGGTTTGTCTTACCGATGGCACCGATTTTTTGGCGAGTATTTCTGCTTTTTGGCGCGCCGTGCTTAGTACTTCATCGCTACTAGCAAAAGCTTGGTTGGCTAAGCCCAATTCAACTGCCTGTTTGCCTGTGATTTTTTCACCCATCACAAACACCTCAAAGGCACGCTGATAACCAATTCTATGCGTCAGCAAAAGCGTCGAACCTGCTTCTGGCACCAAAGATAAATCCACAAAGGGGGCTAATAATTTAGCGTTTTCTACGATATACACCAAATCACAATGAAGTAGCAGCGTCAAGCCAATGCCAACGCCTGAGCCTGTCACCGCTGCCACGATGGGTTTAGGATAATCGCCCAAAAACTGCACGAAATCTAACGCATTAAGCTCAGCATCATCATTTTCTGCTTTGGTTAAAAAATCGACAAGATCATTACCTGCGGTAAAAAAATCACCGGTTGACGTAAACAAAATCACTCGAATATTATCGTCACTTTTTGCCTGTTCCATCGCGGTTTGTACGGATTGGTACATGGCATTGGTTAGGGCATTTTTTTTATCGGCACGATTAAATTGGATTTCTAAAACGCCATTTTGCGTGTGAAAATTGACAAGTTGTTCCATGAAAGTGTTTACCTTAGTATCTCATCAGTGTCTAATAGGGGTCTAGTAGATATCTAGTGCTAAAAACCAAGTCAACAATATAGCATTATTCTAAGCTGAGATTCTAAAATTAGTAAGACAATGACGGCAAAAAAAATGAAACTGAAAAAATTTAAAGCCAAAATGCCAAGTGTTAGCTACCATACGTTCAGAAAATTTTAGCCAATAAAAAAGGCATTTAAATTAAATGCCTTTTTTAAATTGATATTTTAAATTGATTGCTTAATTAACTCATACAGCATTAACCAATACGGCGTTTACCCGTCGCTAGTTCATAAACGAATAGCACAATAATGGCACCAATCACTGAAAAGATTAAACCGGTAAAGCCACCATTGGCATTCATGCCTAGCATACCTGCTAAAAAACCGCCCACTAATGCACCAATAATACCCAGTACAATGGTAAGAATCCAACCCATTGCGTCTGCACCTGGCTTGATAGCACGGGCGATAACACCAACGATAAGACCCATGATAATCATATAAATAAAGCTCATTTTAACACTCCTCATTTTTTAACTTGTCTAATTTTTAACTTATCTTGTTGCCTAATCGATTGGCAGGCGTTACAGGGCTAAATTGTTATATTTATAGTTTTAACTAATAACTGCCTCTCTGATGACTGTTATTTTATAGACAAGCTATCAGCAGTTAAAATGTTGGTTTGTTAATTATGTAAGTTCTCTTTGAAGTATTAAGAGGATTTTTTATTTAATGTAATGCTATGTCAGTAGAGACGATTAAATGTAAGTTCCGTTATCTAGATTCAATTTCTTGATAAAGCGCAGCATATTGCTGAGTGAGTTTATGTTTAGCGTCCAAATAAATCAGCGGTAAGCTTTGATGGTGGGATTGTTTCATGATAATCGAAGGGCTAAGTTTGGTGTCATACACAGGATAGCCTTCATTGACCAACGTTTGTACCACTTCTTTGGGTAAATTGGCACGTGGGTCAAACTGATTGACGATAATACCTTCAATTAACAAGTCACTATTATGGTCCTGGCGCGTCTCTAAGATATTTTGCACCAAGGTTTGCAGCGCGCGTTTGGAGAAAATATCACAATCAAACGGAACGATAACACGATCAGCCGCGATCAATGCCGACAAAGTAAAAAAATTAAACGCCGGTGGCGTATCAATGTACACCCGATCAAACTGCTGCGTTAAAAGGTTTAAGCCGTCTTTTAATTTATAAATTTTATGTTTGCTTTCAAGGGGCTGCAAAATATCGGCAAGCATGGGACTGGCTGGAATCAGTGATAAATTATCAAATCGGGTGGTGTGAATACAGTGCTCCAACCCTTGATTGCGACTACCCGTCATACCGCCAAATGGAAATGCAAACATCATCGGCATAGGGCTAGACGCCGCTTGCAGGGTTTGCGAAAAGAAATTTTCGATATTGGGTTCTGTGATATGCGCGGGATGAATGTCTGTGTCAGCATCGCCGACGATATATTGGGTAGCGTTGCACTGTGGATCAAGGTCGATGAGTAGGGTACGCAAACCTTGATGGGCACTCATCGCGGCAAGATTGACAGCAATGCTGGATTTACCAACACCGCCTTTTTGATTAAAAATGACTCGGGTAAGCATTGTGTAACCTAATATTTTTACAAGTAATCATGAGTATGCTAAAAAATCACGATTTTTGCTAGCAAATTTACAAGGTTAAAACAGTTAGGCTTGCTGTAGCGCCTTCACCAGTCGACCATGAATACCTTCAAAGCCGCCATTTGACATCACAATCACCACATCGTCATCGCCAATGTGCGCTGCAATATGCTCAATAATCGCATCGGTCGATGTCATCACTTGTTGGTTGGCAGCATTGCCAATCGCATCGGCAACTGACCAATCTAGATTGGCAGGTTGATACCAAATGACTTGGTCGGCGATACTCGCTGACGGCGCAAGCAAACCTTGGTGGGTACCGAGTTTCATGGTGTTTGAACGCGGTTCAATCACCGCCCAGATTTTACGGTTTGGGTTATCCGCAAAACGTTTTTTGGCGCCATCAAGCGTGGTTTCAATGGCGGTTGGGTGGTGGGCAAAGTCGTCATAAACTTCTATCTGTTTGCCGTTGTTATCGATTGTGCCGACCAGCTCCATACGGCGTTTGATACCCGCAAAATTGGATAAGGCTTCACAGGCTTGTGCAACCGATACGCCAACATTGTAAGCTGCTGCAATTGCCACTAAACCATTATTGACGCTATGTAGTCCGCTCATCTGCCAATTGACTTGTCCTTTGTGACCATCAAACATCACTTCATATTGGCTTCCGTCTTGTTTCACTAGCTTGGCTTGCCAATCCGCTTGGGGATTGCTAGTGGGAGCAATCGCTGTCCGCCAAATCGGGGTCCAACAGCCTTTTTTAAGGGTTTCTTCCAAGCTTTCGGTATCTGCTGGCATGATGATTTTACCATTTGACGGTATCATGCGTACCATGTGATGAAACTGGGTTTGGATGGCGGCAAGGTTTGGGAAGATATCGGCGTGGTCGTATTCAAGATTGTTTAAAATTGCGGTGGTTGGGCGATAGTGAACAAACTTAGAGCGTTTATCAAAAAAAGCACTGTCATATTCATCCGCTTCGATGACAAAGTAACCTTCATGATCCGCAGTTTTATCACTACCCAAATAACTACTGTGAGCAAACGCTTTTTTTAGGCGTTCATCTGGGGTATCAACAAGTGGCACACCACCAATCAAAAAGCCGGCATCAATGCCTGCATAGTGTAAAATCCACGCCAGCATCGTGGTAGTGGTGGTTTTGCCATGCGTCCCTGCGACGGCTAATACGTGACGGTATTGCAATACCTGCTCTGCCAAAAACTGCGGGCCTGAGGTATAAGGAATACGCTCATTGAGCATATATTCAACCGCTTCAATGCCGCGCTTCATGGCATTGCCGACAATCACCAAATCAGGTGCAGGTTGTAAATGACTAGCAGCGTACCCTTGCATAATCTCAACACCCGCATTTTCAAGCTGGGTGGACATTGGTGGATAGACATTGGCGTCTGAGCCTGTCACGGTATGTCCAAGGTCACGCGCAAGCAGCGCCAACGAACCCATGAAGGTACCACAAATACCAAGAATATGAATGTGCATAAGTTTGCCTTAGGTCAAATACGCATTAGCGGCTAACCAAAGCCGCTAAACCTTGCTAAAAATTAACAATTTTAAAGGACAAATTAGGCTTTGTCAGCTATTAAATCCAGTTGTAGGTTAACTTGCTCGCAAACACCCATGTCTAGTTTTCGGCAACCCATCCTGCCAAAGGGGTACAGAAAAATAGTTTTACAAATTACAAAATAGTTTTACAAATTACTATGACAGTGATAAGTTACTATAAATTCACCAAAATAGTGTTTTTGCACTATTTTTATGAAGTTAAAGAATTGAGGAGTGGTATGAAAAGCAGTGAGTTATTAAGCATTTTAAAGCAGTGTCATAGCAATGAGCCAGAGTTTATCCAAGCGGTCGAAGAATTCTGGGAAGATATCGCAGCGGTTTATGACCAATCCACTGTTTATCAACACCTTAATCTATTTGACCGCTTAACCAACCCTGACCGTGTTATTCAATTTCGTATCAACTGGGAAGATGACCAAGGCAATGTTCAAGTCAACCGCGGTTGGCGTGTGCAATTTAACAATGCATTAGGCCCTTACAAAGGCGGTATCCGTTTTCATCCCAGTGTGAATCTTTCGGTACTAAAATTTTTAGGGTTTGAACAAATCTTTAAAAACGCATTGACCGGTCTGCCTATGGGTGGGGGTAAAGGCGGTTCAGACTTTGACCCAAAAGGTAAATCAGACGCTGAAATTCGCCGATTTTGCTATGCCTTTATGCGCGAATTAGCGCCTTATATTGGTGCAGATATAGACGTACCTGCGGGTGATATCGGTGTCGGTGGCCGCGAAATTAATTATATGTTTGCCATGTATAAGACGCTTAATCGTGAGTTTACGGGGGTATTAACCGGTAAGACGGTGGGACAAGGTGGTAGCTTGATTCGTACCGAGGCAACGGGGTTTGGTCTTGTGTATTTTTTACAAAACATGCTAGAAGCCCATCATGACGGCTTGATGGCTAAGACTGTTCTGGTCTCAGGTGCGGGCAATGTATCGCTACATGCCGCACAAAAATGTATTGAGCTTGGCGCACAGGTACTGACATTATCAGACTCAAAAGGTACCTTATATCTCAAGCATGGCTTTACCTTAGAGCAAATTGAAGCGCTCAAAACTTATAAAGCGCAAGACAAACGTTTAAAAGACTTCGTCGGCACCAGTGATGACGCAGAATGGATCGACGGTAGCCGTCCATGGCATATCAAAGCCGATATTGCCCTACCTTGCGCCACCCAAAACGAAATCAACGGGCAAGATGCGCAAAATCTGGTCAATCATGGCGTTAAATACGTGGCAGAAGGTGCCAACATGCCCAGTGATGCCGATGCCATCGCCATCTTCCAAACTAATGGCGTCATCTATGCGCCGGGAAAAGCCTCGAATGCCGGTGGGGTTGCGGTATCAGGTCTTGAGATGTCACAAAACTCGGTACGTCAATACGCAACCTTTGCGGTGCTTGATGAGCAATTAAAAACCATCATGAAAAATATCCATGACGATTGTTTTAACCATGGTAAGCAAGCGGATGGGAGCATTGATTATAAAAAAGGCGCCAACCTAGCAGGTTTTAATAAGATTGCTAAAGCCATGGTGAATTACGGCATTTTATAATGTTAAAAAACCCCTCATTAACTTTAATAAATAAAAAGCGCCGTCATTGTGATGGCGTTTTTTATTGAAGCAATAGCAATCAGTCAGCACAAGCCTGAAAAAATTTAAAGCTAGTGCTAGGCAGCCAATTCACATTGAGTTTTTTGTTTTGTAATTGCACAAAGCCTACATGTCCCCCATGCTGGCTATACAGTAAGCGCACACAAGGTGACACATCGTCTTGGGTGGCAAGAATGCCTAAAAATGGGTCGTCTTTGGCAGTGATAATCAGCGTGGGTTTAGTGATGTTTTTGAGTACGGGTAGGGCCGAGGCTTGGATGTAATAATTCGCCCCTGTGCCAAAACCATGGCGCGGCGCGGTATATAACTCATCAAACTCGTCAATCATCTTGATATTTTTTAATGCGTTGATTAGTGCTGGCTCATCCACCTTTTTTAAGGCTTTTTGCAATAAAGGATTGAGCAAATAAGGCGTATACACCCGTTTGGCGACAAAACGATGCATGGCTTTTGCCGAAGTCGTCAAATCGACGGGCGCAGAAATCACTACCGCTGCTTCACAGGCAGCTGCATCGCCTTGTTCACCCATATAACGCGCCAGCATATTGGCACCGAGCGACACCCCACTGGCTACAATTCGGCTATAACCGTACTGAGTTTTTAGCAGGTTAAACATATGCACCGCTTCGGCAGTATCACCCGCGTTATAGTCCAATTCTGAGGTATTATCCACCCCGCCGCAGCCGCGAAAATGGACGATAACCGCATCATACCCCAATCGGTGCGCTTGGTGGGCAAAGGCAATGGCATAATGGCTGTCGCTACTGCCTTCAAGCCCATGAAACATCACCGCCAATGGCTTATCAAGGTTTGGCTGATTGTCGGTATTGGCAAACACAAAGTCATAAGCCACTTGGGTGGTGCCGGTGCGGTCAGGGTGAAGCCGACGCTGATAGTTAGGTTTTGGCAGTTTGATAAACTTGGGTAAAATGGTTTGAACGTGGGGGTTGGCTAAGAAAAACGGGGTACGAAATGGCGTTAGGGGTAGTTGGTGAATATTCATAATATGCCTAGTGATTGTTATGATTTTTGACTATTTTACGGCTTTTTGACAGTTTTTTCATGGCGACTTGTGAGCTAAGTTTGGGACGTTGTGTAGGTTTTTTGAGAAAAATTTTGCTATGCTATCACTTCTATGCTGCTGCTGCTGTGGTTATTGGCTTTTGGTTATTCACTGGCTTTCACAGTTCCATAAAAGCCGATTTTTTCGCTGAGGACTTGAACCGACTTTTGCGCAGCCTCTACGGTCAAAACGACATTTTTACCATAATCAACCTTTAAAATCGTGGCATTAAAGCCATCTAATGTATGTCTGACAAAGGACTCATTGGCAAAATCGGTTTCAATTATTATCACGCTTAACGGCACAAACTCGTGCAAATTCATATTATCAACCACGGCTTGTGCGGTGCTACTATAGGCACGTGTTAGTCCGCCTGCACCAAGTTTGATACCGCCAAAGTAACGCACCACAATGACCACGCAGTTACCAATGCCCTTGTGTTGTAACACGTTTAAAATCGGCTTACCTGCTGTACCACTGGGCTCACCATCATCATCAAAACCTGCCGAGGTGGTGTTGTGCGGGTCGCCAATAATATAGCCATAGCAGACATGGCGCGCATCGGGATATTGGTTGCGTAATTGTTCCACGTGAAACATTAATTGCTCGCGGCTATCAATGGCAAAGCCAAAGCCCAAAAATTGGCTTTTTTTAATCTCAAGTGTGGCAGTACATGGGTCGCTAAGCGTGTAATAGGTCATGGTTAATCTATGTTACAATAAACAAAACAAGCACTAGGATAACAAAAAAATGCGTTTAGACAAATTTTTAAGCAAAGCCACCGAGCTATCGCGTAAAGACTGCAAAAAAATCTTGCACGCAGGCGAAGTCACTGTCAATGGCGAGGTGGTCAAAGATTCAAGCTTACACATCGATGAAGTGGGTGACGATATCGAATGGGCGGGTGAGCCGTTATCAGTCGCGACGGGCAATCGCTACTTACTGCTATATAAGCCAGAAGGCTTTGAATGCACCCTAAAGCCAAAAGAATGGCCGATTGTTACAGACTTGATTGATGTACCCCAGCTAGGTAGTTTGCGGATTGCAGGGCGACTCGATGTCGACACCACAGGTGCGCTGCTGCTTAGTGATGATGGTGGCTTTTTGCACCGCGTCACCAGCCCAAAACATCATGTGGCAAAAGTGTATGAGTTGACCCTTGCCGAGCCAATGACTGAAGCACAACAGGCATTTGCTATCCAAGAATTGGCAAAAGGCATCATGCTTGAGGACGAGTATGATAAAACCAAACCCGCTGAGTTAAGTTTTTCTGATGCTACTCATGCCAAGCTGGTACTCACGGAAGGCAAATACCACCAAGTCAAGCGCATGATGGGCTACTTTGGCAATAAAGTCATTGAGTTACACCGTGCCAGCATCGGTAACATTACCTTAGCAGGATTAGAAAAAGGTGAAAGCCGATTTTTGACCGCTGAAGAAATTGACCAGTTTTAAGCATTTAGCGGCAGTGTCACACCCACGATTTTCCAATGAATAAGCCCTTGGCGCTGCAAGCGGAGCGTTAAGGGGTAGCCACGCACCTGTCCGCTGACTTCAAAACAGTTAACACCACAATAGTGTGTGGTCGGTTGGGTCTGTGACGTTGCTGTGGTGGCGTTGGGATTAGGCGATTGTAGTTGTTGTTTGATTTTTTGATTAAGCTCAGCTGAATTGCGCGCCAAAATCAAGTCTTTGATATCAATCTTATCCATCGCTACTGCCACCAAGCCCCCTAGCAGTTTGACATTTGTTTTGAGCGGCTCACTGGTCGCTTGTCCTGTCAGCGCATACTGTACGCCCTCTGGCGTGACGGTATTATCTACGGCTTGATTGACCATTTTATTCACTAGGTCATCAGGGTTTAGCGCGATATTGAGCATCTGCAAAATAGGGGATTTTGCCACATGATTGGCTTTTTCTATTAATACAGGGCTTAGCTGTGATTTGATACTTTGCTGCAGTTGCGTAAATTCAATCGCTGCACTGATGGTGTTTGCTTGTTGTGCATCATAGGCTTTTTTCAGTTGGTACACTGCCCAATAAGGGGAGGCAAATACCCATGCGACGACAATCAGTGCAAGGATGATTAGCAAAGATAATACTTTTTTCATAAATCACTATTAGAGTTAGAGTTTGCTAATTAGTTTAAAACAACGGGCTAGGCTGTTGCGTATTTTTCTTGCAAAAAAAGCAAAATATTTTTGCGCTGATTGCCGATTATTTGCTTGATTATTTAACAAAAATCGCCACTATATTGCATATTTTTAAATTTTAGTCTTTCAAAGGTTTGGCAGCTGTTAAACGTTGCTACTGGTCGAACCCACTCTGCCGTACTGTCAACACTATGCTGCCAAAGGAGTTATTATGTCAAAACGCGATTTTTATGAAGTATTAGGGGTAGATAAAACCGCTAATGAACAAGAAATCAAAATAGCCTACCGCAAACTTGCGATGAAATATCATCCAGACCGTAACCCTGATGACCCTGCCGCCGAAGAAAAATTCAAAGAAGCCTCGATGGCATACGAAGTGCTAAGTGATGACAGTAAACGCTCAGCGTATGACCGTATGGGGCATGCCGCGTTTGAGAATGGCATGGGCGGTGGCGGCTTTGGCGGTGGAAACTTCCAAGACATTTTTGGCGATATTTTTGGCGGCATGGGCGGCGGTCGTGGTGGTGGCAGCGCGGGCGGTTTCCAAGACATTTTTGGCGACATTTTTGGGGGGCGCACAGGGGGTGGGCGTAGCAGACGCGGCTCAGATTTACGCTATATGCTCGATTTGACGCTTGAAGAAGCGGTGCAAGGGACAAAAAAAGAAATTACCTTTACCGCACCTGCCCCTTGTGAAACTTGTGATGGTAAGGGCGCCAAAGACAGCAGCGATATCGTCACCTGCGCAACTTGTGGTGGTGCGGGTGTGGTACGTATGCAGCAAGGCTTTTTTGCTGTGCAACAAACCTGCCCCAACTGTGGCGGCTCAGGTAAACAAATCAAAAATCCTTGCAATGACTGTCATGGCTCGGGTGTTAAAGAAAAATCACGCACCCTTGAAGTTACCATTCCTGCCGGTATCGACAATGGCGATCGGGTACGTTTAACGGGGGAAGGTGAAGCGATTACCGGCGGTGAAAGCGGTGACTTGTATGTTGAAATCCGTGTGGCACAGCACCCTATTTTTACTCGTGAAGGCGCTGACTTATATATGGATGTGCCAATTAGCTTTGCGGATGCAGCCTTAGGTCGTGAGGTGGAAGTACCAACGCTTGAAGGACGTATCAATTTACGCATTCCCGAAGGCACCCAAAGCCATAAAGTATTCCGTATCAAAGGCAAAGGCGTTACCCCCGTGCGCACGACGATGAAAGGTGACTTGTTATGCCGTGTGGTGGTGGAGACACCGACCAATCTCAACAATGAACAAAAAGAGCTACTTCGTCAGCTGCAATCATCCATGGGTGAGCATCAACAATCACCACAGAAAAAATCTTTCTTTGATAAACTCAAAGAAGATGTCAAAGATTTGTTTGACTAGGTTTTATTGGTTTATAGTGTTTTATAGAAGTTTCACGTGAAACATCGAACCCTTGTAATGATTGCAAGGGTTTTTTTTGGCATAAGCCAGTATTGAGTTAAGCTAGGATTCAATGAGACAAGCTGTTATGATTTGAACTTAGAAATTTATGCAAGAAAATCAGGCTAGAAAATCAAATTAGAAAGTTATACTAGGTAATTGGGCGAGATAAAGGATAAGCAAATGGTAAAAATCGGGGTCATAGGCGCAGGTGGGCGCATGGGACGTATGCTGATTCAAGCGGTGGAACAAAATCCACAAACTACCCTTGCAGGGGCGATAGAGCGTCAAGGCTCAAGCTTGTTGGGCGTGGATGCGGGCGAGCTAGTTAATCTCGACAAAACTAATGTCGCTTTGGTCGATGACTTGGCAGGCGTCATTCATGATATTGATGTGCTCATAGATTTTAGCTTGCCTGAGTCGACTGCCAAAAACTTACAACTTTGTGCTGATAAAGGCGTGAATATGGTCATTGGGACAACAGGCCTAAATGATGAACAAAACGCCATCTTAAAACAAGCAAGTGAAAAAATCGCCATCGTGTATGCAGGCAACTACTCAACTGGGGTGAATTTAACCCTTAAGCTGCTTGAAATGGCTGCCAAAGCATTTGGTGACAGCGCCGATGTCGAAGTCATCGAAGCCCACCATAAACACAAAATTGATGCGCCATCGGGCACCGCTTATATGATGGCTGAAGCGGTTGCCAAAGGACGCGGTCAAAACCTAAAAGACGTGGCGATCTATGGCCGCGAAGGTCAAACTGGCGCGCGCAAAGCAGGCGAGATTGGTATCCATGCCATTCGCGGTGGCGAGATTGTCGGCGACCATACGGTGATGTTTATCGCCGATGGCGAAATAGTTGAAATCACCCATAGAGCCCGTGAGCGCATGACCTTTGCCGCAGGGGCGGTGCGTGCGGCGGTATGGGTCAATGAGCAGCAAACGGGACAGTTTGATATGCAAGATGTGCTTGGGCTGAAAGATTAGCATCAACTGCTTATGCAACAAAAAAGCCGAAACACCATCAAAGTGTTTCGGCTTTTTTATTAACGAATGCTTATTTGGTTTTGGGTTGTAGCACTTGTTTTTTAAAACCCGCTTTTTTCATTAGGGTTTCTAAGCCATTACGCACTGCTAGCGTTAAATTTTTTGATTTGGTGAGTTGTTCTGCAAATTTTTTCTTAGAGTCAGCGGTCGGTTTTGGATTGGCGATGACGATTTGAGCGGCAGCGATATCGCTATTTAGCGTTTCGATATATTGGTCACGCAAGTTTGATACGCTTGGCTCGGTCAATTTGATTGCCGCAAATTTTTGTTTTTGATAGCTTTTATAGGCAATCACCTCATTTAAAAACTGGGTCTGAATCGCGGCTTTTTGGGCATCGGTTTTGGCTTCAGCGACTTTAGGCTGGTATTTTTTTTCGATTTCAGCTTGTTTGACTTGGGTCTCAGCTTCCATCGCTTGACCAGCTTTGATTAAAGTCAATAGATTTTGCTGTAGCAGAGTAGGTGCAGTTTGGTTGGCAGCACGGGCAGGCGTGGGATTAGTAGGCGCTGCATGCGCAGCCCCGACATGTGTAACCACTGAGCCAAGCACGGCAAGGGTCAAAGCTGTTAGCATTTTAGGGTGCATAAAAACCTCTTGATTTCTTTGTAGTACGCTTGTTTTTTTAATTCAATTAAATACGATTTGCAACTTGCGGGTTAAACGACTTTGCAAATTAGTAGCTGTTATAGGTTCGCGCGTTTTTTTTAACTTTAATTAATGGCACATTAAAAAGGCACTACCATAACAGGTAACTGATTGAAAAATCAATAAAAAATATGATAAAAATTGGTGTAAAAAAGCCGCTAAGCTGCAACCAGTATTTGGCAAGTTGACTATGCTAGCGGCTGTACATCATAGCGGCGTTAGATTAGCTGGGGCTTAAACTTCTTTATACAGCTGTTTACCTTCTTCAATAAATTTTTGCTTCATCTGCTCCATACCTAGGCGGACTTCATCGGCAGACGCTTCACCCACTTGACCGACTAGCGCCGTCTCCACCTGCTTAATAGCGTGGCTGGCATCCGATAACTCACCTGTATCAGGGGTGATATCTTGCCCAAGCTGTGGTTTATTAAACTCAAGCCCTGCTGCATAATCCCGCACGTTTTGGGTGATTTTCATCGAGCAGAATTTTGGACCGCACATCGAGCAAAAATGCGCTGATTTATGCGCTTCTTTTGGCAAGGTTTCATCATGGAATTCACGTGCCGTGTCTGGGTCTAGGCTGAGATTAAACTGGTCGTCCCAGCGAAACTCAAAACGCGCTTTTGACAAGGCGTTATCTCGCGCTTGGGCACCTGGGTGTCCTTTTGCCAAATCTGCTGCATGTGCTGCGATTTTGTAAGTGATGATACCGTCTTTGACATCCTTTTTGTTCGGCAGACCTAAATGCTCTTTTGGCGTGACATAGCACAGCATGGCAGTACCATACCAACCAATCATCGCCGCACCAATGGCGGAGGTGATGTGGTCGTAGCCTGGGGCGATATCGGTCGTCAAAGGTCCAAGGGTGTAAAAAGGCGCTTCTTTACAGACTTCAAGCTGTAAGTCCATGTTTTCTTTGATACGGTTCATGGCAACGTGTCCTGGACCTTCAATCATAACTTGTACATCATGTTGCCATGCCACTTGGGTCAGCTCGCCCAAGGTTTTGAGCTCACCAAACTGCGCATCATCGTTGGCGTCTTGTAGGCAACCCGGGCGCAAACCGTCACCCAGACTAAACGCCACATCGTAGGCTTTCATAATCTCGCAAATTTCTTCAAAGTGGGTATAAAGAAAATTCTCTTTGTGATGGGCAAGACACCACTGTGCCATAATCGAGCCGCCGCGTGACACGATACCTGTCAAACGATTGGCGGTCACCGGTACGTAGCGCAGCAGTACGCCCGCGTGAATGGTAAAATAATCGACGCCTTGCTCGGCTTGTTCAATCAAGGTGTCTTTAAAGATGTCCCATGTCAAATCTTCGGCAACGCCATCCACTTTTTCTAGCGCTTGATAAATCGGTACGGTACCGATGGGCACGGGGGAGTTACGGATAATCCATTCACGGGTTTCATGGATATGCTTACCGGTTGATAAGTCCATGATGGTGTCCGCGCCCCAACGGGTAGCCCAAGTCATCTTGGCAACTTCTTCGTCAATGCTAGAGCCCAGGGCTGAATTACCGATATTGGCATTGATTTTAACCAAAAAATTACGACCAATAATCATCGGTTCTGATTCGGGGTGATTGATGTTATTGGGAATAATCGCCCGTCCCGCAGCGACTTCGGCACGCACAAATTCTGGGGTGATGAGTTTGGGGGTATTGGCACCAAAGTTGTTACCAGCGTGCTGACGCGTATCAGTCAGGTCATGCTGTTTTTGGGTTTCACGGATGGCGATGTATTCCATCTCTGGGGTGATGATGCCTTGTTTGGCGTAGTGCATTTGGGTGACGTTTTTGCCATTGATCGCCCGTCTTGGCTTGTCGATATGCCCAAAGCGCAGGTTGGCAGTGGCGATGTCATTGGCACGCTCATTGCCGTATTGGCTTGAGAGTTTAGCAAGCTGCTCGGTGTCGCCACGCGCTTCTATCCAAGCTTGACGCAGTTTTGGTAAGCCTTTGGTCAAATCAATCTCAACATTGGGGTCGGTATATACCCCTGAGGTGTCATACACATAAAACGGTGGGTTTTTTTCGCCTTCTGCCTTGCCAAAACCGCCCACCGGGGTATCGGTCAAGGTGATTTCCCGCATCGGTACTTGGATGTCGGGGCGTGAGCCTTGGATATAGACTTTGCGAGATGCCGGCAACGCGCGCGTCAAATCACGCGCTTCTTCTTCAAAGCGGTCATCGGTAGGGTCACGGTGGGCAGGGGTTTTGTGAGTAACGTTGGTAAGTTGGTTCATAGCGAGTCCATGTTATGTTATGAAGTGATGGTTTGCTGGACTCGGGCGAAGATAGGTGAGTATGACTGTTTCTGGTAAAAGACTGATTCTAGAAAAAACTGGTTCTAGTAAAAAGCTGATTCTAGAAAAACACTAGTCTAACTAACCTAATAGACGACTTCCCTACGACGGTATTAACCGTGTCAGGTTCGACGGGTATGTCTCAGCCGTTGGTATGTCATCCAACTGCACCCCGAGTCAATACCTCCATATTAACAAAAACTCACAGGTTTACCTAATAGATTTTTAGCCATTTTGTGCCGATGATTTACTGCACTAAATTACTGATTTTTTTGACAACTATCGGTATGATAGAGGCTCCTTGGTTGTTGAAAATGTTGTAATTATTGATATGGAATGCATCTGTTTGTGGAATCGTAAAGCGACTGGCGCCCGATGGCGGTTAGGGGCGATGGTAGTGTCATTGATAGGGTCGATGTCCCTCAGCCCAGCCGCGATGGCAAAAGATTTGTGGGAATTGTATAGTGCAGCCCAGCGCACCAATGGCAATTGGGCAGGGCAGCAATATGACTATTTGGCAACGCAAAAAAATGTGCAGCTAGCGTTTGGCGATATGCTGCCGCAAGTGGGACTACAAGGCAGTGTCAAACATAACCAGTTTTATCCCAAAGATGATAACATCCCTGACACGGGCAATACCGCGAGCCAAGTCGGTATCGGACTGCGCCAAGCCTTGTTTCGTGCTGATAAATGGGCGAACTATGAAAAAGCCGTGCTCGCCAGTCAAGCCAATGACATCCAGCTATTACAGCAGCACCAACAACTAATCGAGCAAATCAGCAAAGCCTATCTCAATGTATTGCGCGCCGAAGCGATGACAGATAGCCTCAATGCCGAGTTCACCGCACTCAAAGCACAAAATGACATGATGCAAGCGAGACTCGCGCAAGGGGTAGCGGCGCGGGTAGATACCGAAGAAAGCCGTGCAAGGCTTGAAAGCGTCAGCGCCTCTATCGCCAACAATGACGTGGCAATCGTGAATGCCAAACAGCAGTTATCACTGCTCACCGGTCAACCAATCAATCAGCTAGACAGTATCAAGTTACCGCCTGATTTAAATCTTGTGGCAAGTCAAAGTATCGGAAACTGGATGCAGCAGTCACAAAATAATAATCTCGATATTCAGCTAGCACAAACCCAAGTGGCGATTGCCAACAAACAAGTCGATTATCTCAAAGCCAATATCTACCCCCGTGTCGATTTGGTAGGCAATGTGGGGTGGCAAGACTATACCCATAATAATGTTAGCGCTATTGATGGCACCAATTATAGCTTTGGGGTGGAAGTGGATTTTCCGTTTTATACCGGTGGGCGGACACGCGCAGGCGTTGAGCAAGGCACTCTGCAAGCGCAAGCGGCAAAAAGTCGCCTCGCCTATGTGTACCAAGCTGCGATGACTCAGACCAGCCAAGCGTATTTAAATTTGGTCGCACAGCGTGCCACGATTAAAGCCCAGCAAATTGCCGTGGATGCCAATCGGCGCGTCGCCCAAGCGTCAAAAACAGGCTATGATTTGGGGGTGCGCTCGATGGTAGATACCCTACTGGCAGAGCGCCAATATCATGCTGCCAAACGCGATTTGATTAATGCATATTTTGATTATCTAAATGCCTACATTGACCTACAAAAAGCTGCGGGCAATCTGACCGATAACACAGTCAAAGTGCTAGATAATCAGCTGATGTAATGTTTTTTTTTGGCAAAATTTTAAGCTAAAAAACCCCGCCTATCGGCAGGGTTAATTTGCGTAGTAAGGTGACGCAAATGACTATTTAACTTTCGTCCATTCTTTACGAACCGCAGCTTTGGTGTCGGCAGGTAGCGGAACGTAGTCAAGAGCGGTTGCTTGTGCATTGCCGTTAGTAAATGCCCAGTCAAAGAATTTAAGCGCTTCTTTGGCTTTTGCACCACCCGTACGGGGTACGAGGATGAACGTCGCTGCAGAGATTGGCCATGCGTTGGCTGCTGGCATGTTAGTGATGGTCACCGCAAAACCAGGGTATTGTGCCCAGTTAATGTTTGATGCTGCGGCAAACGTTGAATCGTCTGGTAGTACAAATTTACCGGCGCGGTTTTGAAGTTGGGTATAAGCTAAACGGTTTTGTTTTGCGTAAGCATACTCAACATAACCGATGGAGTTTGCAACACGTTGTACGTTGCTTGATACGCCTTCGTTACCTTTACCGCCTACGCTTGCTGCAGCATTAGGCCATTTAACGGTTTTGTCCGCGCCTACTTTTGATTTCCAATCGCTTGATACTTGGCTTAGGTAGTTGGTAAATACGAAAGTGGTACCTGAACCGTCTGAGCGATTAACAGTTGTAATCTTAGCGGCAGGTAGGGCAACGCCTGGGTTTAATGCTTGGATACGTGCATCGTTCCAAGTAGTGATTTTGCCCATATAGATGTCAGCAAGGACGGTGCCCGATAGTTTTAATTGACCGGGTTTGACGCCAGCGATGTTGACCACAGGTACGATACCGCCAATGACTGCGGGGAATTGGATTAAGCCGCTGGCATTTAGCTCTGCTGGGCTCATGGGCGCATCAGTGGCACCAAAATCAACCGTTTTTGCTTGGATTTGTTTGATACCGCCTGAAGAGCCGATACCTTGGTAGTTTACTTGATTACCCGTTGCTTTTTGGTAGTCGCTTGCCCATTTTGAGTAAACAGGTTGTGGGAAGGTTGCACCCGCACCTGTGATGTTGACAGCATTGGCTTGTACGCCTACAGCAGCGAATGCCACACTGACGATTAAATGTGATAGTTTCATAATGATTCCTTGATGGACAAATGAGATGATTGTCAGGGAAGATGGTAACTTAGCTTGGGAGTCGCCAACCAATATGTCGCGTTTTAAATCACCCAAAGCTGAAAAATTGTTGCCATGTTAATGTAACAAAATGTCAAACCTGTTACGGTTATGTTAAAGTTTGATGACATTGAAATGTTTGTTAGGTTTTTTGCTCGGTTTATATGATGCAATATCAGCGAATAGGCGCGCTATTTTTCATCATTTTGTCGTAATTTTTAGTTATAGTTAGCTTTTCTTTAACGTCTTTTTTAATCACAATTTTGCACAGTCCATGAGTCACAATCCATGAGTTAGGAAGGGAAATATGAATTTAATTGGTGAGCATTTATCAAAAAGTTATGACCAAGATTTACAAAACTTGGTCAATTTATTTTTAAAAATGGGTGGCATGGCAGAAGCCAATCTCACCAAAGCAATTGAATCTTTGGTAAAAAGTGATGTGGCGCTTGCCGAAGATGTCATTGATGGTGACAAAGAAATCAACTTTACTGAGCAGCAGCTTGATGATTCGGTGGTCAAAGTATTGGCACGTCGTCAACCTGCTGCTACCGACTTACGCCTAATCATGGCAGTGAGCAAATGCAGTGCTGACATTGAGCGTATTGGTGATGAAGCCAAAAAAATCGCCAAGATGGCGCGCCGTGCCACCCGTGAAGGTCAATCACCGATTGGGTATCATGAAGCGCATCAAATGGGTAATTTTGTGCAGATGATGCTAAAAAATGCGCTAGAAGCTTTTGCCAAGTTTGATGCAACAGGTGCTTACCGAGTAATAGAGCAAGATAGTGAAATTGATGCGATGTACAAATCTGCGTCACGCGCGATGATGACCTACATCATGGAAGATGGTCGCTATGTAGCAAAAGTCATTGATATTTTATGGGTGCTACGTTCGATAGAGCGTATTGGTGCGCATGCGCGTAATATCGCTGAGCAATTGATTTTTTGTATCACCGGTGAAGATGTGCGTTATCAAAAACTGGGTGCCAACAAAGACAGTGCATTTAACCCCGCAGCTAGCCATGAAATCGCCGATGCCTCACTAGATTATCAACCGAGCAATGGCGAAAACTAACGTTTTTTAGTCAAACTTGCTCTTAGCCGGAATTGGTTGTCAGGGTTAGGTTATTTTAATGGACGGTTGCATGGTATTTTTAGGTGATTCTGCTACACTGTAGCCTATCAATTTTTGGTGAAAAAACGATAGGAAACACCATGTCTAGCGAATCACTTAACACCCCAATCCCCACACCCACTGGGGAAAATATCACCCAAAAATCATTACTTATTTTTGACTTGGACGGTACCTTGATTGATAGCGTGCCAGATTTGGCAGACGCCGTCAATGCGATGCTAACCACGCTTGGCAAAGCCAACTTTAGCGAAGATGTCATTCGCAACTGGGTCGGAAATGGCGGCAAAGTACTGGTGCAACGTGCCTTATCAGGCTCACAAACCATTGACCCCAATCTCACTGAAGACGATACCAATCAGGCGCTTGCTTTATTCTTTGACTACTACCATCAAAACACCTGTGTCAAAACCCAGCCCTATGCAGGGGTGAGCGAAGGGTTGCGTCAGCTCAAAGAGCAAGGCTATACCCTCGCTATTGCCACCAATAAACCCATTGATTTTGTTCCTGCGATTGTCGAAAAATTGGGTTGGCAAGCCCTTTTTGCTTATATTTTGGGTGGCGATAGCTTGCCTGCCAAAAAACCTGACCCGATGCCGCTACTGCACGTCTGTGACCGATTAGGCTTTAGCATCGCTCAAAGCTATATGATTGGTGATTCCAAAAACGATATTTTGGCAGGGCAAAATGCGGGCATGGATACGCTTGGGTTATCGTATGGCTATAACTATGGGCAGGATATTCGTGACTATCATCCGACCCATACCTTTGATGACTTTGCCACGCTGACTGAGTTTTTGAGTCATGCACGAGTTTAACTATCATCTTAACTTTGACACGCTGAATTTTCGCGAGCATCCAGCGTTGTATCGGGTGGGGCGCGGCGAGCAGGGCGTATTACTGGTAGAGCCATATAAATCCGAGATTTTGCCGCATTGGCGATTTGCTACGCCGGAACTTGCGCGTGAGAGCAGTGATACCATCTATGCGATGTTTTTGGATTACCTTGCCCAAGGGGATTTTGTCGGTGCTGATATGGCGCGTAAATTTATCCAAATGGGTTATACGCGCTCGCGTCGTTATGCCAATCACAAAGGGGGCAAAAAATATGACGGCGCTGTCCCTGACGCTAAAAAAGGACAAAGTGGCGCGCATGGGCGTGAGCAATTGCCACAGCAACCACAGCAGCTTGAATCCGCACAAATCAAAGCCCAATCCGCGCAAATTTTTAAGCAAAAATGGGATGAATGCCGCGCTAATGCGGACTACAAAGCGCTAAAAAAACAGTTTGAAGCCAAATACGTCAACGACACCCAATACGATAACCTGCCGCCCACGTTTTTTCGCGAGCATCCGTTTTTATAGCCTTGCTATATCTTGCGCTATGATGAGTTAGCACGAAAATTAGGCATTCGTTAATTGACTACGATAACTTAATGCCTCAGTTAAATGCGCGGTTTGGATTGCTTCACTACCTGCCAAGTCCGCAATCGTGCGGGCGACGCGAAGGACGCGATGATAGCCGCGCGCGGACAGATTCAACCGACTTTGTGCCATTGCCAAAATACGACTTTCTGCATCGCCAAGCGGCGCAAATTGGTCAAGTTCACTGGGGGAGAGTTCATTATTGGCTTTGCCCTGTCTGGCTTGCTGACGCTGATAGGCTTGTATCACCCGCTCACGCACTACCGCAGAAGACTCACCCCTCTGTGCTGACTGCAAATCACTGGCAGGCAGGGCAGGCACGGTAATATGCAAATCAATACGGTCCAGCAAAGGTCCTGATAGCTTTTCTTGGTAGCGTTTGATTTGCTCGGGTCGGCACTGGCAGCGACCTGATTTATCCCCATAGTAGCCACAGGGGCAGGGATTCATCGCTGCTACCAGCTGAAAATTGGCGGGAAAGCGTACTTGAGAGTTGGCACGGCTGATGACAATTTCTTTGTTCTCGATGGGCTGTCTGAGTACCTCAAGCACCTTGCGATCAAACTCTGGAATCTCATCCAAAAATAACACCCCCCGATTGGCGAGCGTGATTTCACCGGGTTTGGGCGACGAGCCGCCGCCCACGAGCGCCACCGCTGAGGTAGTATGATGGACTTGGCGAAAAGGGCGTGTGCCATAGTCATAATCACTGTTGGCAATCGAGTAAATACTAGCAACTTCGAGCGCTTCATGGTCGTTGAGCGGTGGCAAAATGGTGGGTAGGCGAGATGCCATCAAGGTTTTGCCTGTCCCAGGTGAGCCACAAAATAGTAGCGAATGCCCGCCTGCTGCCGCAATCTCTAGCGCACGTCTAGCTTGGTGTTGTCCTTTGACATCGGCTAAATCTAGCTGATAATTGGCTGATTGGTAAGATGCCTTATGCTCGGCTTGGCTGAGTTGTTGCTCGTTCATCAAGTGTTGGCACACAGCTTTGAGGGTATCGGCTTGCAACACCTTCACGCCATCGACTTTCACCGCTTCATCGGCATTGTCTTTGGGAACAATCAAGGTGCGCTGCTCCGCCTTGAGCGCGCGTGATACTGCCAACGCCCCAGCAATGGCTCGTAAATCGCCATTGAGCGCCAATTCGCCAATAAACTCGTACTGCGCAAGCACGGTTTCATCAATTTGACCACTCGCTGCCAAGATACCTATGGCAATGGGCAAATCAAGCCGTGCGCCATCTTTGGGTAAATCCGCGGGCGCAAGGTTGATAGTTAATCTGCGATTGGGAAATTGAAAACCCGAGTTGATAATGGCAGAGCGCACACGGTCTTTACTCTCGCGTACCGCTGCTTCAGGTAAGCCGACCATGGTGACTGCAGGCAATCCTTGCGATAAATGTACTTCAACCATCACGCTTGGCGCGTTTAAACCTACCACCGAGCGCGTATATACTTGAGCAAACGACATTTTTAAAATCCTTTTCCAACAACTTGGCGGCTACCTTGATACACGGCAGGCCGTTTTTTTATGGCAGCAACTAGACAATTTTTGATAAAAAACGGCTAAATCATAGCATAATTCATCTGCTTTCTCATCATCTGCTATCTAGGATGACTATGGTATAATCACAACCAATATTCCGAGAATTTTATGCTACACGCTATACGAGACTATTATGACAGACCAAACTCGCCCTTTATCTGACAGCGAACTGCCCACCTTTGATCGTCCTGTCGAAATCATCGAAAATCCGTATGCCAATGCCAATCGTAGCTACACGACCCAAACCCATTTGTTTAATGAAGCTATCATTAATAAATACAACCGCTCAGGTCCACGTTATACCTCGTACCCAACCGCGCTAGAATTTGCCCCCATTGCTGACGGCATGGAAGCCCGCGTTTTGGCAGAAAAAGACCCACGGGTGCCAGTGTCCTTATATTTTCATATCCCGTTTTGCCGCCACCTGTGCTATTACTGCGGCTGCAATAAAATCATCACTAAGAAAAACAGTGATTCAGGTGACTATTTAGCATATCTTTTTGCCGAAATTCGGCATAAACGCAGCTTGATGCAAGGGGACCCTATTGTCGAACAAGTGCATTTTGGCGGCGGCACACCCACCTTTTTGACCGATGATGAGCTGGTCAAATTGTGGAACTTTTTGCAAACCCAATTTACTTTTAGCGATAAACCTACCGCTGATTATTCGATTGAAATTGATCCGCGAGAATTGCGCCCGACCACGCTTGAGATATTGCGTGGACTTGGGTTTAATCGGGTGAGTTTTGGTGTGCAGGATTTGCAAGAAAAAGTACAAATTGCCGTCAATCGCGTGCAGTCAGAAGAAATGATTCAAGGGGTGATGACGGAAGCTCGCCGCCTTGGGTTTCATTCTATCAATATTGACTTGATTTATGGGTTGCCGCACCAAACGGTGGATAGCATGCGCAATACGGTTGAGCGCATCATCACTATCTCGCCAGACCGTCTGTCTGTTTTTAACTATGCGCATTTGCCAGAGCGATTTAAAGGTCAGCGTCAGATTAATGAAGCGGATTTGCCAAGCCCTGCCGACAAATTGACCATGCTCGGTAATACCATCCACGCACTGACTGACGCAGGCTATCAATATATCGGCATTGACCACTTTGCCAAGCCTGATGATGAGCTGGCGATTGCGCAACGTGAGGGCAAATTACACCGCAATTTTCAAGGGTATACCACGCATGGCAATTGTGATTTACTCGGATTTGGGGTGTCGTCAATTAGCCAGATTGGTCTTCATATTTTGCAAAATCCAACGGATTTGAATGATTACCAAAATTTCATCAATGCGGGAAAATTGCCTGCGGTGAAGGTGATTTCTGCGCGCTTGCCTGACTTGCTGCGCCGTTATGTGATTATGAATTTGCTATGCCATGATTATATTGATTTTAAAGATGTGAATGCGCGCTTTAGTATTGACCCGATGACCTATTTTATTGATGAAATCCGCCAACTGGGCGAGATGCAAGCGGATAAACTCGTTGATATGGATGCTAAAGGCATTCGGGTGCTACCAAAAGGGCGGCTTTTGGGACGTAATGTGGCGATGGTGTTTGATACTTATTTGGCGAGTAAAGAAGGCAATCGTTTTAGTAAGGTGATTTGATTTCAAAGGAAATGGTTATGAAAAAATTTTTATTCGTTGCCTTATTATTGCTCAGTAATGTTGCGACGGCTGAAAATATTCCAAAAGCCTTTCAAGGAAAGTGGGTTGGCACTTGGCAAAGCCACATCAAGTCCAATGAAGTTAAAGCCTATTGTCAATTAAATGACTTTGACCACGTTTTAACGTTATCAATCAATAAAAATACCATGCAAATGAATTACTGGGAAGCAAGCGAAACAGTCAGTAATTTTAAATTTAGCCAAGTGAAACCTAACTATTTTTTAGGTACAGCAAAATTTGTACAGAGTGGATTTCTAACCGATGACGACGGTAACTTAATCGATAAAGATATTGTACTCAACCGTAAAGTTGAATTTATGCTAAAAAAGGGTGAGTTGATTGAGCTATACCGAGATGACCAAAACAATACAGGCAAATCCATTTGGTATAAACGCTATTGGAAAAAATGTAATTAGTGTTAATTTTAGGAAATGAAATGACCCATAAAATCCCCACCGACTTACTCAAAAAATCTGCCCACTGGCGCGAAGACATCCAGTTCAGCCAAGATGTGCTTGGCAAGCCGTTTCACTTTACCAGCACTTGGGGTATTTTCTCCCCCGAAAAACTCGACGAGGGTAGCCTTATGCTGCTTGACTATGTCGAGTTCAAAGACGATGACCACTCAATCGACCTAGGCTGTGGCTATGGCGTACTGGGTATGACGGCCGCCCGTGAATGCCCAAACGGACAGCACCTGCTCATCGACAAAGACTTTGTGGCGGTAGAATATGCCAAACTTAACTGCCAAAAAAACCATTTAAATAATGCCCAAGTTCAGCTATCGAATGGCTTTCGTGATGTTGAAAAAGACAAAAAATTTAGCCTAGTGATGAGTAACTTACCTGCCAAAGCCAGTAAAGAGCAGCATTATCTGTATTTGCTCGATGCCTACAATGCGATGGAAAGTGGCGCACGGTTCTATGTGGTGACCATCAATGGCTTGCGGGACTTTATGAAACGCTCATTTACCGAAGTGTTTGGTAATTCGGATAAAATCAAGCAAGGCAAAACCTATACCATCACCATGGCGGTCAAAGACTAACGCCCTTCAGCTAAATTCTCACCGTTTGGGTTCTTGATTTACTATAGGCTCGTAACCGGATGTAGAGGGTCTTGGTGACGGTGGCGACCACCGCATTTTGGTCGTCAACCACCTGTACCTCATAGTTGCGGAACACCGCTTTACCATCCTTTGCTAAGGCTTTTATGGTATCGATTTCGGTGTCATCCAGGTGAAAATCAGCAAACACATCGCTTTTGCCCGCTTTAACAAAATCAATGCTCGCCGACTTATCCCATACCACGTACGCATTGCCCAACGCTTGCATCAACAAAATCATCAAAAATGGGTCAGTCATCGAATACAAACTGCCCCCAAACTGGGTGCCGACGATGTTTTGATTGAGTTTGTTTAAGGGTAAACGCACCCGAATATGATGGTTGGTAAAATCAAGGCTTTCAACACGGATACCCGCCCCAAAATATGGCGGATAAAAGTTAAAAAACTGCTTTAACAACTTGGGGTTATGAAACGGATTAAGATAGTCTTTGGCCTGAGATTGAAAGGTTTGGCTTAGCTTAGATAGCTTAGATAGTTTGGATAACATGGCAGACTCGTTTTTAACATGAAAAAAGATATGGTACAACACGCCATTGGCAAAGCAACAATGCTATTGTATGATGGATACCACTGATAGCAAAGCGTGACAAAATAATGGCAAAAGGTAAAGCAAAAAATAACGAAGATGCAGCATTCTGGGAGGCGATTTTGGCTGAAAAAGCGCCATCGCCACCGTGTGAATTGTGTGGACGTGATGAAGTTGAATTAACCCAGCATCATCTGATTCCCAAATCCCGCCACGACAAAGCCCGTACCAAACGCGAATTTAGCCGTGATGAAATGAAAAACGACATCGCCATGCTGTGTCCTGCTTGTCATGCGCAGGTGCATGAAGTGTTTAGCAACCAAGAATTATCCAGCTACTATCATACGGTTGAGCGGCTTGCCGAGCATAGCGAGATGCAAAAATTTATCAATTGGGTAAAAAAGCGTCCCGTTGGTCAGACCATTCGAGTAAAAAGCAACCATACGCTACGCTAATTGTCACCCAATCAACTTTCAATCATGATTAATTACTCGTAATCAATCATCAAAATGAAAAGGACATCGAGGTTGTTGAATGGGTTCGGCATTATGCGTACTTCTAAAATCGGCTGAATTTGCATAAGCTGATTTGCGCGCACGCATGATAGCACCGACAGGACGATGTGCGGCAATACCATGCCAAGGCGAAAATGACATATGATCGTCAACCCGTTGTGAACGCGCTTCATCCCAAGCAACTTGGGGTTGAACTTGCAAAGTTGCCACAGTAACAAAGGGGCTTAATGATTCATCCCACTCAACAGTTGGATCTTCCACTGGCATTTTTTCAATATCAACACATAACTGCACTTGAAAATGCCACATACCCCCATGAGTCTGGAAAAAATCAATATTATCATCGCGTAACCCATTAGGTTTGCCTTCCAAGTCAACTTTTTGGTTTTTCTTTGCAAGCAGATCACTGCTCACAGGAATAAGACGATATTTGGCGATGTAAGGGCCGTATAAAGTTGGCACTTGGCTAAAGAAATTTTCGCCAATGACACTGGTAGGTGGTTGTCCACCCAACCCTGCAAGTGCAACACTTTGCACGCCTACCTTTTCTAACCCCTCTTCAACAGTTTGCAGTACAGTTGATAAAGCAATCTTTAAGCCTTCTGCTTTGTCAGTCGTTGCTGCAGTGGGGATAAGTCCTCTTAAAAAATGACGTAACGTAGGGGACTTAAATACAGGGCCATTGACCATGATAAAGTCTTGAACTTGTCCTTGACTGTCAGGTAGACGCTCGCCTTCAACATCAAATATCTTGATCGCACAACCACGTGGCGTAGATACTTTATCATCTAAAATATCACCAGGATTGGTTGAAAAACGCATGATAGCGCAGTACTGCTGGGGCGTCTGAAAAATACCTTGAGCCAAGTGTGGGGGTAAGTGATCATGGACAGTAAATGTACCCGTTAAGATGGAATGACTTTTTGCATGAACACTGCGCACTGGAAATCCGTAATCCTTATAAGTGGTCTTTAAAATATAATCCATCGCTTTATTGATAGCATTAATGGTTTGTTGCTCATCAGGGCTGATTTGTTCCATATCTGGGGTAAAAACTACAGGACTTGGCATAATTGGCTCACTTTGATAGTAGGTTTTAAAAGAGTAAGGTTTTGTGACAATCAGTTTTTTAAGGCTATAAGTACGACGGGTGGCTATTGACTTTTTAGCGATTTTAATACTTTTTTCAAAACTAAGCTTATACGTTTCTAACGCTAGCAAGTGTATTTTTTTTAACACGGTTTTGTAGTTTTTTGATAATTTATACACCTATATTTTTAACTTGTATGGTGTTTTGACAGTCACAAATTGTGATAACACCCTGTATTTTGCCTGATGCACTGTGGTCGTTATTTTTTAATTTGTAATCAACTCACTGGGTATGAGATTGATTAATTTGCGATTAAATGGGTTGAAAAGTGTGCAGTTAAACTTAATATATGATCTATATTGAACAAGGTTGTTTGTGGTGAGACTGTTAACCATGGCGATAGTGACTCGTAGCTATCACTTAGGGTAAATGGTGCTCATTACCATGTCGGGTTCATTGTATGAGCAATTGACCCAAATTGTGTATATGTACCCGTAAGTTGTAGTAGCGATAGCAAACCATGACTTAAGCATTGAAAAAAATTTGAAATAGTAATACGTAAATGCCCAAAAATAAAACGCCCAGTATCGACTCAGCCACCATTGAAATTGCTGCAGCGACTGCCGACCGCAAAGCACGCTTAGATCATTTAATTAAACGTTTACCCAATTTGCCAGGCGTGTATAAAATGCTGGGCAAAAATGGCGACATTATCTATGTGGGCAAAGCCAAATCGCTCAAAAGTCGCGTTAATAGCTACTTTGCCAAAACCATCGACCACCCCAAAACGCGGGCGCTAGTGCAACGTATCGACAATATCGAAACCATCATAACCCGCTCAGAGACCGAAGCGTTGCTGCTTGAGCAAAACCTTATCAAGCTCCATCGCCCACCTTACAACGTGCTACTGCGTGATGATAAATCTTATCTATACGTGTTTATCTCAGCCGATAAACCTTATCCAAGGCTCGCTTATGGGCGCGGTAAAGGGCAGCACCAAAAAGGCAGATTTTTTGGACCTTTTCCTTCGGCGCATGCCGCCAAACAGACCTTGCTAATGATGCAAAAAATGTTTATGGTGCGCCAATGTACCAATGCATTTTTCGCCCAGCGTCAACGCCCTTGCCTAGAGTACCAAATCAAACGCTGTAAAGCGCCGTGTGTCGGGCTGGTATCGCCCGAAGAGTATGCCGATGACGTCAATAACACCATTCGATTTTTAAAAGGTGAAGGCACGGATTTGCAAGTCAAATTGGTGGGTAAAATGGAGCAAGCGGCTGAAGATATGAACTTTGAGCAAGCCGCCTTGTATCGCGACCAACTCTCGATGCTACGCGAAGTACAAGCTAAGCAAGCAGTGTATACGGTCAAAGGTGAAGCCGATATCATCGCCATCGCCAGTCAAGCGGGTATTACCTGTGTGCATGTCATGAATGTGCGTAATGGGCAGGTTTTGGGTGGTAACAATTATTTTCCTGATGTGGATAGCGAAAATGACATAGCGGATAACTTGTCTGAGTTTGTCAGCTCGTTTTATTTTCAAGTCAGTGATGATTTACCCGAAGAGCTGATTATAAGTCATGAGTTGCCCGACCAAACCGCGATGACAGAAGCCTTAACTGAAACCTTTGGCAAAAAGGTGACGCTAAAAACCAAAGTCCGTGAACAGCGGAGCGAATGGCTCACCCTTGCCCAAATGAATGCCAACAACGCCCTGCAAACCAAATTGGGCGATTATTTGGAAGTTAAATCTCGCTTTAACGCGCTCAATGAGGTATTAAAAGAGGCGCTACAAGGCAAATCGCTCGACCGTATCGAATGTTTTGATATCTCGCATACCATGGGTGAAGCCACCATCGCTAGCTGTGTGGTCGCTGACCAAGGCGGGCTGCGCAAACGCGACTATCGCCAATATGCCATTCATGGCATCACGGGCGGTGACGACTATGCTGCCATGAAGCAAGTATTAAACCGCCGCTATAGCAAACAGCCGCTGCCAGATTTATTGCTGATTGATGGTGGTAAAGGGCAGCTTAATATGGCAAAAGACGTACTGAGCGAGCTGGGGATTTTAACCCAAACCTTGCTCGTCGGGGTGGCAAAAGGCGAAGGTCGCAAGGCTGGGCTTGAGGTACTGCATTTTATTGACCGTGAGCCGCTCGATTTGCCGGCTGATAGCAAGGCACTGCATTTGATTATGCATATTCGCGATGAAGCACACCGCTTTGCCATTACCGCCCACCGCAAAAAACGCGATAAACGCCGCTCAAGCTCAGTGCTAGAAGCCATCCCTGGGTTGGGGGAAAAACGCCGCCGAGAGTTACTCAATCACTTCGGCGGCTTGCAGCAGCTGCTTGGCGCGTCACAAGATGAAATTGGGCAAGTAAATGGCATTGGTAAGGTGATGGCCAATACCATTTATAAAGTGTTGCATGGCTAATATTAAATTTTTAGCCGTTTTGGATGAAACGGGTAGTTAACAATGATAATGACATGGCATTGTAACAATGGCAGAAATTTTTTTTAAATCGATCGCAGCTTCGGATAGCGATATCTGCATGCACTGTGGCGCATGTTGCGCTAACTATCGGGTATCTTTTTATTGGGCAGAAGGCGAGACACTCGGTATCCCCGAGCAGATGACAGTCAAAGTCAATGATTTTTATACCTGTATGAAAGGTACCGAAACAAAGCCGGTCAGATGTATTGCGTTAGCGGGCGAAGTTGGTAACTCGGTGGCTTGCCAAATCTATGATAAACGCTCAAGTACCTGCCAATCGGTACAAGTAGGTGACGAGCAATGTATCAAAGCCCGTCATCACTATGGGTTATCTAACGATATCTTTAGTCAAGTGCCTGTTTAATGGCTTTGTGATAAACGAACAGTCAGCTGTTTTTCCACTTCGGTTTTGAGCCATTGATTCAAATCCTCATTCATCAGCGTCATTGATTCGAGCAAATAGTTGTCGATATAGCCTTGTAGCTGTTTGACAATATCTTGTTTGATTTGTTCAATAGCGGGCGTGGTGGCGATAGATGGATTGTCAATATCGGCAAGTGGGTCAGTAACGCTCGTTTCATGGGTCAACACGGCCGCTGTTGGGTCATCAGCTAACGGCTCAGCAATGTTATCAGCGGTATCAGTGTGATCAATAGCATAGACCATCTCACTGCGATGGCGCTCAATCGTGATATCGCTGGTTGCGGTGTCCGTGGATTGAGCTTGCTCATCTAGCTTGTGATTCGCGACCTCGATTGAGCCGGTTGATAGTTGCGTCGCTTGTTGGGGTGGGTTTGCCTGTTTTGCTAGATGCGCTTGTTTGGCAATGGCGCGTTCTTGCTCCAGTAGCGCAATGGCTGCGTCATCTTGTGCTTGGCGTTCGCGTTGTAGACGTTCTTCTTGCGCTTGGCGTTCTTGCTCGTTTTCTTGTGTTAACTGTATTTGTTCAAGTCGTTGTTGCTCAAGGCGCTCTTTTTCCAAGCATTCTTGTTCCAGCCTGTGTTGTGCCAATCTTTCTTGTTCTAGGCGTTGTTCTTCAAGCTCGCGTTCCCGTGCTTGCGCTTGTAATTTTTCTTGGTGTTCACGCTCGATAGCCAGTAATTCCTCGACTTTATCATGCAGATTAGGCACGCTAAACTGATACTCATCAAGGTCGGTATCGGGGTAAAGCAAGGTAACGATATCATCGAGTTCTTGAATAATGGCGTGTTTGACAGGGGTAGGGGTGGCAAGCCAGCGCTTTGAAAATTGGTGGGAGAAGGCAAATCCTGACATGAATGGTGTCCAGCGTTAAGGATGAAATAGGATAGCTTCATTTAACGAAAAAACGGCTACAATTTCAATAGCCGTTTTCAAAATTCACACCGTTAAAATATTAATGCTATCATCACAGTGATTGCTATTTATCGTGACTGCCATTTGGCAAACAACAGCGAGCCGTTGGTACCCCCAAACCCAAAACTGTTAGAAATCGCATGGGTTAAGTGGTCGACTTTTCGGGCTGTATGCGGTACATAGTCAAGCTTGCACTCAGGGTCTTGATGATCCAAATTGATGGTCGGTGGCAATATTTGTTGTTGCAGCGCCTTAACGGTGAAAATCGCTTCGATACCACCTGCAGCGCCCAGTAGATGACCGGTCATCGATTTGGTGGAACTTACCACCATGTTCTCACCAAAGATACCCGCAATCGCACGGCTCTCTGCCACATCACCCGCTGGGGTACTGGTGCCATGGGTATTGATGTAGCCAACGTCACTGGGGGCAATGCCAGCATCACTCAAGGCGTGGCGCATCGCCATAGCCGCACCTTCACCATTTTCCGGTGGCGCTGTGATATGACTGGCATCATCACTCATGCCAAAGCCGACAAACTCTGCCAGAATCGTCGCACCGCGCGCTTTGGCGTGGGCAAGGCTTTCCATCACCAGCACGCCTGCACCATCACCCAGCACAAAACCATCACGGTCTTTGTCAAATGGACGACTGGCTTTGGTGGGTGCATCGTTGCGCGTTGATAACGCTTGCATTGCTGAGAAGCCACCGATACCCAGCTGGCTTGAGGCTTTTTCACAGCCGCCCGCTACAATCACATCGGCATCGCCATACGCAATCAACCGTGCCGCTAAGCCAATCGCATGGGTGGCTGTAGTACAAGCGGTAGAAGTGGCAAGATTTAACCCTTTAATCCCATGACGAATCGCCACTTGTCCAGCTGCCATATTCACAATGGCTGAGGGCACAAAAAACGGTGAGATTTTACGCGGACCTTCGCTATTAAGTTTTACCGCTGTATCTTCAATGGTGGTGATACCGCCAATCCCTGAGCCGATAATCACCCCGATACGGTCGGGGTCAACCTGCTGTACAGGCGCGGCTTGCAACTCACTAATAAAGCCTGCTTGCTTCAAGGCTTGCGCTGCTGCGGCAACGCCATATTGTACAAAGGTGTCATACCGACGCGCGTCTTTGGCGTTCATATACAAGCTGATATCAAAACCATCCACTGTGCCGGCGATTTGTGCACGGTAGTCAGTGGCGTCAAAATGGCTAATCGCTTTGATACCGCTTTCGCCATTAATGAGCCGTTGCCAAGTGCTCTCTACATCCAGTCCTAGCGGGGTAATGGCTCCCATGCCTGTGATAACAATACGCTCATGGTCAGGGCGTTCGTCGTAGCGGGGCTTTTTTGGTCTAATTTTTGTGGTCATTTTATGCTCGAATTTTTGAATAATATTTTTTGAATAACATTTTATGAAAGTTTAGCAAAAATAGTGTACAAGTGTAAACACAATAACTTTAATGTCTTTAGGTTGATTGTATATATCTTTAGCTCATTGAACAACATTAGCCCTCACCCAAAGATGACCGAAGCCCAGCATAAAGGCTATAAGTTAAGGGCTATAAGATAATTGTTATATGTCAGCGCTATAAGTAATTGGTACCAATGTCATTGTCGACGTAAAAAATACACGCCGTGTTAAAAACACACCTGTCCCAATACCACTTTTTTATTTGCCCCGGTGACACTAGGCAAGTTACTCGGTACGTTCAAAATCGTCTGCTGAGCCAGCCACGCAAACGCTACGGCTTCGACCCACAACGGCGACAACCCAATTTTGTCGGTAGTTTGTATGCTCCAAGTGGCTAAATTATCTTGTAAACGGCTCATTAAATAGGCATTTAACGCCCCACCACCACAGACAAACAACTCGCCTTGCGCACCATCAGTGACGGACACAATGGCATCGCTGACGGATTTAGCCGTAAGCGCCACCAGCGTCGCTTGCACATCGGCGGGTGAATACGCCAAATTAGGGAATTGCTGACCCAATTGTTCTAGCATAGCGTCAAGCCAAGCCAAATTAAACTCCTCTCGCCCAGTGCTTTTTGGGAACGGCTTGGCAAAAAATGGGTGGGTTAAAAGCAAATTTAATAATGGCTCAAGCACTTGCCCCGATTTTCCCCAGTCGCCATTGTGATCATAGCTTTGCTCGGTATGACGCTGACACCAACCATCAATGAGCAAATTTGCCACCCCTGTATCAAATCCAATCACCTCATCGCTGCCATCAAGTACCGTGATATTGGCGATACCGCCTAAATTTAAAATCACTTTTGGCACAACTTTATCGGCATGATAAGGCGGTGTAGCAAACATGGCTTGGTGAAACGCAGGCACGAGTGGCGCGCCTTGCCCACCCACTGCCATATCACGGCGCCGAAAATCGCTCACCACCGCAATAGCAGTGCGCTCAGCGAGTACATTCGGGTCAAGCAGTTGCAAGCTAAATGACCACTGTGGGCGATGACGTACGGTTTGCCCATGACAACCAATCGCGGTTACTTCATCAGGGGTGACCTGCGCTTTCTCGAGCAATTGATTGACCAAATTTGCGGCAAATTCAGCATAAAACACACTCGCCCAACCAAATACATCCAGTTCGCTCTGGAACGCCAAATTCTCATCAGCGATGAGTTGTGCCACTCCGTTTGGTTGGGTGAGCGCTAACAACACGGCGCGTAAATCAGCGGGAAACGGCTCGCTTACCGTCGCCAAAATCTCGACAGGCTCATCATTATCTTCGTCAACCTCATAAAACTGGCACAGCACCGCATCGAGTCCATCAAGGCTGGTGCCACCCATCATGCCAATCACATACGGCGAGTCGGCAAGCGGGTTTTCTTTGGTGGTCATCATATCATCCATGATGTCGGTAAAATGGCTAAAAAATCCTTCATCAAAAGGCAGGTTAGCAGGTAGTCCAGTCGGCAACGTTTGGCTCATAATGATTCTCGTTCGGGCTGTCAAAGTAGAGAGTGCCTTGATTATAGCATACTAAAAGCCTGCCTTATTTTATCTGCAAATTTGCTATAATGGCTAAACTTTACTTTTTTTTCAGCCGTTTTAACCCGCGCTTTTTTCGAGGTAAGCATGACCGATTCTACTCATAGATTTTTAGCAGCAGAAGAACAACTCAAACTCATCCAACGTGGTACGCACGAAATTATTTCGCAAGACGATTTAATTAAAAAACTTAAAGAAAACCGCCCACTGCGAGTCAAAGCAGGGTTTGACCCGACCGCACCCGATTTGCACTTGGGTCATACGGTTTTAATCAATAAACTCAAGCATTTTCAGGATTTGGGACACCAAGTGTTGTTTTTGATTGGGGATTATACCGCGCGCATTGGCGACCCAACGGGTAAAAATACCACTCGTCCGCCGTTGTCGGAAGAAAAAATCTTGGAGAATGCCCAAACTTATAAAGAGCAAGTATTTAAAATCCTTGATCCCGCTAAAACCCAAGTGATGTTTAACTCCGACTGGTTTAGCAAAATGTCGGCAGGTGACATGATTGGTTTGGCAAGCCAGCAAACTGTGTCTCGTATGCTCGAGCGCGATGACTTCTCAAAACGCTACCACAGTCAAACGCCGATTTCTATTCATGAATTTTTGTACCCACTGGTGCAAGGTTATGACTCAGTCGCCATGCAAGCCGATGTTGAGCTAGGTGGTACTGACCAAACCTTTAATCTACTCATGGGTCGTACCTTGCAATCTCGCTATGGTCAAACGCCACAAGTGTGTATCACCGTGCCAATTTTGGAAGGCCTAGACGGCGTACAAAAGATGAGTAAATCGCTTGGCAATTACATCGGTATTTACGACAGCGCAGGCTCAATGTACCAAAAAATCTTGTCCATGCCAGACACTTTGATTGCGCGTTATTTCGAGCTACTTAGCTTCAAACCCATGGATGAAGTCGAAGCCTTGCTAAAAGACATCGAAAACGGGCGCAATCCGCAAGAAGTCAAACGTATTTTGGCACTAGAGCTGATTGAGCGTTTCCATGACAAAGAAGCCGCCGAAAACGCGCACAAATCAGCGGGCAATCGCTTGGTAGATGGTGAGTTGCCAGTGGATTTGCCAGAGGTGACGATTAGCCTTGATGGGCAAGCGCAGTTATTTATCACCCAAGTGTTAAACCAAGCCAATTTGGTAAAAAACTCAGCGCAAGCCAAAGACTTTTTGAAAAACCAATCGGTGAAAGTGGATGGGCAGGTGGTGGATGCAGGATTTGCCCTCACTGCAGGACAAACGGTGGTCATTCAAGCAGGCAAAAAAGCGTATGCCAAAGTGACGATTTCCTAAAGTATATTGCTTAACCAATGGTTTTATTTTAAAATGTAGTGACAATATCACTACATTTTTGCTTTTTATAGAGGTCAGTAGCTATGACACAATCAACTATGTATCAATTTCGACTTGATGCCAATGAAAAGCGCCAAGCCTTTGAAGTGTTTGACGAACTGGGTATTAAGCCTGCGCAAGCGATTCGTCTATTTTTACGTCAAGTTACGGCAACAAAGTCTATTCCGTTTGACGTCGCAATTCCTAACGCCACCACGCAACGTGCGATGCAAGACGTTGAAGCCATGATTGCAGACAAGCAAGCCCGATTTAGCAGTAACAAGGAATTGTTTGATGCCCTCGAAAAAGCCGATTAATTCAAAACGCACGAATTTACCAAGAGCCTCAGATTTTACCAAAGATTTTTTGAATGATTGGCAAAGGCTAGTGAAAACAGGGCGTTATGACATGGTCAGGCTCAAAGAAGTCATGCTGTTATTAATTGCCAATAATGAGCCGTTAGGGGCAGAGTGGAAAGACCATGAACTAAAAGGAAATTGGGCAGGATTTCGAGAGTTACATGTGGGTGGCGATTTTTTATTAATCTACAAAATTCAAACCATCACAAAATTTGAAACAGTTTATTTTACTCGTGCAGGAACACATAACGAATTATTTGAATAAAAAGGGATTTAAAAATGAAAGCCATCTTCCTCGACCGAGCCACCTTTTCCGCTGATTTAGCATTAGCACCCCCACATGGACTTAGCGACTATCAAGTGTATGCGCAAACGCCCAATGACCCCAAAATCATCATTGAGCGTTGCCAAGACGCGGATATTGTTATCACCAATAAAGTTGAGCTTACCGCCGAAATTATCGCGCAGCTCCCAAAGCTCAAACTCATCCAACTCACCGCCACAGGGATGAACAACGTCGATAAAGACGCTTGTGACAAACACGGCATTACTGTTAAAAACGTCGCAGGCTATGCGGTCAAAAGCGTCCCCGAACATACCTTTATGCTGATACTCTCAGCCATGCGAGCGGCTCGCCATTATCATCATGAAGTGGTCAAGGGTGACTGGCAAAAAGATGGTCGCTTTTGTCTGCTCGACACGCCACTCATTGACCTTGAAGGCAAAACGCTGGGCATTATTGGCTATGGCACAATTGGCAAACGGGTTGGGGAAATTGCCAAAGTCTTTGGTATGACGGTATTGATAGCCGAACACCAAAACAGGCCGCCAAGAAATAGCGACTATAGCGCGTTTGATGATGTCCTTGCTCAGTCCGATGTCATTACTCTGCATTGTCCATTGACGGAGCAAACGCAGCATTTAGTAAATGCCGATACCATTGCCAAGATGACAAAAAAACCGTTGATTATCAATGTCGCGCGCGGTGGCGTGGTCGATAGTCAGGCGGTGGCTGATGCCGTTACCCAAGGTAAATTATTAGGCTATGGGGCAGATGTGTTTGAACATGAACCGATTAAAGACAATGACCCATTACTCACACTTAAAGACCACCCAAGAGTGATTTTCACCCCCCATAATGCGTGGGGCAGCGTCAACGCCCAGCTTAACCTATGGGACATACTGTGTCAGCAAGTGCAAGAGTTTATCCAACTATCCCATAAGGGAAATAACTAAAATAACGGAAAATAAATATGACAAGTAAACTGCAATTTCAGGACCTAATTATCGGCACAGGTAAAACTGCCGAGCGTGGGGCACTGATTACCGCGCATTACACGGGCTATCTGCCAGATGGCACGGTATTTGACTCATCGCATCACCGCGGGCAACCCTTTGAAGCTGTGATTGGCACAGGGCGGGTGATTAAAGGTTGGGACGTGGGCGTTTTGGGTGGCGAATACGCCCAAAAAATCGGCTATCAAGCCCAAGTTGAAAACCCTGCCAATCTCATAGCCATGCAAGTTGGTGGCAAGCGCAAACTCATTGTGCCAAGTCACTTGGCGTATGGTGAGCGCCAAATCGGAAAAATCCCGCCAAATTCAGACTTAACCTTTGAAATTGAATTATTGGATGTCAAAACTCGTGATTGAGATTACATTGGGTATTTATCAGCACTACAAAGGCAATCTGTATCAAGTGCTGCACATCGCCAAACATAGCGAAACTGAAGAGGAGTTGGTCGTCTACCGTGCGCTCTACCAAGCGTATGGGGTTTGGGTGCGACCGCTTGCGATGTTTGCCGAAACGGTGGAAGTCAATGGCGAAGCTGTGCCAAGATTTAAGCTGATAAAACCGCTAGACAGTTAAGTTTGGCGGTAGTTGATAGGGGGCAGTGATATAAAAATGACTGACAACAAAAAACCCCAAACTAATAAGCTTGGGGTTAATCGATTTATACCTAAGACAAATGATGGTGGCGTGGGGCAGGATCGAACTGCCGACACACGGATTTTCAATCCGTTGCTCTACCGACTGAGCTACCGCGCCATGTTTGTCAGCATCAGTATTTGAGCGGCTATTAAACTAAAAATCGCCAAAGGTGTCAAGCACTATTTTAAACTTTTTGCAAAAAGTTGCTAGTAACTGGCAAAATACTCATTTATATCAACTCGTACATGGCTAAAATACGATGAATTGCGCCGCAGCCCGGTACAAACTTGGTATTGCCTTTTTTGCGCTCAATATCGGTGACTTGTTTGACAAATTTGGGTGCAAGCCCGCGCCCGCGATTGGCAGGATGTAGTACAATGTACTGTAGCAAGCGGCTAGACTCGATGCCTTCATTAAAGCAGCCAATCGCGGCAATCGGTTTTTCATTAAACATCCCCAAATACAGGATATCACCTTTGGCAAAGGCCTTTTCAAAAAACGCCACAGCATCACGACCTGTCGCAAACTCAGGCGAGCTGTCGTACAATTTTTCCACCCGCAATTTGAGTTCAGGATCGTCAATGCTGTTGTTTTCAAAGTTATTGATGGCAACGGATTCTAATGGCATAAAGCCCTCCTTGTTAATTAGCTCACGTTTTAATTAGCGCATGTTGATTTAGTATAAAATAGTCACTAGGATACCAACAAACTTATAATTGTTATTCCGTGTTTTTTGCTAAAAATAAAAGCTTGCAAGGCGTTGGTCAGACCTTGGCAAGCCGTGATGGTTTTTTGGTTAACCAAATCTTGGATAAACTCTGTGAAATGATAATGTGTTTTTCAAAACAACCTGCTCGATGCCGTCCACTAACCGAGGGCGAAAAAGCCATCGCGGGTAGCGTCTTTGGTGATACGTTAGCGCTTGATAGTATACGCCTAAAAACTGCATGGTGGGTGTTCAAAGGCTATGCGGTCAGTCCCAATGGTCATGTGTATTTTCATCCAGCAGATTTTTGTGATGATTTTAGTCAGCAAAATGTCTATCTGCGGGCGTGGCTGGTGCATGAATTGACCCATGTTTGGCAAATCCAACAAGGCGTTAAGGTGTTTCGCCGCGCCCTGCTCAATCGGCGCTATAGCTACGAGCTGCAAGCCAATAAGCCATTTGGTCGTTATGGCATAGAGCAGCAAGCGCGTATGGTGGAAGATTATTATCGAAAACGTGAGCTCAAACAGGATTATGAGCCATTACTTGCCTTTATTCCGTTTGCCAGTTTACAGCCTGCCACCGCCTAGCGTTATCAACTCTCTGTGTCGCTGTCACCACCCAATGTTTGTAGCGATTGCGGTGGTTTTTTTAGCATAATTGCTTGATAGATGGGTGTCTTAAGTTTCAGTTAAGCTAAATCTGTATGATAGCCTCATCCTAAATTTAGTTATTATATAATGGCTATTTTTTGGTGCATTTGGATAAGGTGAGTAATCGTATGTCAGTGAATAACTCTCGATGGGTAGCATGGCGTCAGCAAGGTATTAATGCTTATGTGATGATGGGTATTGTCGCGCTATTTTTGACCCTGACCGCAAACGTTACTTTCTTTGATAAAGCCACTGAAGTCTATCCGTTTGCCCAGCATATTGGGTTTATCGGCTCATTGCCGTTGGTACTATGTGGTGTGATGCTACTGGTTATTGTGCTGCTTAGCTATCGTTATACCCTTAAAGCGGTATTGATTTTTTTGCTATTGACCGCGGCAGTCACGGCGTATTTTACTGATACCTATGGCACTGTCTATGATGTCAATATGCTACAAAACGCGCTACAAACCGATAAAGCAGAAAGCGCTGATTTGTTTAACGTCAATTTTATCTTACGCATTTTATTGCTTGGGGTATTGCCTAGTGTGTGGGTGGTGTGGCAAAAGGTCACATTTCCGCCCATTAAGCGCAGCATATTGCAGCGCGGCTTGACGTATTTGGTCAGTCTCGGCTTGGTGGTGTTACCGATTTTGGCGATGAGTAAAAATTACGCCAGTTTTTTCCGTGAGCATAAACAGCTTCGTAGCTATACCAATCCTGCAACCCCTGTCTATGCACTGGGTAAACTTGCCAGTATACAGCTGAAACAAGCACAAGCTCCCAAAACCCAAATCATGCATGCCACCGATGCGGTACAGGTGAGCAATCCCAGCACCCGTAAGCCAAAACTGGTGGTATTGGTGGTCGGGGAAACCGCGCGCGGCGACCATGTGCAGCTAAATGGGTATAACCGAACCACCTTCCCGCAGATGGCAGCGACGGCTGGGGTAACTAATTTTAACCAAGTCATCGCCTGTGGTACCTCAACCGCTTATTCGGTGCCTTGTATGTTTAGTTATGTCGGTATGAAAGACTACGATGTGGATACCGCCAACTACCAAGAAAACGTACTTGATACTTTACATCGCCTAAAGGTCAATATCTTGTGGCGTGATAACAACTCAAGCTCAAAAGGCGTCACTAATCGTTTGCCCGCGGCGGATTTTGTCGATTATAAAACCGCGCGCAACAATACGATGTGTAATACCAACCCCTATGGCGAGTGCCGTGATGTGGGTATGCTAGTAGGCTTAGATGACTACGTCAAACAGCAAGCTAACCAGAATACGCTTAACCAGGATACTCTAATTGTGCTGCACCAAATGGGTAATCACGGACCTGCGTATTTTAAACGATATGATAAGCAATTTGAAAAATTCACCCCAGTCTGCCAAAGCAATGAACTTGCCAAATGCGACCCACAAAGCGTGATTAATGCCTTTGACAATGCGCTACTTGCCACCGATGACTTTTTGGCAAAAACGGTGAACTGGTTAGACAAATACGACAGCACCCACCAAGTGGCGATGCTGTACGTCAGTGACCACGGTGAAAGTCTGGGCGAAAACGGCATTTATTTACATGGCATGCCTTATAAAATCGCGCCTAAAGCGCAAAAACACGTCGCATCGATGTTTTGGGCAGGTAAGCACTCAGGCATTCAAGCAGTGCCATCTAATACTGAACTCACCCATGATGCCATTACCCCAACCTTGTTAAAACTGTTTGATGTGCGTGCGCAAACCGTACAAGGCAAACCCTTATTTATCAAGTAAAGTTATCCAATAAATCCAGTTGGGTAATTAGAGCCATTTAAGTAATGTTAGCGACATAGAAATTGCGTCCAACTCCAGCGACAGTGACGGCAAGATAGATGGTTCAAAATAGATGAGTATACAGATCGCTAAATTAAAAAATTTTGCCAGTAGGCAGACCGTGCTCGGACTGGTGCTGGCTATCATCTTTACGCTAACGCTTGAGCACAGTGCCATCGATGTAGCTATCAGCCAGTATTTTTATTCCCCCACAGATGGCTGGCTGCTTGCCAAAGAATCACTACTCCCTAACTTAATTTTTTATACCATTCCCAAAAGACTATTGATTGCGTTTGAAGTCTATATGGCAATCGCATGGCTACAACGCTACTTATTACAACGCCGTCCATCAAGTCACTGGCTTGCCAAGCGACAGGCATGGTTTAAGCCTTTTAGCCCACTATCACTGACTGAAATGGGCTATCTTTTAGTCGGGATGGTGTTGGTACCTTTGATTATCGCATCGCTTAAAGGGGTGACGCATGTGGTGTGTCCCAATCACTTGCAAATTTTTGGCGGTGAGTATCGCTATCTCACGATACTAGAAAACATCCAAGCCGGCACCCGCTCAAAATGCTTCCCTGCGGCGCATGCCAGTGCTGGGTTTGCCCTGTATGCTTGGGCGTTTATCCCAAGTCTTTGGCACAAGCGCTGGCAAATCGCAGCGATGGTGACGGTGATAGCTTGGCTAATGGGTGGGTATAAAATGTTGATAGGTGACCACTTTTTCAGTCATACGCTAGTATCTATGAGCCTGGCGTGGGGGATTTGCGCGGCAGTGGCATGGGCTTGGTATCGATTTTATGTCAAAGATGCCTCCGCAAAAAATTCATAATGCTAACAGTTCATCGTATAAAAGCATAAAGCTATAAAAAAGCGTTGAGGAACACCTCACGCTTTTTTTCGCTTTCATGCCTAGCTTAACCGATTGATGGTCATTACCACTTTATAGCCACCCGGATGACTGGCAGTTAAGCGAGAAGGCAGTTTATCGTTACTGTTGCTATAGCTAAAGCTGGCTGTCCAATCACCATTTTGGGCACTCACTAGGCGATTAGTGCTGTCTTTTTTATCATTGGCATCACTGGGTGCTGGCTGACCTTGAATCCAGTAAGGCAGCTGTGAAATGGGCGCTTGCCAACCGGTTGCACGTAATAGCAATTCTTCAGGGGTAGCGGCATTGATGGTGCCTTTTTCATTAGTTAACGTCGCAGATTGACCATTGTAGCTGATTTTGGTTTGACCCGCATTCATCGCACCGGCAATCTCAATGGCAAAGTTTTGTCCTTGCTGTGTCCAAATATAAAACGCGCTACCTGCCTGCTGCGGCGTGGTCATGCCAATTTTACCATTGATGGTAAATTGCGCGTTCGATAGCGTACTTGCAGCCACTTGCTCAGTAGTGGTAGTCGATGGCGTCGTGGCAGTTTGGGTATTGACCACAGGATTTGTCATCACTGTGGTGACAGGCTTGGCGGTGATAGGCTTAGTTGTTGCCTGTACTGACTGACAGCCTGTTAGCAGCATGCTACTGATGCCCAAACAGGCAATACTTAACACCGTGACTTTGCTGGTGACCGCTGGTAATAAATGCATAATATCCTCAAATGTTAATCAAATTTGTTAATCAAGTTTTCATCAAATGTTAACTGGTTGCGCTCAAGTATAATGGTTTAAAAAACTGATGGGTAAACTATAAATAGCCATTGTTAAGCCTGTTTTGCTTAACTGCTCAAATTGGTGAAAAAGCGGTTATTATTTATCTGTTGTTTATCTGCCTTACAACCGTCATTACTTGCTAGTCGTCACGCTCAGGGACGATTTTAGGCAGCGCTATTGCAGATTTTTGGGTTGATAACCGAGTTCATGGACCAAGATTTGGTTGATGCGAGCCGCTTCTTTTTGGTTGCCCAAATTTAAGTAGGCTTGTTGCAGCAGCAGGCCACTAATCACATCGGGTACGATATCAAAATTATCTGATAACAGACTAATGACGGTGGCGTTATTAGCCTGATGCAGCGCTTGTTGCGACAATATTTGCCGCGCCTTTAAACCGACTTCTTTGTCATTGATTAATGCCGTCAGTAGGGCGGTCACTTCTTCATTATTTTGTTTTAAATTGACCAAGGTTTGCGCATATTCGAGTTGATAATCCACGTTTGTGGGTGCAAGGCGAATCAACTCTTTTAATAGTCGCAGTTTACTGGTGTAATCATCATCGGGCAGTAACAACACCTTGGCAAATAAGATATCGGTATTATTGGGTAAACTGGTTTGTGCGCTATTAAGCAAGGCTAATGCTTGTGTGGTTTGATTATTTTTTTGCAAAATATTGGCTTGCATGATGTAGCTTTGCGGTGCAAAACTGTCAAATTGCTCCCGTAATTTGATGCTACTGGCAATCGCTTCATCAAAACGACTTTGCGAGATTAACAAATCAATCTGTTGCTGTCTGGCTTTGAGTACCAAGTCAGGTTGCATCACTTTGCCATAGTAGCCAATCGCATCATTGAGTAGGTTCTGGCGTTCGGCACTGACAGCCAAATAATAATTGGCTTGATCCTTAAAGTTGGGGCTGGCAATCAATGCTTTGAGCAAGCGATCTGCCGCGGCGTATTTTTTCAAATCAATACCCACCAAAGCAGCCAGCAGTTTGATTTCTTCATCTGCTAAAAACTGCTGATTAGCACGGGCATTGAGCTGTTGCCATACTTGCGCGCTTTTGCCTTGCTTTAGCATGTAGCGAATTTGATAGACAAATAGCGCTTTATTGTCAGGCACGGTTTTACGCGCCTGCGCAATAAACGCAATCACTTGATGACTGGGCGATAAGGCTTGTAAGATATCTGCTTTTAACGTCAAAAAAGCCGGGCTTTTTGGGTTGGTTTTAAGCGCCCGATTAATCGCCACTAACGCGGCTTTGGGCTGTTGAAACTGTAGCAGCAGGCCTGCTTTCATCACCAGTAGTGAAGGGTTGTTTTTGATGTCTAATCGATTGAGCGTAGCAAGCAATTCAGCTTGGTCACGGGTTTCCGTGGGATAAATCCCAATCAAAATCTGACTTAAATCAGCGTCAGGATCGTACTGCAAAATTTGATTGAGCTTTTCACCGGCTAATTCATACTCGTGCGCTTTGAGTGCCAAATGGGTCACATAAAAAATCGCAGGCACATGGTCAGGGTTTTGCTGCTGCCACGCATTGGCAAAAGCGAGCGACAACTGTGGCGGTTCATTTTGTAAAGATAAACCCAGTGCGCGTTCAAATACGGGAGCCGCATCCGCCAAAAAAGACTGCTGCTTATAGGTCGCTAACGCCTGGTCTATACGACCGCGATCTGCGGCAAACTCTGCCATCAAAATCGCATACAGGCTGGGCTGGGTGCTGACCACAGCGCTCGGCTGATTAACAGACTGACTAGCGGATGCAAAATTTGCCCCCGCACTAAAAACCGCTGGGCTAAACAATAAACTTGCCAACGTGAGCGTAGTCGCGACTACATTTTTGCCTAAAGCGGTAAAAGGCTTAAATACATCAAGCGGTTTTAGGTTAGATTTCAGATTGGGCTTTAGATTGACAAAAAGTTGCTGCGGTGTTGATAACTGCATCGGTAAATAAATCGATAAACAATAAGGCTTGACATGTTTTGACGCAAAAAAGCGTGGATTGAGAGGACAACCACGCACAGCGCAACAAGCCGATGAAATAACCGCTGGAAACAACTTTCGCATTTAGCCCGCTTGGACAGTAACGTATCTAAAAATCACAGTCAGTATTACAGTCAGTGACAAGTAAGATGTAACAAAATGTTCATGAGAAACTTAAATTATACGGCTACGACGGGCTCAACTATGTAGAATTATGGTTAAATCGTATGGGTAAATAGCAACCAAACAAGCGGATGTGGCAGAGTTAAGTAAAAAAATATAATGATAGCTCGGATGGCAGCTCAAAATGCTAGGCATGCTAGACAGGGTAATGCTTCAAATTGTAATGCTTTAAAGCGTGGCTAAAGAATTTCCCTGAATCAAAAAAGCAGGATGTTTTTCATTTGTTATTAGCAATGGTATAATAATCCACTTTTCTACTTTACTTTTATTAAGTGGTTATTATTAAGTTGCTTTAGGTTTCTTTATATTGCCACTTTTCCCCCTTTGTTATCAAACATGACAAATGTCGATAGGCTGATATGGGCTGGATGTCGCTTAGCTAGCACACTTAGGTTCACAAAAATCAGCTTTGATAAACGCGGTCATTTTTAAGGTCATTACGTTATATGCAGCTTCTGGTTATTGGGTTAAATCATAAAACAGCGCCAGTTGCCATGCGTGAGCAATTGGCGTTTGCTGCTGAAGATTTGCCGATTGCCTTAGATTCGCTCAAAGCGATCACCCAAGGCGCGGTGATTTTATCGACTTGCAACCGCACTGAAATCTATGCGCTAGCCCCCGAAGGACAGACCCTCACTAGCACGATGTCACAAGTGATTGAATGGCTAGCGGCTTTTAAAAACACGCCCATGCAAACAATCGCGCCACACCTGTATCAATATCAAAATAACCATGCACTGCTACATTGGGTGCGGGTAGCGTCTGGGCTAGACTCGATGATTTTGGGCGAGCCGCAGATTTTGGGACAAATCAAACAGGCGGTGCGCCAATCCCGTGCCAAAGAAGGTATCTCAAGTAAGCTTAGCTGGGTGATTCAGCAGGTATTTGCCGCCGCCAAACAAGTGCGTAACGAAACGCGGGTAGGCTCACAAGCGGTTTCGTTAGGCTTTGCCGCTGCCAAATTGGTGACCCAAATTTTTCAAAAACCTAGCAACAACACTTTGCTGGTGGTCGCGGCAGGGGAGATGAATCGGCTGGTTGCGACCAATATCGCAGGTTTAGGTGTCGGCAAAGTCATCATCTGTAATCGTAGTCCTGAGCGTGCCGCGCTGCTTGCCTCTGAGCTTGAAACGATTGTGCCGCAGATTGAGATTACCCCGCTTGATCAATTACCCAGCGTGTTGCCGCAAGCGGATATTGTAACCAGCTGTAGCGGTAGCTTATATACCTTGATTGATAAAACCATGGTGAAACAGGCGTTAAAACAGCGCCGTCATCAGCCCATGTTAATGATTGATTTAGCAGTCCCTCGCGATATTGAACCTACCGTCAGTGAGCTAGATGATGTTTATTTATACTCAATCGATGACTTACAACATGTGATTGCAGGCAATCTTGAACAGCGTCGCCAAGCTGCCGTAGAAGCAGAATTATTGGTGAGCCAAATCGTGGTGGCGATTGAGCGCAAATACTTGGTGCGCCAAGTGGGTCAGGATATTCAGCAGTACCGTGAGCAAGCCAAACACCATGCGGATATGATTTTAAGCCAATCCTTACAGCAGCTTGCCGATGGTCATGCAGCCGAAGCCGTGTTAACCGAACTGACCCGTAAACTCACCCAAACGTTAACCCATGCACCGTCCAAACTATTGCGAGAAACGGCTAGCGAACAGCCCGTAGAAACCGTCAATTTTGTGGCACAACAGCTGACCCATGCCTTTCGCAAAGACAAATGCCCCTATCTTACCCATAACAACACCCTGCTTGATGACGAGCCAGCGTCACCATCTTTTGACAATCAATAATTTTCCTATCGCTGAGCTTTTAAGCCCAAGTTTTTAAGCCTAAGTTTTCGCTACAAGCGGCGGCTAGCTTTTTTGCATCAAATTTGTAATACTGAAAATTGATCTGCTAACTCTGCTAACAATGGCGTCGATTAGGATTTGCTATGTTTACTTGCCCACCGATACTACCGTATTTTACCCCACTGCCTGCGCTTAGCCTGCAAGGCGAAGCCAATCTTGGCATACCCGCTTGGTTAGCCGCAGTGGAAGCGGACTTGGATAAGGCGCTGGCATCTGGCATACCGATTCGCCAAGTCGTCATGGGGCGCTGCTGTGCGATTGATAGCATGATGGCAGCCTTATTTGAGTTGTATGAGCTCGATCAAACTGATTTGACGCTGTTTGCCACAGGAGGGTATGGGCGTGGGGAGTTGCACCCGTTTTCAGATGTGGATTTATTGCTGTTAAGTCCAAACCCGATTGATGAGTCCTTGAACCAAAAAATTTCCCCGTTCGTCGCTAAGCTCTGGGATATTGGGATTGATCCTGCTTTGGTGGTGCGCTCTGTTGAAGAGTGCGATGAGGCTTGTCACGATGATATCACGGTCGCAACAAGTCTGTTAGAAGCACGAATTTTGGCGGGCAATGTTGCCCAAGCTGGGTTGCCGATGCAGCTACTTAATAAAAACTGGTCACAAACCAAGTTTTATGAGGCCAAAATGGCAGAAGCTAAAGAGCGCTATCTTAAACATAATTCGACGGAGTATAACCTAGAGCCTGACCTTAAAAACGCGCCAGGGGGCTTGCGAGATATTCATACTGTCGGCTGGATTAGTAAGCGCTATTTTCGCGTGACAAACTTGTTTGGACTGGTGCAGCAAGAATTTATTACCGAAAAAGAATTTGATGAGCTGCAACAAGCGGAAGATTTTTTGTGGTTGATTCGCCATCATCTGCACAAAATTGCCAAACGCAATGAAAACCGTGTTTTATTCGACTATCAGCGCCTGATTGCTGAGCGTATCGGTTACCGTGACAATTCGCATCCCAATGCCGCAGTCGAGCAGTTTATGCGCGATTATTACCGCTATGCCATGTCAAACTCAACATTGTCTGAAATGCTCACCCAGCATTATTATGAAACGTTGATTGAGGCGCGCTTACCCGATGAACAGCGCCCGGTACATAAGGTGATTAATGAGCGTTTCAAACTGGTCGGTAATCGCATTGCGGTGACGCATACCCGGGTATTTGCCCAGCATCCGACCGCGATTTTAGAAATGTTTTTGTTGATGGGTCAGCAAAATATTCGCCATATTCGTACCCGCACGCTACGGATTTTAAAAATCGCCGCGCGAGGCATTGATGAGCATTTTCGCAATGATCCCGCCAACAAAGCCATGTTTATGGACAATATCAAAGAGCAAAATTTGCTATTTTGGCGACTGCGAGTCATGAAGCGTTATGGCGTGCTAGGTAGTTATCTGCCTGCTTTTGGGCAAATTACTGGGTTGATGCAATATGACTTGTTCCACCGTTATACGGTGGATGCCCATATTTTGATGTTAATACGTATGTTGCACCGCTTTACCGATGACAATTATGTTGATACCTATCCGCTTGTCAGTGGTATCTACCGCCGTATTGACCGTAAAGAGATGCTGGTGTTGGCAGCGATTTTCCATGATATTGCCAAAGGTCGGGGCGGTGACCACAGTGAACTTGGCGAGCAAGATGCCATCAAGTTTTGCTTGTCACATGGGTTAAGCCAAGCCGATGCCGAGCTTGTCGGCTGGCTGGTGTCTCAGCATTTATTGATGTCGATGACCGCGCAGAAAAAAGACATCTCTGACCCCGAAGTTGTCGCAGAATTTGCCGATAAAGTCGGGAATGTGACTTATTTGAATTATTTGTATGTGCTTACCGTTGCCGATATGAATGCCACCAACCCGCAGCTTTGGAACAGTTGGCGGGCAACCTTGATGCGTCAACTATATACCCAAACCCGCCGTATCCTGCGGGCTGATATCGATGCGCCGACGAACCGACAAGATATGATTGCCAGTAACAAGCAAAGCGCGCGTGATTTGCTAGCAGCTGATAATAGCTTGGCTGACATTGAAAGCCTGTGGGATGGGCTAGGGGAAGAGTATTTTTTGCGTGAAGTCCCAAGCGATATTGTTTGGCATTCTAAAGCCATCATGGCGCATGATGAGGTACAAAAACAACGCACAGAGAGCGAGCAACCTGAGCCGCTGATTATTTTGCGTGAACATCGCGAGTTGGCACTCGATGCCGTGCAAGTATTTATCTACACCCATGACCAATCCAATTTATTTGCGGTGACCATGACGGTGTTTGACCAAATGGATTTGGACGTACTCGATGCGCGCGTCATCACCGCCTCGCGAGATTTTGCCCTAGATTCTTACGTACTGCTTGATAGACATGGCACGCTGCTCACCGATACCGAGCGCCAAACTGAACTCATAGAGCGTTTAAAACAAGCCTTTATTAGTCCGACGCTGCCTGAGGTGGCGCAGCGGCGCATGCCCAGACAGCTCAAGCATTTTCATGTGCCCACCAAAGTGTCTTTTAGTTTTAACCCGCAATCCAATCAGCATATGATGATTTTGGAAACCCTTGACCAGCCAGCCTTGCTTGCGCGTGTTGGGCAGGTGTTTTTGGCGCATGATATTGAAGTGCATTTTGCCCGCATTACCACATTGGGTGAGCGCGCCGAAGATATGTTCTTTATCACTGACCATGAAGACAAACCACTATCGGATGAGCGACTAGAAAAACTCAAACAGGCATTGGTAGAAACGCTGAATATCAGTTAACTTGTCAGTGGGAAAAGTCGGCTGCAAGCAAGCTCAATCGTAAGTCCAGTCGTAAGTCTAAGCGCAAGCCCAATTACAAGTAAGCTCTGTGTTTGATTACTTTTGGGTGCGCGCCAAATACACCATTAGACAAACCATGGCAATGAGCGCGATACCTGCCCCCACATAACCCACCATAGCCAGTCCTAGGCTTGCAATCACCAGTCCACCGACGAACGCGCCGCCGCCGATACCGATGTTATAAATTCCTGAAAAAATTGACATCGCTACATCAGTGGCATTCGGCGCAAGCTGCAATACACGTAGCTGCAAAGCAAGGCTAATCGCCGTAATTGCCAAGCCCCATAGCAAGGCTAGGGCAAGCCACAAGATTGGCACATGGGGCAGCCAAGCGGATGCTAACAACGAAAACAGCAGCGTTGCCATCGCGCTAATCAAAAACGCCCGTGGAAAGCGGTCGTAAAAGTGCCCAAATAGCCAGCTCGCTAGCAAACCTGCCACCCCAAAACTCAGCAAAATCACCGTAGCAAATTGCTGACTAAACTGACTAATCGTCAGCATATAAGGCTCAATATAACTATACGCCGTAAAGTGTGCCGTCACACATAGCACAGTGAGTGTATAGACAGTGAGCAAGGGGATATTGCTGAAGATACTGGGTAAACTTGCGGCTGAGCCGACATCTTTGCTCGGCAGTTTTGGTAAAATCCACCACACCATGATCATTGCCAAGAGCGCAGCCGCGCCAATCGTGCCAAACGTCATCCGCCACCCGAGCCACTGCCCAATCATCCGACCTAATGGCAACCCAAGCACCGTCGCTAGCGCGCTACCCATCGACAATAGCCCCAAGGCTTTGGTTTGACGATCTTTGGGTGCCACACGCACCACAAGGCTTGCGGTAATTGACCAAAACACCGCATGCGCTAGCGCAATCAAAGCCCGCCCAACCAACAGCATGGCAAAACTTTGCGCCATCACCGACACCGCATGCCCCCCGATAAAGATAACAAATAACCCTATCAATAGCTTACGCCGTTCGATACGGGCAGTGACAAGCATGGCAGGGAGCGACAAAATAGCCACAATCCAAGCATAGATAGTGATCATATGCCCCACCGTTTCTACCGGCATGGCAAAGCTATGACCAATGTCAGACAGCAGCGCAATCGGCACAAATTCGGTGGTATTAAAAATAAATGCCGAAATCGCCATGACAATCACGCGCCACTGGCGAATTTGGTTGGGATAGTTGGGATTGGACTGGGTGTGTTGACGTAACTGGTGAAAATGACTCATTGCGGACAGGATGGCTAAGGCTGATGGCATACCTTAGCGGCTCACTCTATAAAATAAAAGCAATTTTACGTTATTTTATGATGAAAATAGCTTTGGTAGTAAAAAATCGACTCATAGGCTAGCGCGCCAACCCTAACTCATCAAAAAAGCAACGCCCACTAGCAAAGCAATATAAGGATAAGTGGTTAGAAAACTGGCAATCAGTCCGACTATTTACCTTTGGACAAAATCGCCACTTGGCGGATATAAGTGTGTAAATCAGCCACACTCTCATTCATCAATTCATCATCTTGGGTATATTCGGCGTAGGCAATCCAAATCAGCAGCTGCTTGATAGTGTTGAATTCACTGTCAAAAAAGGTTTTGGTAAATTGTTTTAAGGTGTTGTCATCTTGCAAATTCAGGCGCGTTTGCCAACTTTCAATTTTGGCTTGTTGCTCAGGGCTAAAGGTATGGCGAAATAAAAATTCGACAATCGCATGCGGTTCTTCTTCAGCCAGCAATTTACCCAAACGCTTAATGTGACGTTTGCGTGCTTCATGGCTGGTGATATCGGCAAGCTGCAGCAAGTCATCCAAAAAAAACTCACTGGCAGGCAGTGCCTTCATTTGTTTTTTTGACAAATTGGCAAGCGGCTCAGCCAGTCGCTGTAGGCGCTCATGGGCTTTTTTTAGTTCGGTACGGCTAACTGCCATATCCATTTGGTCAAAATTAATCATTTATCAATCTCAAAGTTATCAATCATAAGTACAAAGTTGATTCAGAACGCACTACCAGCGGTTTTTTTCACGGTGCTTGATACGTACTACCATCTCTTTGGGTAGCGATTGGGTCAGTGACTCGCCCAACTTTTCTGCGATATACACAGAGCGGTGTTTGCCCCCAGTACAGCCGATAGCGATGGTCACGGTGTGGCGATTGTTGTGCAAAAAAGGCGGCAGCCATTTTTTAAAAAAAGCGATAATATCATTCGCCATCTCATCTACTTCGCTATAGTCATCAAAAAATGCTTTGACACCATCATCTAGCCCTGTCTGGTTGCGCAGTTCAATCATCCAATGGGGGTTTGGCAGGGTACGCACATCAAAGATAAAATCGGCATCAATCGGTGCCCCATATTTAAACCCAAAGGATAAAATATTGACGGTTACCGCATTATCCACGCCCAAATGATCGCGAATGACTTCTTTGAGTTGGTGGATATTAAGAAGGCTGGTGTCAATTTTGATATCAGCGCGGATGGCAATCGGCTCTAAAATATCGATTTCTTTTTTGATGGCATTGGGTAGATTGCCCGACACTGCCATTAACGGATGCAGGCGGCGCGTGGCGTCAAACCGTGCCACCAGGACGCTTTCTTGGGCAGTCACATACAGTATTTTAATCGCCGGTTTGCTATAAGTATCTATCAGCTTATGATAGACCTCGGCAAACCGCGATAAGTCCGCTTGTGGTGAGCGTACATCGACACCAATGGCGATTTTATAAATTTGGCTGTCATGTACAAGTTTATCAATGGCACTAGGGACTAGCGAGAGTGGCAAATTATCAATTGGATAATAGCCAAAGTCTTCCATGATATTGAGAACCGATGTCTTACCCGAACCTGAACGTCCTGAAACAATGATAACTTGCAGCTTTGACATAGTTAATCCTTTACAGATGCGGTGGTAGGTTGTTGATTAAAATCGCTAGCCGATTGCTGCCCCAATTGCTGATTCAATTCCGGACTAAATTCCTGATTTAACTCCCGACTAAACTCTAGGTTATCTAAAAGCCGTGTTTTCTTGCCCAAAAAAGCGGCGGTCAAAATTACCAAGTCTTTATCAGTGGGCTTCGGCGGTTGTAATAAGCGATTTTTAACTTCCAAATAATCCACTTTAAAGCCTGAATCAGCCACCGTCACGCGATTTAACTTATCAATTGCGCCGGCAATAATCTGGTCAAAATCGGCAAAATTGGCAGTTTTTAACTCATTGGCAAGCTGTTGCAAGCTTTTTTGCAAGGTGGGGGCAAGTTGACGTTCTGCTTCGCTTAAGTATTGATTACGAGACGATAATGCCACCCCGTCCTCAGCCCGCACGATATCCACCCCGACAATCTCAATCGGGAAATTTAGCTCAGCGACCAACTGGCGGATAATGGCAAGTTGTTGATAGTCTTTTTTGCCAAAAACAGCGATGTCAGGTTGGACGATATTAAACAGTTTGCTCACCACCAAGCCGACACCATCAAAGTGGGTGGGGCGAGTGTTGGCACACAAGATTTTGCTAATATCACCTGATAGCACTTGCACGTTGTTAGGGTAGGTTGGGTACATTTGTTCCACGCTTGGGGCAAACACAAAATTTGCCCCCGCGTCGGTAAGTTTTGCCACATCAGCCTCTAGCGTGCGTGGGTAGGTATCAAAGTCTTCACCCACGCCAAATTGGGTTGGGTTAACAAATACACTGACCACCACGATATCGGCAAGTTCTTTGGCTTTTTTGACGAGGGTCACGTGACCGCTGTGCAAATTACCCATCGTGGGAACCAGCGCTATCTTTGGCGCAGCCGCTTGATGGCGTAAAGGTATTAAGGTGTCACGTAATGCGCTGATGGTATGAAATACTTGCATTTTTTTGCCTTTATGATTACTAAAAACTATGGGCTGGCGTTGGGAACGTACGGTCTTTGACCGCTTTATGATAGGCTTTAAACGCCCCGGTGATATCTTTGGTTTCGTTATGCTCGTCGGTCAAAAAGTCTTTGACAAATTTGGCAGGTTTACGGGTATATACCCCAAGCATATCGTGCATCACCAGCACTTGACCATCACACTCCACGCCCGCACCGATGCCAATCACTGGGACGGGGAAAGTGTCACGCACTTTTTTGGCAAGCTCAGCAGGGACACATTCGAGCAGTAAAATGGCGGCGCCCGCCTCTACCACTGCTTGACAGTCAGCCATGAGTTTTTCCGCTTGGGCATCGGTTTTGCCTTGTACTTTGTAGCCACCAAACACATTCACTGATTGCGGCGTCAAACCTAGATGCACACAGGTCGGCACGCCGTTGTTGGCAAGCACTGACACGATTTTGGCAAGCTCGGCACCGCCTTCGATTTTGACCACATGGGCGCCGGCTTGCATCACCGCTTGGCTGGCATCGAGTGCGCGCTCAAGCGTGGCAACGCTCATAAAAGGTAAATCACATAAAATCAGTGCATGACTGTTGGCACGAGCCACGTTTTGGGTATGATACACCATGTCTGCGATTGTGACAGGTAAGGTTGAGGTTTGTCCTTGCACTACCATGCCAAGGCTATCGCCAATCAAAATCGTATCAATCGCGGCAACTTGCATGGCTGCTGCAAAACTGGCGTCATAACATGTCAAGCACGAGAACGTCTCGCCATTGGCTTTGAGTTTGTTTAAAGTGGACAAGGTCACAGGTAATTTAGCCTTGGTCGTCGCTGCGGCAGAAGTTGACTCAGTTGTTGAATCAGGGTTAGATTCTAGGTTGCTAACGTAGCTCATGCGGTTTCCTTTAAAAAGCAAGGTTAAAAGAAGTAAAGCTAAAAGAAGTAAAGCTAAAAGAAGCAAGGGCAAAAGAAACAGGCAAAAACAAGAAATAGGAAAAACAAAAAACGTTACTTTATCAATGGTTTAATTTTTTGCGATTTCAAATCTATAGCACCAATAATTTGTTAATTTTTACAAACCATGTTAACTGATATGAGTTAAACTCCGGTTAATTTTTCCAAGCCCTGCCACTGTTGACTGGTCGGTAAGTCTGCCAATTTTTGCCCATTTACCATAAGGGTTGGGTCAAGCTCTAGCATCGGAATCAGCACAAAATTACGCGCAAATAAGCCCTCATGTGGCACGGTTAAACGCGCATTGTTGATTGTGTCATCGCCATACAATAATACATCGACATCCAAACTACGCTCACCCCAGTGGCGCAAACGCGTGCGCTTGGCAGCGCTCTCTAAACTTTGGCAAAAATCCAACAGGGCTAAGGGCGTCAAATCGGTATCAACTTTTACCACCGCATTAAAAAAATCGGGCTGGTCGGTGACCCCAAAGGCTTTGGATTGATACAGTGATGATGCTGTAACATTGGCAAAGTGTGGCGATGCGTAAAACGCCGCAATGGCGTTGGCTATATGCTGCCTTGGCGTACCAAGCGCGTTTGCGATATTGCCACCCAAACCGATATAGCACGTAATCATGGCTGATGACCGTCGATTTTGACCGCGCGTTTGCGCGTGCGTTTTGGCGCTGCCGCTGCCTCGCTATCAGTCACCCCTTCTGCTGAGACTTTGCTATCAGCAACCGCTTTTTTACGCGTCCGTGGCGCTCGCTTTGGCTTTGGCTGTACCACGCCATTGTCAATCATTAATTTATTGGAAGCCGAATGATTGACGGTGTCAGTGTTAGTGCGAATGTCAGTGCCAATATCAGTATCGGTATGAGTCACCGCCTGATTGTCGGTGCTTTGTCTGACGGGTGTTGGGCTGACAGGTTCGCCACGCAAATCACTAGCGGATGTTGTGATATCCGCTTGCTGGCGTTGCTCCAAAATCGACCAGGTTGAGCTAGGGGCACGTCGCGCACGTTTGGCAGGTACACTGGCTACCGATAAATAAGCTTTATCGCGTTTGCGTGAGCGACCTAGGTTCGAATCGTTTGGGTGTGAATTATTTGGGTTCGAATCATTTGAGTGTGAACTATTTGGGCGTGCACTTGTCTCAGTATAAGCTGATACTGAATCAGAAACTATCGGCTGATAAGGGTGGTCATCGTTTTTTTGCGCTGTGATTGGCGCTACGATAAGTGATTTAGCCGGTGCTGAGTTGGTGTGACTGGCAAGCGATAACTGCTGCAGTTGGGCTTTTTCAAGTTGCTGCTGCTGCGTTAGTTTGTGTGCTTTGGTAGATAGCGCTGTATCTTGCAGCAGTTCATGCTCGATTTGGCTGCTTGCTGCAAATGGCAAACGGCGTCGTTCGCGGCGGCGCTGTGCATGACTCAAATCGCTACCCCTGCCTGCCTCATTATCATGCACCGCATCGCTAGTTTGGTAAGCAACACTGTCATCCTCAAAACTGGTCTGATTGACAATATTCGCAAAGCGCAAACGCACCGATTCGAGGTCAAACTCATCAATCGCTTGTTGCTGCTGTTTGGCACCTAGGGTTTGAAACCACGCCCACCAATGCCCCATGCCGTTGGTACTTTCATTATCCAACGTAATCGCTGCGCCATGCTGTTTGGCAAGCGCTTGGTTTTTGGCTTCCACTTGCTCACGCATCATCAAAAAGTCATAGGCAGCCCGAAAACGTGGGTTTTCAAACAACTTTTGCAGATTTTTTTTGCGCGGCTGGGCAAGTCTTGGCTGCATGAGCCAAATATCTTTAATAAACTGCTCGGCAAACTTGGGCATGGCTGTGTGCTGGCGCTGCTTGTCCAACACTTTATTGGCGGCTTGGTTTTGCGCGTCGCTAAACGGTGTGTTCTTTTTAAACTTATCCAATAGATACAGATAGTTTTCCCACAAAATAGTCGCATAAAAGAACGCAGGGTTAATGCTTTTACCACTACCTATGCGCCTATCGGTATTTATGGTGACTTGGTTGAGTAGTGGTGTCACGCTTGTTGGTGGATAAAATAACAACTGGGAAAACGCACCATAATCAAATAGCAGCGGTAACATCGGCACCAAGTAGCCGCCTGTGAACATTTTTTGCGTCTCATCGTACAAGCGGTGAGGGGATACTTGCGCCAATAATGCCCAGTTTTGCGCTTTGAATTGTTGATTTAAGGCATTGTCAAAATCAAACTGCAATTTTGCTTTAAAACGCAGCGCTCGTAACAGGCGTACAGGGTCTTCTTCCACCCGTTTTTGGGTGTCACCGAGCAGACGAATGGTGCGGTTTTCAATATCGTTGAGACCCCCACAAAAATCATAAACGATGTCGTCAAATGGCTGATAGTACAGGGCATTGATACTAAAATCGCGGCGCACCACATCTTGATAAATATCACCCCACACATTGTCACGCATGATCATGCCGTCTTCGGTGAGATGATTGTTGTCCTTAGGCGGCGCGCGAAAGGTCGCAACTTCAATCATATCGCGACCAGAATACACATGACACAGCTGAAAACGGCGTCCGATGATGCGGCAGCGTTTGCCAAATACTTCTTTGATTTGATTGGGGGTGGCATTGGTCACAGCATCAAAGTCTTTGGGCTTTAAGCCTAACAAGGCATCACGCACTCCACCACCGACGATGTAGGATTCAAAACCCGCCTGCGTCAGTGTGCTAATCACTTCTTTGATGGAGTTGGGTAAATCAGCTTTGTTTAAGCCCAGTTTTTTGGCATCCCGGCGAGCCGACTGTCTATCTAAAACATAATCGGTTGCGGCATTGCCAGCAGTGGTTGCTGTGCTAGGTGATTTGCGAGTTTTTTTTGCCATGTATATAACCAAAATCCATGAAAACGGCAGAAATTTATTAGCGGTTAGTGTACCAAATTTCTGCCTAACTAGGGATATTAATTCACGGTTACAAAAAATCCAGTGAGCAAAAAGTATTATTAAACGATAGATTATTTGTAGGACGTGAGCGCTACTGGATGAGATGGTTTGCTTGCTAGTACAGCGTGTATAAAATAAGAATAGGCTTGTGATGATTGCCAATGCTTTATTGAGCTATCATTATTGGGTGGTAATGCGGTGGCGATTTTTATCGACAGTCGCTTTGCCTATACCTTTGACGTTGGCTAGGTCATCTGCCGTGGCAAACGGCGCTATCATTCGCCGGTATAAAATAATTTGCTGCGCTTTTTTGGCGCCGATACCATCAAGCTGTGTAAGCTGGGTTTCACTGGCTGTATTGATATTAATCACTTTGGGTGAATTGGCAAGAAGATTTGCAGAGGGTTTTGTGGTACCACCGTTATTCCCAGTCAAATTTGTCACTGCCAAAAAAGCCTGCTCGGGCGTCAAGGATGGGGTACATACTTGCGCCTGTGCGGGCACTGCCCATAGCGCTAGAACTAAAATGGCAAAAATCGAGCCAACTAATAATCGAAAAATCATTGCTTTAACGGTCAAATCCCTTTTAACTCAGTATAACTTGCCAACGCGTCTGGAACAATAAATCTTGGGCAATAAAAAAGCCAAAACCCAGTCAGGTTTCGGCTTTTACTATGCACTAAAGGCTTGTGGCGATAACGAGAAATTATCTTGGCTGACCTTTTGCATGCTCTCCTTTTATATGAGGGTGACCACGGTTTACTTTGACCTGTTTTTTGACATAATGTTTTTTCACCTGTTTTCTAACAGGTTTTTTGACAATTTTTTTCACAGGTTTATGGTGTAATTCATTCTTATGAACCACTTTTTTGTGAGTTACGTTATGGGCAGGTACAGGTGGTACAGCCGGTGCTGCAAAAGCGGTTGTTGAAGCAAATACCAAAGCTAGGGCGGATGCAAATAGCGTTTTTTTCATAGTCGTCTCTTAAAATATTATTGTTATACCGATTTATGTAATGGATCAACAAGATTGAATAAACAAGATAGATTCAATGACAAACGAATCAAACCTTGTGTTAAATCAATGCTATTAATGAAATTGGATTAATACATGGGTTTAATGAGTTGATGTGAGCTATTATGCCACCCCAAACTTAGTACAAACTTAGCTAAAAAACTGTTTTAGCAAAAAAATGTACACGGCATGTAAAAAGGGTATTAGCTGTCAATAACACTAGACCCTAAAACCTATGCCGTGCTCAAACCCCCTTATACAAGTTTTTCATGCTGTTTTGCCAAATCCCACAAGTTATCCATTTCTTCTAAGCTAGCAGTTTCAGGGGTTTTACCCATTTTGGCGAGCGCATCTTCAATAAAGCCAAAACGAGAGCGAAATTTATGCACGGTGGTCAAAGTCGCTTTTTCGCTATCAATGCCCAATTTGCGGGCAATATTGACTAGGGCAAAAAAACAATCCCCCAGTTCTTTTTCTAGCAGCGCTTTTTGCGCAGGTGTCGGTTTTTGACCATCGATTGGTAAGATTTCTTTGAGCTCTGCCACTTCTTCATCCAATTTGTCCACCGCACCCGACACCACATCCCAATCAAAACCGACTTTATTGGCAGTTTTTTGTAGTTCTTGCGCTTGCATTAACGCTGAGCCTGCCTTGACCGCATCAAGGGTGCGGCGATGGTTTGCCAGTTTACCCTGTTTGGCTTTTTCGGCATTTTCCAAGGCTTTGATTTCATCCCAGCGTTTTTTGACATCTTCATCGGTTTTTAGATTTTCTTTGTCAAACACATGCGGGTGACGGCGAATGAGTTTTTGTTGTAAGGTGAAAATCACCTCACTGATATCAAACTGCTGCTGCTCTTCATATAGACAAGCGTGAAAAACCACTTGTAGCAGCACATCGCCAAGCTCACCCTTGATGTCGTCAATGTCGCCTGATTGTATGGCTTCGACGAGCTCATAGGTTTCTTCTAGGGCGTAAGGAATGAGGCTGTCGTTGGTTTGTTTTTTATCCCAAGGACAGTCTTGGCGCAGTCGTGCCATTAAGGCAATGAGGTCAGCAAAATTGGAAGTCGGTTGCATCGTTATCTCTGAAGGGTGATTGATGGTAAATAATGAAAAATTCACAATATAATTGACCTAACTATTTTAGCGCATTTGACGTGGCAATCTAAGTCCATTAGTGAATGCATTTGTCTTGACAGTCTAGATGCTTAAAATACAGATGCTGCAAAATAATCGTTGTCATTGCTATGCCATTTTGTCAAACTATAGTGATATTGGCACAAACTTACCTAATTTAAAAATATAAGAAATATCAAGGCTGAAAATACGCGACGGCTTCGCTAATTTTTGCTGCGATTTGTAAGGTTCCATCACCCATGATTACAACTATTTTTGTCATTGGGGCAGGCTATGTCGGTCTGTCCAATGCCGTCTTATTAGCCCAGCCTAAACTCGCTAACCAAGTCACCTTGGTCGATATCGATGCCCAAAAAATTGCCCAATTACAACAGCAAGAGTCGCCGATTGACGATGCGTTGATTGCACAGTTCTTGGCAACCCAGTCACTGAATTTAGCGGCGCAGTTGGTAAGTGAGGCGGATTTTTCAACCGCAGATTTGGTGATTATCGCCACACCAACCAATTATGATGTCGCCACGGGCAAATTCGATACCTCATCGGTGGAAACCAGTATCCAAACCGTACGCGCTCACAACGCACAAGTACCGATTGTGATCAAATCGACTGTGCCAATTGGATTTACCGTTGACATGCAGGCAAAATTTGATACGCGTATTTTGTTTATGCCGGAGTTTTTGCGGGAAGGCAAAGCGTTATATGACAATCTTCATCCATCACGTATTATCGTTGGCTGTGATATAAACCATGTGCCAGCGCTGCAAGATGTTTGTCACCAATTAATCACCCAATACCAAACCGCCAGCGAACAAACCGACACGCCAAGCCAAATCATGCCGCCCACCGAGGCGGAGGCGGTCAAACTATTTGCCAATAGCTACCTTGCCACACGTATTGCATTTTTTAACGAGTTAGATAGCTTTGCCGAAAGCATGGGGCTTGATAGTGAGTCGATTATCACCGGTGTGAGCTTAGACCCGCGGATTGGCATGCATTACAACAACCCATCATTTGGCTATGGTGGCTATTGTCTACCCAAAGACACCCAACAGCTTAAAGCCAATTATGAAGGGATTCCTGCCAATGTGATTCATGCCGTGGTGGATGCCAACAATACCCGCAAACGCTTTGTTGCCCGTCAAATTATCGCCAAGCAGCCTAATAACGTGGGTGTATACCGCTTGAGCATGAAAAAAGATGCCGATAACTTTAGAGATTCTGCAATTTTGGACATTATTGAACTGCTCAAACAACATGCCATTGATGTACAAATCTATGAGCCCAGTCTGTCGTCACCGCAGTTTATGGATTGTCCTGTAGTCAATGATTTAGCCAGTTTTTTACAAACCAGCGATGTGATTGTCGCGAACCGATTACATCCCGAATTAGCGCACGTCGAGGCAAAAGTGTATAGCCGCGATGTGTTTGGTGATAGCTGATCATTGCTAGTGTATAACTGATTTCGAATAATTAACAGTTAATTAACCTGAATTCGACATAAGAAAGGATAAAAAAAAGAAGTCCAACATGCTA